>CAKZPN010000038.1 GCA_937139335.1 uncultured Roseicyclus sp. | reverse complement strand
CTGAACTGACAAGCGTCCGGCCACTTCACTCATTGGGGTAAGCAAAGGCAAGCGTCCAAACCGGTCGGTTACTGTTTCATAGGCAATGCAGGTAGCGCCCGACTTCAAAAGTCCGCGGGTCTGTTCAGGGTCTGGTGCCAGATGAAGATAGGTGAACAGCGTGTGTCGTGGTTGCAGGCGCGCGATCTCAATTGGTTGAGGTTCTTTCACCTTGATGATCATATCGGAAGAGTCGAACAATTCGTCCGCGTTCGTGGAAATTGTGCAGCCTGCCGATTCATACAGTTCGTCAGAAAACCCAACCATTTCGCCCGCGCCGGTTTCGACGAATACAGAGTGACCCGACCGTACGAGTTCCTGGGCGCCTTGTGGCGTCAGGCCCACGCGATATTCACGGTTCTTGAGTTCTTTTGGGGTGCCAATACGCAAGTCAACAATCCTTTGAAATGTGGGTCCGATATTTGAAGTAGGTTCTAGAAGTTCGCGACCAGATTTACGCGAAGTCGCTGTTGCCAGTCGTCGGTGGCGAACGGGATGAGGATTTCATCCTTGAGCCGATACGCATACAGGCTCGTATTCATCTGGAGGTGCTCGCTGAGTGCGTAGGAGAACGAGTATGCGTGCTGAAGATAGTTGCTGGCATATGGTATGTTATCTTGCGCAAAGGCCGCGAATACCGAGTCGGCTTCTGCGACATGATAGCCATATCCGAAACTATAGGTTCCTGGCGCGCTCGCCTGTCCAAGCGATGCGGAGACTGAATAGCCTGTATCATAATCGTCCGCACCGAGATTTCGAACATATTCAGCCTTGATTTCCAGTGGCCAGCGATCTCCAAAGCCGGAAAAGGACGCTTCCGTCATGATATTGAGAAGATCAAAATCGGACAGATAAGCGCCTGAACCATCAAGCAAGTTGGTGCGTGTATCACCGGAGTCTGCTGTGCCAACCGCCTCGATTTCATAGTCGTAGTATCCGGCAGCAAATCCGAACTCCCACGCTTCGCTGGCTTTTTGATCGAGGGTGAGCTGAAATCCGGATGCTGTGCTGTCTTGGGCGGCGGTCGAACGCTCAATCGGGAAAAACAGCGCGCTACCCCCGATACGAGTCGAACCATTGTCGAGAGCCGCGTAGCGGGCTGCCAAGCCTTGCGGGTTCACATCGCCATCCCAGACGAGATCCGTGCGCCGGAATGGGTTCGCAAATTTTCCGCCCAGCACGGACAATTTGCCGAACGTCTTGATGCCGTAAACTTGGTCCAGGCTTACCTCAAGATCGTCATTGAAGTTGGAGAGCGAAACGTCGGTTGAATTTGGATCGTCAGGATCTCCAGTGACGAGCCTGGCACCAAGTTCGAGAGTAGGTGACGCGGCATATGTGGCCGCGATACGCCCACGCACGACGCCGCGCGCATCATCGCGTTCGTCGCCATCAGACGAGTTATGCTCATATCTGAGGCGCATATCGCCACTTATGTTGAGATTCCCAGTCGGGGCGGCAGGACGCGTATCTGCGACCGTGGCTTCTGCCACGTCAACGGGGGACGTGTCCCGGTCGCTTGTTGCAAGCTTGGCTGGCACATTTGTCGCGTCTTTCAGCATCCGCTCAAGGCGCGCCAGTCGTTCGTCCTGTAAGCGTAGTTTTTCCTGCAGCTCGGCGATGAGAGCTGCTGGATTATCCGTTGCGGCGTCCTGGGCCAGTGCGGCCATTGGCACCGTCGCAGAAGCGATAGCCATGATAGCGCTGGCTTTCAGGAGGTGAAATTTTGTCGAAACCGTATTCGGGTAGAACATCAGATTCCCCCCATCGCGATATACTTCACATTCAGATAGTCATCGAGGCCGTATTTCGAGCCCTCGCGGCCCATGCCGGAATCCTTCACCCCGCCAAAGGGGGCAACCTCGGTGGTGATGACACCGGCATTGATGCCGACCTGGCCGTACTGGAGCCCCTCCATGACCCGCATCGTCCGCCCGAGGTCGCGGGTATAGGCGTAGGAGGCGAGGCCGAAGACCGTGTCGTTGGCCATCGCGATCGCCTCTTGCTCGGTCTCGAAGGTGAAGACCGGCGCCACCGGGCCGAAGATCTCCTCCCGCGCGAAATCCATGTCCTGCGTCGCCCCGGTCATGACCGTCGGCTGGAAGAACGTGCCGCCGAGCTGGTGCCGCGAGCCGCCCAGCGCGACCTGCGCGCCCTTGCCCTTCGCGTCGTCCAGTAGCTCCTCGACCTTGGCCACGGCATCGAGGTCGATCAGCGGGCCTTGGGCCACGCCCTCTTCGCGGCCGTCGCCGACCTTCAGCTCGCGGGTTTTCTCGACCAGCTTCTCGACGAACGCGTCATGCACCGACGCCTGCACGTAGAAGCGGTTGGCGCAGACGCAGGTCTGGCCGGAATTGCGGTACTTCGACACGATCGCGCCCTCGGCCGCCGCGTCGAGGTCGGCATCCTCGAAGACCAGGAAGGGCGCGTTGCCGCCCAGCTCCATCGACACCTTCTTCACCGTGTCCGCCGACTGCCGGATCAGCTCCTTGCCGACCTCGGTCGAGCCGGTGAAGGTCACCTTGCGCACCTCGGGCCGCTCCATGATCGCGCCCGCGATGGCGCGGGCGGAGCCGGTCAGCACATTCACCACGCCTGACGGGTAACCCACCTCCTCGGCCAGCGCGGCCCAGGCAAGGCCGGAGAACGGCGTCGCGGTCGCGGGCTTGGCCACCACCGGGCAGCCCACCGCCAGCGCCGGCGCGATCTTGCGCGCCAGCATGGACGACGGGAAGTTCCACGGCGTGATCATGCCCACCACGCCGACCGGATGCTTGGTCACGAGGATGCGGCGGCCGTTCACGCCTGCCGGCACGATCTCGCCCTTCGCCCGCCGCGCCTCTTCCGCGAACCAGCGCACGTATTGCGCGCCGATGGCGATCTCGCCCTTCGCCTCGGCCAGCGGCTTGCCCATCTCGATGGTCAGCAGTTCCGCCAGCGCCGCCTGGTTGTCCATCAGCGCGTCATGCAGCTTCCACAGGAGGCCAACCCGGCTCATCAGGTCCATCGCCGCGAAATCGGGGAACGCAGCCGCCGCTGCGTCGATGGCGCGCATCGTTTCGGCCTCGCCCGAGGCGGGCACGGTGCCGATAACCTCACCTGTCGCGGGGTTGGTCACGTCGATGGTCTTGCCGCTGTCGGCCTTGATCCATGCGCCACCGACGAAATTCGCCTCGCGCTTCCAGTTCTGCCAATCGGTCATTCCATCGCTCCCATCTTTCGGGCCAGGTCCAGCATCCGGCAGGAAAAGCCCCATTCATTGTCATACCAGCCAAAGACGCGCAGCATGCCGCCCTTGGCGCGCTTGATTTCCGGCCCCTGTACGATGATCGACTCGGGCCGCGCCCGCAAATCGGTCGAGACCAGCGTCTGCTCGGTGTAACCGATGATCGGCCCCGCCCGTTCCCGGAAGAACGCCTGCGCGGCCTCGGCCGAGGGCCTTTCGCGGGTGATCACGGCCAGATCCACGCAGGAGACGGAGGCCACCGGCACCCGCACCGCCGAGCCGGTGATCCGTTCCGCGAGGTGCGGCAGCACGACGTCCACCAGCTTGGCGGCACTGGTCGTCGTCGGCACCATGCTGAGTGCGGCGGCGCGCGAGCGGGCGAGATCCTCGCCCATCGGCGCGTCGACCGTCGGCTGGCTGCCGGTGTAGCAATGCACCGTGGTCATCAGCGCGCTTTCGAGCCCCCATTCCGCGTCGATCATCGCGGCCAGCGGCGCCACCGCATTGGTGGTGCAGGACGCGTTCGACACCACCCGATGCGCGGGCAGCAGCGCCGCGTCGTTCGCCCCCAGCACAACGGTGATATCCGCCTGGGGCGAGGGCCCCGACACCAGCACCCGCCGCGCCCCGGCATCCAGTCCCGCCTCCGCGAAACTGCGTGTCCGCGCCAGGCCGGTACACTCCATCACCACGTCGATGCCGGACAGGTCCAAGAGCGCGAGGTCGCCCACCTGCGTGAACGGCAGCGCGCGCTCGCCGATTCTGAGCACGCCCTCGCCCGCCGCGATCTCGTCCGGCCACGGCCCGAACACGCTGTCGTACTGGAACAGGTAGGCGCAGGTCTTCAGCGGCGCGATGTCGTTCAGCGCGACGATCTCGATCTCGGGCCAGCCGCCCTTGAGCCAGGCGCGCAGGACCGACCGTCCGATGCGCCCGAAGCCGTTGATCGCCACCTTGATGGTCATGACACCCCTCCGCGCCTTGCGGCCAGTGATGCCCCCGCGACGGGGCGGGTGCAAGGCCCCCTCCCCCCGGCGCGCACGGCGCTGTATGGTGCGGGCGGGACCAGGACGGAGACGGGCGATGGACGGCAGCGACAGGCAGACACGCGTGACGACGAGCCATTGGGGCGCCTTCGAGGTGGTGACCGAAGGCGGGCGGATCGTGGAGACGCGGCCCTTCGCGCAAGACCCCTCGCCCAGCGCCATCCCCGCAATCCTGCCCGCGGCGGTGCATCATGAGAGCCGCGTCGCGCGCCCCGCAATCCGTCGCGCCTGGCTCGACAGCCGCGACCGCAAGGGCCGCGGCGACGGCGACTATGTCACGCCGCCCTGGGACGAGGCGCTGGACATCGCGGCGCAGGAGATCGACCGCATCCGCAAGACCCATGGAAACGGCGCGATCTACGGCGGCTCCTACGGCTGGGCCTCGGCCGGGCGGTTCCACCACGCGCAAAGCCAGGTTCACCGTTTCCTCAACTCGATCGGCGGCTATGTCGCGAGCTTCGGCAGCTATTCCACCGGGTGCGCGCAATCCATCATGCCACATGTGCTGGGCGAGAACTTCCTCACGCTGCTGTACGAGACGCAGGACAGTTTCGCCACCATCGCGGAGCACACGGAAACGCTGGTCATGTTCGGCGGGATCAACCCCAAGAACAGCCAGGTTTCGATGGGCGGCATCACCGAGCATGCGACGGCGGGCTGGTTCGACCGCTTCGCGGCAAAGGGTATGACGCGCATCAACATCGGGCCGCAGCGGGGCGACGCGCCCGAGGGCTGCGAGTGGCTGCCCTGCCGTCCCGGTTCGGACGCCGCGCTGATGCTGGCGCTGGCCCATGTGATGGAGGAGGAGGGGCTGACCGACAATGGTTTCCTCGCCACGCATACCACGGGCTTCGACCGTTTCCGCCCCTACCTGATGGGCGAGACGGACGGCACGCCCAAGACGCCCGACTGGGCCGCGCCGCTCACCGGCGTCGACGCGGGCCGCATCCGCGCCCTCGCCCGCCGCATGGCCGCGACCCGCACGCTGATCACCGTCGCCTGGTCGCTGCAGCGGCAGGAGCATGGCGAACAACCCTACTGGATGTCAGCTGTCCTCGCCGCGATGCTGGGCCAGATCGGCCTGCCGGGCGGCGGTGTCGGCTACGGCTACGGCGCCATTGGCGGCATCGGCAAGGATTTCCGGCCCTTGGGCGGCCTCACCCTGCCGCAGGGGCGGAACGCCGTGACCGACGTCATCCCGGTGGCGCGGGTGGCCGACATGCTGCTGAACCCCGGCCAGCCCTACGATTTCAACGGCCAGCGCCGCGACTACCCCGACATCCGCCTCGTCTGCTGGGCTGGCGGCAACCCCTTCCACCACCACCAGGATCTGAACCGCCTGCACGAGGCCTGGACGCGGCCCGAGACGATCATCGTGAACGAGCCGTGGTGGACCGCGACCGCGCAGCGCGCCGACATCGTGTTCCCGGCGACAACGCCCTACGAACGTGAGGATATCGGGCGCAGCCCGCTTGACGACTACCTGTTCCACATGCCCGCGCTGATCTCGCCTGTGGGGCAGGCGCGGGACGACTATGCCATCTTCGCTGGGCTGGCCGAGCGGCTGGGCGCGGGCGAGCGCTTCACCGAGGGGCGCGAGGCGGCGGCGTGGATCGCGCATCTCTATGCCGGGTTCCGTGACGGCGCCACGGCCGCCGGGATTGAGGTGCCGACGCTGGAGGAGTTGCGTGCGCGGAACTGGGTGAGGCTCGAAACCCAGGCCGAGGAACAGCCGAAGCCCGTGCTCCGCCGCTTCCGCGCCGACCCCGAGGGCGCGCCGCTGAAGACACCGTCGGGCCGGATCGAGATCTTTTCCGACACCATCGACGGCTTCGGGTACGACGACTGCCCCGGCCACCCGGTCTGGCTGCCCCCGGTGGAATGGCCCGGCGCGGCGACGACGGAGGCGCCGCTGCACCTCGTCTCGCCCCAGCCCGGCGACAAGCTCCATTCGCAGCTTGAGGCCGCGCTCGCCGATGTGGAGGGCGCCCGCCCCGAGACAATTCTTATACATGAAACAGACGCCGCCGCGCGGGGGATCGCCACCGGCGATCTCGTGCGCGTGTTCAACAGTCGCGGCGCGGTGCGGGCGCGGGCGCGGGTGACTGCGGACATCCTGGCCGGCGTCGTGGCGCTGCCCACCGGCGCCTGGGTCGGCCCACCGGGCAGCAACATGGACCAGAACGGCAACCCCAATGTGCTGACGCGGGATGTGGGAACCTCCCGGCTGGGTCAGGGCACGAGCGCACATTCGACACTGGTGGAGGTGGAGCGGCTGTAAGCCGCAAGACTCGGAGGTGGGCGCGACGGAAATCTGCAGATTTCCGGTCAGGAAAACCCGAGTTTTCCTAGTTTAACCGACCTGGCGTCGGGAGGTCACATGCTCCGCCACCGCCTGTTTGTAGAGGTCCCGAATCCGCCGCGTCACCGGTCGAGCCCCGTCCCCCACGGGCTTCCCATCAATCGAGGCCACCGGCGTCTGCGCCCCGAAGGTGCCGGTCAGAAACGCCTCCTCCGCGCCATAGGCCTCGTAGAGCGAGAAGTTCTTCTCGAAAATCGGAATGCCGTCGGCACGGCAAAGCTCGATCACCTTCGCCCGCGTCACCCCGTTCATGCAGTAATCCCCGGTCGAGGTCCAAACCTCGCCCCGGCGCACTATGAAGAAGTTGCAGGCGTTGGTCGTGTTCACGAAGCCATGCGGGTCGAGCATCAGCGCCTCGTCGGCGCCGGCCTGCTCCGCCTGCAGACAGGCAATCACGCAGTTCAGCTTGGAATGGGAATTATATTTCGCGTCCTGGCTCATCGGCAGCCCCCGCACCTGCGGAACGGTGGCGAGCCGGATGCCCGCCGACTGCAACCGGTCGACAGGTTTCGAATGCTCCATGATGATCACCAGCGTCGGGCCGGAGCGGCTGAGCGACGGGTGCTGGAACGGTCGCACCTTGGTCCCGCGCGTCAGCATCAACCGGCAATGCACATCCGTCTGCATCGCGTTGGCGGCCCGTGTCGCCTCCAGCGCCGCGAAGATCCCCGCGCGGTCCATCCCCACGTCGAGGCTCACCGCCTTGCACGAGTCGAAGAAGCGGTCCATGTGCTCGTCGAAGAAGGCCCAGACACCGTCGTAAAGGCGCATCCCCTCCCACATGCCGTCGCCGAGCATGAAGCCCGAATCGTAGACCGAGACCATCGCCTCGTCCCGGTGCTTCAGGTCGCCGTTTACGTAGATCAGAATGTCCGCGTTGCGCGGGTCTTCTAGCGCGTCGTGGGTGGTGGAATGGTCTTGCTGCATCGTGGCGTCCTCGCGCGGCTACGCGACAGGGATGACGCGCGCGGGGCCGGGGGTCAACATCATGCGCCGGGGTCGAGAATGTAGCCTTCGCCGCGCACGCTGCGGATCGGGTCGTGGCCAAGCGCCGCGCGCAGCCGACGGCGGGTGCGGTTCAGTTTCACATCGACGGTGCGCACGGCATTGGCCGATTGCGCGCCATAGGCGAGGTCGAGCAGATCCTCGCGCGACCAGACCCGGCCCGGCAGGTCGAAGAGCGGGCCGAGAAGGCGGAAATCCTCGAGCGACAGGGGCACTGTCGCAGAACCGTAGCTGAGCGTCATCGCCGCCTCGTCCAGCGTTGTGCCGCCGGTGCTGCGCTGCCCCGCCAGGGCGACGGGACGGCACCGCCGCATCAGCCCGCGCAGGCGAAGCGTGAACATGTCCAGCCCCTCGGTCCTGTCGAAGCTCTCGACCTCGAACGGGCCCGGCATGTCGATGACGGCATGCGGCCGCGTGTCGCCCCACATGATCATGACGCCGAGCGAGGCCGTCCGCATCGCCGCGGCAATGGCCTCGGCATCCGAGGCATCGGCGCGCGCGCCCAGCAGCACGTAATCCGGCCGGTGATCCGAGATCGCGGCGGCGAGCGCGCTCCGCCCTGCGCAGCGGGCAAGTCGCGAGAGACGGTCCCCCAGTGCGGCTACGAAGGCCGAAACGCTCTCATCCTCCAGATCGGCGACGCCAATCAAGGGCTCGGCCAGATGCAGGATATCTTGAGGAAGTGTCAAAACGTCCGGTCAGCCCAGCGCATAGCCTGCGCCGCGCACGGTGCGGATCGGGTCGCCGTGATCGCCGGCCTTCAGCGCCTTGCGCAAGCGGCCGACGTGCACATCGACAGTGCGGCTGTCGACGTAGATGTCGCGGCCCCAGACCCGGTCGAGCAGTTGCTCGCGGCTCCAGACCCGGCCGGGACGTTCCATGAAGGCGGTCAGCAGCCGGAACTCGGTCGGCCCGAGGCTCAGCTGTTCGCTGTTGCGGTAGACCCGATGCTCGGCCAGGTCGACGAGGATATCCTCGTATTCCAGTCGCTCGCCCACGGTCGCGGGCCGCACGCGGCGCAACTGGGTGCGCAGCCGCGCCAGAAGCTCGGCAACCGAATAGGGCTTGGTGATGTAGTCGTCGGCCCCTGTCTCGAGGCCACGGACCTTGTCCACCTCTTCGGAGCGGGCCGACAGCATGATGATCGGGATCCGCGCCGTCTCGGTTCCCATCTTGAGCTGGCGGCAGACCTCGATCCCCGAGACATGGGGCAACATCCAGTCCAGCACGATGACGTCGGGGGGCGTCTCGCGCACCATGTCGAGCGCGATGTCGCCGGCCTCGGCCGTCATCACCTGGAAGCCTTCGGCCTGGATGTTGTAGGCCAGCACCTCACGTTGGGCCGGCTCGTCCTCGACCACAAGAACCAGCGGTTCGCCAGCCATCAGAGCGTTTCCATCTATTTCGTCGCGCCCGCGTCATGCGGCGTGCGGTCCTGCTTGGGCCGCTCTTCGTCGGGCAGGTCGCCCGTGACCAGGTAGATCACCTGCTCGGCGATCGAGGTGACATGATCGCCCATGCGCTCGATGTTCTTGGCCATGAAATGCAGGTGCATGCAGGTCGTGATGTTGCGCGGATCTTCCATCATGAAGGTCAGGTATTCGCGGAACAGCGCCGAATACATCTGGTCCACGTCCATGTCGCGGGCGCGCACGTCCGCAGCCAGATCGGCGTCGCGCTGGATATAGGCGTCCAGCACGTCCTTCAGCATCAGCTCCACCTGCCGGGCCATGCGGCGCAGCGAGGCACCGGTGCCGTTCACCGGCGGCTGGTCGATGATGGTTTCGGTGCGCTTGGCGATGTTCTTGGCGTAGTCACCGATCCGCTCGAGGTTGGTCGAGACGCGGAAGACGGTCAGGACCGTGCGCAGGTCCGTGGCCGCCGGCTGGCGTTGCGCGATGATCCGGGCGGCCTCGTCGTTGACCATTTCCTCGAGGTCGTCGATCGCCTTGTCGCCCTGCCGCACTTCGCGGGCCAGTTCGACATCGCGCATGTCCAGAGCCTGCGTCGACTTTGAAATGGCGTCTTCGACAAGCCCCCCCATCCGCATGATCTGGGCCTGGATGCCTTCGAGGTCGCGGTCGAAGCTCGCGACGATATGTTCAGAATTAGCCATGATGCTGCCCTGCCCTTTGTTCCTCAGCCGATCCGGCCCGTGATGTAGCTTTCCGTCCGAGGATCCTCGGGATTGGTGAAGATCTTCGACGTGACGCCGAATTCCACGAGATTGCCGAGGTGGAAGAAGGCCGTTTTCTGGCTGACGCGCGCGGCCTGCTGCATCGAGTGGGTCACGATGACCACCGAATAGCTCTGCCGCAGCTCGTCGATCAGTTCCTCGACCTGTGCGGTCGCGATGGGATCGAGCGCGGAACAGGGTTCGTCCATCAGCAGGACTTCGGGGCCGGTGGCCACGGCGCGTGCGATGCACAGACGCTGCTGCTGGCCGCCCGAAAGGCCGGTGCCGGGTTCCTGCAGGCGGTCCTTTGCCTCGTTCCAGAGCGCGGCGCGGCGCAGCGACCGCTCGACGATCTCGTCAAGCTCGGCCTTGGTGCGGGCGAGCCCGTGGATCTTGGGCCCGTAGGCCACGTTGTCGTAGATCGACTTCGGGAACGGGTTGGGCTTCTGAAAGACCATGCCGACCTTGGCGCGCAACTGCACCGGATCCACGCGCTTGTCGTAGATATCCTCGCCGTCGAGGCGGATATCGCCCTCGACCCGGCAGCTTTCGATGGTGTCGTTCATCCGGTTCAGGCAGCGCAGGAAGGTCGACTTGCCGCAGCCCGAAGGGCCGATGAACGCCGTGACCATCTTGTCTTCGATGTCGACGGTCACGTCCTTGATGGCGTGGGTGTCGCCGTAAAAAACCTGGCAGTTCCGTGCCGAGATCTTGATGTCGTCGCTGCCGACAACGCGCTGGTCGAGTTGCATGTCATTCATTCTTTCGTCCTCCATCTGCCTTACCACCTCCGCTCGAACCGACGGCGCAGCATAATGGCCAGGAAATTAAGTGCAAATAGCAGAAGAAGCATCACGATGATGGCCGATTGTGCGAGTCCTTCGCGGACCGTCGCATCCTCGTTCTGAGCGAGGAGGAAGACAACCGTCGGCATCGACTGCGCCTGTTCCAGAAGACCGCCGGTGAAGGGCGAAGACAGCAGGCCGGCACCGGTGGAGACCGAGAGGCCGATCAGGAGCAGCGGCGCGGTCTCTCCGAGAGCTTGCGCGATACCGATGATCGTGCCCGTCAGGATGCCCGGCGCGGCAAGCGGCAGGACATGGTGGAACACGGTCTGCACCTTCGAGGCCCCGACGCCGAGCGCCGCGTCACGGATCGACGGCGGCACCGCCTTCAGTGCGGCCCGTGTCGCGATCACGATCGTCGGCAGGGTCATCAGCGACAACACGATCCCGCCCAGCAACGCCGTTCCGCGGATCGAGTTGCCGAAGCCGAGCCCGCCAAGCGTGAACAGGATCGCCGCGCCGAGGATACCGAAGACGATGGACGGAACAGCCGCGAGGTTCGCGATGTTGATCTCGATGAAGTCGGTCAGCTTGTTCTTGGGCGCGAATTCCTCAAGGTATATCGACGCGGCCACCCCGAACAGGAGCGAGAAGACCAGAACCACCAGCATCATGTAGGCCGAGCCCATCAGCGCCGGTCCGATGCCCGCCACCGCCCCGTTCTGGGAATAGGTGTTGGTGAAGAAGCTCCAGCGGAAGTTCCTGTCGATGATGCCGGCGTCCCGCATCGCGTCGACGAGGGCCAGTTGCCCGATGTCGAAGCCCGGCGGCATCTGCGCCTGGCCGACGCCGGACAGTTCGCCCGACAGGTAGCGCGTCAGCGCGATGGAGATCGGCACGCCCTCCCGCGAGGTGTCGCCGACGAGGTCGAGGTTGTTCACGACCCGGTCGCGCACGTCGCGGCGGTTGGCGGCGTAGATGATCGCGAGGAGGTCGCCCTGCTCGTAGCCGTCGGCCTGACGAAGCGCGGTGGCGGCGTCGAACAGCCCCTGCTGGTAGCCGGTGGCGGACAGCGCGGTGTCGGCTGCTTCCAGGCCTTCGCCTTCGGCCGTGGCTGCAATCGAGGCGACCTCTGCGGCGGCAGCCTCGAACCCGGCGGCGGCCAGGGCCTCGGACGCAGCAGTCAGCGCCTCTACCGCGGCGGCGGGGTCCTCGCCGTCGAGCGCGGTGTTCGCGGCCCGCAGCGCGTTGCCGGCCTGGCCGAATTCCTGCGCAAGGTCGGTCGGCGAGTCCGCGGACTGAATGATCGCGCTGCCGTTCTCGAGCCCGGCACTGTCAAGGATACCGGTGGCCTGCCCGATCCAGGCGCCGGCAACCGTGCCTTCGATGTCGATGCCGGCATTTTCCAGCGTCCGCTCCAGCGACACCGCGAAAATCCCCTGCTCGAAGCCCGAGCGCAGGCTGACACCCTCGATTTCCTCGGCCGTCACTTCACCGCCGTCGGAGTTGAGGATCGCAGGATCGTAGTAGATCTCGATCTCGGCCTGGTATTGCCAGAGCGCCGGAAGACCGCGCGAAAAGATCGACCACAGCAGGACCCCGAGAAAGACGAGGACGAGCGTGATGGCGGCCATGCCCAGGTAGCGCAGCGCTGCCCCCTTCTGGTGGCGGCGCTGCACTTGCTGGGACCGCTGAAAGAGCGAGACCTGTGCCGCGGGAGGCTTCGGGGCGCCGCTGATGCTTGCGTCGGTCATTCGTACTGCTCCCGGTATTTGGCGACCATACGCTGGGCGAGGAGGTTCAGCCCGAGCGTGATGAAGAAGAGCGTGAAGGCCAGCGCGAAGACGGCCAGGACGTCGATCGAGTCAAAGCCCGAGCCTTCGCCGGTCAGGACCGCGACAATCCGGGTCGTCACCGTGACGACCGCCCCGAACGGGTTGGGCTCGATCCCGGTGACGTTCGACAGCGCGCCGGCGGCCAGAACCACGATCATGGTTTCACCGATGGCGCGCGAGGCGGCCAGCACGATGGCGCCGACGATCCCCGGCAGCGCCGCGGGCAGCACAACCTGCGTGACCGTCTCGGCTGGCGTCGCGCCGAGGCCGAGCGAGCCGTCGCGCATCGCCTGCGGCACCGCGTTGATCACGTCGTCGGACAGCGAGGACACGAAGGGCACCAGCATCATGCCCATCACCACGCCGGCGGTCATGACCGACACCGTGTTCGGCATGATCGTGGTGCCGACGATGGCTTGCAGGAAGGGCCCGATCGTGACCAGCGCGAAGATGCCGTAGACGATGGTCGGCACGCCGGCGAGAATTTCCAGCGCCGGCTTAACCCAGGCGCGGACGCCCTTGGTCGCGAACTCCGACAGGTAGATTGCCGCCAGAAGCCCGAGCGGCACCGCGACCAGCAGCGCCACGAAGGCGATGTAGAGCGTGCCCCAGATCAGCGGCAGGAAGCCGAGCTCGGACTGGTACTCGCCATTGCGGCCGGCGGGCACGCCGGTGACGTCGCCCGCGGGCGCCCAGGTCAGGCCGGTGAGAAAGTCGAACAGCCCGTATTCGCGGAAGAAGGTGAGCGACGGAAGCGTGATCGCGGACAGGATGGCGATCGTGGTGAGGATTGCCATGGTCGAGGCGAAGACGAGGAACCCGCGGGTCCAGCGCTCCACCGAGATGCGCGCCCGGAAGTCGCGGCTGATCACCAGAAGCGAGACGGCGAAGCCGATCACCGCCATTGCCAGCGCAGCCAGCGGCCCGGTCACTGCGACGATCGCGTTGAACCGGCGCAGTTCGAGCGCCCGGTTCAGGGAACCTTGGGTGACGGCCGTGCTGACGATCTGGCCGTCGCGTTGAAGACGCTGCTGCAGCGGCGCAAGATCCGCGCGCCAGCGCTGCACTTCTTCCTCTGTGGCGTTGCCATTGGCGACATAGCGGTCGATCGCGCCGGCAAGCGCCTGCACGTTCGAGATGAACAGGTCGCGCCGCCCCTGGACCCGGATCTCGATCTCGCGTTCGGTCAGGCCCGCGCGCTGCTCCAGCGGGAGGCGCAGTTCGGGCTGATCGTCGGGAATGATCGCGTCGATGTAGATGTTCGAGACAAGACCCGCGAGGAAGCTCCAGAACACGATGAGGATCAGCGCCGGAACCGCTGTTGCCAGGGCCACGTGCCAGCCGTGCTGGCGCGGGAGCGAATGCAGCGTCGACGGTGTGCCGCCGGAGGCAGCCAGAGCCCGCCTGCGGCCCAGGAAGAACCCAACGGCGGCGAGAACGAGGACAATGACAAGCACGCTGGGGAGGGTGAGGAGAGCGGTCATCTCGAACCTTCTTTAAACAAGCCGGGGCAGGAAGGTCCGCCCCGGCAGTTGCGCGCGGCCGTAGCCGCGCGCATGACCTTCAAGCGAAGATCTTACATGCCCATCTGGGAGACCATCTCCTGGGTCGCGGCCAGTTCCGGGTCGGGAACCAGGCCGTACTCGGAGAGCGGGCCGCCAGGGCCGGCCATTTCGTCGGAGACGAAGAAGGCGACGTATTCCTGCAGGCCGGGGATGACGCCCAGGTGCTCTTGCTTCACGTAGAACTGGAGCGGACGCGACACCGGGTATTCACCGGTCGAGATCGTCTCGGTGGACGGCGTGACGCCGCTCATCGTGGCGACCTGAAGACGGTCGGTGTTGTTCTCGTAGAACGACAGGCCGAACACGCCCACGCCCGTCGGGGTGGAGTCGAGGTTCGCCAGTGTCTGGGTGTAGTCGCCTTCGATGTCGACCGATGCGCCGTCGGTGCGGAGCGTGAGGCAAGCCTCTTCGGCGGCATCTTCGTCCATGCCCATGTCCATCATGGACTGCATGGCGCCGGTTTCTTCGCAGCCCACGAGGATCACGTTCTCTTCGAAGACTTCGCGGGTGCCGTGGTTGGTGCCGGGGATGAAGGCGTTGATCGGCTGGTCGGGCAGATCTGCGTTCACTTCAGCCCAGGAGCTGTTGGGGTTGGCAACCATTGCGCCGTCCATCGGGATCTCGGCGGCCAGCGCGTAGTACCAGTCGGCGGGCGTGAACGCGAAAGACGGGCCGTTGATGTCGGAGGCGAACACGATGCCGTCGTAGCCGAAGCGGATTTCGACCGGCGTCACGCCGGCTGCCATGCAGGCTTCGCGCTCGGAGTCGCTCATCAGGCTCGAGGAGTTTGCGACGTCGATGGTGCCTTCGCCAACGCCTTCACACAGCAGACGGCGACCGGTGGAGGAGCCGCCACCTTCGACGACGGGCGTCGCGAAATCGGTCTCTGCGCCGAAGGCTTCAGCGACGATGGTTGCGTAGGGCAGAACGGTCGACGAGCCGGCGACCTGCACGTTGGTACGGGTCTGCGCGACGGCGCCCGTTGCGGCGCAGACTGCGACGACTGCGATCGCAGCCGTGGAAAACTTGAGATGAGACATGACTTCTCCTGATGCTTAGTCTCGGGCAGAGGATGCCCTTGAGGCTGCCTACCCGCGTTTCGTGACGCTTATTCAACATCCATGTAACAGATTTGCGACAATATCCCCGGCGTCCGGCTGCCAGCGGACTCGCCCTATCATTCTGATTTATAAAGATTAACCTTGGCGCCCCGTCAGCCTTCCAGCTGCGTCGCGGACAGAAGCCGCTGAATCAGCCGGGTTTTGTGACACCCGCCGAGGGGCTGAGGCACCGGCGTGGAATGCCTCGCCGCGCCCCAACCTCCTGCAATACAAGATAAACCTCTCCGCATCGGCTTGATTGGGCGATTCCCGCCGCCAGCGCCCTGCTGATCGCTGCAGGGCGCTGGCGCGGGACCTTCCGGCAATGGCGTCCTCAGTAGGCGCTGCGCGGGCCGCGATCGTCTGACAGCGACCGCTGCGTGCGCGCGACCAGCGCCTCGATCGCGTCGGCAAGATGTTCGCGGTCGATATGATGATCGCCGCGCGCGACGCGGATCTTGTGGGCCTCGATCATCACGTCGGCATGGCGGCAGCCTTCGGGCGGCTCGAACCGGTAGCTCGCGATCTCGATCCTGAGGCCGAGCGGGTCGCGGAAATAGATCGAATCCATGAAGCCCCGGTCCACCGGCCCTGAATGCCGCACGCCGCGCGCGTCGAGCCGCGCCGCGACCTGCCAGAAGCTCGCCTGGCTGACGTTGAAGGCGAGGTGATGCAGCGAGCCGACGGCCTCCGGCACCGGCTTGGGGTCGGCCGCGCGGTTCTCGTTGGTGAAGATAGTGATCAGTCGCCCGTCACCCGGATCGAAATAGAGATGCCCCTCGTTCGGGTCGTCGAGGTTCGGCTGGTCGAAGATGAAGGGCATGCCCAGCACGCCTTCCCAGAAGTCGATGGACGTCTGCCGGTCGGCGCCGGTCAGCGTGATGTGATGCACGCCCTGGGTCTGGATCTTGCGGATCGTGGTGTCGGACATGGCCGTCTCCCTTCGCTACCTGCCGTCAAGATAGGGCAGAACCACCCTTGCGTCCCGTGCGGGGGCGCACAGCATCTGTTCCGGCGTCAGGACAGTTCAGCCCGCACGATCGCGGCGCCATCCGCCATCGCCTTCATCTTGCCGAAGGCGACGTCGCGCGGCAGGTATTTCAGCCCGCAATCCGGCGCGACCACGACCTTGTCGGCATCGACATGCGGCAGCGCGCGGCGGATGCGGTGGGCCACGATCTCGGGCGTTTCGACCGCCATGTCGCCCAGGTTGATGACGCCCAGGATCACGGTCTTGCCGCGGATCGTCTCCAGCACCGAGGTGTCGAGGTTCGCCTGCGCCGTCTCGATCGAGACCTGGTCGCAGAGGCAATCGGCCATCTGTGGCAGGAAGGAATAGCCTGCCGGGCGCTCCTTGGTCATCGCGGCATAGCCGAAGCAGATGTGGACGGCGGTGGTGCCGGCGGCGCCCTCGAGCGCGGCGTTCAGCGCGGCGAGGCCGAATTCTTCGGCCAGTTCGGGCTTGGCCTGCATCCACGGCTCGTCCAGTTGCACAACGTCGGCGCCGGCGGCAAACAGGTCCGCGATCTCCTCGCGCACGGCGGCCGCGTAGGCCATCGCCGCCTCGGCCGGATCGCCGTAATGCTCGTCGACCGCCTGCTGGCTCATGGTGAAGGGACCGGGCAGGGTGATCTTGATCTTGCGGTCGGTGTGGGCGCGCAGGAACTTCAGGTCTTCGACCTCCACCGGGCGCGCGCGGCGGATCGGACCGGCGATGCGCGGCACCGGCACCGGCTTGCCCGAGCGGGTCATCACCGTCCCGTAATTGTCGAGGTCGAGCCCGTCGAGCGCGGTGGCGAAGCGGTTGGAATAGCTTTCGCGTCGGATCTCGCCGTCGGTCAGGATGTCGAGGCCCGCCTCCTCCTGCTCGCGGATGGCGATCAGCGTGGCGTCATCCTGCGCCTGCTTCAGAAACTCCTCGGGGACGCGCCACAGCTCCTTCGCGCGGGTGCGTGGCGGGAACTGACCCTTCAGCTTGTCGCGGTCGATAAGCCAGTCGGGCTGGCAGTAGGAGCCGACGAGAGAGGTGGGAAACAGCATGGGCTTTCCTCGGGGAAAGGGAGGCAGGGCCGCGCCCTGCCCCGGTGTCGGATCAGGCGAAGAGGTCGTGCTGCACGTCCGCCTTCTCGAAGATGTAGTCGCGGCTCTGTTCCAGCTCGCGGCGCAACTTGTCTACGTCGTGACCCAGCAACTGGCCCCGCCACTTGCGGATCTTGCCCGCGACCATGACCGTGTCGACATTGGTGCGGTCCATCAGCGTCACCACCGCCCCCGGCGCATGGTTCAGCGGGGCGACGTTGATCGCCTCGGCGTCGAGCAGGATGATGTCGGCCTCCTTGCCCGGCGTGAGGCTGCCGGTCCGGTGGTCGAGCCGCAGGCCCTTCGCCCCCTCGATCGTCGCGTGCCGGATTGCCTGCGCGCAGGACATCAGCGGCGGAAACTCCTCCGCCCCCGACAGCGCCGTCTCGTTCGCGTGCATCCGCTGCAGCGTGATCAGCGCGCGCATCTGGGTGAAGAAATCGGCCGACATTGTGCATTCCACGTCCGAGGGCAGCGACACCGACATGCCGAGGTCGAGCGCCTTTTGCACCGGCGGTGCGCCGTGGCGCATGTGCATCTCGATCGGCACCGACAGTGACACATGCGCGCCGGCATCGGCGGCGGCCTTCCACGCATCGTCGGTCATGCCGGTCATGTGGATGAAGATGTTGTCGGGGCCGAAGACGCCCTTCTTTGCCAGCTCGTCGAAAGTGGGCGTCATGCCGAAGGTGGTGACGACATGCAGCGCGATGGGCAGGTCCAGCTCGCGGCCGATGGCCCACATCTCCTCGTAGCCCTCAATGTAGATCTCGCCGCCCATGACCATGGTCAGCAAGCCGTCGTCGGAGGAGAAATGTTCCTTGCGGATGCGGCGCGCGCCGCCGGGGTGTTCCTTGCCCTCCCACCAGCCTTCGAAATAGCCGAAGACGCCGCGCCGGCCTGCATCGCGCAGCCCTTCGATGGCGGCCTCGGAATGGTCGGCGGAATGGTGGATCTGGCTCACGTCCATCACCGTCGTCACGCCCGCGTCAAGCTGCGCGAGGCCGCCGTAGAGCTCGTTGATGTAGACATCCTCCGGGCGGTAATGCTGCGAGAAGCCCAAGAGCATCGCCTCGTAATAGTTGAGCGCGTTCTCGGGGCGGCCGTCGTTCACGACGATGGCGTCCGACAGCGACGAGCGCAGCCCGGTCTCGAACTGGTGGTGGTGGGTGTCGATGAAACCCGGCATCACGATCTTGCCGGCCGCGTCGATCACATGGGCATCGCCAGCCTCGATGTTCGCGCCCACGGCGACGATCCTGTCGCCCTCGATCAGCACGTCGCCCTTGGCGAAGTTGCCGACATCGGGGTCGACCGACATCACCACGCCGCCCTTGATCAGGATGCGCACGCCCTTCTGGCCCGAAAGCTGCGGCATCGACGCGGCGGTGACATTGGTGCGGGCCGCGGCGGCGGCCTGCGCCCCGCTGGACGTTTCTCCGGCGGGCGCGCGGAAGATCTGCCCGAATGTCGGGCACAGCGACAGCGGCGTCGTGGGTCGGCACAGGTTACACATCTCAAATCCTCCCTAAAGATCTGTAGCGTCGTGTCAGCTTCCCAGGACCGATTGCAGCACCGGGAAGCGTGTCATCTCGTGGCCGATATGCGATGCGGTCTCGCGCAGCGCGGGCAGACGCTCGGCGATAAGCGCCTCGGGCGTGGTCAGGCCGGAATAGCCGGACGTGTTCAGCGCCGCGACGGTGCGGCCGTCGGCATCGCGGATCGGCACGGCCAACGCGGTGATGCCGTAGTCGAGCTGGTCCACGGTCGCGGCATAGCCTGCCTCGCGCACCGCCATCAGCGCCTCGCGCAGGCGGGCGGGGTCGGTGCAGGTCTGCGAGGTGAGCGGAACGAACTTCGTTTCCGCCAGCCGCGCGTCCAGCTCCCCGTCCGGGAGCGCCGCCAGCAGCACGCGCCCCATCGAGGTGGCATAGGCCGGGTAGCGCGCGCCCACCACGGCGGCGGCGCGTCGCGCGCGCTGGACCGAGACATGGGCGACGTAGATCACGTCGGTGCCGTCGAGCGTGCTGACCGAGGAGGCATCGCCGAACCGGTTCACCAGGTCGCGCAGGTCGGGTTGCAGCAACTCGTCGATCCGCGCGGCGAAGTAGAAGGCCGAGCCCAGCGCCATGATCCGCGGCTTGAGGTGGAAGCGCTTGTCGCGGCTGCCGACGTAGCCCAGTTCGGACAGTGTGATGAGCGAGCGCCGCGCGGCGGCGGGCGACAGGCCGACCCGGCGCGCCACTTCTGACAGCGTCATCTCGGGGTGGGTCGCGTCGAAGGCTTCGAGGATGGCGAGGCCCTTGGCCAGCGCCTCCACGAAGTCCGGCGACCTGCCCTCGTCCCGCGGCATGGCCGGTCAGCCTTGCGGTGCGAGGATGAAGTCGAACTCGACCACCGCTTCCGGTTTCTTGTCGGTCTTGTAGCCGAGGTCCTTGGCGACCTTGGCCGGATGCAGCTTGGCGATCAGCGACCGTCGCACGCCGAAGACGGCATCGTTGTCGATGTATTCCATGTTCTCGAAGAACACTTCCGTCGTGATCGACGCCATGCCGGGCGCGCGCACGATGTAGTGCAGGTGCGCGGGGCGCCAGGCATGACGGTTGCCTGCGCGCAGCAGTTCGCCGACCGGGCCATCGTAGGGCACGGTATAGGGCTTGGGGAGCACCGTGGTATACCAGAACCGCCCCTGCTCGTCGGCCTCGAACACCCCGCGCAAGTCCATCTTGTCCTGACCCTGCGTCTGTTCTTGTATAGGATAGGTGCCCGCCGCGTCAGCCTGCCAGGTGTCGATGACCGCCCCCGGCAGCGGGTTGTGCAGCGAATCGGTGATCTTGCCGTGGACCAGCACGCAGACCCCGTCGCGCTCGTCCGACAGGTCGCAGCCAAGCTCTTTGCGCGGCGCGTTGTCGAGGTAGAACGGCCCGAGGTTCGAGCCCTCGGTCGCGCCGCCCTTGGTGTTGATCATGTCGACCAGCGCGGAAAAGCCCAGAACATCCGACAGCAGGATGAATTCGTGGCGTTCCGGCGTGGAGATCTGGCCGCAATCGTAGAGGAACATGAGCGCGCGCATCCATTCCTCGTGCGTCACCTGGTTCTCGCGCGTGAAATCATGCAGGTGGTCGATCAGCCCGTGCAGCAACTGCTCGAACCGGCTGCCTTCTTCGGTCTTGAACGAGGCCTTGACCGCGTCGGTGATCGTGAACTGGTTGATATCCCGCATGTTTCCCCTCCCCTTTGCGATGCACCTCCGCCCATCGCCGAAATTCGTGCTTGACGTGACGGTAGGACCGTCCATTATTTTCGGCAAGAGGAAATTTTTTCGCTAGTCGAAATATGATCGGGAGGGATCATGCGCATCGGGAAACAGGATCAGGCCTATACGGCCATCGCGACCTCGGATGCCGAGAGCATCACCGTGCGGGGGCTGGACCTGTGTGATGACCTGATCGGCAAGATCAATTTCACCGACTATTTCTGGCTGCTGGTGCTGGGCGACAAACCGTCGACGGCGCAGCGCGACATGACCGACGCCTGCCTTGTCGCCATCGCCGAACACGGGCTGGTGCCCTCGGTCCAGGCGGCGCGGATGACGCTGGCCGCCGGTCCCGACGCCTGGCAGGGCGCGATGGCGGCGGGGCTGCTCGGGATGGGCAGCGTCGTCGCCGGCAGTTCCGAGACGGCGGGGCTCTACCTGCACGAGCTGGTCGAGACGGCCGGCGACGGCGACCTGGAGACGACAGTCATCGCCAGCCTGGAGGAGCACAAGACCGCCCGCCGCAAGGTCGCAGGCCTCGGCCACCCGCAGCACAGCGGCGGCGACCCGCGCGCCGACCGGCTGCTGGCGGTCGCGGATGAGCTTGGCCTTTCGGGCCGCTACATCGAGACGCTGCGCCTGCTCGGCCAGCACGCAACGCGGATCATCGAGCGGCCGCTGCCGATCAACGTCTCGGGCGCGATTCCGGCCTGCATGCTCGATGCCGGCTGGCCGCCCGGCGCGATGAAGGCGGTGCCGCTGCTGGCCCGCGCGGCGGGGCTCTCGGCGCATCTCTTCGAAGAGGCGCAGCGGTCGATCGGCTTCATCATGTCCCACAAGGCCGACCTCGCCATCGGCTACGACGGAAAGCCCGCCGCCAAGTCCGAAGCGGCGGAATAGGCAATGGTCAAGATCCTCAAGGATATCCGCGTCGTCGAACTGGGCACCTACATCACCGGGCCTGCCGCGGGGCTGCACCTGGCCGACCTCGGCGCCGACGTGATCAAGGTGGAGCGTCCCGGCACCGGCGACCCGTTCCGCGCCTTCAAGGGCGGGCTCTACTCGCCACATTTCCAGACCTACAACCGCAACAAGCGGTCCATCGCGCTGGATACCAAAAGCCCCGACGACCGCGCCGTGCTGCACGACCTCGTCGCTACCGCCGACGTCTTCATCCAGAACTTCCGCCCCGGCGTGGCCGAAAAGCTGGGCGCGGGCGAGGATGACCTGCGCCGCGTGCGCCCCGACCTGATCTATTGCGCGATCTCGGGCTTCGGCACCTCGGGCCCGTCGCGCGACCGGCCCGCCTATGACACCGTCGCGCAGGCCGCGAGCGGATACCTGCGCCTGCTGACGCCGCCCGACAATCCGCGCGTCATCGGCCCGGCCATCGCCGATGCCGTCACAGGGCAGTATGCCGCCATGGCCTGCCTTGCGGCGCTGATGGAGCGGTCCAAGACCGGCAAGGGTCGGCGCATCGACATCTCGATGCTGGAGGCGATGGCGCATTTCAACCTCGACAGCTTCACCCATTACTATTCCGTGGGCGAGGTCATGGGCCCGCTGTCGCGCCCGGTGGTGTCGCAAAGCTACACCTTCGAATGCGCCGACGGGAAATGGGTGGCGCTCCACCTCTCCTCGCCGACGAAATTCTGGCAGGGCATGCTGGAGGCAACGGGCCAGCAACGGCTGGACGACGACCCGCGGTTTTCCGAGCGGATGGAGCGGATCAGGCATCAGGACGAGCTGATCGAGATCCTGACGCCGGTCTTCCGCACCCGCACCCGCGACGACTGGTGCGCGGCGCTGCTCGAGCACGAAGTACCCCATTCGCCGGCCTACGATGCTGACGAGGCGCTGGAAGACCCGCAGGCGGTGCATCTCGGGCTCAAGACCAGCGCGCCCTCCGCGGAACTGGGCACGTTCACCACCGTACGCGCGCCCTACAATTTCGACGGGGAGCCGGAGATGGACGTGTTGGCGCCCCCAATCCTCGACGAACATGGTGCCGAGATCCGCGCCGACCTCAGCCGCCGAAAGGCCGGGTGAGGTGAGTGAAGGAACAGACGGAATGACCAAGATCCTCTTCGTGCCCGGCAGCCTGCGCGCCGCCTCCGCCTCGCGCGCCACGGTGCGCGCGCTGGTGCAGCGGATGGAGGGCAAGGCTGAAACAGCCGTGGCCGAGATCGGCAGCCTGCCGCATTACAACGCCGACGTGGCCGGCGACCCGGCCGTCGCCGAGTTCGTCGATGCGGTCGCCGGCGCCGAGCTCGTCGTTTTCGTGACGCCGGAATACAACTACTCGGTCCCCGGCGTGCTGAAAAACGCCATCGACTGGGCCTCGCGTCCGGCGATGGACTCGGTCTTCAAGGGCAAACCCTGCCTTGTCATCTCGATCTCCGGCGGCGCGCTGGGGGGTGTGCGGGCGCAGGGGCATCTGAAATACATTCTGAACGGCATGCTGGCCGAGGTCATCCCGGCGCGGGAGATCGTCGTGCCGATGGCCAACACCAAGGTCGAGGACGGCGTGCTGACCGACACCGCCGTGCTGGAATTCGCCGAGGAAACCCTAACCGCCGCTCTGGCGCGGCTGGGCTGAGAATACATCGCCCGACGGGCGGAACGACGGGAGAGATCATGCGGCTGGTATCCTTCTTGCGGGCGGACGGCACCCCATCCTACGGCACCACCGACGGCACAATGGTGCGGGACGCGGGCGCGGAGATGGGCGAGCGGTTCGCCGATCTGCGCGCGGTGCTGACGGCGGGCAAGGTCGCCGACCTGGCCGGCGTCGGCGCGGCAATCCCGCTCGCCGAGGTAACTCTGCTGCCGCCGATCCCGAACCCGGACAAGATCCTTTGCATCGGCCTCAACTACATGGCGCATATCCTCGAGACCGGGCGCGCCAAGCCCGAGAGACCGTCGATCTTCACCCGCTACCCGGATTCGCTGGTGGGCCACGGCACGCCGTTGGTGCGCCCCGCCGCCAGCCAGAAATTCGACTACGAGGGCGAGTTGGCCGTGGTCATCGGCAAGGCAGGCCGCCACATCGCCGAGGCGGATGTCTGGGACCACATCCTCGGCTACAGCTGCTTCAACGACGGCTCGATCCGCGACTTCCAGAACCACACGACACAGTTCTGGCCCGGCAAGAGCTTCGAGCGCTCCGGCGCCTTCGGGCCGTGGATCGTGACCGCGGACGAGGTGGGCGACATTACCGCGCAGACCATGACGACGCGCGTCGCGGGCAATGTCGAACAGCACACGCCGATTTCCGACATGGCGATCACGATCCCCGA
The DNA here is from genome assembly GCA_937139335.1 of uncultured Roseicyclus sp. Taxonomy (GTDB): domain Bacteria; phylum Pseudomonadota; class Alphaproteobacteria; order Rhodobacterales; family Rhodobacteraceae; genus Roseicyclus. The sequence continues at coordinate 90,718 of CAKZPN010000038.1, read as the reverse complement.
ATTGATCGCCTACGCCTCGACCGTCACCACGCTGAACCCCGGCGACGTCATCGCGACGGGCACGCCTGGCGGCGTCGGCAACCACCGCAAGCCGCAGCTTTTCCTCGCCCCCGGCATGGGCGTCGAGGTCGAGATCACCAACATAGGAACCTTGTCGAACGGCGTGATCGACGAGACGACCTGACCCGAGGCGCCGCACTGGCCGCGGAGGAGGCGGCGGGGGCGGAGACGACCGAACCAAACATCTGGGAGGATGGACACCATGAAACAGCTTATCGGCCTCGCGCTCGCGGGCACCCTTGTTCTGCCTGCCGCCGGAACGGCGCAGGAAACGATCGATCTCACCATCGCCGCAAGCCACCCGACGACGATCCCCTGGGTCGGCATGATGCAGACGCATTTCATGGCGCGCACCGACGAGATCCTGGCGGAAGCGGGCGAGTACCAGATCAACTGGCAGGAAGCCTTTGGCGGACAGCTCTACCGCGCCAATGCCACGCTGAACTCGGTCGAGGACGGGATCACCGACATCGGCTGGGTGTTCTCACTGCTGGAGGGCGGGCAACTGCCGCTGAGCCAGGTGTCGAGCTACACGCCCTTCTCCACCAACAACCCCCCGGTGCAGCTGGACGTGATGTGGGACCTGCTGCAAACCAACGAGGCCTTTGCCGAGGAGTGGTCGCAATACAACCTCGTGGTGCTCGGCCTGACCGGCACCGACAGCTATGACATCTACACCGCCGAGCCGATTTCGGGCATCGCCGATCTCGACGGCATGAAGATCTCGGCCCCCGGCGCCTTGGCCAACTGGCTGCGCGGCACTGGGGCGAACGCGGTCGACGGCTCGCTCACCAGCTACTACACCGACATCCAGACCGGTGTGTCCGAGGGCGTGCTGTCGCTGGCGCTTGGCGTGCTGCCTGCCCGGATCTACGAGGTCGCGCCGCATGTCACCCGCGTGAACATGGGCACGGCGTTCTCGGGCGCCATCGCGATCAATCAGGATAGCTGGGATGCCCTGCCCGACGCGGTGCAGGCCGCCCTGACCGAGGCCGGCGCCTACTACACCGAGGCGCATGCGCAGGACCTGGTCGACCGGCAGGAATTCGCGCTGAACCGGATCGTGGAACTTGGCGCGACCCAGAGCACACCGGTGACGATCACCGCCCTGCCCGACGCCGAGCGCGAAGCCTGGGTCACCGGCCTGCCCGACCTTGCGGGCGAATGGGTCGCGGCCAACGGCGAGGGCGCGGCGGAGTTCCTCGCGGCCTACATGGACGGGTTGCGGGCGGCCGGTGAAGAGCCGCTGCGCGACTGGGACGGCGGCGGCATGAACTGAGCCGCGCGTCGAGGCGCCCGGATGAGCCAGACCCCGCAACAAGACCCCGATGCGCCTGACATGGCGCGTCGGACCGGCACTGGCCCGGTCGCGGCAGCATGGAACCTGCTGGTCGATGGGCTCGGTGCGCTCGGCACCGTTCTGATCGGCGTGCTCATGATCATCATCTGCGCCGACGTGGTGGCGCGGAACTTCACCGGTGGCTCGCTACCGATGATCTCCGAGGCGGGCGCGCTAACGCTGGTGATGATCGTCTACCTGCAGCTTGCCACCACCATCCGCCACGATCGGCTTGCGCGCACGGACCTGTTTCTCGACGCCTTCAAGCGGCGATCCCCGCGCGGCGCGGCGCTGCTCATGGCCGTCTTCGACCTGACGGCGGCGGCGGCGCTGGGGGTCATCGCCTGGTCGACGGTCACCGTGCTGGAACGGGACTTCAGCCGCGGCGAATACATCGGGGTGACCGGCATCGCGACGCTGCCGACCTGGCCGTTCCGGGCGCTCATCCTGCTCGGCATCTCGGTCGCGGCGGTGCAATGCATGATCCAGGTGCTGGGCGCGCTCCGCCGGGCCTCCGGCAAAGGCACCGCGAAATGACCGGCATCGAGATCGGCATCCTCGCCATCGTCATCCTGCTGGTGCTGATCTACCTCGGCATGCCCATCGGCGTCGCCATGCTGGTGGTCAGCTTCGGCGGGGTCGCCCTTATCCGCAACGAGGGCGTGGCGATCCGCATGGCGGGCGCCGTCGCAAACGACAGCCTGCGGCAGTACCTTTTCGCGGTGGTGCCGCTCTTCGTGCTGATGGGGTTGCTAGTCACAGTCTCGGGCGTCGGAAAGGACACGTTCGACGTGTTCCAGCGCTTGCTCCGGCGTCTCACCGCCGGCCTTGGCGTCGCGACGGTCTTCGCCAACGCGGTCTTCGCCTCGATCACCGGCATCTCCATCGCCTCGGCGACGGTGTTCTCGCGCGTCGCGGTGCCCGAGATGACGCGCCACGGCTATTCCAAGAGCTTCTCCACCGGCGTCGTCGCGGGCAGCTCGGTTCTCGGCATGCTGATCCCGCCCTCGCTCCTGATGATCGTCTACGCCGTGCTTGCAGAGGAATCCGTGGGCCGCATGTTCCTTGCCGGTGTCGGTCCGGGGCTGCTGCTGGCCGGCATGTTCTCCGTCGCCATCGTGGCGATGGCCAGGCTGCGGCCCGCCATGGTGTTCGACAGCCAGCATGACGCCGCGCCCTTCGAGGAGATCTCGACGCTGCAGGTGGTGCGCAAGGCGGTGCCGATCCTGTCGCTGATCGTGCTGGTGCTGGGCGGGCTCTACGCGGGTTTCCTGAATCCGACCGAGGCGGGGGCGGTGGGCGCGCTCGGTGCGCTTGTCATCGCGCTCGGCCGGCGCTCGCTCGACCGCCGCAGCTTCTGGGGCATCCTGGTCGAAAGCGGGCAGATCACCGTGTCGGTCCTGTTTCTCATCATGGCCGCCACCTTCTTTTCGCGGATGCTGGCGCTGTCGGGCCTGCCCACGCACCTGGCCGACATCGTGCTGTCTGGGCCGGTCGGACCCTGGGGCTTCATCATTCTGTACCTCGCGCTGGTCATCGCGCTCGGGTGCCTGATCGATTCCATCTCGATCATGCTGATCCTGCTGCCCATCGCGATCCCGATCGCCGAGGCGGCGGAGTTCGACATGATCTGGTTCGGGGTGATGTCCGTCATCGCCGTCGAGATCGGGCTGCTGACCCCGCCCTTCGGCCTGTCGGTCTACACCATCCGCTCGGCGATCAACGATCCCGACCTGCCCGTCGGCGCGATCTTTCGCGGGGCGTTTCCCTTCGTGCTGACGATGATCCTGTCGCTGATCGTGATCGCGGTCTTTCCCTCGATCGCGACCTGGCTGGCGCGGCTCTAAGCGCGCGCCTAGCGTTCTTCGAGCGCGCGTTTCCAGACCGTGTAGATGAAGGTGGCCGACCAGGTGAGGATCATGAAACCGCCCAGCGACTGCATCATGCTGATCAGCCGGATCGGCCCCTCAGGCTCGATCCGGGTATGGCCCAGCGTGGTGAAGTTGATGCCCGAGAAATAGACGAGGTCGTGCCAGCCGCCGTCCGACCCGTCCAGGGCACCGGTCCAGTGCCAGGACAGCAGGACGGCATAGGCGGCGGCGAAGGCCAGGATCTCGGTCAGGTGGATCGCGACGAGACCGACGAAAACCGGGATGATGGACTGATATGGTCGCGCGCGGGCGTCCGCGCGCAAGGTGACGTGGCGCAGGCTGACGAGAGCGAAGTGGTGCCCCGCCCCCAGCAGCGCGACGAGCGCGAAGCCGATCAGAAGCGCCATGGCGCGAGCCTCCGCATCGCCTAGAGCGCGGCGGCCGTCTGCTCCATCCACTCCCGGTGCCGCCGCTCGTCTGCCAGCGCCTTGTCGAAGAAAGCCTTCGATTCCGGCCGGGCGTCGGCATGGGTCGAGGCGCGTTCATAGGCGGTCACGGTATCATCCTCGTTTGTCTTCATCGCCTTCAAGATGGCCTTGTCGCCCATCAGGTCGGCCAGGGCGATCTTGCCGGTGGTCAGCAGCTGTTTCATGTCGCCCTCGGCCGGCACATCGAAGCCGCCCGCGCGCGCCATGTCCTGCAAGACGTCGAGATGTTGCAGATGGTCCTGGCGGAATGCCTCCACCTGGCCGCTGAAGGCGCTATCCGACAGGCGCGCGACCGAACTTTCATAGGCCGCGATGGCATCGTGCTCGAGACGGATCAGGTTTCTGACGAGGTCTTCGAAGGTGCTTTCGCTTCCGACTGTGGTGGCCATGGGATCTTCCTCTCTGGCTGGTGAGACGGGACGCACGGAACCAAGGCCCGGCGCCGGGGTCGCGGTTTGAAACCTGCGCGCGGGGCAATTGTTCCCGGCCTTCCGCCAAGCTCAAGCGACCGCCCGAAACCGTGCCGACCAGCGGGAACCTTGCCGGGCGCGCCTTGTTCTGGGGTCACTCAACAGCGTTCCCGGCCATTTCGGGCCGCGCGCCCGCAACACCGAGGAGATCCGTCATGCCGACCCATTCCGCCGGGGCGCCCCGGCCCGGCTTCCCCACATCCGCCGGCATCTTCTTCGGGCTGGGCATCGGCGGCTTCTTCGACGGCATCGTGCTGCACCAGATCCTGCAGTGGCATCACATGGCGTCGAGCGCGGGACATTCCGCGCATACGGTCGAGGGGTTGCAGTGGAACACCTTCTTCGACGGGCTGTTCCATGCCGCGACCTACATCTTCGTCCTCATCGGGCTGGCCCTGCTCTGGCGCTCGGCGCGGCGGGTGCACGTGCAATGGTCGACACCGCGCTTCGTCGGCAGCCTGCTGGTGGGGTTCGGCGCGTTCAACCTGGTCGAAGGCATCGTGAACCACCAGATCCTCGGCCTGCATCACGTGAACGAGACCGTGCCGAGGGACCAGTGGATCTACTGGGACATCGGTTTCCTCGTCTGGGGTGCCCTGATGCTGGTCGCCGGCTGGGCGCTGCTGCGGCGGCCACCGGTGCCGCAGGATTGACTGACCGCGTCAGTCGCTCACGGGCGACCGCACCGCCGATACTTCGATCTCGACCAGCCAGGCCGGGTTGGCGAGGCCTTCGACCTCCACCACCGAGCGCACCGGCAGCGACGGCTGCGCCTCGGTACCGAAGAACGTAGTGTAGCCCTCCATGAACCCGGCAAAGTCCATGCCAGCCGCCCCGTCCGGCGCAACCAGGAACACCTGCATCCGGTAGACATCGCCGATCTCGAGCCCGAGATCGGTCAGCGTTCCCTGGATTGACTGGAGGACCGATATGGTCTGCGCCTCGGTGTCGCCAAAAGCCGCCCGCGAACCCTCCTCGGCGGTCTCGTCCGTCACAGAGGGAACGGCGCCGCTCAGGTGGACGATCGTGGCGCCGGCCGGGATCTCGACGGCGCGCGCGATCGGGAAGGTCGAGCCGGGAATGGCGTGGCGCACGACCTCCTGCCCCTGGGCAGCCCCCGCGACCGCCGCGAGCGCCAGGGCCGCGGCGGCGCGGGTGACGACGTGCCGGATCATTGGCGCGTCTCCGCGACCTGCTCCGCCGTGGCCGCGCCGAACTCCTCGACGAACTCGTTGCCGAAGCTCGACCGGATGTAGTTCACCACGTCGGCGATCTGTTGATCGTCCAGGAACCCGCCGAGCGGCGGCATCGCGCGCTGCCCCTCGAGGATCAGGTAGATCGGATACGATGGGGCGGCCAGCAGTTCGTTATCGGCCAGGGCCGGGTAGACGCCCGCGCCGACAGCGCCTTCCCCGTCCGGCCTGTGGCAGCCGGCGCAGGTGGCGTTGTAGACCGCCTCTCCGCCCTCGTGGGTGATTTCACCCGAGGAGCGGAAGATCTCCCATTCCGCCTCGGTCGGATCGAAGGTGCGGAACTCCGAGGTCTGGGCGGTCTCCCCCGCCGCCGTCGGCGCCTGGGCCTCCTGCGCCTGGGCCGCAACGGCCGCGAGGATCAGCGGGGCGATCGTCGAAAGTGCTGTCGTGAGCGTTTTCATGTCCGGTCTCCTCAGCCGTTCGTCGCGTGGTCGTGAAGTTGCTGGATGGCGTCGAGTGCCGACAGGATTGCGCCTTCCTGCCAGGCGGGCAGGTAGGACAGGTGCTCGCCGGCCAGCACGATGCGCTCGTCCGGTCCCATCTGGACGGTGGCCGCGTAGTCGCGCGCCTTGTCCTCCCAGATGCCGTAGCAGCCGAGCACCCAGGGCACCCGGTGCCAGCTGACGCAGACGCCGCTGGAGAATTCCTCGGGATACTGGGCGTGGATGCGCGAGCCGTATTCGACGGCCCAGCGCACCGCGTCTTCGGGCGCCATCGCGTTGAACTGGTAGGCGTTCGCGCCCCAGACATAGCCACCCAGCAGAACGCCCTTGCCGCCGCTCAGGTAGTCCGCCGACGGATAGCTGATGAGCGAGATGGGCAGGTCGGTGTAGGTGATGCCACCGTAGATGTCCTCGTCCTCTTCCCAGAAGCGGCGGTTGAACTCGAGGCCGAACTTGACCGACCCCTCGTAGTACATCGTGTCGACCACCCGTGCCTTGTCGCTCGGCAGGTTGTGTTCCATCTGGCCGAGGATCGAGAACGGGATGGTGCAGACGCACCAGTCGCCGGTCACGTCCACCGGCTCGCCGCCGCTGCGGCTGTCCTCGTAGCGGACGGTGACGCCGGCGTCGTCCTGAAGCATCGAGATCACCTTGGCGTTGTAGGTGATCAGGTCGCCAACCTCGCGCTCGAAGGCCTGCGCGATCATGTCCATGCCGCCGACCGGCTGGAAGATCGTGTTCTGGTGATGAATGCTTTCGGCATCGCTGATCCAGCGCCACAGCTCGGATTGCAGGATCTCGTTCAGCGAAAGCGGTTCGGAGGGCGTGGGCGCGGCATCGCGACCGCCGCCGGGGTCACGCGCGTAACCGCGATAGTCGCTGGTCGCTTCGCTGGCGACATAGGCGTTGTCCTCGGTCAGCACGCCGTATTCGCGCAGCGAGTCCACCAGCAGGTCCCGGTCCGCCTCCGTCACCTCGGCGTCGAGCATGCCCTGGTCGGTGGCCTTGGCCAGCAACTCGGCGACGTGACCGCGATAGTCGGTCGCGATGTGCCGGAACCGCTGCGGCGTGCCGCCGAACGCATCGCTGCGGTGCAGGTAGGCGTTGTGGTTCTTCTGGATGAATGGCTCCAGCCGCACGCCCAGCCGCTTGCAATAGTCGAGAATGGCATGGTGGTTGTAGGGAATGCGCCAAGGGCCGGGGTTGATGTAATTGCCATCCTCGAATTCCACGGTCTGCGTGACGCCGGCGATGTCGGTGTAGTCGTCGCCGCCGCGCAGGGTCCAGCAGCGGCCCCCGGCCTTCTCGCGATATTCGAGAACCTGGACCTCGTAGCCTGCGTTGCGCAGTTCCAGCGCCGCGGTCATGCCGGCCAGCCCTGCACCGAGGACAAGCACGCGTCGTCCGTTCGGTTCGCCCTCCAGCTCGATCCGCCCCTGGTAGGTGGATTCCTGCGCGTGGCCCAAGGTGGCCATCGCGTGATACATCGCTGCCGAACCTGCGGTCATCCCGACCGCCGTCAGCAGTTCGCGCCGTGTCATGCTCATGGTGAAGTCCCTCCTGTCTGTCTCAACAGGAAGCTTCGGTTAATGTTCCGTCCAAAATTCGGGCCGTGGCAGAGATGCCCTCGTCACAGCGGCGGCGGCGGCACCATCTCGGGCCGCGCGGTGCGACGGCACAGGAACACCTCGGGCTCTGGTCGCGCCTCGATGGCGAAGCCTGCGCTGCGCAGCATGGCGGCGGCGGCGGGCCCGTTCGGGACAAACCAGTTGGTGGGATCTCCGGTGTAGTGGTGTTCGATGAAATGCAGCCGGGGAAAATCGGGCCGGTCGAACAGCGCGGTTTCCGAAAACGGGTAGTCCGCCTCGACCGCGCCTTCCTCCACCGCGCCGCGCTGAAGTGACTGGAACAGCAGCAGGTCGTCCGCGACATGCTCGTGTATCATGTCGAGCGCCAGCAGCGGGTGGCGCAGGTGGTAGAACACGCCCATGAACAGCACGAGGTCGAAGCGGTCTTTCAGATTGCCGATGTCGTAGACCGACATCTGCCGCAGCTCGATGTCCGCGCCGGCCTCGGCGACGGCGAACTCGGCCTGGCGCAGGTAATGCGGATCGCTGTCGATGCCCAGCACCCGCCCCGCGCCGCGCCGTTTCATCTCCAGCGCGAAGAACCCGGCGTTGCAGCCAATGTCGAGCACGCTGCGCCCTTCTAGGTCGTCGGGCAGGACGTGCTGGATGCCCTGCCATTTCAACCGAGGGTAGTCGCCGAGGAAATGATCGGGCGCCGTGTCGACACCGTGGATGGTGAGGTTGTGGAACCACGGACCAAGCCCGGCGATCTCGCTGCGGATACGGTCTTGCGTCCCGGTCGTCATTCCGCCGCTCCGGGATGGTGCAGCCAGTCCTCGGACGGACCCGTCGGGTGCCGCCTGCGCCGTGGCGGCGTGACGTCGAGCTGCATCTGAAAATACTCGATCGTGGCCTGAAGCCCCTGGTGCAGCGGCACCCCGGGCCGCCAGCCCAGCAGGCGCTCGGCCGCCGAAATATCGGGCCGGCGGCGGCGCGGGTCGTCCTGCGGCAGGGGTTTGAAGGACAGGCTCGAGCGCGAGCCGGTCATCGCGAGCACCTGCTCGGCCAGTTCGAGGATCTGGTATTCATCCGGGTTGCCCAGGTTGACCGGCTGGCCGGGGTTGGGCCTCAGCTCCATCAGACTCTGCAATCCCCGCACAAGGTCGGAGACGTAGCAGAACGACCGCGTCTGCCGCCCGGTGCCGTGGATCGTCAGGTCCTGTCCCGACAGCGCCTGCACGATCAGGTTCGACACGATGCGGCCGTCGTCGCGCTGCATCCGGGGGCCGTAGGTGTTGAAGATCCGGGCCACCCGCGCATCCACGCGGCCCTGCCGATGCATGTCAAAGGACAGCGTCTCGGCCGCGCGCTTGCCTTCGTCGTAGCAGGCGCGCGGGCCGATGCAGCTGACATTGCCGTGGTAGGCCTCGTGCTGCGGATGCTCCTCGGGGTCGCCGTAGACCTCGCTCGTCGAGGCCTGGAGGAAGCGCGCGCCGTTCCGCTCGGCCAGCGCCAGCAACTGGAGGGTGCCTTGCACGCAGGTCATCATCGTGTGGATCGGGTCGGCCTGGTAGCGCGCGGGCGAGGCGGCGCAGGCGAGGTTGTAGATCCGGTCGAGGTGCCCGTGGTGGATGTAGTCGTCGCAGATATCGGCGTCGACCAGGGTGAAGCGGGGGTGGTTCATCAGCGGCGCGATGTTCGCGCGCGAGCCGGTCAGGAAGCTGTCGAGGCAGGTGACGGTATGGCCCTCTGCCAGCAAGGCGTCGCAAAGGTGCGATCCGACGAACCCGGCCCCGCCGGTGACAAGGATGGTCAGGCTGCGCTTGGTGGGCATGTGCATCATTGCATCGTTCCTTCCAGAAAGGTCTCTGCGGGCGGGGAAGCATCGGTGCTGAGGGCGCGCACCAGCTCGCGGGCGCGGGCGTCGCCGGTATGCCCCTGCCCGACGATCCGCTGCACCTGCGCGCCGATGGCGCGGGCGGTGCCCTTGGGCTGCTGCAGGGCGGCGATGACATCGGCGCTGCTGCCGGCGACGATGATCGCCTCGCCGTCGGGGAACAGGTCGGTCAGCCCCGGCCAGGCATCGCTGATTACCGGCGCCGCGCAGGCCGCGGCCTCGAACAGCCGGACCGAAGGCGACCAGCCAGCCGCGATCATGTCGTCGCGCGTCACGTTCAGCGTGAACCGCTGCCGGCTGTAGAAGGACGCGTGGTCTTCGGGCGGCAGATGCTCGATGCGTTCGACATTGGCGGGCCAGTCGATGTCAGCGGGATATTGCGGCCCGGCCACGACGAAACGCCTGTCGGGCAGCGCGCGGGCCGGTTCGATCAGCAACTCGTCGAGCCGCACCTGCCGGTCGGGGCTGTAGGTGCCCAGATAGCCCAGGTCCCAGACCTGCGCCTCGCCGGTAGGCCGGTAGCGTCGCCCGTCCACGGAACAATAGAGCGCCTCCGCCCGCCGGGCGCCCCAGTCGCGCTCCAGCCGGTCGAGCACGCGGCCGCCGCTGAAGGAGAAATAGATGTCGAAGCGCGGGATCTGGCGGCGGGCGAGGTAGTCCTCGTCGCCCCGTTCCAGCCGCGCGAGCGTCACCGGCGTGTCGATGTCGTAGAAACAGAGCTGGCGCAGATCCATCGCAGACAGCCGGTCGATCAGCTCGATCCCGTCGGGGACGTAGGAGCCCACGATCACGGCGTCTGCGGCGCGCAGGCGATCGGTGTGCCGGGTCAGGACGGCGTCCAGATCGCGGTAAAGCTCCAGTTCGCAGAACCCCGGTTCGGGCAGGTCGCGCTGCCCGGCATACCAGGGCACGTCGCGTTCCAGGAACAGCACCCGGTGCCCCTGCTCGGACAGCGCCCGGATCAGCGCGCGGTAGGTCGTGGCGTGCCCGTTCCCCCAGGACGAGGTAAGCGACAGGCCGAAGATGACGATGTCGAGCGGGGCGGTCATTCCGCGGCCACCCCTCGGGCTTGCAGGGCACGGGCAAAGCAGGCGTGCGCCTCCCGCGCGCGGTCGACGTAGGTGTGGTCGGACAGGACCCGCGCCTGCGCCGCCGCGCCGATCTCGCGCGACCGCTCCGGCGTCAGCCCCGCGAGGATCTCGGCCACCTCGGCCCCGTCGCGGGCGACCAGAACCTCCGAGCCGGGCGCGAGGAAGCTGTCGATCCCCTCCCAGTGATCGGTGATGAGGCAGGCGCCGGCGCCCGCCGCCTCGAACACACGGGTCGCGGGCGAGAAGCCGGTGGAGGCCATGCTGTCGCGGCTGATGTTCAGGACCGCCATCGGGGAGGAGTTGAAGGCGTTATGGTCCGTCGTCCCGACATGGCCGAGGTGGGTGACGTTGCCCGGCAGCGCGCGCTGGTCCCAGCCCGAGCCGCCCAGCAGGAACAACTGTTTCGGCAGCGACGCGGCGGGGATCAGGAAGAACTCCTCCACCCGCGCCTCGCGGTCCGGCAGGCGATTGCCGAGAAAGGACAGCGCGGCGGCAAAGCGGTCCTGCGGCGCGACAGGGAAATGCGTGTCGGGGTCGAGCGCGTTGTAGATCGGCACGCAGGTCGCGGCGCCCAGCGCGCGATAGGCCTCCACCACGGCGCTGCCGCCGCCGTAGGTCAGCACCATGTCGAGCATCGGCAGGTTTCGCCGCAGCCGGTGGTCGGGGGCACCCCGGACCTCGGCCAGCGTGGCGGGCGCGTCGACATCCCAGAACACCCGCAGCGCATGCGGCGCGGCCTCGGCCATCACCCCGTCGAGCAAGAGGTCGTCGGCGTAGCCCACGCCCGAGGCCTTGACGACGATATCCGCCGCCGCGGCCCGCGCCGCCACGTCCTGCACGCCCTCGGGCGTCGCCGGGTAGACCACCACGCACGCCCAGTCCGGCGCTTCGATGTCGCGGTGCTCTTGCCGCTCGAAAGCGTCTGGCTCGTAGAAGGTGATGTCGTAGCCCAGCGCCGCCAGCGCCTTGAGGATACCCCGGTAATAGGTCGCCGCGCCGTTCCAGTAGGACGACAGCAGGCTCGAGCCATAGAACGCGATCTTCATTCCGCAGCCTCCCGTGCAGGGGCGGCGCGCGCGGGCGCCAGGGTTTCGATGATGGAAAACAGCTCGTCCACGCGGTGGCGGCAGGTGTGGCGGCTTCGGATCGTCTCCAGCCCTTCGCGCCGCAGGCTCGCCGCCAGGTCGGGATCCGAAAGCACGTCGCGCAGGTGGCGCTGCATCTCGGCCCCGTCGCGGGCGACGAGGTGGTCGGCGCCGGCGCGGAACAGCCCCTCGGCATCGGTCCAGGGCGCGGAGATCAGCGGGATGCCGCAGGCCATCGCCTCGAACGGGCGGATGGTGGGGATGCCCGGCAGCGCCTCGACATAAGGGCGGCGCGGCACGTGGACGGTGACGCGGTGCCGGGCAAAGGCGCGTGGCACCTCCGCGTTGGCGATCCAGCCGCCGAACTTCAGCCTCGCCTCGGCAAGCCGCGCCTTGGCACTGTCGGGGTAGCGGACGCCGCGCACGGTGGCGGCGAGGCCCAGGGCCTCGGCAGGGCCAACGAGAAACTCCTCAAGTTCCGCCGTGCGCTCATCATCGCCCCAGTTGCCGATCCAGATCAAGTCGCCCTGCTTCGGCTCGTCCAGCGGGCGGAACAGCCGGTCGTCCGCGGCCTCGTGCCACGTGAAGACCTGCCTCCCCCAGCCCCGGTCGAGGTAGCGCTGCCGCAGCGTTTCACCGAAGGCGAGGATGCCGTCATAGTCGCTGAGGTCGAGCCCGGCCATGTCGGCATCCGACGAGACCGCACGGTGATGGGTGTCGTGGAAGAGCAGCAGGAACTCCGAGTCCCGCCGCAGCCGCCCGATGTGGGCGACCAGTGCCGGATCAGTCCATTCGTGAACCACGACCACGTCGGCCCCCTCCAACGCCGCCGCATGGTCGAAACCGGCATCGTACCTTTGCGAGCGAAGCTCGGGGAAGGCCGCGTGAAACGCCGCCTCGCCCTCCGGTCCCTGGTCGGCGCGGAGGTTCGCGCGGCTCCAGCCGCCGTCCGGTTCCAGCGCCAACGCCTCGTGTCCGCGAGCGACGAGGTCGCGCATGACGCCGCGCAGGAAATGCGCGTTGCCGTGGTTCCAGTCGGACACGAGCGAATGGGTGTAGAAGACGAAGCGCATCAGGCCGGGCTCCTTTCCTGCGACGTCCCGGCGTAATGCGCCGTCATCGTCTGCACCTGGGCTGCGGGGGAAAACCTGTGCGCGCGCTGCCGGGCGGCATCGGCCATCCGGGCCCGCAGCGCCGGGTCGCGGGACAGGTCATTGATCCGCGCCGCAAAGGCGCGGGTGTCACCGGGAGGGGCGAAGAGCGCCGCGTCGTCCCAGATCTCGCGGTAGGTCGGGATGTCGGAGAGCACCAGCGCCGTCCCGCCCGCCGCGGCCTCGAGCGCGGCGAGACCGAAGGGTTCGTAGATCGAAGGCGAGACGAAGATCCCGGCCAGCCCGGCGGCGCGGCGCACCTCGGCATGAGGACGGTCGCCGCGATGGCGGACGTGGGTGAACTGCACCGGCGCCACGCCTTCGCGCCAGCCGGGGCCGAAGGTCAGCACGGGCCAGTCCGTCATCGCCGCCGTGGCGTCGAGCGTTTCGGCGTCCTTGCCCTCGTCCCACCAGCGCGCGGCGGCATAGACGAAAGGCTGCCTGCGGCCGCTGTCCCCGACCGGGGCGATCGCGTTGGGCACGACATCGACGGGACCGCAGCCCGGATAGCACAGTGCGGTCAGGTCGGCATGGGCTCGGCTCGGCGCGATCACGCGGTCGGCCCAGGCCATGCCCTCGCCGTTGAGGTCGCGGTGCCAGCGCCAGTCCTGCGGCACGTCGCAGCCTTTCACCGCACGGAACCAGGTGACGACGCAGGAATGGCTCACCGCGATCACGCGCGCGTGGGTCTTGAGCCCTGCCGCCTGCGATGGCGCGTTCACCTGCAAGACATCCGCCCCGGTCTCGGCGACCATCGCGTCGAGCGCGGGCGCCACCACCGACAGTTCCCGTCTGTCCTGCACCATCCAGTCGAGCGGCAGGCCGGTCCAGCGCACCTCGGCCACGCCGCGCGCCTGCCGCAGCCGCGCCTCGGAGGGCGGCGCGCCGAAGCCTGCGAGCACCGTCTCGATACCGCTGCGGCGCAGCCCGCGCGCGAGGTCCAGCGCGTAGGTCCACACGCCGCCTGCCGCGTCGCAGGTCATCAGCACCTTGGGCGCCCGGTTCGTGGTCATGTCCCGCATGCGCGCTCCAGTTCCGGAAGCGGCAGCGGCTGCTGGTCCTGAATGTCGCTGAACCGGCGGAAGGCCTCGAGGTAGTGGCGGTGCGCCCGCTCCCACGCCTGGTCATCCGGGGCGCCCCACAGCGCGCGGTAGCTGGGCGAGCTGGGATAGGGGTAGAGCGGCACCGGCTCGTTGGCCCAGACGCCATTCTCGATCAGGTGGCCGCGCCAGTGGTCGACCAGCGCGGGGTCATCCTCGACCACGCCGATCAGGTTGGCCTGTACGAAGGGCACGTGGCGGCGCGCCTCGATCAGGCGCTCGGCCAGCTCCGGCGTGTCCATCCTGCAGCGCTTGGCCAGTTGCTCGCGGCCCTCGACCGTCAGGCTTTCCAGCCCCGCCTCGATCGAGACGCAGCCGGCGCGGCCCAGCAGCTCCAGCATCGCGGGCTTCCACAGGTCGATCCGTGTCTGCACGCCGAAGACGACGTCGCGCTCGACCAGCGCCTCGAGCAGCGCCTTTTGCGGCAGGAAGATCTCGTCGATGAAGTAGAGATAGGCAGCACCCTGCGCGATGTGCGCGTCGATCTCCTGCAGCAGCGGTTCCAGCTCGCGGCGGCGGTAGCCATCGCGGAAATCCATCTTGGCGCAGAAGCTGCATTCGTAGGGGCAGCCACGCGAGGCCTCGACCTCGGCCCCCGGCCCGTGGCGGCCGGCGTCGCTGTCGAAACGGTGATGGTGGTGGGTGTGGCGCCCGACCCAGTCGTCGGGCCAGGCGAGCGCCGGGTGATCGGTGAAGCGGCTGATGGCCTGCGGGCCGCTCAGCACCGCCTGCCCGCCCTCCAGCCGCGCGGTGCCCGGCACCTCGGACCAGTCATCGGCCCCGGCCAGCCGCGACACGACCTCCTCGCATTCGCCCCGAACCACGATATCGACCCCGAGCTTGCGCAGCGTCGGCGCGGGTGTGGCGGAGCCGTGCGGGCCAACCGCAACGGTCCGGCCGCCCCGCCCTGCAAGCTGGTCGAGGAAATCGGCGGGCACCTTCAGCTCGGGCTGGGCACAGCGCCAGAACAGGTAGGTCGGCGCCGTCGTCACCACCGTCATGGCGGGCGCGAACCCGGCGACGCGGCGCGCCATCTCGCGGTTGTCGAGACCCTGAAGCTGGCCGTCGAGCATCAGCACCTCGTGCCCCTCGCGTTCGAGACAGGCGCGGGAATAGCCAAGCTCCAGCGGCAGGTGAGGGTCGCGGCAGCCGAAATAGATGCTGCCGTCGTAGGTCCAGTGCGGATTGACGAGCGCGACTTTCATGCGAGAATCCTCCGTCTGGTTTGGGTGGCCGGCGCAGGCGGCAGGCGGTGCCGCGCAAGCCAGTCGCGCAGGCCCGCGACGCCCTCGCGCCAGGGCACCGACGGCCGCCAGCCGGTCGCCCCGGTCAGCGCTCGCGTGTCGGCCACGAAATAGCGCTGGTCGCCGGTGCGCGTCCGGTCGTGGGTCACGTGCGGCGCGTAGCCCTGAAGCCTTCCGACCTCGGCCAGCAGCATGTTCAGGCTCACGGCATTGGCAGGCCCGCCGCCAAGGTTGAAGGCGCGGCCGGACAGGGTGTCGATCCGCTCCAGCGTCGCGCGATAGGCCGCCACCGCGTCGTTCACGTGCAGGATGTCGCGGACCTGCTCGCCGTCACCGAAGATCGTGATGCCCTCGTCCTTCAGCGCGCGCAGCAGAAAATGCGCGACCCAGCCCTGATCCTCGGTGCCGAACTGGTGCGGGCCGTAGATGCAGCTCATCCGCAGAACCGCGCTCTGCATCCCGTAGGAGCGGGCGTAGTCGAGCACGTACTGGTCCGCGACGCCCTTGGAACAGCCGTAAGGCGTGTGGAAATCGAGCGGCCGGTCCTCGGCGATACCATGGGCGCGCAGCGCGGGATCGGCGGGCAGGCAGCCTTCTTCTACAAGATCGAGCGCCACGTCGTCGAGCGCGCCGTAGACCTTGTTGGTCGAGGCGAGGATCACCGGGATCTGCCGCCCGGTGGCGCGCACCGCCTCGAGAAGGTTGAGAGTGCCGCGGGCGTTCACGTCGAAATCGTCGGCGGGATGGGCGAGGCTTGTCGTCACCGCCGTCTGCGCGGCCAGGTGGACCACGGCTCGCGCATCCTCCAGCCCGGCAATCGCGCTGCGGGCCTGCCGGATGTCCGCGATCTCGACCGATGCCCGGCCGCCGTGGCAGTCACGCAGCCATTCGAGGTTCTGGTCCACGCCCGGCCGGCACAGGTTGTCGACCAGCACCACCTCGTCGCCGTCCGAGAGGAAACTGTCGGCCAGGTTGGTGCCGATGAAGCCGCAGCCGCCGGTGATGACGACCGGGCGCGCGCCGGCCCGCCGCAGCACCGGCGCGGCAAGGTCAGCGACCCGGCACACCCGCTCAAGGCCGCCCTCTGCCAGAAGCCGCGCCAGGAGCTTCGGGCGCTCGGCGGCGTCGACGACACCCATGTGGTAGTGCCGCGCGTCGAACCAGTGGCCTTCCTGCACCGCGATCTCGCTGCCGAGATCGCGCCACCCATACCAGTAGAGCCGGTCCGCCGGGGCCGCGCGGGCGGCAAGGAATTGACGCACCTGTTCGACCTCGTCATGCGCCCAGGTGGAATAGCCTGCCTCGGTGATCCAGAGCCCGGCATCGGGGTTGTAGCGGTCGAGGATGTCGCGGGCGGCGGCCAGCATCACGTCCCACCCCTCCCAGGCGCCTGCTTCGCTGTCCCAGGTGCCGGGAAAGCCGTGGACGCCCACCGCGTCGACGAGGTCGAGAAGTCCGCGCTGGCCCATGAGGTCGAGCCAGACCGGGTCGAAGGGGCTCGGGCCGCCGAGCACCACGCGATAGCCGCGCTGGCGCACCCAATGCGCCGCGTCGATCATCATCTCCGCATACAGATCGTGGTTCGGATCGACGCGCCAATCCCAGTCGAGCAGATTGTTGGGCTCGTTCCACAGCTCGACCGCTTCGAAATGCTCACCGTGGCGCGTCAGGATCACGTCGATGAAATCGGCGAAATCACGCAGGCGCGCGGGCGCGCCGGAACTGCGCCCGGTGCGCGACAGCGAGGGCGGCGTGTAGTGGAAGCACGGCATCACGTCGAAGGCGGCGCCAAGCCGGGGCATCAGCCAGTCGTACCAGTCCGCGGCCCCGTCGACGTGATACTCGGCCCAGGAAAACTGCGTGCGCAGGCGGCGAACGCCGGCGGCGCGCATCATCTCGATCGCCGTCTCGGCATGCGCGCGGTCGCCCATGCGGAACCATTCCACGAACCCGAGCGGTTCGGCATCGCGCGGCAGCCCGGTCATCGCACCAGCCCCCGGTCTTCCAATTCGCGGCGCATCTCGGCCCCCCGGTCGACGGATGTTTCCGCCGCGATCCAGGCGGCCAGCTCCTCCATCGAGTCCTCGAGCCGCTTTTCGGGGCGGAAGCCCAGCAGGTCGCGCGCCTTGGACAGGTCCGCAAAGCAATGCCGGATGTCGCCCGAGCGGGCCTTGTTCAGGATCTCGGGCGTCAGCTCGGGCCGGTTCAGCGCCTCGGCCAGCATCTCGGCCACCGAGGCGATGGAATAGGACTGGCCGCTGCCGATGTTGAGCACGTGGCCGGCGGCGGGCGGCTGTTCCATCGCCAGCCGGAAGGCGCGCGCGATGTCCTCGACATGAACGAAGTCGCGCATCTGCTGCCCGTCCTCGAACACGGTCGCCGGGCTGCCGTTGATCAGTCGCGAGCCGAAGTTCGCCAGAACGCCGGTATAGGGGTTCGACAGCGCCTGGCCGGGCCCGAACACGTTGAAGAGCCGCAGCGCCACGGTCTCGGTCGGGTAGGTCGCGCCGAAGATCAGCACCGCGCGTTCCTGCGCGAATTTCGTCAGCGCGTAGATCGAGGCGAGGTCGACCGGCTTTTCCTCGTCGGTCGGGATCGGGGTCAGCGGCGTGCCGGTGGCGTCGACCGGGTCCCAGCGCCCGGCCTCCAGGTCGGCGGCGCTGCGGCGGGCATGGCGCACCGTCTCGCCCTCGGCCGTGCGGTAGAGCCCTTCGCCATAGACGCTCATCGAGGAGGCGAGGACGAGGCGTTTCACCGGCTCGGCGATCAGCGCCTCGAGCAGGACGGCGGTGCCGAGGTCATTGGCGGCGGTGTAGCGGGCGATCTCGTACATCGACTGGCCGACGCCGACCTCGGCGGCGAGGTGGAAGACGCCGTCCACACCCTTGACGGCCCGTTTCACCGCATCACCTTCACGCACGTCACCCTCGATGAACTCGACATCGGGGGTGGCGGGGCGGGTGTCGCCATGGACTTGCGGCAGCAGCGAATCCAGCACCCGGACCTGCGCGCCCTGCGTCAGCAGTTCCCGGGTCAGCGCGCGGCCGATGAAGCCGCAACCTCCGGTGATGAGATACTTGGTCATGTCCCCTCGCGGTCTTCGTGTGTCGGATCGGAGCTTCAACAGGATCAGACGGCAGATGTTCCCGGCGCCCAGATCGCCAGAGGAATGGCCGGGCCGGCCACCGCGCCCCGCCGGCAAGATCGTGCCGACCGCCCCGCCGTTAGGTGCAACGGCACGCGAGATGGAACGTTGGGTCGGAGTGGCGCCGATGCGCCGGCGAAAGGAAAAGATCATGACGACCGCGACCAAGACGACCGATCACGAGACGATCCGCGCCTGGGCCGAGGCCCGCGGCGGACAGCCCGCGCGGGTCGAGGGCACCGGCGAGGGCGGCATCCTGCGCATCGACTTCAATGAGCCGGAGGAGCGACTGACCCCGATCGAGTGGGACGAGTTTTTCCAGGTGTTCGAGGACAACAACCTCGCGTTCCTCTTTCAGGAGGAAACCGCGGACGGCTCGACCAGCCGGTTCGGCAAGTTCGTGGACCGGGACGCCTGACCGCGCTTACGGGTCGGCCGTTGGCCCCTCAGCCCGCGACGGCGATCCGCATGCCGTCGCGCGGCTTGGGCGGGAACCGGTCGAGCGGGATCTCCAGATCCTGCTCCGGCACGCTGTAGTCCATCCGCACAAGCTGCGCGATCGCCTCGGTCAGCAGGACCTGCGTAAGGCGCTCGCCCGGACAGCGGTGGTTCTCCAGGTACTGCCCGCCGCCCTGCGGCACCAGCGCGCCGGCGCTCTCGCGGGCGTAGCGCGTGGGGTCGAAGCGGTCGGAGGCGGGCCAGTCGGCGGGGTGGCGGTTCGTGCCATAGAGGTCCAGCAACAGCCAGTCTCCGGTCTGAAACCGCGTACCGCGCCAGTCGAACGGGTGCAGGACGCGCCCGCCGATCATAGGGAAGAACGGGTAGAGCCGGCGCACCTCCTCCGCCACCGGGGCAAGGCGTTCAGGTTCGCCGTCGCCGATCACCCCGGCCAGCCTTTCGCGATGCACGTGCAGCGCATGGGCGGCGAAAGTGATGTAGACGCCGACCGCCACGATGGGCCGCAACAGGTTCAGCAGTTCCACCGCCGCCACCTTGTCACCCAGAACACGGCCGTCCACGTCGCGATGCCGGACAAGGCGGCCCAGCGCGCCGCCGCCATCCTCTTCCGCCGCGGCCCAGGAGATCACCTGCTGCGCCCAGTGTTCCGACCGCGCCCGCAGCCACCGCGCCTTCAGATAGGCGGGCCCGACGCTGCCGGCACGGCGGAAGATCGCTCCCAGTTCCTTTGCGCGGGCGGCGACGTCGGTGCCGTCGAGCGGAATGCCGCACCAGCGCAGGGCGACGCGCGTCAGCAAAATGTCGAGGCTTTCGGCCAGGGCGACCGTCCTGCCGCGCCAGCGGCGACGCGCGACCTCCCATTCCTCGGCGAAGATCTCGCGCGCCGTCTCCAGCCGGTCCGGCGTCATCAGGTCAAGGAACATCGCCTTGCGGATGCGGTGCGCGTCGCCGTCGAGCTGCTGCACGCTGCCCTTGTCCTGCAACAGCGCCACCACGCTCGAGGGCATCGCGCCGCGGCGGGTCATCCGGCCGGGGCGGTAGAACTCGCGCACCGCCTCGGCGCCGCGAAGACAGGTCACGCGTTTCAGCATGATCCGCGTCCGGAACCCGTCGGTGCCCAGCGCGTCACAGCGCCGGCCGACGAAGCCGTAGCCTTCGCGCAGGAAGGCGAGCGTGCTGTCGGGGCCGCGAAGCACCGGAAAGCCGGGTCCGGCGCGCGCGTTGCCGACCGTCACGGCGTCAGGACCACCTTGGTCCATTCGTCCTGATTGTTGCGGAAATTGTCGTAGCCGCGCGGGGCATCCTCGAGCGGCAGACGATGGGAAATCAGGAAGGTGGTGTCGATCTCCCCCTCCTCGATGCGGCGCAGCAGGTCCTTGGTGTAGCGCTGCACATGGGTCTGGCCGGTGCGCCACTGCAGACCCTTTTCCATGAAGGCCCCCAGCGGGAACTTGTCGAGGAACCCGCCGTAGACGCCCGGAACCGACACGCGCCCGCCCTTGCGGCAGGCCATGATCGCCTCGCGCAGCGCGTGGCCACGATCCGCGCCCATGCCGACCTTCTGTTTCACGGTGTCCATGACATTGTCGACGGCGAGGCCGTGGCTTTCCATGCCCACCGCGTCGATCACCGCGTCGGGGCCGACGCCGCCGGTCATCTCGCGCAGCGCCTCGAGCACGCGGGTGCGGCGGTAGTCGATGACCTTGGCGCCCATCCTCCGGGCAAGGTCCAGCCGGTGCGGGTAATGGTCGATAGCGATGACCTGCGCGGCGCCCATCAAGAGCGCGCTCTGCACCGCGAAAAGGCCGACCGGGCCGCAGCCCCAGACCGCCACCGTGTCGCCCGGCTCGATCTGGCAGTTCTCGGCCGCCATCCAGCCGGTGGGCAGGATGTCGGAAAGAAACAGCACCTTCTCGTCGTCGAGCCCGTCGGGGATCACCACCGGGCCGACGTCGGAATAGGGCACGCGGACATATTCCGCCTGGCCGCCCGGATAGCCGCCGGTCAGGTGCGAATACCCGAAGAGCGCCGACAGCGCCTGCCCGTAGACCGGCTCGGTCAGGTCCTGCGTGTCCGCCGGGTTGGAGTTGTCGCAGGCCGAATACTGCTGCTTCTGGCAGTGGAAGCACGCCCCGCAGGAGATGGTGAAGGGCACGACGACGCGCTGGCCCTTTTTCAGCGTGCTGTCGCGGCCGGTGTCCACCACGCGGCCCATGAACTCGTGCCCCAGGATGTCGCCGCTCAGCACACCGGGGATGACCCCGTCGTAGAGATGCAGGTCCGAACCGCAGATCGCGGTCGACGTGACCTCGATGATCGCGTCGCGGGGATTGACGATCTCGGGGTCGGGAACGGTGTCGACGCGGACGTCATGCTTGCCGTGATAGGTCAGTGCGCGCATCGGGGCCTCCTCAGTCGGGCTTGCGGTTGTCGGCGGTGGAGACCTCGCCGGTCTCCATCAGCATCTTGAAGCGCTTGAGATCGCGCCGCCCCTGCACCTCGGGTTCGGCCTGGAAAAGCTTCGCGATCAGGCGGCCCAGTTCTCCGCCCGGCGGGCGATAGGCGATAACCGCCTCGACCACGGTGCCGCGACCGCCGGGGGCGTCGTGCAACATGACCTTGCCCTCGGTCTCCACGTCCGAGCCGTCGACCGAGCGCCAGGCGATCTGCTCGTTCTCGCGGTCCGACACGATGCGCGTCTTCACCAGAACGCTGCGGCCGGCGGGCGCGCGGATCGTCCAGGAAGTCAGGTCGCCCTGCACCTCCACCTCATCGATGTTCTCCATGAACTGCGGGAGGTTGGTGAAGTCGCGCCAGAAGGCGTACAGCTCCGCCCGCGGACGGTTGATGGTGACGCTGCGCCCGGTCACCGCGAGGCCGTTGTAATATGTCCGGCGGCTGGTCCGGCCCGGCGCACTGTCGCGCACGCCGCGGTGGTGGCGCATCGCGCGCTGGCGCGCCTGCCAGAGCGCGATCGCGCCGACGGCGAAAAGTCCGGCGCCGATGGCGAGGACGAGGTTCGGCCTCTCGTCGTGGCGCTGTCTGCGGTGTCTGCGATGTCTGCGGTAGGGCTGGATGGTCATGTCGCGTCCTCCGTTCACGGAGGCCTAAACCGCGCGAGGCCCGCGATGTTCCATGCGGCGTGCGATCGATTTTTCTGAGCGTTTGGCCTGTGCGTTTGACAGACCCGTTGCGATTGCTTCAATAATCGAACCTCGGTCAGAGGCCGACATAGTCTTGTCGCCTACTCAATTTGCGTGCGACGGTCGGCCTCGAGGAACCACGAACCAAGAGGAGAAGGTGATGACCAAGATCTGGATGGTGGCCGCTGCCACTGCGCTCGCGTTGACGGGCGGTGCCGCGCAGGCACAAGACACGTTCATTTCCATCGGCACCGGCGGTGTCACCGGGGTCTACTACCCGGCAGGCGGCGCGATCTGCCGGCTCGTGAACAGCGGTCGCTCCGAGCATGGCATCCGCTGCGGCGTCGAATCCACCGGTGGCTCGATCTTCAACATCAACGCGATCCGTTCGGGCGAGCTGGAGTTCGGCGTGGCGCAGTCCGACTGGCAGTATCACGCCTACAACGGCACCTCGGAGTTCGAGGGCAACGCCGTCGAAAACCTGCGCGCGGTGTTCTCGCTGCACCCCGAACCCTTCACCGTGGTGGCGCGGGCCGACGCCGGCATCACCGAGTTTGCCGACCTCCAGGGCAAGCGCGTGAACATCGGCAACCCCGGCTCGGGCCAGCGCGGCACGATGGACGTGGTGATGAACGCGCTCGGCTGGACGCTGGATGATTTCTCTGTGGCCTCCGAGCTTCCGCCAGCCGAGCAGGCCGCGGCGCTCTGCGACAACAACATCGACGCGATGATCTACACCGTCGGCCATCCCTCGGGCGCGATCCAGGAGGCGACGACCGCCTGCGACACCGTCCTCGTGAACGTGACCGGCCCGGAGATCGAGGCGCTGATCGCGGACAATCCCTATTACCGAGTCGCCACCATTCCGGGCGGCATGTATCGCGGCACGGATGCCGACGTGACGACCTTCGGCGTCGGCGCCACCTTCGTCAGCTCGGCCGAAGTTTCCGACGACGTGGTCTACGAGGTGACGCGCGCGGTGTTCGAGAACCTGGACTCGTTCCGGGCCCTGCACCCGGCGCTCGGCATGCTCGAACCCGAACAGATGGTCGAGGATGGCAACTCCGCCGCGATCCATGACGGCGCGGCGCGCTACTATCAGGAAGCGGGCCTGATGGACTGACGACCCAAGGGGCGCCCGCCGATAGACCGGCAGGCGCCCTTTGCGTGCGACCGGGGGCGTTTCCCGACTGAACAGAACATAAAGGGTCGGGGGACCGGAATGACCGACGACAACAAGACCAAGCGCGAGTTCAGCGACGCCGATCTTCAGGATCTCGTCGCCTCCAGCGACAGCGGCGCGCGCAA
The DNA here is from genome assembly GCA_937139335.1 of uncultured Roseicyclus sp. Classification (GTDB taxonomy): domain Bacteria; phylum Pseudomonadota; class Alphaproteobacteria; order Rhodobacterales; family Rhodobacteraceae; genus Roseicyclus. The sequence goes on along the minus strand of CAKZPN010000038.1, from coordinate 67,603 downwards.
TCCGCGCAGCCGCGGGGTCGCGCTTCTGATCGCCGCCCTGGCGCTGTTCTGGTCGCTGTTCCAGGTCTGGATCGCCGAGCCGCAGTTCTGGTTCGGGCAACTTCCCTTCGTCGAGATCCTCGGGTCGGAACAGACCCGCCCGATGCACCTGGCGCTGGCGCTGGCGCTGGCGTTCCTCGCCTATCCGGCGGCCAAGACATCCCCCCGCGACCGCATCCCGGCCTATGACTGGGCGCTGGCCGCCATCGGCGCTGGAACGGCGCTTTATGTCTTCTGGTTCTCGGACGTGCTGGCTGGCACCGCGCGCTCGGGCCTGCCCACCGACAGCCAGATCTGGGTCGGCGCCGTCGGCGTCCTGGTCCTGCTTGAGGCCAGCCGCCGCTCGCTTGGCCCCGCGCTGACAGTCGTCGCGGCGATTTTCCTCGCCTACAGCTACTTCGGGCAGGGTTGGCTCATCCCCGACCTGATCGCGCATCAGGGCCGGACGTTCAGTTCGATCATCAACACGCAATGGCTGTCGACCGAGGGTGTCTTCGGCATCCCGCTGGGGGTGTCGACGGCCTTCGTCTTCCTCTTCGTCCTGTTCGGCTCGCTGCTCGACAAGGGCGGCGCCGGCAACTACTTCATCCAGATGGCCTTCGCCGGCCTCGGCCATTTGCGCGGCGGCCCGGCCAAGGCGGCGGTCGTGGGCTCGGCGGCGACCGGCCTCATCTCGGGCTCGTCCATCGCCAATGTCGTCACCACCGGCACTTTCACCATTCCGCTGATGAAGCGCGTGGGCTTTTCCAGCGAGAAGGCCGGCGCGGTCGAGGTGTCGTCCTCGGTCAACGGCCAGATCATGCCGCCTGTCATGGGGGCCGCCGCCTTCCTGATGGTGGAATTCATCGGGATCTCGTACCTTGAGGTCATCAAGCACGCCTTCATCCCGGCGGTCATCAGCTACATCGCGCTGGTCTACATCGTTCATCTCGAGGCGCTGAAGACGAACATGCCGGCCTTGGGCGAATCAAAGAGCCTGCTGGGAATGCTGTTGAAGGTGTTCGTGGGCTTCGTCGTCGCGGGCGTCATCTTCTACGCCGTGATCTGGGGCGTGGGCGCGTTGCGCAGCGCGGCACCGGGGTTCGCATCATGGGTCATCCTGGCCGGCGTCGGGGCGCTTTACGTGGGCGCGCTTGCCGTCGCCTCGCGCCACCCGGAGCTCGAGATCGACGACCCCAACGCCAAGCAGGTGAAGCTGCCGGTGATGGGCGACGTGGTGCCCACGGGCCTGCATTTCCTGCTGCCGATCCTCGTGCTGGTCTGGTTTCTGATGGTCGAGCGGCAGTCGCCGGCGAAATCGGCCTTCTACGCCGTGCTCATCATGATGGGCATCTTGCTGACCCAGAAGCCGATCAAGGCGCTGATGCGCGGCGAGGGCGGCGAGCTTGGCGCGACGCTGCGCGCGGGGTTCTACGACCTGATCGACGGCATGATCGCGGGCGCGCGCAACATGATCGGGATCGCGGTCGCGACCGGCGCCGCGGGCATCATCGTGGCCACCGTCACGCGCACACCCATCGGCACCGAGCTTGCCGGGTTGGTGGAGCTTCTGTCGGCGGGCCATCTCTTCATCATGCTGCTGCTGGTGGGTGTCTTCTCGCTGATCCTCGGGCTCGGGCTGCCGACGACGGCGAACTACATCGTCGTGTCGTCGCTCATGGCCTCGGTCGTGGTCAGCCTCGGCGCGCAGGAAGGGCTGATCGTGCCGCTGATCGCGGCGCATCTCTTCGTCTTCTACTTCGGGATCATGGCAGACGTGACACCGCCCGTGGGGCTGGCAAGTTTCGCCGCCGCCGCCGTGTCGGGGGGCGACCCGATCAAGACCGGCTTCGTTGCCTTCTTCTATTCGCTGCGCACGGTCGCCCTGCCGTTCCTGTTCATCTACAACCCGACGCTGATCCTCTACGGCGTCGACCTCGGAACCGCCGCGGGGATCCTGACCGCGGTGCAGGTCTTTGTCGTGGCGACCATCGCGATGCTGCTCTTCGCCGCCGCGACGCAGGGCTATTTCCTGGCGCGGTCGCGCTACTGGGAATCCGCGGCGCTACTGCTGGTGGCGTTCACGCTCTTCGTGCCGAACTTCTGGGTCGACCGCATCCAGCCCGCCTTCGAGGAACTGCCCGGCACCGCCTTCGAAACGATGCTGGAGGAGGCTGAACCGGGAGACAGGTTGCGGCTTGTCGTGTCGGGGCCGAATTTCGTGTCCGGCGACCTGCAGGAGACCACGATGGTCCTTGATGTCGGCGACACGCCGCCCGCGCAGCGTCTGTCCGAGACCGGGCTGTTCCTGCTGCCCGAGGAGGATCGCCTCCTGATGGAGGAGCCGATGCCGGCGACGACCTATTCGGACGTTCTGCGCAGTTTCGATTTCTACGGCGAGCCTCCGGTCGAGATCGTCCGCGTCGAACGCCCTGCCGACCAGATGCCCGACGCGCTATTCTACATCCCCGCGCTGCTGCTTCTGGCGCTGGTCATCTTCTTTCAGCGTCGCCGCCAGACGACCCCCGCATTCTGAGGATCAGACACATGCCCAGATCCATCCTCCTGCCCGTCGATCTCTCCGAGCGGGACAGCGCCAAGAAGGCCCTGGCCGAGGCGCTGTCGCTGCTCGGGCCCGACGGTGTCCTCCATGTCGTGAGCGTGCTGCCGGACTTCGGGCTTGCGCAGGTCAGCGGCTACTTTCGCAAGAACTTCGAGAAGGAGGCGCTTGCCTCCTTCGGCAAGGCGCTCGCCGAATGGGTCGAGGAGAGTGTCCCGTCCGAGATCGACGTGCACCCGCATGTGCTCCACGGCACGATCTACGACGAGATCCTGCGCGCGGCCGACAAGCTGAAGATCGACGTGATCGTCATGGGCTCGCACCGCCCCGCGTTCCAGGACTACCTGCTGGGCCCCAACGCCGCCCGCGTCGTGCGGCACGCCCGCTGTTCGGTCTACGTGGTGCGGGACTGATCCCATGCCCGGCCATGTCTTCGGGCGCACCACCACGGGTACGCTGCCGCAGGCGGTCGCGGGCGACGGCTGCTACATCATGGACGCGGACGGGCGCCGCTATCTCGACGGATCGGGCGGGGCGGCTGTGTCGTGCCTCGGTCATTCCGACCCCGAGGTGCGTGCGGCGCTCCACGCGCAACTTGACCGGCTGGCCTTCGCCCATACCGGGTTCTTCACCACCGCCCCGGCCGAGGATCTGGCCGACCTGCTGATCGCGGACGCGCCGGAAGGGATCGATCGGGTCTACCTCGTCTCCGGCGGGTCCGAGGCGATGGAGGCGGCGATCAAGCTCGCCCGGCAGTATTTCATGGAGACCGGCCAGCCGTCGCGTCACCGCGTCATCGCGCGGCGGCAAAGCTACCACGGCAACACGCTGGGCGCGCTGGCCGCCGGCGGCAATGCCTGGCGGCGGGCGCAATTCGCGCCGCTGCTGGTAGAGACGAGCCACATCGCACCCTGCTACGAATACCGCGACCGCCGCGACGACGAGAGCCGGGCGGCCTACGGTCTGCGCGTCGCGGACGAGCTGGAAGCGGAAATCCAACGCCTGGGCCCCGACAGTGTCATGGCCTTCATCGCCGAACCCGTGGTCGGCGCGACGATGGGCGCGGTGCCTGCCGTGCCGGGCTATCTCAAGCGCATCCGCGAGATCTGCGACCGCCACGGCATCCTGCTGATCCTCGACGAGGTGATGTGCGGGATGGGCCGCACCGGGCATCTCTTCGCCTGTGACGAGGACGGCGTCGCCCCCGACATGATCGCCATCGCCAAGGGGCTGGGTGCGGGCTACCAGCCGATCGGCGCGCTGCTGACCTCGGGGCGGATCTACGACGCCATCGCCCAAGGCTCGAGGTTCTTCCAGCACGGCCATACCTACATGGGTCACGCCATGGCCGCCGCCGGGGCGGGCGCGGTGCTGCGCGCCATCAAGGACCGCGGGTTGATCGCCCGCGTGCAGCAGGCGGGCGAGACCCTGACCGCCGCCTTGCGGGATCGGTTCGGACAACACCCCCACGTGGGCGACATCCGCGGGCGCGGCCTGTTCCGCGGCCTCGAACTGGTGGCCGACCGCGAGACGAAGGCGGCCTTCGACCCGTCCCGCAAGATTCACGCCAGGATCAAGGCCGCCGCGATGGACGCCGGGCTGATCTGCTACCCGATGGGCGGCACCATCGACGGGCAGCGCGGCGACCACGTTCTGCTCGCGCCACCCTTCATCATCAGCGACGACCAGATCGGGGAACTGACCGACAAGCTGTCGGACGCCGTCGACGCGGCGCTGGCGGGCTGACTTCGGCGGTCGGTCGCGTCGAAATGCCGGACACACCGTCGAGGGAGCGTCCGGGCTGGAGCAATGCAGCGGGCCAGCTTTCCCCGCGGCGGGGACTGCGCTATCGCCTGCTCGACCGCGCCACACCAGCCCATCCCCCGGAGGCCCGCCATGTCCCCCCAGCACGCTCCCGTACCTCCGCCCGAGTTCTTCATTGTCGGGTGCGTGCGGTCGGGGACAACGTTTCTGCGCGATCTGTTCCGGCGTTATCCGGGTCTGATCTGCCCGGAGGAGATGCATTTTTTCCGAAACGGCGACCCGTTTCGCTGCGGCGCGACCTTTCGGGACCTGCGCGACAACCCCGTTCTTCGCAAGCACCGAGAACTGGACGGCGTGCCCGAGGATGCGTTTCGCACACTTCTGCACCTCAGCGCCGATCGGGCCGATCTGCAGCGTCGCTACATCGCCGCCTATGCCGAGGCGCGCGGGATGTCCGACTACCGGTGGTTCGACAAGACACCGCAGAACATCTACGGGGTCCCGTTGATCGCGGGCCAGTTCCCGAAGACGAAATTCGTGTTCCTGGTGCGCAACCCGCTCGACGTCGTCGCCAGTCTGAAGCTCGGGAAGGTGATCAAGGTCACGGATATCCATGGCGCGTGCAACTACTGGCTGGAGGCCTGCACCATCATCCGCAGCCTCGCCCCCGCCCTCGGCCGACGACTCGTCATCGTGCAATATGAAGACCTCGTGGCCGATGTGCCCGGCACGATGTCCGACCTCGCCGCGGTGCTTGGGCTGGAGCAGCAGGACTGCTTTCGCAAGGACGATGCCCGCCCGGTGATCGAGCCATGGCGCCAGGGCCTTGATGCCGAAGAAGCGGACATGGTCCGGTTCCGCTGCGCCGATCTGGCCCTGGGTTTCGGCTATGACCTCAGAGACGGATCGGCGGATTCATAGCCTGTCCGATGGGCGTGGATATGCGAAGAAATAATTGAATTTATCAACTTTTAAATTGTGGGGATTATTTTTTAGGCAGTTATTGATATGCTTGAGTCATGCAATTTATTCCCCAAGCCAACCCGCCTACAGATCGTTGACAACACCCGCCCGATCACCCAACCGTAGCGCATAGTGTTCCGTTCTTTTTCGCGTACAGTCACCGGGCTTTATCTTTTACTCGCGTATCCAGTTTCCGCCCAGACCAGTCCAATTGCTTGGTGGATACAACTTTGTCAATTGAAAAAGATAAGCTCCTTATTCCAACTGAATATTCTTACGGCTATCTGAGGTGTCCACCCAAACTGGAAGATGACGTCTTCGTCGTCGCGCTCCACGACCGGACACCGCGTGGCCGCCTCAACGAAAGCGGCGCGATCTACCTCGCGGCCAACGGTATTCCCGTCGCCACGGTCCGCCCCGCGGCAACGTTGTCTCAGCCCCAGCTTGCGAAGGCGGGCGACGTCACCGCCTCTGCCGCAATCGAATTCCGCTACAGCGACGTAAAGCGCATCTTGCAGGAGCACGGCGCCTGGAAAGAGCCGGGCATCATCCGCCTGGAATGCGTCGATCCGGCCCGGAGCCGGGTGGCCGAGACGGCACTTTTCGCCCTTCCTGTCGGCATGGGCGACCCTGTGCCCTCGGACGACAACATCATCCGCGTCGCCGGAAAGCAGCCCGGGTTCGATTTCCGCGTCTCCGGCGCCTGCTGGTACACGATGATCAACGATGTCGTCGCCGCCGAAACCGGCGCTGCGCTGAAGAAGGATGCCCGCATCCTCGACTGGGGCGTCGGCTGCGCGCGGATCGCCCGCTACTTCATCGAGACGGGCTTCACCAACCTCTCCGGGATCGACATCGACCAGTACAACGTCGACTGGTGCCTCGCCAACCTGCCCGGCGCAGACTTCCGGCGCTGTGATTTCGACCCGCCGACGGAGTATGAGGATGCGTCCTTCGACCTGATCTACGGGCACTCGGTTCTCACGCACCTGACCAGTCAGAGCGAGGCCGAGTGGCTTGCGGAGCTTGACCGCCTGCTGGCACCGACGGGACTTGCCTGCCTGACCTTCATTTCGGATGTCGGCATGTATCTGAATCACAATGTAAAGCTGAAGCCGGAGCCGAGCCTTTATGCCGAGTTGTGGCACACCGGCCGGATTGATTTCGGAGCCATGCGCGTCGGCGTCGACAAGGACAGGCCGGGTTACTACCGGGTCGTTGCCCATAGCCACGATTACGTCCTGCGCGAGTGGAGCAAGGTCTTCGACATCGTCCGCATCATTCCTGGATTCGCAAACAATCAGGATGCGGTTCTTTTGCGAAAGAAGGGATTGGCGTCCGAATAACTCAGTTCGGTTTGTGAATTGGCATGGCGCAAGTTGACACCCATCTGTCGCCAAACCGTTTGGCACGTGACCTATCTGCAACCCGCGGAGGACAGGAATGATGCGGCAGTTTTCCTTCTCCGACCTGATCCGGCCCCGGTTGGCGGCGCTGCGCCCGCGGCCCGGCACGCTGAGGCAGGGGTTTCGCGGCGACATTGACCTTGTCGAGCATCAGTCGGTCATCGGATGGCTCATGCATGACGGCCGTTTGCGGCACCGGTTCGTGGTTCAGGCCGTCGCGCGGGACGGGACCGTTCTGGCCGAGGCCACCGCCTGCATCCACCGCGAAGACCTGCAATCGGCGGGCATCGGCGACGGGAAGTATGGCTTCGAGCTGCGCATCCATTCGATGGGCAACCGCGGCCGCGAGATAACAGTGCAGGAGGCCGAGACCGGGATCGAGATCGGGTCAGCAACCTTGCCGCGCAGCGTCCAGCCCAGCCTGGAATACCAGATCGTCGAGGCGCAGCTGGACCGCGATTTCTACCTCTCGGCCTATCCCGATGTCGCCGCCATCAACATGGACCCGGTGTTTCATTACTTGTCCTACGGGTTTCGCGAACACCGCGTGCCGGCGCCGGGGTTCGATGCGCGGGGCTATCTTGCCGCGCACGGTCTGGAAGGGGCCGGCATCAACCCGCTGGTGCATCGCGGGCTTGCGGCGATCCGCAGTGTGGCCACGGCACCGTCCCCTGCGACGGGCTCCAACACGGCGCGGAGCAAAGCCGAGCGCGACCTGGAGTACGAGATCGTCGCGGCTCAGCTGGACCGCGATTTCTACACAACCGTCTACCCGGACCTCAAACTCGCCCGCGTGGACCCGGTGCGCCATTACATCGAACACGGAAACCGGGAGGGGCGGAACCCTTCGCCCAGCTTCGGGACGGAGTTTTACCGGCGCCAGCACGGGCTTGAGCCCGGCGGGATGAACCCGCTGGTGCATCGGGCGCTGAACCTGATCCGCCACCCTGAGCTGCGGGATCGGGCCGCGCCGTCGCCCGTTGCCGCCCACAGCAGTCTGCGTCTCGCAGCCTATGGCCTGATGGAGCGGGAGACGGGCTTTGGCGCGGAACCGCAACTGTATTCCTACGCACCGATGGATCCGGACCGTCCCGTGGTCCTGCTCGTCATCTTCGCGCAGGAGCCGGTGCTGACCCGCCTGCAACGCTCGATCTGCGAAGACTACCTGGCCGTCGAGGTCAACCTCGTGGTCGTGCTGACCCAGACCACGCGGCTGTCGCCCGACGCCGCCGGCGTGCCGCAAGGCGCGAAGGCCGTGATCTGCCGCGAGAATGCCGGCTTCGACTTCGGCGGCTGGCACGATGCGCATCAGCTGCTCGGCCCGTTCACCGATGTCCCGCGGGTGATCATGACGAATGACAGCGTCGTGCCCACATCGGACGGGTTGCGTGACATCATCAGGGCGCATTGCCACGCCGAAGCCGACTGGCTGTTCTCGACCCGCAACCACGAGATCAGGTCCCACGGCCAGTCCTTCCTGATGTCCTACCGGCCTGACGCCCTCGAGGATGATATCTTCGACCTCCTGGACCGGCCGCCGCTTGCGACCAAGCAGGAGGTCATCGAGAAGATGGAGATCCCGCTCGCCGAGATGGTCGAGGAGATGGGGTTTTCAGTCGGCTATCTGCTGGACCGCGAGCATTTCGCAATCGGGCGCGAAGATCTGAACCCCACGCTGCACAGCGCGCGGAACCTGGTCGAGAACGGCTTTCCGCTGATCAAGGCCGAGTATCTTCTGGATGAACTGGGGCGGATGCGGTCTTGGGTCGAAGATGTTTTCGATGCGCGGCGGCTGTCGGAGGTGCAATGCCACCTCGCCAGCCGCTATCCCGGTCGTCCCGCCCCGGACCGGGTCGGGCTTTCGATCCCGGCCGGAACGCCCGCTTCGATCCGGCGCGGCGTGCTGCTCTACGGTCACAACGCCGAGGTCGGCGGGGCGCAGACCCTGCTCCTCAGCCTCGCGCGGACGCTGACGCGGGTCTTCAACTACGAGGTCGTCATCGTGCTGGAGGCGGGTGGAGCAAACCTGCGACAATTCCAGGATGTTGCCCCCACCTTCGTTCTCGACGGCAACACTGCCTTGCTCGACGACATCGTCGCGATGTGCCGCGGCTGCGGGATCGACCGCGCGATCTTCAACACCGTTGTGCCCTTGCGCCGGATGGGCGCCTTTTACTCGGCCGGATTCCAGACCGTGGCACTGGTGCACGAGATGGCGGAGTCTATCCGGATCCTGGACCTGGGCAAGCCGGTGAGCCAGGCCCTGTGCGCGCTCGACCACGTCGTCTACCCGAGCGACATCGTGCGCCGCAGCGTCGAGAGCAGCCTGAACGTCCGGACCGCCAACCCGGTCATACGCAGCCAGGGCCATTTCCGCATCTCGCGCAGCCTGTTTCCCTATGACGCGCCCCGGCCCGACCAAGCAAGGCCGCGCCGGACACAGGGCGAGAAGGTGGTGCTGTGCGTGGGCACGGCGGAACGGCGCAAGGGGTTTGACCGGTTTCACGCCGTCGCCAAGACCTACCAAAGCGCCCACCCCAAGGCGCGGGTGCGCTTTGTCTGGGTCGGATCGCCGCAGCCGTCCTGCGATGTTCACGAGGACTACGAGGCCGCGCAGTCGGGCGATGCCGTCGAGTGTCGGCCAAATCTCGACGAGGCGGACCTGCTGGAGGCTTACCGCCAGGCAGATGTCTATTTCTTCGCCTCCCGCCACGACGCGATGCCCTATGCGGTGATCGACGCGCTGCACACCGGGCTGCCGGTGGTGGGCTATGACAAGACCGGCGGCTGCGACACGCTGATCAGTCGGTTCGGCACGCTGCTTCCCGAAGAGGCCGCACCCGAAGACTGCGTGGCCGCGCTGAGCGCCCTGCTTGCCCCGAAGCATCCCACCGACCGGACCGAGGCCGGACGCCGCTTCGTTGCCGAGACGATGGATTTCGACGATTACGCGGCCGACATCATGGCCCTGTTCGGCGACCACAACCCGAAGCTGACAGTCGCGGTGCCGAACTACTGTCACGAGGGTTTTCTGCCGACCCGCCTGCGCTCGATCCTCGAGCAGGATTATCGCTACTTCGACTTGCTCTTGCTGGACGACAAATCGGATGACGGCAGCGTGTCGGTGCTGGAGCAGTACCGGGCGCTCTACGCGCCGTTCACCACCACGATCTACAACCGCAAGAACTCCGGCAATTCGTACCGGCAATGGCAAAAGGCCATCGCGGCGGCCAAGGGTGAATTGCTCTGGATCGCGGAATCCGACGATGCGTGCGCGCGGTCCTTCCTCAGCCACATGATCTTGCCGTTTCAGGACCCCGCGGTCGCGCTCGCCTACGCGCACACGAATTTCCTCGACGAGGAAGGCCGGCTCTTCGGTGCGATCCAGGACGATTTCAACTGGATCCACCCGTTTCTGTGGAACGGGTCCTACACCGTGCCGGGCCCGGTGGAGATCGACCGCAGCCTTGCGCGGGCAAACACGATCATCAACGTCTCGAGCGTCGTGTTCCGGCGCAGCGCGATCCCGCCGCTGGACCACGTGCTCGACTACCGGTTCGCCGGCGACTGGGAACTTTACATCCGCATCTGCGCCACGGGGCAGGTCGCGTTCCGGCGCGAGGCGCAGAACTATTTCCGTCGCTCCAGCGGCGCGCAAACCTCGAAGATGGCCTATTCCGACAGGTTCTTCGCCGAGCACCAGATGATCATGCACACGATCGCCGAGATCGCCGGCCCCGAGGCCGCGCACAAGACCGCCGAAACCATCCGCCGCCACTGGCAGCACAGCCGGCCCGACACCGAAGAGCCGGCCACCTATCTGACCCTGACCTGATCGGGCGCACCACCAGCCCCGAAGGAGGGCCGAGCCAGAGATGAAACAGAAACTGATCTTGCAAGTCGGAACCGGCAAGACCGGCACGACCTTCATCCAGCAGGCGCTGGCGTCCAACAGCGATGCGCTGCTGGACCAGGGTATCTGCTACCCGCGCGCCGGCCGCAAAGGGGCGCAGGCCGGGCATCACAGCTTTTACGCGGCGCTCGCCAGCGGCAAGGAATGGTGGCTGACCGAAACTGCCCGGCCCGATGACATCTTGCGCGACATGATCGCCGAGATCCGGGCGTCAGGCTGCGGGCATGCCGTCATTTCGGAGGAAAGCCTGGTCTGGCTACCGGCCGACATCGTTCATTTCCTCGCCGTGAACCTCGAAGAGTTCGACGTGCGGATCGTGGTCGACCTCCGCCGTCAGGATCTCTACGTCGATTCCGCCCTGAACCAGTTGGTGAAGGCGGCCGGGCGCACCTTTACCCATGACCAACTCTGGCAGTTCGACGGCACCTCGTACGTGCCGGACTATTACAGCGTGATCCTGAAATGGGCGCGCAGCTTCGGCCCCTGGAACATCGTCGTGCGCCCGTTCGAGCGGTCGCAGATGCTTGGCGCCGACATTCTGGACGACTTCTTTCTTCGCGCGCTCGGGGCGCGCGTGACGGTTCCGCGCAGCGAGAGCGACAGCGCCCAGAACGACCGGCTGAGCCGCGCATCGCTGGAGTTCAAGCGGATCATGAATTTCCTCTTCGCCGAGCGCCCGCAGACCTGCGCGCAACTGATGGCGCCGCTGCTGCAACGAGACGTCGAGACCGGGGCGCCCGGCGGCGCGATCCTGTCGGATGCCACGCGCCGCAAGATCCTGGATGACACGAAAGCCCATAACGACGCGATCGTGGCCGAGTTCAACCATTCCACCGACGACCGCACGAGGCTTAAGCCGGGGATCTTCGTGGAGCCGTTCCGGCCCTCCGAAACCGAGCCCTTCGGCGAGTTAGCGAAGGTGGAGATCGCCTCCATGCTGGCGGCCGTCCGCAAGGAAAACCCGGACCTGGTTCGTGCCATCCGCAACGCCCCGGTTCCCGAAGACACCCCCCAGGCCGAATTCCGCCAGATCCAACGCATCCGGGAGCTGATCGATGAATAGCGTCACCACCGTCCGTCCATCCCGCCCACGTCAGCCTGCGCGGCTCAAACGGCTCGCGCCAATCCTGATGTGCCCCCGAACCGGCGGCAAACTGACCTACCGCAAGGGCACTTACGTGGCCGAGGCCGGCGAACAGTTCGAGATCGTGGATGGCAAGCCGATCCTCGTGCGCGTCGTGTCGCAGGTGAACCGGACGCCGCCGCCCAAGGCCATCATCTCGAAGAACTCGGCCAGCTTCACGCCGCCCGACCAGGTGCCGGAGGATGCCGAGATCGTCCTCCACCTCGGCTGCGGCGACGTGCCGTCCGACGACCCTCGGGTGATCTCGGTCGACGTGCTGCCGACCGCCGCCGCCGACATCGTGGCGGAAGCCGAGGCACTGCCCTTCGCCGACGAAAGCATCGACTGCATCTGCTCCGACGCGGTGTTCGAGCATATCCCCGACCCGTTCGCAGCCATCGCCGAATGCAAGCGGGTGCTGAAGCCGGGCGGGCTCTGGTTCACCAACACCGCCTTCATGCAGGGCTTCCACGGCTACCCGTCGCACTACTTCAACATGACGCTGCAGGCCGCCGAACGTTACTTTGCGGATGATTTCGAACTGATCGGCTCGGGCGTCCCGAAAAGCGGGTCGCCGGCCTACATGATCCGCCGCGTGTTGCGCTGGTTCATCCACGGCCTTCCGCCAGAACAGGCGTCGCGTTTCATGGACATGACGCTGCGCGAGGTGCACGATGTCATCGACGCGGATATCCGGTCGGGGGCCGACCGCATCTGCGCGATGCTCAGCGACTCCGACCGCCGCGCCTTTGCCGCCTCGGTGAAGGTGGTCGCGCGCAAGCCCGCCGACTACGCGGCGCGCAAGGCCTCGCTTCTCGACAGTTTCGGCGCGGACGAGTTCGAGGCGCTCAAGAAATCCTACTACGAAAAGCGGCAATCGCTGATCGAACGCTTTGGGCTGGTCGAGATGTACCGACGCCGGGCCGAGCCTCATGTCCCCGCGCAGGCCGTGCGCGTCGATGCGCTGCCGCCGCTGTCCGACGCGCTTGACGAGGCCGTCTGCCGCGACCCGCTGGACCCGGCATCCTGGCGTGACAGCATCGCCCGGCTGGACCACCTGCACGGCGAAGCCGGGCGGAACCTGCGGTTCTGGATGCGCGCCTACCAGGCCTCCCCTGCGGCGGAGTCCGGCAACCTGTTGAAGTGACCGGATCGTGCCGGGCGACGGGTCCGAACCAGACTGAGGGGATCGTGGCGACATGAAACGCGTTCTCGTCATCGGTGCCGCCGGATTCATCGGCCGGGCCGTGTGCACGGAACTGCAGGGGCGCCACGACGTCGTCGGCCTCGACATTACCCCGCGGCCCGCGGATCTCTGCGGGCTGGACTGGGTGTCGGGCTCGATCACCGACCAGCCGCTTGTCGCCTCCACCGCGTCTGGCTGCGACGCCGCGATCTTCCTGGCCAGCACCAGCCTGCCCGGGTCCTCCCAGGCCGATCTCGCGGGCGAGGTGTCGTCGCATGTCGTGGGATCGCTGCAGGTGGCCGAGACCTGCGCTGCCAACGGTGTCGGTCAGTTCGTCTTCGCCTCATCCGGCGGCACCGTCTACGGCACCGACGCGCCGGAGGAGGGCCTGCCCGAGACCGCCCCGACCCGCCCGCGCAATGGCTACGGCGTCTCGAAACTGGCGCTGGAACACTACCTGCGCCTGATGCGCGAGACCGGCCGGATGCGTACGCTGTCGCTGCGGATCTCGAACCCTTACGGCGAGGGGCAACGGGCCCTCCGCGGCCAGGGCCTGATCGCCGCGGCCATGCAACATGCCCTGAGCGGCCGGCGCCTGCCGATCTGGGGCGACGGCACGGTGGAGCGGGATTTCCTCCATGTCTCGGACGTCGCCCTCGCCTTTGCCGCAGCACTGTCCCATGACGGCCCGTCGACCGAGATCAACATCGGTTCCGGGCAGGCGGTGTCGATCAACGACATCCTCGCCGCCGTCCGCCGTGTCACCGGCCAACCTCTCGACGTGGATTATGTCCAGGGTCGCTCCATCGACGTGCGCCGCAGTGTGTTGAACGTGGCCTGCGCCGAACGGGAACTGGGCTGGCGCGCGCAGATCGCCCTCGACCGTGGCCTCGAGCGCACCGCCCGCTGGTGGCAACAGGGTACGGCGCAACATGCCGGTATCGGGCAGTTTGCTCGCGAAGGTCGGGCTGAAATTGCAAAGAGCGGGTGAGCGTTGTTCGCGCCGCACAACCCGGCTGGCCGCTCACTCATTGGGGGACTGTTGCGCCTGCCCGGCGATGCCGTTGATCAGCAGGTCGAGAAAGATCTCTGACACCTAGCCTGCCGAGCGCTCGTCGCCTTCACTGTACCAGCGCAGGACCCAGTTCACGGCGCCGAGAAAATGATTCGGCGCGATCCGCACGCCGACCGGCCGGATCGCGCCTTCGGCGACGGCCTCGCTCAACAGCGTCCGCGAATAGCGGTCGAGCTGCCGGCGCCGGTCCAACAGCTCCTACTGGCGCTCATCCGGGAGGACGCGGATATTCGTCATCGTGGTGTAGGCGCCCCGCTGCTGCGCCAGAAGCTGGGTGAACCGACAGTAGACGTCGATCAGACGCTCGAGCGCGGCGCCAGATCCTGGAGGAGCGCTCGGACGGTCTTTTCTCTCTACGCCGCGCCGGGCCGCAACACGCTGCGGGTGCGCCGTTCGCCGGTAGTTTCGGTAGTCGCCATCGGCAGTGCGCGGATCCGGCGCCCTGTGGCGGCGAAGACCGCGTTGCCGATGGCGCCGGCTATGGGGACGACCCCCGGCTCTCCCGCGCCGCCGGGCGGCTGGCCGCTGTCGACGAGGGCGACCTCGATCTCGGGCGCGTCGGCGAGGCGGAGCATCGGGAAGTCGTGGAAGTTCGTCTCCACGACCGATCCGTTTTCCAGCGTGATCGTGCTCATCAGCGCGGCGGTCATGCCGAAGATGATCCCGCCCTCCATCTGGGCGATCACGGCGTCCGGGTTGATCACGAGGCCCGCGTCGATCGCGCAGAAGACACGGTCGACCGTGATCTCGCCGTCGTCGGCCACAGTGACCTCGGCCACCTGCGCGACCACACTGCGATAGCACTCCTCGATGGCGATGCCGCGGCCATGTCCCGGTGCCATGGGCGTGCCCCAGCCGGCCATGTCCGCCACCCGGTCGAGCACGGCGAGGTGACGCGGGCTGTCGCGCAGCAACACGCGACGATAGGCGAGCGGGTCCATCTGCGCGGCCAAGGCGCATTCGTCGATGAAGCTCTCGGTGAAGAAGGTGTTGAACGAAAATCCGTTCGACCGCCAGAAATGAACCGGCATGTGGCTCGGTATGTGCTGGCTGCGCATCCGGCGGTTGGGGATGGCGTAATGAAGCTTGTCGAGGCCTTCGACCGACAGGTAATCGCCGTCAGGGCTGGGGGTGAAGGGCATGTTTCGACTGCCCATGGCACTGAACACCGATTGCGTTGCCACGAGCGCGTCATAGGCAACCGGCAGCCCGTCCGGCCCCAGCGCTGCGCGCAGCCGCGCTGCGGCCTGGCTGCGATACAGGCCGCGGGAGATGTCTTCCTCGCGTGACCAGAGCAACTTGACGGCGCGTCCCGGATGCCGGGCGGCGAGGTACGCCGCCTGTGCTATCACGTCCTGGTCGCTGCGCCGCCCGAAGGCACCGCCGGTCATCATCACATGCAAGATGACATCACGCGGCCTGATCCCGGCCCAGCCCATCCCTCGGCCCACGGCGGCCTGCATGGTCACACGGTTCTGCGAGGGCGCCCAGACCTCGGCGACGCGCCCGTCGCGAAGGATTGCGGTGGCGTTCATCGGCTCCATGCAGGCATGGGTGACGAAGGGCACGCTGTAATCGGCTTCCACCACCGCGGATTGCGGGTCGGAGAGAGCCGACACGACGTCGCCATCGTCGATATGGCCGTGCGGTGCGTCGAGAGACAGCGCCTCATGCAATCGGACTGACAGAGAGTCATTGTCGACACCGTCAGCCTCGGTCGCCGTCCACTCGATGTCCAGCAGCCAAGCCGCCTGTTCGGCTTGCCACCACGAGTCCGCCACAACCGCGGCGTGGCGCCCGTCGATGATGGACACATCCACCACACCGGGCTCGGCGCGCACCTCACGCTCGTTCCTGATGCTTGAAATCTGCGCACCGAACACCGGCGCCTGCCGGATCGAAGCGTGCAGCATGTCGGGCAGGACCACGTCCATCCCGAACACGGCCGCCCCCCGAACCTTGGCCGGGATATCGACACGCGGCTGCGACCGCCCAATCAGCCTCCATTGTGCAGCGGACTTCAGGACGGGAGTATCCGGAGGTGGAAGAACGGCCGCCTCGCGGGCAAGTTCGCCATAGGCAATGCTCCGCCCGGTGGCGTTGTGGTGAACGAAGCCGTCGCCGGTGGTGAGTTCCGCCACCGGGGCCCCCATCCGCGCAGCAGCCGCGGCAATCAGCATCTGCCGTGCTGCCGCGCCGGCCACCCGCATCGGGTGCCACATGCCCATGGTGGAGCCCGACGCCCCCGTGGCGATGAACTCCATCCTCCCCAGCGCCCGCCGCGCCAGCCAGACAACTGGCCCCCCGGCCTCTTCCGGACGCACCTGCAGCGCATTGAACCAGGAGGAATAGGCTGCGTGTCCGTCGGTCGGAAACTCGACGCTGATGCGGTCGTCGAACGGGATGTCGAGCTCCTCTGCCACGACAATAGCCAGCCCAGTGTGGATTCCCTGCCCCATTTCCGTGCGCGGCACGTTCACGACCACCCGTCCATCCTCATGAATGATCACGAAGGCGTTGAGATTGGCGCGGTCGCCATCGAGATGGCCGTCCAGACCGTCGACATCTACGGTGGCGAGGTAGCCGACCCCGCCAACCGCGGCGACAAAGGCGGTGCCACCCAGCGCGGCACCGGTGAGCAGGAACCCGCGGCGTGAAAAAAGTCTGGGCATGGCTGTCTCCTCAACCCTGAGTGGCCAGGACGCCGGCGGCGCGATGGATCGCGCGCCGGATCCTCGGATAGGTGCCGCAGCGGCAGATGTTTGTGATCGCGTCGTCGATCTGCTCGTCCGTCGGGCGCGGGATTTCGGCCAGAAGCGCCGTGGCCGCGATGATGAACCCCGGCTGGCAGAACCCGCATTGCGGCACCTGTTCGTCGACCCAGGCCTGCTGAACCGCAGACAACCGGCCATCGGCCTCGGCCAGACCCTCGACGGTGACGATCTCGGCCCCGCCCAGATCGCCCGTAAAGGCCTGGCAAGACGGCACCGATGCGCCGTCGATCAGCACCCGGCAGGCGCCGCACTGCGCGACGCCGCAGCCGTATTTGGGCCCGAGTATGCCCAGATCCTCGCGCAGGACCCAAAGCAGGGGCTTGTTATCCTGCCCGTCGATCTCGACCGGCGCTCCGTTGACGGTGAAGGCGACCATCGCGATCTCCTGTGCTGGGGGGTGGCGATGCCGTTGCATGCCACCCGGCCTCTTGAGTATACTATACCGTATAGTGTACCCGAGGAAAGGGTGTCAATCGCCTGGAGACTGGGGCATACAAAATCGTGAACGAGGGAGGACCGATGAAGGAGATCAGCGACCTGCCGTTGCCGAAACGCATCCTGATGGCCGCGTTGTTCACCTTCGTCGAGCATGGCTACGACAAGGCCTCCATGGACGAGGTCGCCGCGGTCGCCACCACGACGAAGCGCACCGTCTATGCCCATTTCGGCAACAAGGAGACGCTGTTCCGCGCGGCAATCGGAAACGCGATCGAACTCTTCCTGTCCGAGCTCCCGGTGCTGGATCCCCACGGCGACCCCGAACACGAGTTGCTCACCTTCACCACTCAGTTCAGCGAGTTGAGCACCTGGCGGCGCGCCGTCCTGCTGCAGCGCACGGTGATCGCCGAGGCCGAACGCCTGCCCGATCTCGGCACAATCCTGCACCAGGATGTCATCGTGGCCGCCGAGACGCGCCTGGCCGGGTTCCTCGCCGCCCGGTTCGAGGCGAAGGACGTCGCAAGCGATGGCGGGCAGGAGGACTGGGCCATGGCGATGGCCCGGCTGCTGCTCAACATGGCCACCGGGCCCCAGCGCTTCGCCACCTTGATGGAGGCGCGGACACCGGCGCCGGTCCATCCCTTCGTCCGACCATCAGGTGCCAGCGACGACTGGCTCCGCTTCGCGGTGCGCTTCTTCCTCCAAGGCCTCGCGACCTCCGCGACAGCCAAGCCAGCGCCGTGATGCGGCCCTGCAATGACGTCGCCTCAATTCAGCGCCCGCTCACCTTCAGACCTGCCTAGCCATTCCCTGTTGGTCGTTAGTGCTGACTTGGCCTTCAGCACCGCATCCGAAGCCCCTCAACCAGCAGAGCGACCATGCGGCTGGCGTGGTCGGGGCGCTTTTCGTAGGTCGACATGCAAAGCGTCGAGACAGCGGACAGGAATTCATCGGCATCGAGGTCGGGCTGCACCTCACCGGCCGCCACTGCTGCCGCACAGAGGTTTCGGACGGCCGGTAGAAGGCGTTCGTCGAAACGGGCGCACATGCCCAGTGCTCCGATTGAACTTAGGTGCATTGCCTAAATTCGACAGTATTTTTCAGGAGCGAAACATGCGTGAACAACCTGTCGTCCTCGTGACCGGCACCAATCAAGGCATCGGTTTTCAGATCGCAAAAGATCTGGTTGCTCAAGGCTTCACCGTCCTCGTTGGATCGCGCAACCTAGCGCGCGGCGCTGCAGCGGCGCGCGACATCGGACCGAATGCGGTCGCGATCCAGCTGGACGTCACGGATCAGGCTTCGGTCGATGCTTCCGCAAACCGGATCCGCGCCGAGTTCAATCGCCTCGACGTCCTGATCCAGAATGCGGCCATCGCATCCGCGAGCGACCGCGAGCAGACCTCGCAAGAGCTTGCAGATTTCGGGCGCCCAAGCGTGATCCCCCTTGATGAGATCCGCACCATCTGGGACACAAACGTGTTCGGCGTGGGCTGACCGGCACGTTCTCGCACGCCGAAATGGGCGAGATCCCCTGGTAAGCGGAGCCTTCGCCTTCTGATCTCGCCAGTGCCGGCCGCCTTGGGCGGCCGGACTTTGTGGCTCGTACCGGGTGCGCTTTCGGCGTCAGATCATGCCGCCGTTGGCGCGCAGCACCTGGCCGTTGATCCAGGCCCCGTCAGGCCCGACCAGGAACGACACCGCGGCGGCGATGTCCTTGGCCGTGCCAAGCCGTTCCAACGGGTTCATCTTCGCCATCCGCGCGACAAGGTCTTCGGACTTTCCATTGAGAAACAGGTCGGTGGCGGTCGGCCCCGGAGCGACGGCGTTGACGGTGATCTCGCGGCCCCGCAATTCCTTGGACAGGATCCGGGTCAGCGTTTCGACGGCCGCCTTGGTCGCGGCATAGACGCCGTAGGTCTCCAGATTGAGCCCGAGCACGGAGGTCGAGAGATTGACGATCCGTCCCCCCGACCGAAGCCGCGCCGCGGCTTCGCGCATCGTGTTGAGTGAGCCTTTCAGGTTGATGTCGATCTGGCGATCGACGTCGCTTGCCTCCGCGCCCGCAATCGGCGCCAACTGCATCATGCCGGCGTTGTTGATCAACACGTCGATGCCGCCGAACTCCGCCTCGACCCGGTCGAACATGCGCGCCACCTGCGCCGCGTCCGCGACATCGGCCCTGATCGTAGCGGCCGTGCCGCCCTTCGCCTCGATCCGGCCCGCGACGGCCGCAGCCGCATCGGCGGTGGTGGCGTAGTTGACGACGACTGTGTAGCCCTCTTCGCCAAGCCGCGCAGCGATGGCCGCGCCGATCCCGCGGGATGCGCCGGTGACAATCGCGATTTTCGTGGATGTGGTCATTGCTTCAGTCTCCCGATTGCAGCGCGACAGCGCGCCTCGCGGAGAGACATGGCGACCCACCCTTCGCCGGATAATTCGTCGAAAATCGGGATCTGTGTTCGGATATCCCGAACACGGTGCGCAAGGCGTCGAGAAATGCGCAGATGCGAAATCCTTCCGCAGGTCACTTGACTGTTTGTTCGCTACCAGACAATATTCGCTAGGTAGCGAACGAATCATGGAAGTTGCCTGATGCGCGAACAGATCGACTCCGGGAAACAATCGGCTGCCGCCTGGGCAAAGCGCTGCTATTTCGCGGGCCGGGCCGTGATGGATGCCACCTTGCGTCCCTACGACCTTGGGGCGACGCAGTGGTATGTGCTCTGGCACCTGGCCAACTTTGGCCCGACGGTTCAGCGCGATCTCGGGCGAGCGCTTGAACTCGAACGGGCGACGCTGAGCGGAGTCGTCGCCACCCTCGTTCGCAAGCGATTGATCCGTCAGGAAGCTTCCGGTGAGGACCAGCGCCAGCGCCTGCTGTCGCTGACAGCGTCAGGAGATGTCC
Organism: uncultured Roseicyclus sp.; assembly: GCA_937139335.1. GTDB lineage: Bacteria > Pseudomonadota > Alphaproteobacteria > Rhodobacterales > Rhodobacteraceae > Roseicyclus. Next base: position 47,475 of record CAKZPN010000038.1, on the reverse strand, counting down.
TGTGGCGCGAATTGCCCGATCTCACATTCATACAGCAAACGGCGTTCGGCGGCATCGATGACGCCGACCTGGCGACCACGATCCGGGTTCTGCAAGCCGCCACCGAACGGCTGCAAGACCTCGTGCAGAAGGAAAAGTGAAAATGACGATACTGATAACCGGCGCGACCGGCCTGGTCGGCGCGCGTCTTGTCCCGCGATTGGTCGAGGCAGGTTTTGCCTGCCGCGTCCTCATGCGCAGCGACAAACCCCAACCGGGCGTCGAGGCAATCACCGGCAACATCCTCGACCCTTCCACACTCCCGGACGCGGTCCGGGGTGTTTCGGCCATCGTACACCTGGCGGCAGTCTTCCGCACGCAAGACACGGATCTCATCTGGAGGAGCAATCTCGAGGGAACACGCAACCTGATCTCGGCCACGAAAACGGACGCCCCGGATGCCCGCTTCATCATGTCGAGCACCAGCCATGTCTACAACATCGACAATGCGCATCCCGGGCGAGAGACCGACGCCGTCGATCCGCAGCAGGCCTACCCTGCCAGCAAGGTCGCGGCGGAGAAAGACCTGCGAGACAGCGGGTTGAACTGGTCCATCATACGCTTCCCGTTCGTCTACGGCGATGGCGACGGACATCTCGAGTCACTGCCCAGATACGTCAGCGACTGGCACCCCGCGCAACGCATGAGCCTGATCCATCACCGCGACATCGCCACGGCGATGAAGCTCGCACTGGACGGGGCATTCGATAGCCGCATTGTCAATGTCGCGGACGAGGCGCCGATGTCGATCTACGAGCTGACAAGCCTGGTCGACGCGCCGCTCGTGTCACGTTCGGATCCTCTGTCGAATCCCTGGCATTTGCACGTGGACGGCTCACTCGCCCGCGGTCTCGGCTTCCGGCCCGCCGTGAAGACCGTTTACCAGGCCCAGCAAGAAGGCTTGATGTAGCCCAAGCCGGGATCGCAGCATCGTATCGCCCTGCCGTGCCGCATAGGGCCGCCACGACCCGCCGGAGGCACCCGCCAGGCTTGCGGCCAGCACGCGACCAGGCAAGCGGCCCATATAATCTAAAGCTATTGGAAAAACTGGTAGCGGAGGAGGGACTCGAACCCCCGACACGCGGATTATGATTCCGCTGCTCTAACCAACTGAGCTACTCCGCCAAGCCGTCGCGGAGGTATGACAGGCGGTCGGGTCCGTCAACCTCAAAATCGCCGGTCAGGCACGCGGGACGCGGGCGGCGGTGACTTCGACTTCGACCTTGAACTCGGGGCGGGTGAAGCCCGCGACGATGACCAGCGTGGAGGCCGGAAGGCGCGGCAGCCCGGCGCACCAGGCGTCGCGCGCCGCCATGTAGCCGGCCATATGCGCGCGGTTGGTGACGAAGGCGTTGATGCGGACGGTGTCGCCCTTTGCGAAGCCCGCCTCGGCCAGGATCGCCTCGCAGGCGGCGAAGCACAGGTCGGCCTGCGCTCGAGCGTCCTCGGGGATGGTGTCGTCTGTCGTGATGCCGAGCTGGCCCGAGGTGAAGACCCACTCCGCCCCTGCCAGCACATGGGTGCCATGGGCATAGGCGGCGAAGGGGGGCCGGATCGTGGAGGGCACGAGGGCGCGCAGGGCGGGGCGGTCCGGCATCGGGGTCTCCTGACGGGGCTGACGGCAGACAAGCGGCGGCGCCGCGCCCTGTCCAGCCCGTCGGCACGGGGCCGGTGCGACCTGCGCTCAAAACAGTCGCAGCCGCGGTGCGATTGCCGCAAATGCAGGCAGTTTTCAGGGCCGCATCCACACGCCGCCGCTTCGCGCTTTCCCGCACACCGGCCGCTCTTAGGTTGAGCACTGGGTTACGACACCATCACACCAATGGGGAGTTTTCAGGGATGTTTCGCACTTCGACACTCGCGTTGATCGCGGGCCTCGCCGCGGGCACAGCCGGCGCTCAGGACCTGACGCAGGTCACTTTCGGCACCAACTGGCTGGCGCAGGCGGAGCATGGCGGGTTCTACCAGTCGGTCGCAGACGGCACCTACGAGGCCTGCGGCCTCGACGTGGAGATCGTCTCGGGCGGGCCGCAGGTGAACAACCGCGCGCTGATGCTGGCGGGCCGGATCCAGTTCCACATGGGCGGCGACATGCTGCAGGCCTTCAACGCGGTGGCAGAAGACATCCCGGTCGTGGCCGTCGCGGCGATCTTCCAGAAGCACCCGCAGGTCATCATCGCGCATCCCGGCGTCGCCGACACCTGGGAGGACCTGCGCGACCTGACGCTGCTGATCGGGGACAACGGCTTCACCTCCTACTACCAGTGGATGATCGCGGCACACGGCTTCACGGTAGAGCAGCGCCAGCCCTACACCTTCAACCCCGCGCCCTTCCTCGCCGACGACCAGCTTGGCATGCAGGGATACCTGTCGTCGGAGCCCTATCTGGTGGAGCGCGAAGGCGGCTTCGTGCCCAACATCTTCCTGATCGCGGATGCGGGCTTTGCCTCCTACGCGACCACGATCGAGACGATGCAGGCCACCATCGACGACAGCCCCGAGGTCGTGGAGTGCTTCGTCAACGGCTCGATCCTCGGTTGGTACAACTACCTTTACGGCGACAACGCCGCCGCGAACGAGATGATCATCGCCGACAACCCGGACATGACGCAGGACAAGATCAGCTACGCCATCGCCAAGATGATCGAATGGGGCATCGTGGATTCGGGCGATGCGCTGACGCTCGGAATCGGCGCGATGACCGACGAGGTGATCGGCGGCTTCTACGACGATATGGTCGCCGCCGGCGTGATCGAGGAGGGGCTGGACTGGCAGGCCTCCTACACGACCGAGTTCGTGAACCAGGGCCTGGGAATGGACCTGCGCCCGCAGTGACGCGAGCCTGACACAGAGGCGGCCGGTCCGACTGGACGGGCCGCCGAGTTTCCCATGAAGGTGCCGCAATGGCCGTTCGCCACACTGACATCCTGCCGCTGGGGCAACGCCCGCCGCTGCTGCGACTGAACCATGTCGACAAGATCTTCGGCGGCGAGGTCGTCGCGCTGAAGGACATGACGCTTCAGGTGAATCAGGGCGATTTCATCTCGCTTCTGGGGCCGTCCGGCTGCGGCAAGTCCACCGCGCTGCGCGTCATCTCCGACCTCATGCACCCGACCCGCGGCCGGGTGGAGTGGGAAGGCGACCATGTCCGCGGCGACCTGGGCGTCGTGTTTCAGGAGCCGACGCTGATGCCCTGGGCGACGGTGGCGCAGAATGTCTGGCTGCCGTTCCGCCTTGCCGGGAAAAGTTACGGCGAGGTGAAGGACGACGTGCTCGAGGTGCTGCGACTGGTGGGCCTGGAGAAATTCCTAAACGCATACCCGCGCGAGCTGTCGGGCGGCATGAAGATGCGCGTGTCGATCGCGCGGGCCATCGCGACGAACCCGCGTCTGATCCTGATGGACGAACCCTTTGCCGCTCTGGACGAGATCACGCGCCACAAGCTGAACAACGACCTGCTGAAGCTGAAGGCCAAGATCGGATGCACGGTGATCTTCGTCACGCACTCGGTGTTCGAGAGCGTGTTCCTGTCGGACCGCATCGTTGTGATGGCCGCGCGCCCCGGCCGCGTCCTGACCGAGCTCGAGGTCGACGCGCCCTACCCGCGCGGCGAGGAATTCCGCACCTCGAACGAATACGCCGCCCACGCGCGGCGCGCCTCGATGGCGCTCCGCGAAGCGATGGGAGAACCGGCATGAGCCTCGCCGACGACCAGACCCTCGCCGTGACCGAGACCCGCGACGAGGACGAGATCCGCCGCGCCCGCGCCGCCCGGATGGAGCGGGTCGCGAAATGGGCGCTGCCGCTGCTCATCATGGCGCTGGCCATCGCGGGCTGGGCCTGGATCGTTGTGGCCAACGAGATCCCGCATTACATCCTTCCCGGCCCGGACCGCGTCTGGGACAGTCTCGTGACCGACTGGGCCATGCTGATCGACGCGGCTTTCCTGACCGGCTGGATCACGCTTGCGGCACTCACCCTCGCCGTCGTCGGCGGCGCCGGCCTCGCGATCCTGTTCAACCAGTCGAAGATGCTGGAATTGTCCTTCTACCCCTACGCGGTGATCCTGCAGGTCACGCCGGTGGTCTCGATCGCACCCCTCATCTTCATCTATGTCGACAGCAAGATCGCCGGCATGCTGCTTTGCGCCTGGCTGGTGGCGTTCTTCCCGGTGCTGTCCTCGACCACGCTGGGGCTGAACTCGGTCGACCACAACCTGCGCGACCTCTTCCGCATCTACGGCGCGACGCGCTGGCAGCGGCTGCGCTACCTGCAACTGCCGTCCGCCCTGCCCTATTTCCTCGGCGGGCTGAAGATCGCGGGGGGCCTGTCGCTGATCGGTGCCGTGGTGGCGGAGCTTGTGGCCGGCACCGGCGGCATCGGCTCGGGCCTCGCCTTCCGCATCCAGGAGGCGGGCTATCGCCTGAACATCGCCCGCATGTTCGCGGCCCTTGCACTGGTTGCCGCGATGGGCGTCTTCATCTTCGCGGCACTGAGCGTGCTGTCGCACCTCTTGCTGCGGAAATGGCACGAAAGTGCGTTGAGCCGGGAAACATGATGGATTTTACGCAACTGCCCCATGGCGATGTCACGCTGGCAAACGTGACAGTCCCCGCCTGCCTGATCGGGCAGGAGGGCGACCTGATCACCACCGACATCTCGATCTCGGGCGGGCAGATCGCCGGGCCGCGCGCCATCGCGGTCGACATGAAGGGCGCGATGGTGTTCCCCGCCTTCGTCGACATGCACACGCATCTCGACAAGGGCCATATCTGGCCACGCAGCCCGAACCCCGACGGGACGTTCATGGGCGCGCTCGAGACCGTGATGGCCGACCGCGCGGCGAACTGGTCGGCCGAGGACGTGCGCGCGCGGATGGAATTCTCGCTTCGCTGCGCCTATGCCCACGGCACCCGCGCGATCCGCACCCATCTCGACAGCATCCCGCCGCAATACGGCATCAGCTTTCCGCTCTTCCGCGAGGTTCAGGCCGAGTGGGCGGGCCGGATCGAGTTGCAGGCCTCGAACCTGATCCATTCCGGCCTCGGCGGTCTCGACGGCCCGTTGCCTGAGATCGCGGAAGAGGTCGGCAAGACGCCGGGCGGCGTGTTGGGCCTTGTCACCAACCCGATGGAGGGACTGGACGAGGTGCTGCGCGGGTTCTTCAAACTGGCGGAGAAGCACGGGGTGAAGGCCGATTTCCACGTCGACGAGACGATGGACGAAAGCGTCGAGACGCTGCGCACCATCGCCGAGGTGGTGCTGGAGACTGGGTTCCAGCGCGGTGTCGTGGTCGGCCATTGCTGCTCGCTCAGCGCGCAGGACGAGAGCCGCGCGATGGACACGCTGGACCTTGTGGCGAAGGCCGGGATCGACGTGGTGAGCCTGCCGATGTGCAACCTCTACCTGCAGGACCGCACGCTGCCCGGCATGGCGCGCACGCCGCGCCGCCGGGGCATCACGCTGGTCCACGAGATGCGCGCGCGCGGCATCCGGGTCAGCTTCGCCTCGGACAACACGCGCGACCCGTTCTACGCCTATGGCGACATGGACATGCTCGAGGTGATGCGCGAGGCGACGCGGATCGGGCACCTCGACCATTCGCGCGCGGACTGGATCACCAGCTTCCTGACGGACCCTGCCGCCACCTGCGGCTTCGACGCGCCCTCGCTGATGCCCGGCGCGCCCGCCGACCTCGTGATCGTGAAGGCACGCACCTGGTCCGAGCTGTTCTCGCGCCCGCAATCCGACCGGATCGTGCTGCGCGCGGGCCAGCAGATCGACCGCACCCTGCCGGACCATGCCGAGCTTGACCATCTGATGAGGACCTGATGCTGCCCAATATCGCCGCGGCCAAGGCCGCGCTTGCCCATATCGAACAGGACGAAAACCCGGCCACGATCCGCGCGAAAAGCCGCGATTTCTTCTGGTATTCCCCGGTGCTGAAGGAGGCGATGGACCACCTAGAGGCCGACTTCGTGGTGAACCCGAAGACCGAGGCCGAGGTGATCGAGGTGCTGCGCACCTGCTACGCCCATGACGTGCCGGTGACGACGCGGGGCGCGGGCACCGGCAACTACGGGCAGGCGATGCCGATGCGCGGCGGCTGCGTCATGCACCTGCGCCACATGGACAAGGTGCGCGAGGTGCATCCGGGGCGCGTGATCTGCGAGCCGGGCATTCTTCTGAAAGATCTTGACGCGCACTGCAAGAACCACTCCGGGCAGGAGATCCGGATGTTCTCCTCCACCTGGGCCACGGCCACGATCGGCGGCTTCATCGCCGGCGGATCGGGCGGGATCGGGTCGGTGCATTGGGGGTCGCTGCGCGACCTCGGCAACATCATCCGCCTGCGCGTCGTGACCATGGAGGAAGAACCCCGCGTGCTGGAGTTTCGCGGCGAGGAACTGACCCGCGTCAGCCACGCCTACGGCACCAACGGCATCATCACGGAACTGGAGCTGCCGCTCGCCCCCGCCTACGACTGGGTCGAGATCTTCGTGGCGACGAACGATTTCATGGAGGCCGCGTGGTTCACCGATCAGCTGGCCAACCAGGACGGCATCTTGCTGAAGCTCGCCTCGGTCTACGAGGCCCCCGCGCCCCATGATTATTTCGCCCGCGTGAAGCCGCATATCGGGCCGGAGGACACCGTGATCGGCCTGATGGTGGCGCCGCAGTCCATGGACGGGTTCCTGACCTTTCTCGGGCGGCATCCCGAGGCGCGGATGATCTACCGCTCGGACGCGAGCGATTGGCCCAAGACGCCCGGCCCGGTCTTCGAATACAGCTGGAACCACACCACGCTGCGCGCGCTGAAGGTCGACCCCTCGATCACCTACCTGCAGGTGCGCTACGGCTTTCCCGGCCATCTCGCGCTGATCGAGAAGATGCGCGCGGCGCTCTACCCAGAGGTGTTGCAGCACCTCGAGGCGATCCGCATGGACGGCAAGATCGCCTTTGCCGGGCTCAGCATGGTGAAGTTCACGACGCAGGAGCGGCTGGACGAGATCGTACGGATGCACGAGGAGGCGGGTGCGATGATCTTCAACCCGCACCGCTACACGCTGGAGGAAGGCGGGCGGCAATCGGCCGACCAGCGCCAGCTCGACTTCAAGCGCGAGGCGGACCCGAAGGGTCTCCTGAACCCCGGCAAGATGGTCAGCTGGGACACGCCGGAATTCGACTACGCGCAGATGTACCGCTACCCCGCGATGACGCCGAAGCCGGAGGCCGTCGAGTGAGGGATTTCGCTGCCTTCGGCATCGACCCGCCGGGGGCTCTGCCCCCGGACCCCCGGGATATTTCTGAAACAGAGAAGGTGTAGGACGTGGGTCGCGCGCTTGTGCTCTTCGCCCATCCCTGCCCCGAGAGTTTCTCGGCGGCCTTGCACGCTACGGTGGTCGACCGGCTGGGCAAGTCGGGCTGGGAGGTCGACGACTGCGACCTGAATGCCGAAGGGTTCAACCCGGTGCTGACCGAAGCGGAGCGGCGCGGCTATCACGAGGTGGGCGCGAACATCGCCCCGGTCGCAAGCTACGTGGAGCGGTTGCGCGCGGCCGATGCGCTTGTGATGGTGTTCCCGGTGTGGAACTTCGGCTACCCCGCGATCCTGAAGGGGTTTCTCGACCGGGTGTTCCTTCCGGGCGTGTCCTTCAGGCTGGTGGATGGAAAGGTGAAGCCGAACCTGACCCATATCCGCAAGCTCGCCGCCGTCACCACCTATGGCGGGACGCGGATGCGGGCAGTCTTGGCGGGCGACCCGCCGCGCAGATCGGTGACGCGGGCGGTCTGGCACGTGTGCCGACCGGAGAAGATGAGATACCTGGCGCTCTACGACATGAACCGCGCCAGCGACGCCACACGGGCCGGCTTCTTGGCGCGCGTCGGCGACGAGATGGAGGCATTTTGATGCAGGCGCTGGTGATCCATTGCCATCCGCGCAAGGGCAGCTTTACCGAAGCGGTGCGCGACGTGGTGCTGGACAGGCTCGCGGCCGCCGGGGCCGAGGTCCGGCTGCGCGACCTTTACGCCGAAGCGTTCGACCCGGTGCTGTCGGGGCCCGAGCATGAAGGATACGAACACGAGCCGACGAACCGCGCGCCGGTCGCCTCGCATTGCGCGGATCTGCAATGGTGCGACACGCTCATCTTCGTCTACCCGACCTGGTGGTACGGGCTGCCCGCGATGCTGAAGGGCTGGCTCGACCGGGTGATGCTGCCGGGCGTCGCCTTCCTGATGCCCGATGCGCAGAACGCGGATATTCGGCCGGGGCTCACCCGTATCACCCGGCTGGGGGTGTTCACGACCTGCGGGGCGAGCTGGTGGCTGACCCGGATGATCGGCGCGCCGGGGCGCCGGACGCTGCTGCGGGGCGTGCGGCTGATCTGCGCCAAGGGCTGCAGGACAACCTTTGCGGCCCACTATCTGATGGACAGCTCGACCGCGGCGAGCCGGGAGCGGCATCTGGCGCGGGTGGCGTCACGGATGGACCGGTTCATCGGCGCGGGCGCGCGGACGAGGGAGGTTGTCGCATGATCCCGGTTCTCGACTTCGAGCGATTCACCTCGGGCAAGGACCGGGACGGCTTCGTTGCCGACCTCGGCGTGGCGGCGCGGGGGCCGGGGTTCTTCCTGCTCACGGGGCACGGGATCGACGCTGGTTTACAGGCGGCGGTGTTCGCGCAGGCCGATGCCTTCTTCTCCCTGCCCTTGGCGGAGAAGGAGCGCATCTCGATCCTGAAGACGAAGCATTATCGCGGCTGGGCTCATGACGGGCTGGAAAGCCTCGACGAGACGAGCGGGCAGAAGGACCGGAAGGAAAGCTTCAACATCGGTTTCGACCTGCCCGGTGATGACCCGAGGGTGCTGGCGGGCGAGCCGTTCCGCGGCGTGAACCAGTGGCCCGAGCTGCCGGGGTTTCGCGAGACGATGCTGGCCTATTACGAGGCGGCGCTGGACCTCGGCGTGCGGCTCAGCCGGGCCATCGCGCTGGACCTTGGGCTGGCCGAGGATCACTTCGACTGTGCCTTCGTCGAGCCATTGGCGGCGTTGCGCGTGCTGCACTACCCGCCTGCGACCGGGGCCGCGGGCGAGATCGGGGCCGGGGCCCATTCGGATTACGGGGTAGTGACGCTCCTGATGACCGATGGCGAGCCGGGGCTGCAGGTGCGGCCGCGCCGTGGCGACTGGACGGATGTGCCGCAGGTGAAGGGCGCCTATGTGGTGAACATCGGCGACTGCCTGATGCGCTGGACGAACGACATCTACGTCTCGACCCCGCACCGGGTCTTGCCGCCGAAACGGCAGCGCCGCTCGGTGGCGATGTTCGTGGAGGCGAACCCGGACGTGGTGGTCGCGGCCCTGCCGGGAACGGGCGAGCCGAAATACACCCCGATCCGGGCGGCGGACTACCTGCAATCCCGGCTGGACGCGACCTACACGGAAAAGGTCGGCGCCCAGCGCGCGACCTGTCCCGCCAGCCCGCTCACAACACGACCCGGTTCTCCGCCTGACCCGTCAGCCCCGTCTCGATGACCAGCGTCTGGCCCGACAGCGGGGCGGCATCCATCTCGTCGTCGGGCAAGCCCTGCCGCGCGGACGTGACGTAGAGGGTCGACAGGGTCTTGCCGCCGAACGCGGGGCAGGTCGGCTGCGGCACCGGCAGCGGAAATTCATCTACAAGATCTCCGGTCGGCGCGTATCTGGCTACCCGCGCGCCGCCCCATTCCGCTACCACCAGATGCCCCTCGGCATCGACCACCGCGCCATCCGGGTTGATGCCGTTCTCGCGGTGGTCGAGGAACACCTCCCAGGCCGCCTCGGGCCAGCCATCGGCGTCGAGCGGAATGCGCCAGACAAGATGCGCTGCCGTATCGGCGAAATAGGCGGTGCGGCCGTCCGGGGCAAAGCTGGTTGCGTTGGGGATAGTGAGCCCGTCGCGCAGCGGCCGCAGCTCCCCGCGCCAGAACCGGTAGAGCGTACCTGCGCCCGGCTCCGCGCGCTTGCCCATGGTGCCGATCCAGAACCCGCCCTGCGGATCGGCGCGGCCGTCGTTGGAGCGGGTCACGGGATTGTCCGCCTCAAGCGCGACCAGCGTCTCGGTGCTGCCATCGGCGAGCGAGAACCACATCAGGTCGGTCTCGCTCGCGATCAGCAGGGCGGTGTCATCAATCCAGCCAGCAGCCGAGATGTGGCGGTCGAACCCCCACGCCCTTGGCCCGTCCGCGTCGCGGGTCAGCAGGCGCTTGCCCATGATGTCGACCCAGAACAGCTGTTCGCGACCCGGGTGCCAAAGCGGCCCTTCGCCCAGAATACAGGCGCGGTCATCGAAAACGGCAACGCTCATGGTCCCACCCCTAACCCTGCGCCGGTTTCCCAACCGGCCGCCGCCACATTGCTCCGACAAGGCCGCTATGTACAGGTCGGCACCGGACCGCGCCGCAGGATGCATAACTCGGCACGAGTTGCCACCAACTCTTTATGGGTTTTTATCTAGTTGCACAGCTAACAGGATCAGAGGGCGATATTCCTCACCGTTCAAGTGCATTCACGCGGGAAAATTGGCAGGATGTTGTCTCAGTACGCGAGTCCCTCCTGCTGAGTTCTGCTTCTTAGAAAACCGTTATCTGGTGTTATCAGGTTCCCTTAATGTCACGGCAACAACCGAGCCCGGCATGAGACAAGGCTGAACACCCCATCAAACCGGCAGCGCCGTCGTCTTGAACACCGTCTTCAGCGCGAAGTTCGACTGCATCTGCGCGACGCCCGGCAGGCGGGCGAGGTGCTGGCGGTGGATGCGGGCGAAATCCTCGCTGTCGCGGGCCACGACCTTGAGCAGGTAATCCGCCGTGCCGGCCATCAGGTGGCATTCCAGCACATCCGGCACGCGGGCCACGGCTTTCTCGAACGCATCGAGGATTTCGTCGGATTGGCCCGACAACGTGATTTCCACGAACACGGTCGTCACGCGGGCCACCGCGCGCGGGTTCAGCAGCGCCACGTAGTCCCGTATAACGCCCGCCTGTTCCAGCCGCTGCACCCGCCGGTGGCAGGCCGAGGGCGACAGGTGCACGCGCTCGCTCAGTTCGGCGTGGGTCATTCGACCATTGCGCTGCAGTACGCGCAGGATGGCGCGGTCCATGTCGTCGAGCAGCGTGCCGGCGCGGTAATCTTGCATGAATAGCCCCGCTCTTCGGAAAACCTTGCAGGCATATGCAGAAGCCCAGGCCAAAGATCAAAGCATTTCCGTGGCACAGGGCGCATGATGGGGATGGAGGAAACCCGGAGGACCCCATGCTGATCGGCTGCCCGAAAGAGATCAAACCGCAGGAATTCCGCGTCGGGCTCACCCCCGCCGCCGCACGCGAGGCCACCGCCCATGGTCACGAAGTGATCGTGGAGACCGGCGCCGGGCTCGGCTCGGGGTTCGAGGACGAGGCCTACCAGGCTGTCGGCGCGAAAATCGTCGAAACCGCGGCGGAGGTCTTTGCCCGCGCCGATCTGGTGGTGAAGGTCAAGGAACCGCAGGCGGTGGAGCGCGCGCAGCTGCACCGCGGCCAGATCCTGTTCACCTACCTGCACCTCGCCCCGGACCCCGACCAGACCCGCGACCTGCTCGACAGCGGCGTGACCGCCATCGCCTATGAGACCGTCACCGATGCCGCCGGGACCTTGCCGCTGCTGGCGCCGATGTCCGAGGTTGCCGGCCGTCTCGCGCCGCAGGTCGGCGCCTGGGCGCTGCAAAAGGCCAATGGCGGACGCGGCGTGCTGATGGGCGGCGTGCCGGGCGTCGGCCCGGCCGAAGTCGTGGTGATCGGCGGCGGCGTCGTCGGCACGCAGGCCGCGCGGATCGCCGCCGGCATGGGCGCGGATGTGACCGTCCTCGACCGCTCGCTGCCGCGACTCCGCTATCTCGACGACGTCTACCGCGGCGCCTTCAAGACGCGCTATGCCAGCGCCGACGCCACCGCGCAGTTGATCACGAGCGCGGACATGGTGATCGGCGCTGTGCTGATCCCCGGCGCCGCCGCGCCCAAGCTGGTGACGCGCGCGCAACTGTCCACCATGAAGCCCGGTGCGGTGATCGTCGACGTCGCCATTGACCAGGGCGGCTGTTTCGAGACCTCGAAGGCCACCACCCACGAAAATCCGATCTATGAGGTCGACGGCATCGTGCATTACTGCGTCGCCAACATGCCCGGCGCCGTTGCCCGCAGCTCGACCATCGCGCTCGGCAACGCGACGATGCCCTACCTGATCGCGCTGGCGACCAAGGGCTGGAAACAGGCCTGTCTGGACGACGCCGGGCTGAGGGCCGGGCTCAACACGCATGAAGGACAGTTGACGAACAGGGCGGTCGGACAGGCGCTTGGCCTTTCCGCGATCGACCCCGCCGCCATCCTTCGGGCCTGAGCGACGGATGCATCGGGGGCAGGTCGCGGTCCACACGGCCCGCTGCCAGCCTCAGGCCCCGCCTTGGGCCCGCCGTTGCCCCGGCGGGCCTTTCGGGCGTGCTCAGGCCTGCTTGGCCAGCGTGTCGCGGATTTGCAGCAGCACCTCAAGCTCGGTCGGACCTGCCGGCGGCGCCTCGGCCACGGCCTCCTCCGCTTCCTTCCGGGCGGCGTCCTTCACGCGGTTGACCATCTTCACCAGCATGAATACGACGAAGGCCACGATCAGGAAATTGATCACGGCCATGACGAAGCTGCCGATGGCAAAGACCGGCGCGCCTGCCTCCTGCGCGAGCGTGAGCGAGGCGTAGGTCGTGCCGTCCAGCGCATAGAACCAGCCCGAGAAATCTATGCCCCCGGTCACAAGCGCGATGATTGGGTTGATCAGGTCGCTGACCATGGAGGTGACGATCGCGGTGAAGGCCGCGCCGATGATGATGCCCACAGCCATGTCCACGACATTGCCGCGCGCGATGAAAGCCTTGAATTCGTTGATCATGTGATCGTTTTACCCCGTCCCTTGTCAAAACCCGGTCCGGCGTGGCCGCAGGAATGCACAGCCGACCGGGCGCTGCTCAACAGAACCGAGCCTCGCAATCGACGCAAGAGCCCTTAGGTGCTGTCCGCTACTCTTTCCCATCCGAGGACAAAGCATGCCACAGCTCGACGCGTTTCCCATCACCCGCCGCTGGCCGCCGACCGACCCGTCGGTGATCCAGCTCTACGCCTTTCCCACCCCGAACGGGGTGAAGGCCTCGATCGCGCTGGAGGAGCTGGGGCTGCCCTATGAGGCGCATCGCGTCACCCTCTCCGACGCCGACGTGAAGAGCGCGGAATTCCTGTCGCTGAACCCCAACAACAAGATACCCGCGCTGATCGACCCCGACGGCCCCGGCGGTGAACCCATCGGGCTCTGGGAAAGCGGCGCGATCCTGATCTACCTTGCCGAAAAGACCGGCAAGCTCCTCGGCAGGACCGAGGCGGACAAGTACCAGGTCATCAAGTGGCTGATGTTCCAGATGGGCGGTGTCGGCCCGATGTTCGGCCAGCTTGGCTTCTTCTACAAGTTCGCCGGCTCCGAGATCGCAGACCCCCGCCCGCGCGAACGCTACATCGCCGAGGCCAAGCGCCTGCTGAACGTGGTCGAGGGTGCTCTGGATGGACAAGAGTGGATCGCCGGTGACTTTTCAATCGCGGACATCGCGCTGGCGCCCTGGCTGAACGGGCTCGAGTTCTACGGCGCGAAAGAGATCGTCGGCTGGAACGACCTGAAACACACGCCCGCCTATGTCGAGCGATTCATGGCCCGTCCTGCCGTCAAAAAAGGCATGGTCACACCCCCGCGAGACGGCTGACCCCCGCATCGCGCCCGCGATCTCTGCCATCATGATCGTGGGCGCGGCCACCGCTGAGCCAACCAAGCCGCTGCCTACGATGAGTGATCTGCTATCAGCCCGGCAGCTTGCCGGTCATCACGTAGCGCAGAATCTGCGCCACCTGGGCGGGGCTGTCGCAGACGGCCAGAGCGGCGGCATGCACCTCTTTCAAGGCATGCTGCTGATCGGGCATCGACACCACGATCAGCGGCGTGCCCAGCGCGGCGGCATAGCCCGCGTCAAAGGCCGCGTTCCACTGCCGGTATTTCTCGCCGAAACGCACGACGACCACATCCGCCATCTCGATCCCGTGCCGGGTTCGGATCGCGTTCAGCTTAGCGCCTTTGTGGTCGTGCCAGAACTTGTCTTGCTCCGCCCCCAGGATCGACACGCCGCAATCATCGCTCGCCGCGTGATCCGTCACGGGGCCGGTGAACTCCACATCCAGCCCCTCGGCCCCCGCCGCGATCTCGTCGCGCCAGTCGGTGTGGATCTCGCCTGACAGGTATACGGTCAGCATCTGAAGTCCTTTCCGATTGGATTGGTCGCGCTCATCCCCGCAGCGTCCCGCCCGAGGCTTTCTCGACCTTGTCCACGATCTTGGCCGCGACCGCCTCGATCTCGTCCTCGGTCAGGGTCTTGTCCTTCGGCTGCAACCGCACCGTCACGGCGATGGACTTGCGCCCTTCGCCCAGCGAGCCGCCGACGAACTCGTCGAAGACCCGCACCTCCTCGATCAGCGCCTTGTCGGCCCCGGCCGCTGCGTTCACCAGAACCGCCGCCTCGACCTCGGCGCCGACGACGAAGGCGAAGTCACGCTCCACCACTTGGTAATCCGACATCTCGACCGCGCCACGGCTGGCGGTCGCGGCCTTGGGCAGCGGCACTTCGGCCGGGAAGAGGGTGAAGGCCATCGCCGGCCCCTTCACGTCCATCGCGCGCAGCACGCGCGGGTGCAGCTCGCCGAAGACGCCCAGCACCTTCTTCGGGCCAAGGCAGATCACGCCGTGCCGCCCCGGATGGAACCACTCCGGCCCGCCACGCAGGATCTGCGCCTTGGCGGGTGCGCCGATGGCGGCCAGAACCGCCTCGGCATCGGCCTTCACGTCGAACACATCGACACCGCGCCGCGCGCCATGCGGGTCACGCGGGCCGGTCTGGCCCACCAGAAGCCCCGCAACCTGCAGATGCTGCTCGCCCGGTTCGCCGCCGTGGAACACATGGCCGACCTCGAACAGCGCCAGGTCCGGCATCCCCCGCGCCTGGTTGCGCGCCGCCGCCTGCAGCAGCCCCGGCAGCAGTTGCGGTCGCATGTGGCTCAGGTCGGCGGAAATCGGGTTCTCCAGCTTCACGTCGTCGCTGCCGCCGCCAAACAGCGCCGCCGAGGCGCCGTCGATGAAGGAATAGGTGACGCATTCGTTGTAGCCGAGCGCCGCCGCCGTCCGCCGCGCCGCACGTTCGCGCAATTGCGGGGCCGTCAGCACCGGCTTCGGCACGCCCGCCGTGGGGCGCGGCAGCGGCTTCGGCTCCAGCTTCGTCAGCGACGCCACCCGCGCCACTTCTTCGACAAGATCGGCCTCGCCTTGCACGTCGCGCCGCCAGGACGGCACCCAGACCTCCAGCACATCGCCCGCGCCGGTGGCCGAGAAGCCCAGCGAGGTCAGGATGCGCACCTGCTCCGCCTTCGGGATCTCCATGCCGACGAGCGAGATCACCCGTTTCGTGTCCAGCGGATAGCTCCGCGCGGTCCTCAAGGCCGCGCCAGCCTCCACCACGTCCGACGCTTCGCCGCCGCAGAGATCGAGGATCATCCGCGTCGCCGCCTCAAGCCCCGGCAGAGTGTAGTCCGGGTCCACGCCCCGCTCGAAGCGGTAGCGCGCGTCGGAGTGGATCTTCAGATCGCGCCCCGTATGCGCCACATGGATCGGGTCCCAATAGGCGCTTTCCAGGAACACATTTACCGTTTCGGCGGTGCAACCGGTGTCCTCGCCGCCCATGATGCCGGCGAGGCTTTCGGGGCCACGGTCGTCCGAGATCAGCGTGTGGCCCGCGCGCAGGGTGTAGGTCTTGTCGTCGAGCGCCAGCAGGCTTTCGCCACCCTTGGCGCGGTGCACGCGCAGCCCGCCCTTCATCTTGTCCACGTCGAAGACGTGCAGCGGGCGGTTCATGTCGTAGGTGAAGAAGTTCGTCACATCGACCAGCGCCGAGATCGGACGCAGCCCGATGGCGCGAAGACGGTCCTGCAACCATTGCGGGCTGGGGCCATTCTTCACGCCCCGGATCACGCGGCCGGTGAAGTGCGGGGCGACATCCAGCGTGTCCGCGTCGATCGTCACGGGCACCGGGCAGGGGAAGCTGCCGGGCACCGCCTGCGGTTCGTGCGGCTTCAAGGTGCCCAGCCCCCGCGCGGCGAGGTCGCGCACGACGCCGTGGATGCCGAGCGCATCCTGCCGGTTCGGCGTGATCGCGATCTCGATCACCGGGTCGACCTTGGCCGGATCATGCGCCGCCAGCCAGTCGATGAACCGCTCGCCCACCTCGCCGGACGGCAGCTCGATGATGCCCGAATGCTGGTCCGACAGCTCCAGCTCGCGTTCCGAGGCCATCATGCCATGGCTTTCCACGCCCCGGATCTTGCCGACGCCGAGCGTCGTGTCGATCCCCGGCACGTAGTCGCCGGGCTTGGCCAGCACCACGGTGATCCCGGCCCGCGCATTCGGCGCGCCGCAGACGATCTGACGCAATCCCTCGTCGGTCTCGACCATGCAGACGCGCAGCCGGTCGGCGTCGGGGTGCTGCTCGGCGGATTGGACCTTGGCCAGCGTGAAGGCCTTCAGCCGCCCCGCGCGATCCTCCACGCCTTCGACCTCGAGGCCGAGGTCGGTCAGCGCCTCGGTGATCTCGTCGAGCGTCGCCTCGGTCTCGAGATGCTCCTTGAGCCAGGAGAGGGTGAATTTCATGGGCGCAGGCTCCGTCGCGGGCGTTTCCCGCGTTCTAACGCCTCCGCGCGCGGTGTCCACCGGGGAAAGGGGGGATGGACGCGAACCGGGCGAGCGCCTGCCCGCGGGATGGCGCTGCAACGGGTGAGCGGCGCAATTCGGGCCGAGGTAATCCCTCGATACGCGCCATGGCTGGCGAAGACATCCACAAACCTCAATTAAATTGCGCCAAAAGTTAATTTTTGTTAATAATGGTTAATAGAGGAGACCATTTTCCATGGGAAAAATACTTGTTTCGTTAACAGTCACTACGCTGTTCTTTGTTACCGGGGGCGTCGGCCCCGTACAAAGCTCTCCGCTCTTGCTGCTCACGAACGAAGCTCTAGTCGTTCAACATGGCGGAGGCTGCCGACAAAGTTCACCTCCTGGACAGTGTTGCCACATGGAGACCAGAGTGGGTCGTGTGCACTGCCATTGACATCGAGGCTGTAGAACGGATCGGAGTGTATGGCGCTTCACTTGCAGTGGCTTCACACCCCGCTATGCACCGCCGGCACCTGCAACGCGCTGAACCCGTAATGCCTTAACCACCGCAAGTCTGAATCAAAGAACGCCCGCAAATCGGGAATCCCGTATTTCAGCATCGCGATCCGGTCGATGCCCATGCCGAAGGCAAAGCCCTGCCACTGCGACGGGTCCACCCCCGCCGCCTCCAGCACCTTCGGGTGCACCATGCCCGAGCCCAGCACCTCGAGCCAATCCGACCCCTCGCCCACCTTCACGGTACCGCCTTCCCAGGAACACTGGATATCGACCTCGGCCGAGGGCTCGGTGAAGGGGAAATGAGAGGCGCGGAAGCGGGTCTTCACCGTGGTCCCGAAATAGGCGGAAAAGAACGCCTCCAGCACCCATTTCAGGTTCGCCATCGAGATGTCGCGGTCGATGGCCAGCCCCTCGACCTGGTGGAACATCGGCGTGTGCGTCTGGTCGTAGTCGGCGCGATACACCCGCCCCGGCGCGATCACGCGGACGGGCGCGCCATGCGCCTCCATGTAGCGGATCTGCACAGGGCTGGTGTGGGTACGCAGCACGTGCGGCGGGCGGTCATCGCCCTCGGCGCGGTGGGTGTAGAACGTGTCCATCTCGGCCCGCGCGGGGTGGTGGCCGGGGATGTTCAGCGCGTCGAAATTGTACCAGTCGGTCTCGATCTGCGGCCCCTCGGCAACGGCGAAGCCCATGTCGGCGAAGATCGCGGTCACTTCCTCCGTCACCTGACTGACCGGGTGGATCGTCCCCTGCCGCCGATGCCGCGCGGGCAGCGTCACGTCGAGCCATTCGGCCCGCAGCCGTTCGTCGAGCGCCGCGTCGCCCAGCGCCGCCTTCTTGGCCGCCAGCGCCGTGTTCACCTCGTCCTTCAGCGCGTTCAGCGCTGGGCCGGCGACCTGCCGCTCCTCGGCCGACATGCCGCCGAGCTCGCGCATCTTCAGGCTGATCTCACCCTTCTTGCCCAGCGCGGCGACGCGCAGATCCTCGAGCCCGGCCTCGTCCCCGGCCTGCGCGATCCGGCCAAGCCAGTCCGATTTCAGCTGATCCCAACTGTCCATGATCCGCGCCTTCTACCCGCCAATTCCGCGCCCTGACCTATCACCAAACCCCGTGATTGCAAGGTGGCCCAAGGTCAGGGGCGCTCAGGTGCCGTCCTTGCCGGCAAAGGCCGACTTACGCCCCCGGATCTCCAGCGCGCGGCGTGAGATCTGCACCTTACCGTCCTTGGCGTAGAGGCTCGCGGGCGGCTCGGCCTGTGTGCGCTTCTCGGCCACCACGATGCTGTCGTAGACGCGCACCGAATGCAGCTCCCTCGCGATCGGATCGAAGGGGAACAGGTCGTCCTGGTCGGTGTACCAGCTGTGCATTCGGTCGATCAGCCGCTTGGCGTGTTCGATGAAGCTCGCCTCGTTGCGGTAGCCGCCGCCGAAGCCGGGCCAATATGAGGTGTGGCAATCCTCCACCATGTAGAGCCCGCCCTCGGCCATGTGCGGCCAGAGGTGCTCGAAACTGGCGATCTGGTGCGCACAGATGTGGCTGCCGTCGTCGAGCACCACGTCGAAGGGCCCATGCTGCGCGGCGAGGTCGGCGAGGAAGGCCGGGTCGGCCTGGTTCCCGATGGCGACCGTCGTGCCCGGTTCGGCCAGCTTCGCGCAGTCGGGGTCGATGTCCACGAAGGTGAGCCGCGAGCCTTCCGCGAAATAGCTTTTCCACATGGGGATCGAGCCGCCCTTGAACACCCCGATCTCGAGGAAGGACAGCGGCCGCGTGCGGCGCCCCGAAAGCTCCCGCGTGTAGACGTCGAAGTAATGCGTCCACTTGCTCAGCAGCCGGTCGTCGGTGGTCTTCAGGTACTCGGAAAAGAAGGACATCGGCGTCAATTTTCGCCTCCATCAGTTCGCCAGGACGGATCCTTGGCGACCAGTTCAACCGTGTTCCCATCAGGGTCGAAGGTGAAGACACCGCGCCACCCGACCCAGTCGAAGTCTTGCACGCTGTAGTCGCGACCCAGATGCTCATACCACGCGATGACGGCGCCCTGCTCTTCCCACGGGAGACTGAGCGCGATGTGATGGAGCGAGGAGGCGGCACCGGTTTTCGGAGGTGTGACACTGCCGGGCGTATTGCCGGCGGCAACGACATCGTGGCGGAAGAGCGCAAGCACGCTGGTGTGACCTGCGAAGCCATCTGCGATGCGGAAGAAGGCGATCGGGTTCGTCTCCACATCGTTCATGGGCTCAAGGCCGATCACGTCGCGGTAGAAGGCGATCATGGCCGGCTGATCAATGCAGCGGATGGCGATCTCGCCAAGAGCGCGGACCTGGAAGTTTCGTGCGTAGGGCATGGGCACTCCATTGTCAGGGAGGGAAAGGCCGGCAGGACGGTATCGTTGCGCAGGAGCACCGGTTCGGCAAGGCGGCAGGCCGTGCCCGGTCCGACCAGCGCCGCCGCGTGCGGCGCCGCTTTGCGTGCTCTTTCCGTGTCGTCTTTCCCGCTCGGATCAATCACGCTCCGACAGCGCTTGCCTGCAGCCCCGCCTGGGCGTGGTCCCTCTGTTGACCCCGCAACGAAAAAGGGCCGCCCGCAGGCAGCCCTCGATCAAATTTAGCGGCAGGGCCTCAGAGTGCTGCGCGCGCCTGCGCCACGATGGCGCCGAAAGCGTCGGGCTCGTGCACGGCGAGATCGGCCAGAACCTTGCGGTCCACCTCGATCCCGGCCAGCGCTAGGCCGTTGATGAAGCGCGAATAGGTCAGCGTGTCATCATAGGCGCGGACGGCGGCGTTGATCCGCTGGATCCACAGCGCGCGGAACTGGCGCTTGCGGGCCTTGCGGTCGCGGGTCGCGTACTGGTTGGCCTTGTCGACGGCCTGGGTCGCGGTGCGGAAGTTGCGCGAGCGCGAGCCATAGTAGCCTTTTGCCGCGTCAAGAACCTTCTTGTGGCGGCGATGGGTGACGGTTCCACCTTTGGTGCGGGACATGTTTCGGCCTCCTCAGCGGTCGTAGGGCATGTAGGACTTGACGATCTTCGCATCGGGCGCCGACAGCGTCGTCGTCCCGCGTGCAGAGCGGATGAACTTGGTCGTCCGCTTGATCATCCCGTGCCGCTTGCCGGCCTGTCCCGCCACCACTTTGCCGGTGGCCGTGACCTTGAAGCGCTTTTTCGCGCTCGACTTCGTCTTCATCTTCGGCATTTCCGTCTCCTGTCTCGTAGGGTCGGTTCGGGCGCGTAGCGGCATGCCGTTTTTGGCCGGACGCACCGTTGGAACGGGTCGCATACAACCAACGCCGCGCCCTGTCCAGAGGGGCTGGCGGGCCTTGAGTCAGTTCAGGATCATCGCCGCGACATGGATGAAGGCATCCGGGATGTCGCGGAAACGCAGCCCACCGGGCTTCAGATCCAGGTGCACCCAGGCCAGAAGCCCGACGCCACCGGCGAGCGCCAGGATCGCCACCCATGGCCGCCGTCCATCCACCCAACCCGCGAGGCTGGACGAACCGCCAAGGATCACCACGAGGGTCGCGATCGTGATCAGGATGTCGAGGTCGATCTGCATCGCACGAATATGGCGCAGGCGAAGGACTTGCACCAGTGTCCGTGCAGCGGCCCCGCCCGGTTCACTCCGGGTCGGTGGCGTAGATCAACCGCTCGGCGCAGGGCGCGACGCGCAGGATGTTGGTGGAGCCCTGCACGTTGAAGGGCACGCCGGCGGTCACGATGATCTGGTCATCCTCGGTCGCGTAGCCGCCATCGCGCGCGGTGCGCGCGGCCGACACCACGGCGCCCTTGAACCGGGTCAGCTCGCCAGTAATGTAGCAGTGGCAGCCCCAGGTCAGGCACATCCGCCGCGCCACGTCCACGATCGGCGTCAGCGCCAGGATCGGCACACGCGGGCGTTCGCGCGCGACGAGCGCCGCCGTCGTGCCGGATTGGGTGAAGCAGCAGATCGCCTTGATATCCACCGTCTCCGAGATCTCGCGCGCGGCCGCCACGATCGCATCCGCCGTCGATGACCGCGCCGCCTGCCGCGACGCCGCCATGATGATCGAGAAATTCGGGTCGCCCTCGACCTCCAGCGCAACGTTGTTCATCGTCTGCACCGCCTCGACCGGGTACGACCCCGCCGCCGATTCCGCCGAAAGCATGACCGCGTCCGCGCCTTCATAAAGTGCGGTGGCCACGTCCGACACCTCGGCGCGGGTGGGCATCGGGCTTTCGATCATCGATTCCAGCATCTGCGTTGCCACGATCACCGGCTTGGCGACCGAGCGGCATTTGCGCACCAGCCGCTTCTGGATCGGCGGCACGTTCTGCACCGGCAGTTCCACGCCCAGATCGCCCCGCGCGACCATGATCCCGTCCGAAACCGCGAGTATCTCGTCGAAGGCTGTCACCGCCGCCGGCTTCTCGATCTTCGACATGATCGCCGCGCGCCCCTTGGCAAGCTTGCGCGCCTCGGTCACGTCGGCGGCGCGCTGCACGAAGCTCAGCGCCAGCCAGTCGACGCCCAGCGCGCAGACGAACTCCAGGTCGGCGCGATCCTTGTCGCTCAGCGCGGCCAGCGGCAGCACCACGTCGGGCACGTTGACGCCCTTGCGGTTCGACACCGGGCCGCCCGCGATCACCGTGCAGTCGGCAAAGTCCGCGCCGCACTCGTCGACGCGCAGCCGCACCTTGCCGTCATTGACCAGCAGCATCGCGCCCGGCTCCAGCGCGGCGAAGATCTCGGGGTGGGGCAGTTGCACGCGCTTGGCGTCGCCCGGCGTCTCGTCGAGGTCGAAGCGGAACGAGGCGCCGTTCTTCAGCACATGCCCCTCGTCGCTGGCGAAGACGCCGCAACGCAGTTTCGGCCCCTGCAGGTCGGCGAGAATGGCGATCGGTCGGCCCAGGTCACGCTCGACCTTGCGGATCGCGGCGTGACGGGCGCGGATTTCCTCGTGGCTGCCGTGCGACATGTTCAGGCGGAACACGTCGGCCCCTGCCTCGAACAGCTTGCGGATCATGTGTTCTCCGTCCGAGGCGGGGCCCAGCGTGGCCACGATCTTGACGTTGCGGTCGCGTTTCATCGGTCGTTTCCTCGTTCCTGCCGCTTTCGGGTGGACCCTGTTAGCGCAAACACCCCTGTCCTTACGGCTCTATGGCGGAAATGCGGGCCTCCGACAACAGGGTTGCCGGGCGGCCACTGGCCAAGACCGACCAAACCGCCTATCTCCGCCCGCGTCGCACACCAGGAACGTAACACGCGAATGACGCCAGCCTATCATCTTGAGGGCGAAGACCGCCGCGGTCGCTGGATCGTGACCTGCGACCATGCCTCGAACCGGGTACCGACCGAAGTTGCAGGCGGCAATCTGGGCCTGCCACCCGCCGACATGGCGCGGCACATCGCCTATGACGTGGGCGCCGCCGGTGTGGCCCGCACGCTGGCCTCGGCGCTGGACGCGCCGGTGATCCTGTCGGATTTCTCGCGCCTCGTGATTGACCCGAACCGGGGCGAGGATGACCCGACGCTCTGCATGAAGATCTACGACGGCTCGATCATCCCCGCGAACCGGCACGTCGATGCGGCGAAACTGGAGCGTCGCCTCGACCTCTACCACCGCCCCTACCATCGCGGCATCGAACAGCTGATCGCCAGCCGTACGGCACCCGTGATCGTCGCCGTCCATTCCTTCACGCCGCAGTTTGTCGGCCGCCCGCCGCGCCCCTGGCATGTCGGCGTGCTCTATGCCGGCGACACGCGGCTCGCCTACCCGTTACTCGCGCGTCTGAACGCGGAATCCGACCTCTGCATCGGTGACAACCAGCCCTATTCCGGCCACCTGCCCGGTGATGCGCTCGACCGTCACGGCGTGCAGACCGGCCTGCCGCATGTGCTGGTCGAGGTGCGAAACGACCTCATCGAAACGCCCGCGCAGCAGCGCGCCTGGGGCCTGCGCCTCGCCCCGATGCTTGACGCGGCGCTCGCGAATGCCGAGGTCTGAACAACCCTTCGGAGGATTTTCCATGGACGACCAGACCCGAACCGAACTCGAAGCCGCCGCCTTCCGCCGCCTGCTCGCGCATCTGAACGAACGCACCGACGTGCAGAACATCGACATGATGAACCTCACCGGGTTCTGCCGGAACTGCCTGAGCCGCTGGTATCAGGAAGAAGCCGCCGAGCGTGGCATCGAAATGGGCAAGGAGGACGCGCGCGAGATCGTCTACGGCATGCCTTATGACGACTGGAAAGCCTTGCACCAGACCGAGGCGGACGCCGCCCAAAAGGCCGATTTCGCCAAGTCGAACCCGGGCCATTGACCGACACCGCCCCGACCCCGGCGTTCACCTACGCGCCCCCCGACACGCCGCTGGACATCGTCCACGCGGACGAGGCGATCCTCGTCGTGAACAAGCCCGCCGGGCTGCTCTCGGTGCCGGGCAAGGGCGATCACCTCACCGATTGCCTGACATCACGCATTCAGGCCGCCTTCCCCGAGGCGTTGCTGGTCCACCGGCTCGATATGGACACCTCTGGCATCATGGTCTTCGCGCTGACGCCCCACGCCCAGCGCCACCTCGGGCTGCAGTTCGAGAAGCGGATGATGAAGAAGGTCTATGTCGCCCGCGTCTGGGGCGAGTTGACCGAACGCGAGGGCGAGATCGACCTGCCGCTCCGCGTCGACTGGGACTACCGCCCGCGCCAGCATGTCGACCATGAGAACGGACGCCCCGCCCAGACCGGCTGGCGCCGCGTCAAGATCGAGGACGGCACCACCCGCGTGCGCCTCTACCCCAAGACCGGGCGCACCCATCAGCTCCGCGTCCACATGCTCGCCATCGGCCACCCGATCCTCGGCGATCCGTTCTACGCCACGGGTCCGGCCCGCGACTTCCCCCGCCTCATGCTCCACGCCGAAAGCCTGAAGCTGCGGCACCCCGAAGGTGGAAAGGGTCTGCTGTTCCGGGCGTCAGCCCCGTTCTGACCGAGGCGCTGTGCGCCCGCAGCCACAAGGCGTCGAGGTCGCGCAACGCGCCCGCGTCGAACCGGTCCAGCTCCTCCCAGTAGCGGCCCGAGGGCACCGTGTAGCCCAGCGCCGCCTCCCGCGCCTTGGCGACGGCGACGCGAAACGGGTCCGGCGTCACCGGCGCGGCCTTGACCACGCCGGTGAGCGCGGCGCGGGGAAAGACCAGTCGGCTCTCGTCCCCCGACAGGTTCACGCAGGCGCAACCCTGTGCCGCCGCCAGCAGTTGCAGCCGCGCTGCCTTGGCCTCGAGGCTTTGCAGGGTGATGTCGGCGCGCAGTGGGTCCGCACTGCCGGTGCCGTAGAAATGCGTGGCGCCGCTGGTCGGGTAGACCATGTCGCAGCCGAAGAACGCCATCACCCGCGGCTTCAGCGCGCCCAGCGCCCAGTAGCCCGCCGTGAAGGCCATCGTGCCGCCCGCATATACGAACCCGCCGTACCGGTTCTGGACCGGCACGTAATCCTGGGCGTCAACCCGGCTCTGCCCCGGCCCCAGCAGCGTCGGGCGGTGGCCCACCGGGAAATCTTCGGGGTGGATCGACACATTCCAATCGGGGCGCAACCGCCAGGCGTTGTTGATCGCCACCACGTGGCTGAAGACCGACCGGTCCCAATCCTGCACCGCCACGGCAGCCGGTCCGCTGCCGAGGATCAAGACAATCCGCTCCATGCCGCTGTTCCCTCGCTTGCCCAAGTGGCGACATAGGCGGGGCGGGCGGCAGGACCATGACAATCGCGTCAGCGGCGGCGCTCAGCCCCAGTCGCTGACCGCCTTCACCTCGAGGAACTCGTGGATGCCCCAGCTTCCGCCTTCGCGCCCGTTGCCCGACTGCTTGAACCCGCCGAAGGGCGAGCCCTTGCCGAAGCCCTTGCCGTTGCACTCTACCATGCCCGAACGCAGCTGCCGCGCGACGCGGCGCAGCCGGTCCTTGTCGGCCGTCTGGATGTAGTTGGTCAGGCCGTAGACGGTGTCATTGGCCATCTGTACCGCCTCCTCCTCGCTGTCGAAGGGGGTGATCGCCAGCACCGGGCCGAAGATTTCCTCGCGGTAGATCGTCATGTCCGGTGTCACGTCAGCGAAGACCGTCGGCCGCACGAAGAAGCCGCGGTTCAGGTGCCCCGGCCGCCCGGTGCCGCCCGCGACCAGCCGCGCGCCCTCGTCGATGCCGGTCTGGATCAGCGCCTGGATCTTGTCGAACTGCGCCTCGGACACCACCGCGCCGATGCCGCGGCCTTCCTGGCTGCCGGGGATCACCGGGGTCTCCTCGGCCATCTTGGCCGCCATTTCCACGGCTTCCTCGTAGCGGTCGCGTTGCACCAGCATCCGGGTGGGCGCGTTGCACGACTGGCCCGAGTTGTTGAAGCAGCGCATCGCGCCGCGCTTTGCTGCCTTGTCGTCGGCGTCCGAGAAGATCAGGTTAGCGCCCTTGCCGCCCAGCTCAAGGCTCACGCGCTTGATCGTGTCGGCGGCCGCCTTGGAAATCAGCCGCCCCGCCCGCGTCGATCCGGTGAAGCTGACGATATCCACGTCCGGGTGTGCCGACAGCTGGCTGCCCACGCCCTCGCCGTCGCCGTTCACGAGGTTGAAGACGCCCGGCGGAATATCCGCCGCATCCACGATCTCGGCGAAGAGCAGCCCGGACAGCGGCGCGATTTCCGAGGGCTTCAGCACCATGGTGCAGCCCGCGACCAGTGCCGCCCCGACCTTCAGCGCGATCTGGTTCATCGGCCAGTTCCACGGCGTGATCAGCGCGGCCACCCCGATGGGTTCATGCACGATCCGCTCGCCCGGTGCGTGGTCGCCGGTGGGGCGGTCCCACTCGATCGCCTTCGCGGCGGCGATGAAGCCCTCGAAATGCCAGTTGCCGGATGTCACCTGCTGCTGCCGCGACCAGTCGATGGGCGCGCCCATCTCGGCGCTGATCGCCTGCGCCATGTCCTCGGCGCGCGCATCATAGGCCACCAGCAACCGCTCCAGCGCCGCGATGCGCTCCGCCACCGGCGTCGTGGACCAGCCCTCGAAGGCGGCGCGCGCCGCGGCGACGGCGGCGTCGGTGTCGGCCTGACCGCCCAGCGAGATGGTGGCGCAGACCTCCTCGGTCGACGGGTCGATGACGGGGAAATCGCGCTTGGTCTGCGGGGCGACCCATTGCCCGTTGATATAGAAATCGGTGCTGTTCGGCATGATCGTCTCCATTGTTCGAGGCATAACCTGTCACCGCGGAAGGCCACCTTCAAGACGGGAGGGCGACAGCGCGATGCCGGCAAACGACCATTCTGCGGGCGCCGACCATACCCGAACGCGCGGTCGTGCGGCGGCGCTGCGGCAGTATGCCCTGCCTTTTCTAAGGCGCTGGCGGCCTGCACCCGTGAACCTGTCACGCGGAATGCTTACCTCTCGCGGAACACTGCAACCAAAACGGAGCGGAAACCATGGCCCTGCGCATCAACGACATCTTCCCGAACCTGACGGTCACCACCGACCAGGGCGACTTCGCGATGCACGACTTCATCGGCGACGGCTGGATGATCCTGTTCTCGCACCCCAAGGATTTCACCCCGGTCTGCACCACCGAATTCGGTGCCGTCGCCCAGCTCGCCGACGAATGGGATAAGCGCAACACCAAGGTCATCGGCCTCTCCGTCGACAAGGCGGAAGAGCACGTGAAGTGGAAGGCCGACATCGAGACCTTCTCGGGTGCCAAGGCCGGCTTCCCGATCATCGCCGATGACAGCCTCGAGGTGTCCAAGGCGCTCGACATGCTGCCGGCCGAGGCCTACCTGCCCGACGGGCGCACCGCGGCCGACAGCGCCTCGGTCCGGGTCGTGTTCATCGTCTCGCCCGACAAGAAGGTGCAGCTGATGATGACCTACCCGATGTCGGTGGGCCGCAACTTCGCCGAGGTTCTGCGCGCCCTCGACGCGCTGCAGGCGACCTTCGGCACGCCGATCGCCACGCCCGCCAACTGGGTCCATGGCCAGGACGTGATCGTCGCGCTCAGCCTCGATGACGCCGCCGCCAAGGCCAAGTTCGGCGAGATCGACGCCAAGCTGCCCTACCTGCGCACGACCAAGATGCCCGCCTGATCGCGCGACACCCGCACAAACGAAAAGCCCCGGCGCATCGGCCGGGGCTTTTTCATGTTCGGAAGGGAAGGATTTACCGCGCCGGGTAGAGATGCGCGGTCGAGCCGATATTCACGTTCTCGTACAGCTCGATGACATGCGCGTTCACCAGCCGAACGCAGCCGGACGAGGCCGAGGTGCCGATCGACCAGGGCTGCGGCGTGCCGTGGATACGCAGGTAGGTGTCCTGGTTGCCGCTGTAGAGGTAGAACGCACGCGCGCCGAGCGGGTTTTCCGGGCCGCCGGGCACGCCATCGGCGAACTGGGCATAGACCTCGGGCTCGCGCGCGATCATGTTCTGCGTCGGCGTCCAGGACGGCCATTCCGCCTTGCGCCCGATGCGGAAGGTGCCGGGCTGGTAGAGGCCCGCGCGACCGATCGCCACGCCGTAGCGCATCGCCGAGCCGTCGGTGCCGATGTGATACAGGTACCGCGCCACAGCATCGACGTGGATGTCGCCCGCGCGCATGCCCGGACGATGCTGGACGCGCGTCGGCATGAACCGCGGGTGCAGGCCCCACGGGTTGTTCGAATTCGGGTCCGGGTCGGGCCGGGTGACCGAATCGTCAAACTCCACCGCATCCTGTCCAAGCACAGGCCCCGCGATGGCGCCGGAGAACAGCGTCGCGCTGGTGATGATGAAATGACGGCGAGTCAGCATCGGGCCCACCTCCTTCGTTCAGACGAGAGAATCGCTCAGTAAAAGCCCTTACTTATTGGTCGCTTCGGTTCCTGTGGACAAGTCCCAAGCACGTCACGAATTAGTCAGGGCCATCGCGTTCTCCAACGCGCCTGTCCTCGAGGCGGTTCCAAATCCCTGCTGATGCCGCGCACACCGTCATCTGACCGTAACGCAGGCTCCATAGGGTCGCCGGCACAGCCAAACTTGCAGCCAGGGAGAGCTTGCCATGAAAGATATCGATACACAGCGTTTGTCCGCCGACGAGTGGGACGAACTGAACTTTCCCCGCCCCGAAGTGCAGGATTTCGACCGCGTTGTCGAACGCGCGATCTCGCGCCGCGGCTTCATGAGCGGTGTGCTGGCCTTCGGGTCGGGCGCCGCCGTGATGGGCGCCGGCCTGCTCAAGGGCACGACCGCGCTGGCACAGCCCGCCTCGCGCTTCCCTTTCACCCCGATCGCCGCCCAGACCGACGGCACCATCCACGTGCCCGAAGGCTACAGCTGGGACGTTCTGGTGCGCTGGGGTGATCCGCTCTTCTCCGACGCCGAAGGCGCCTTCGACCCCGCAAACGGCGTGTCGCTGGAAATGTCCGACCGCGTGTTCGGCGAGAACACCGACGGGATGGAACTGTTCGACGTCGAGGGTCGTGAAATCCTCGTCGTGAACAGCGAATACACCAACAACGACATCAACCTGCCGCACACCGCGGATGGCACGCCCGAATCGGCGGATGACGTGCGCATCCTGCAGAACCTGCAGGGCGTGTCGGTGATCGAAATCGCCGAAGGCGACGACGGCTGGTCGGTCGTGGTCGACAGCCCCTTCAACCGCCGCATCCACCACAACTCGCCGATGACCTTCTCGGGCCCGGCCGCCGGTCACGACCTGCTCAAGACCGAGGCTGATCCGACCGGCATGGAATCGCTCGGCACCTTCAACAACTGCGGTTCCGGCCGGACGCCCTGGGGCACCTACCTGACCTGCGAAGAGAACTTCAACGGCTACTTCGGCGCCACCGGCGACATGCCCTCGGACCCGACGGTCGCAGAAGGCTACGCGCGCTACGGCATCTCGGCCAGCGGCTCGGGCTACAACTACCACGGCTTCGACCCGCGCTTCGATGTGTCGGCCAACCCCAACGAGCCGCACCGCGCGGGCTACATCGTGGAAATCGACCCGGCGGACCCGGAAGCGACCCCGATCAAGCACACCGCCCTGGGCCGCTTCAAGCATGAGAACGCCGCCTATGCCATCGCCGCCGATGGCCGTCTCGCCGTCTACATGGGCGACGACGAGCGCGGCGAGTTCATGTACCGCTGGCTCAGCAACGACGTCTACGTCCCCGGCGAAGACACCTCCAGCCTGCTGGTCGACGGTGAGCTTTCGGTCGCCGTGTTCGAGGATGACATGTCCGGCCGCTGGCTGCCGCTGACCCCGGCCACCACCGGCATGGACGCGGCCATGATCTCGATCTTCACCCGCACGGCCGCCAGCCGCGTGAATGCCACCACGATGGACCGTCCGGAATGGATCGCCGTCAACCCGAACGCGGCCGAGGCGTATTGCTGCCTGACCAACAACTCGCGTCGCGGCACCACCAGCGACTCGGGCGCGGTGCGCACCAATGCCGGTGGCGACCCGATGTCGGTGAACGCGGCCAACCCGCGTGAGGCCAACAACTACGGCCAGATCGTGCGCTGGCGTCCCATGGGCGGCGACCACGGCGCCGAGAGCTTCAACTGGGATCTCTACGTGATGGCCGGCAACCCGACCGTCGCCGAGGGTATGAACGCAGGCTCGGCCAACATCAACGAGGGCAACCTGTTCAACTCGCCCGACGGCATGCAGATCGACAACACCGGCCTGATCTGGATCCAGACCGATGGCGACGACAGCAACGAAGGCGAATATGCCGGCATGGGCAACAACCAGATGCTGGCAGGCGACCCCGTCACCGGACGGATCGAGCGGTTCCTGACCGGCCCGAACGGGTCCGAAGTGACCGGCCTGACCTGGTCGACCGATCGTCGCACCATGTTCGTGGGCATCCAGCATCCCGGCGCGCCGTTCCCCGACGGTGAGGGCAGCCTGCCCCGCTCTGCCATCGTCACCGTCAAGCGCGACGACAACGCGCTGGTCGGCTGAAACCGACCGTCTTTGAAAGACAGGGCCGCCCCCGGATCATCTCCGGGGGCGGTTTCCGTTCCGGGCGTCAGCTGCCTTCGAGCGCGGCAAGATAGGCGACCAGCGCCACCTGTTCCTCGTCGGTGAAGTCGAACGTGGGCATCGCCTCGAATCCGCGCAGCGCCCGCGTCACCGTCGACAGGTCCGCCCCCCTGATGTCGCCGGCGATACCGGTCGCGGCGGTCTCGCCGTGGCAAGCGGCGCAGATGTCCTGGAAAATCTCGCGCCCGAGGTCTTCAGCGGTCGCATCGGCCAAGGCGGGAACGGGGCAAAGCAACAGGACGGCACAGGCGAGTTTGCGCATCGGGCAGGCTCCTCTCACATGCGAAACGGGCGCGCCCAGTCTTGGACGCGCCCGTAAAGCTCGTGTGACAGGATCAGGCGAAGATCAGTCCGCCGCGTCCTCGGCCTGCTTTTCCAGCTCCTTGCCGGTTTCCTGGTCGACCATCTTCATCGCGAGCCGCACCTTGCCGCGATCGTCGAAGCCCAGAAGCTTGACCCAGACCTCTTGGCCTTCCTTCAGCACGTCCGAGGGATGGTTCAGGCGGCGGTTCTCGATCTGGCTGACATGCACGAGGCCGTCACGCTTGCCGAAGAAGTTCACGAAGGCGCCGAAATCGACGATCTTCACGACCTTGCCCTTGTAGATGCCACCTTCCTCGGGCTCGGCCACGATCGAGTAGATCATGTCATAGGCCTTCTGGATCGAGTCGCCGTTCGGGCTTGCGATCTTGATGACGCCGTCGTCGTTGATGTCGACCTTGGCACCCGACAGCTCGACGATCTCGCGGATCACCTTGCCGCCCGACCCGATCACTTCACGGATCTTGTCGGTCGGGATCTGCATGGTCTCGATGCGCGGCGCGTGGATCGAGAACTCGCCCGGTGCGGTCATCGCCTTGGCCATCTCGCCGAGGATGTGCAGACGCCCGGCCTTGGCCTGAGCCAGTGCCTTTTCCATGATCTCGGGCGTGATGCCCGCGACCTTGATGTCCATCTGCAGCGACGTGATGCCGGCCTCGGTGCCCGCGACCTTGAAATCCATGTCGCCGAGGTGATCCTCGTCGCCGAGGATGTCGGTCAGGATCCCGTAGGAGCCGTCATCTTCCAGCACCAGGCCCATCGCCACGCCGGCCACCGGAGCCTTGAGCGGAACACCCGCATCCATCATCGACAGCGAACCGCCGCAGACCGACGCCATCGAGGACGAGCCGTTGGATTCGGTGATCTCGGACACGATGCGGATCGTGTAGGGGAAATCGGTCGGCGCGGGCAGCACGGCCTGCAGCGCGCGCCACGCAAGTTTCCCGTGACCGATCTCGCGACGACCCGGAGGGCCGACGCGGCCCGCTTCACCCACCGAATAGGGGGGAAAGTTGTAGTGCAGCATGAAGTTCTGCTTGGACGTGCCGTGCAGCGCATCGACGAACTGCTCGTCGTCGCCGGTGCCGAGCGTGGTCACGACCAGGCCCTGCGTCTCGCCACGGGTGAACAGCGCCGAGCCGTGGGTCCGGGGCAGCACGGAGGTCTGGCAATCAATGGCGCGGACGGCATCGAGCGCGCGACCGTCGATCCGGCGGCCGTTCTTGACCACGTCGGAGCGCATGACCATCGACTCGAGCTTCTTCAGCGCCGAGCCGAGGTTCGGGTCTTCAAGCTGCTCTTCGGTCAGGCCTTCCTTGATCGCCGTCTTCGCGGCGGCCACGGCGTTCTGACGCTCCTGCTTGTCGAGGATCGCGTAGGCGGCGCGCATCTGCGCCTCGCCCGCGGCCTTCACGGTCTCGTAGAGGTCCGAATAGTCCGGCGCCTGGAAATCGAAAGGCTCCTTGGCGGCGTCCTCGGCCAGGTCGATGATCAGGTCGATCACCGGCTGGATCTGCTCATGCGCGAAGACGACCGCGCCCAGCATTTCCTCTTCGCTCAACTCGTAAGCCTCGGACTCGACCATCATGACCGCGTCCTTGGTGCCGGCGACAACCAGGTCGAGCCGCTGCTCGGGGTTGTTGCGCAGGTTCTGCATGTCGTCGACGGTCGGGTTCAGGATGTAGTCGCCATCCTCGAAGCCGACGCGGCAACCGGCGATCGGGCCCATGAAGGGCGCGCCGGAAATCGTCAGCGCCGCCGAGGCCGCGATCATCGCCACGATGTCGGGGTCGTTCACGAGGTCATGCGACAGCACGGTGCACATGACGAGCGTTTCGTTCTTGAAGCCCGACACGAACAGCGGGCGGATCGGGCGGTCGATCAGGCGCGCGGTCAGCGTTTCCTTCTCGGAGGGACGCGCCTCGCGCTTGAAGAACCCGCCGGGCACTTTGCCGGCCGCGTAGTATTTTTCCTGGTAGTGAACCGTCAGCGGGAAGAAATCGAAGCCCGGCTTCGGTTCCTTGGCGAAGGTCACGTTCGCCATGACGCTGGTTTCGCCCAGCGTCGCGATCACAGACCCATCGGCCTGACGGGCCACACGCCCGGTTTCCAGTGTGAGCGTCTCTTCGCCCCACTGCATGCTTTTCTTGGTGATATTGAACATCAATCGTTTCCTGTTCGAGGGCCCTCGCGGCCCCTGCCGCGTCCCTCATCCATATGGCGGCCCCATTGCCGCCGACCCCCTTATCATTCCATGCGCCGGGGTCAGGGCGTCACGTCTCAGATGTGGCGCCGAATACACCAGATGCAGCAACAAGGAAACCGGCAATCGGGGGCCGGTCCAGGGGGTCGGGACTGGCTTCCTGGATGCCCTGACGCGCGCAGATGCGCCGCCTCACAATCAATTTGCATGCTTTCTTCCCGCGAGGCCCCGCAACAACAGGCGCCCTTCCCGTGAAAATGACAGTACCGTGACAGAACCCGCGCAGGGCGGGTTATCGAAAGGGAAACGCAATGCCCCAGAAGATCGTCGTGGGCTATGACGGCAGCGAAATCGGGCAATCCGCCCTCGACTTCGCCGTCGATCTGGCCAAGGCACGGGGGGCCGGCCTCGTGCTCGCCCATGTTCTCGAATGGTCGCCCTATTCCTTCCTCACCAAGGAAGAGATCGAGGAACGGCACAAGCGCCGAACCGAAGAGCTCGAGCGGGCAAGGACCGCCGTGCTCGACCCTGTCGTGCAGAGCCTGCAAGGCCAGGGGATCACCGTGAGTTCGGTCCTGCGCTACGGCCATATCGCCGAAACGCTGTGCAAGATCGCCACGGATGAAAACGCCAGCCAGATCGTCGTCGGCCGGACAGGGCATTCCGGCCTGTCGGCGCGGCTGTTCGGGTCGGTCGCCGGAAGCCTCGCACAGGCTTCGCCGGTGCCCGTCACCATCGTTCCATAAAAAGATCGGACAGGGACAATGAAAAAATTCAACACCGCGGCGTTCTCCGCGGCGGGCCTGCTGGCAGCGACCGCGCCGGCCATGGCCCAATCCATCGACGACCGCGTGAACGAGATCTTCGCCAATTCCACCGGCTGGTTCGTCAACTTCATCTTCAGCCCGTTTCCGGGAACCACCTTCCCCTGGATCGTGGCCTGGCTGGTGATCGCGGCCACGATCTTCACCGTCTATTTCGGGCTGATCCAGTTCCGCGCCTTTCCGCATTCCATCGCGCTGGTGCGCGGCGATTACTCCGACCCGAATGACGCTGGCGAGGTCAGCCATTTCCAGGCGCTGGCGACCGCGCTTTCGGGCACCGTCGGTCTTGGCAACATCGCGGGCGTCGCGGTGGCCGTGGGCATCGGCGGGCCGGGGGCGACATTCTGGATGATCCTCGCGGGCCTTCTGGGCATGGCGTCGAAATTCACCGAATGCACGCTCGGCGTGAAATACCGCAACGAATACCCCGATGGCACCGTCTCGGGCGGCCCGATGTACTACATGACCAAGGGCTTTGCCGAGCGGGGCCTGCCCGGCGGGCGGTTCCTCGCGATCCTGTTCGCGATCTTCTGCATCCTCGGCGCGCTCGGCGGCGGCAACATGTTCCAGGCCAACCAGGCACATGCTCAGCTTGCCAACGTGATGGGCGCCTATCCCGGCTGGATCACCGGCCTCATCTTCGCGGCGATCGTCTTCGCGGTGATCGTGGGCGGGTTGAAATCCATCGCGCGGGTGACCGAAAAGGTCGTGCCGTTCATGGGGATCCTCTATGTCGGCGTCGCGCTCATCATCATCGCGATGAACGCGGACCAGATCGGCTGGGCCTTCGGCCAGATCTTCGCGGGCGCCTTCACCGGGCTTGGCGTGGCCGGGGGCTTCGTCGGCGCGCTGATCCAGGGCTTCCGGCGCGCGGCCTTCTCGAACGAGGCGGGCGTGGGTTCCGCGGCCATCGCGCACTCGGCGGTGCGCACGAAAGAGCCGATTACCGAAGGTTTCGTGTCACTGCTGGAACCCTTCATCGACACGGTCGTGATCTGCACCATGACGGCGCTGGTCATCATCATCACCGGGCAACTGGTGGCGGACCCGACAACCGGGCTCTACCTGCTGAACGAGGATGGAACCTCGATCCAGACCCTCAGCGGCAACACCGGGGTCGCGCTGACTTCGGCGGCGTTCTCTGCGACGTTCGAGTGGTTCCGCTACGTGCTGGCACTGGCCGTGATCCTTTTCGCCTTCTCGACGATGCTCTCGTGGTCCTACTACGGCCTCAAGGCCTGGACCTACCTCTTCGGCGAGGGCAAGACGACCGAACTGGTGTTCAAGGTGATCTTCTGCGTCTTCGTCGTCATCGGCGCCTCAGCCAGCCTTGGCCCGGTCATCGACTTCTCGGACGCGATGATCTTCGCCATGGCGGTGGTCAACATCATCGGCCTCTACGCGCTGATGCCGATCGTGAAGCGGGAGCTCGACAGCTACATGGCCCGCCTGAAATCGGGCGAGATCCGCAAGTTCGCCTGAGGCGGGCAGACCGGCAGAACCCCGAACGCGCCCCCCATCCGGGGGCGCGTTTTTCGTCAAGCAGGCCTACCACGGCGCCCAGTGCCGGTCGGCAAAGGCATGCCCCAGGAAATGCACGAAGGACAGCGCGTAGATCGCCGTCAGCGCGAGCACCACGGCCTGCACCCATACGGCGCGGTGGCGGCGCAGGATCACCACCATGCAGGCGGCAAACAGCACCCCTTCCAGCAGGCCGGCCCAGCGCCCGTGATGGGCGTGGTCCCAGAACGACACCGGGCTGTGGAACACCCATCCGGTCAGCGGCCAGAAATGCGCCCGCGCGTCGTCGGCGTGCAGGGCGAAATCCGTCAGCACGTGCAGCAGGGCAGAGGCCGCGAACAGCACCAGCCAGCGCCGCCCCGCCATGAGCGCAAGGGCCAGGGCGACGGCATAGAGCGGCACGGAATTGAACAGGTCGATCGCCACCCGCAGCGCGCCGCCGGCGGCGTCGGTGATCTGGCCGCTGGCGGCATAGCGCAGGTAAAGGACGAGGTCCGGCAGGATCGCCCCTGCCCCGATCACCGCCCATTCCCGAGGCGACGCCCGGCGACCGAGCACCGCGAGCGACAGGGCAAGATGAGCGGGCGTGTTCATTCCCGCACAATGAAAGACCCGCGCTGCGGATGCAACGCGGGCCCTTTAACTCGTAATACGGGGTCGCTCAGCGGCGGATGCCGAGGCGGCCGATCAGGTCGGTGTAGCGGCCTTCGTTCTTGGCGCGCAGGTAGTCCAGCAGCTTGCGGCGCTGGGCGACCATCATCAGAAGGCCACGACGCGAGTGGTTGTCCTTCTTGTGGGTCTTGAAGTGCTCCGTCAGCGTGGCGATGCGGCTGGTCAGGATCGCGACCTGAACCTCGGGCGAACCGGTGTCGCCTTCCTTGGTCGCGAATTCGGTCAGCAGGCGTTGCTTTTCATCAGGCGTAATCGACATCGGGGTCTCCTGTGCAAAGGGTGATGGCGCAAGCCGGGATGTCGTCCAGCAGGGCCCGTGGAGGGTCCGGCACCAGGTGCGCGGATGCGGGCGTATAGGCTGCTTCCTCGCGCTTGGAAAGGGCCAGCTTGGCAGATCAGCGGCGTTTTTTACGGAAATCTCCGCATTCCGGTACCGTCCGCGCCACAGAATGGACGCATGGCGCGGCAAGTTTAACCTCGATTGATCCTGCGACTTCAGCTTGGTCTGGATTTGGGGCAGCATGACGCGGTCAGGGTTGCGCGTGAGTCGCAGGGCCTGCGCATCGCATGTCCCGGCCGGGTGGTCGGGTAGGTGCATTTCGTCAGAACGGCGATCTGCGGCGCAGAAGGCGCCGGGACGGATGACGATTTTGCACGCGTGAGGAATGGGCGATGTTTGCGGCTGGTGGGCTTCTGATACTTATGGCGATGGGTTACGCGGTCAGCGGCATGATCTCGGACGGCGACCCCGACCTGTCCGGGCCCGACGCGACCGGCGCCCCCGAGCCGGAGCCGGAAGAGACCGAGGAGACCGAAGGCGGGTCGCTGGCCGACCTGCTGTTCGGTCCGGCCGAGGGCGATACCGCCGATGACACCGCCGACAGCGACACCTGGCTCGACGAGGACGACGGCGATGCGCCCGGCGTTCTGCACCTCGGGCCGGGGGACGAGGTCACCGGCAGCGACGGCGAGGATGTGTTCGCGGTCGCGTCCGCGCAAGACACCGACGCACCGGACACCGCCGACCTGCCGCGCATCAGCGACTTCCAGTCCGGCATCGACCGGCTGATCCTCGAATTCGACGGACGGGCCGAGGATGCCCCCGAAATCAGCTTCGACATCGACAGCATGCCCGAGACGACCATCGTTCTGGCCAACGGGGTGCCCGCAGCCCTTCTGCTCGGCACCGACCCGATCCAGGCCGATGATGTCGAGGTCCGCATGATCGAGCCCGGCACCAGCACCGACCCCGAAGGCGAGGTGATCGAGGGCACCGAGGGTGACGACACGCTCACCGGCGCCGATGGCGACGACACGCTCGACGGCTACGCCGGCGACGACCTGCTGGACGGCGGCACCGGCGACGACGTGCTGCGCGGGCGCGAGGGCATGGACAGCCTGCTCGGCGGCGGCGGCAATGACGCGATCACCGGCGGGCCGGGCGATGACACGATCGAGGGCGGCCCGGACAATGACGCGCTCTTCGGCAACGAAGGCAACGATCTGATCCTGGGAGGCAGCGGTGCCGACGAGATCTATGGCGACGAAGGCCACGACACGCTCGACGGCGGCAACGGCACCGATTTCCTTGTCGGCGGCGACGGCAATGACGTCATCTCAGGCGGCGCGCAGGGCGACATGCTCTTCGGCGGCGACGGCGATGATCTGCTGTCGGGCGACGGCGGCAACGACTACCTGCAGGGCGGCTTCGGGGCCGACACGCTCAACGGCGGCGATGGCAACGACCGGCTCGACGGCACCTTTGCCGCAGGCGATTCCATCTTTGGCCCCCATGACGAGGATCAGGGCGATGTGCTCGACGGCGGCGCGGGCGACGACACGATCGTGGTCGGCGCGCTCGATATAGCCACCGGCGGTGAAGGCGCCGACACCTTCGTGACCGGCAGCTTCATCGAGACCGCCGAGGTCGCGGGCCATGTGACCGATTTCGACCCCGCGCAGGACGTGATCGAGGTGATGTTCGACCCCGACCTGACCCCGAACCCGGTGATCACGGTCGAGGATTTCGCCGATGGCACCGGCGCGAACATCCTGTTCGAGGGGCAGTTGATTCTCAGCGTCTCGGGCGCGCAGGGGCTGGACCCGGCGCTGGTCGAACTGCGCGAGATAGAGCTGGACCTGATGTCCGAATCCGCCTGACCCGGCGCTCAGCCGAGGAAATGCGGGAGCATCGCGTCGAGGAATGCCTCCGGCGCCTCCTCCATCGCGAAATGGCCGCAGCCGACGATCTCGGTCCCGCTCACGTCCTCGGCCCAACGTCGCCAGATCCCCAGCGGGTCGCCGGTGCGCGCGGGAAAGCCATCCTGTGCCCAGACGAAGCGGAGCGGCGCGGCGATCCGGTTGCCCGCCACGCGGTCGGCCTCGTCCAGTGCGCGGTCGATGGTGGCCCCCGCGCGATAATCGTTGCACATCGCCGCCACCCGCGCCGGATCGGCCGCCTGCCTGCGGTAGCTCGCCAGCGCCCCGGGCGCGAAAGCGGAGAGGTCGCCGGCCTTGGTCCAGCTTGCCAGCGTGCGGTCGATGTAGCCGGGTCCGTCCGCCGCGATCAGCGTTTCGGGTAGGGGCGATGGCTGCGCGAGAAAGGTCCAGTGATAGGCCTTCAAAGCCAGGTCGGCCGTCCACGCCGCCCAGAAATCGCCCGTCGGAACGATCTCCACGATCCCCAGCCGGTCCACCCGTTCGGGGTGGTCCAGCGCCATCCTGTAGGCCACCCGCGCGCCCCGGTCGTGGCCGATGACATGGGCGCGCGCGAGGCCCAGCGCGTCCATCAACCCCATGATGTCGCGCGCCATCTCGCGCTTGGAATAGGCGTGGTTTCCGGCGTCGTTCGGCGGCACATCGCTGTCGCCATAACCGCGCAGGTCGGGCACGATCACGTCGAAGTGCCGCGCCAGCTGCGGCGCCACGCGGTGCCAGGCCATGTGGGTCTGCGGATAGCCGTGCAGCAGGATCAGCGCCGGTCCACTGCCGCCGCGATGAACTGACAGGTTGATGCCATTGGTCGCCACATTCGACCGGGTGAAGCCCTCAATCCCCGACATCCACCCACACCTCCGGTTGCACCCCGTAGCCGATGTAGAGCGGATGCTTTGGATGCCCCGCCTTGCTGAGCCCGAGGTGATGGAGTGGTACGTTCGCGTCCCGCAGCATCGCCTCCACCTCCGGGCCCCGATCCATGAACGCTCCATGCGTGCCCCAGGCGCAGATCACCCGGTCGGCCCAGTCGAGCGAACCGAGGATTGCGGCATCATTGCCCGGCCCCACCGGGTCGGCGACGGCCCGCATCACCCGCGGATCGGTGGCGCGGAAGGCGAAGATGTTCAGCACCCGGAACGCGCCGAACCCCAGCGTCCGCGCGCGGCGTTCGCAACGTTCTACCGTGGGGTCGTTCTGCACCTCGGTCGCGGTCGAGGGATTGAGCATGATGAACAGCGCCTTGTCCCCGCCCGGCTCCCACACCCGCGTGAGCGTGTAGCGATAGGCCTCGCAATCGGAATATTCCGCGATGGAGGCCGCGTCGCCCTTCTGATGAAGCCGCGTGATCATGGGGCGCCCCGGATCACAGGTTGAACACCCGCTCGGGATGCAGTTCGCTGCCGCGCAGCCGCCCCACCGCGACCGGCTGATCCTGGAACGAGGCCCAGGCCATGTCGCCGTACTCCGCCGCGCCGGGCAGCACCTGCCCCGGATTGCCGTTCCTGAGCCGCGCGGCGCCGGCCTCGGTCGCGCGCAACTCGGGCAGATCGCAGAGCGCCATCGCCACCGGCTTCAGCAGCGCGTCGATCTCGGGCGTGCGGGCCAGCGCCTCGACCCTGTCCATGCTCACCGCATCCTCGACGTCGAAGGGCCCGACCCAGGTGCGGCGGAGCCGCAGGACATGGCCGAGACAGCCGAGGCTTTCGCCCAGATCGCGCGCGATCGCCCGGACATAGCCGCCCGAGCCGCAGACGAAATGCAGCACTGCGTGGTGGGCATCGGGCATCGCCACCAGCTTCAGCGCATCGACATGCAGGTCGCGCGCCTCCAGCTCCATCGTCTCGCCGCCGCGCGCGATGTCATAGGCGCGCTCGCCATCGACCTTCACGGCTGAGAACTGCGGCGGCACCTGGCGGATGTCGCCGATGAACTGCGGCAGCGCCGCGCGGATCTGATCCTCCGTCGGGCGACCCTCGGAGGTCGCGATCACCGCGCCCTCGGCATCGTCGGTGGTTGTGGCAGCCCCCCAGCGGGCGGTGAAATCATAGCCCTTCAGCGCCTCGCCCAGATAGGCGATGGTCTTGGTCGCCTCGCCCAGCGCGATCGGCAACATGCCGGTGGCATCGGGGTCAAGCGTGCCGGCGTGCCCCGCCTTCTTCGCCTCGAAGGCCCAGCGCACCTTGTTCACGACGGCGGTGGAGGTCATGCCAGCCGGCTTGTCGACCAGAAGCCAGCCCGACACGTCACGCCCCTTGCGACTCCGCCCCATGATCCGCTCCCGTCCTCTCGAAAGACCGGCGAGCTACCCGTCTGCCGGGGCCGCGTCAACCACCGTGCCGATGATGGGCCCAACCGGCAGCCCGATGTCGGCCCGCCCGATGTCGGGTGCATAAAGCCGCGACACCCGCCCGTCGAAGTAAAGCGCGTTCGGCACGCCAAGATGATCGCGGAAGAACCGCGCGAAATGGTGGAAGTTCACCGGCACGTCCGAGATGACGAGGTGCAGATTCTGCCCGCTCTCGTCCACGCCCACGCCGTTGCGGATGTTCCGGCTCGATCCGTTCGGCACGAAGCGCGGGTGCAGCTCGCCGTCGATCACCAGCATCGGCCCAGATTGCGTCGCATCGCGGCACTCGGGCGGGTTCTCGGCGAAGGCGCGGCTTTCGATGATCCGCGCGCCGACGTCGGTCAGGCACAGGACCCCGTTGGGCAAGAGCCCGAAGTTGCCCGGCCCGTCCGAGGTGATGACGCGCATCTCCTCCACCCCGTTCTCGACGTAGTGGCCGACGGGCGCGCGGTCCTCGTGGAACATGCCCGCATTCATCGCGATGCCCAGACGCTTGCCCGGCGGCAACCCCTGCTCGACCCGGCCGAAGCTGCCATAGATCATGCCCTCGGGGTCGCGCAGGAACAGCCGTACGTCTTCCTGCGTCAGGTCGATCTGGCAGGCGGTGAAGGGTGCGCCGTCGAACATCACGGTCTCGCAGGCCAGCGCCGGCGTCCCCGCCAGCCCGAACACCAGGGCGAGCGCGCGGATCATTCCTCCTCCTCCGCGTCATCCTCCGCGAGGTCGCGGCGCACGTCGTCGCGATCGAAGAGGGCACGGGTCTCGTCCATCCGGTCGAAGGTCTCGTCGATCAGGAACCGCAGGTCGGGCGCGTATTTCAGCGTCATGTCGCGCATGATGGCCCGGCGCAGTTCGCCCCGGTTGCGGCTCAGCGCCTGGATCGCGTCCTCGCGCCGCCCGCCGCCAAGCGGCATCACGTAGACCGTCGCGATCTTGAGGTCGGGCGAGGTGCGCACCTCGCCCACGGTGATCGACATGGCGTTCAGTTCCGGGTCATGCACGTCGCCGCGCGACAGCACGGAAGACAGCGTGCGCCGGATCAGTTCGCCCACGCGAAGCTGCCGCTGCGACGGGCCGGAGCCCTCGGAATGCCGGGTCTTTGCCATGGTGATGCCGTCCTTTCCCTGCCCCGGACTTAGGAGATGCAGGCCCACCCCGCAAGCGACCGCTTTCCGCGAGCGCCAGGTTCCGCTATCAGCGGGCGCGTCGGATGGAGGGTTCAGGCATGACGGACAGCGTGGGCATCGCGGTAATGGGCGCCTCGGGCCGCATGGGGCAGATGCTGATCGAGACGGTGAACGCCTCGGACAAGGCGCACCTGATCGGCGTCACAGAACGGCCCGGACATGCGTGGATCGGGCAGGACCTCGGCCTCGCGATGGGCGGCGCGAAAACCGGCGTGATGGTCCACGACGACCCGCTCGACCTGATCGTCCGGGCGCAGGCCGTGATCGACTTCACCACGCCCGAGGCGACGCTGGCGCATGCCCAGCTGACCGCGCAGGCGCGCTGCGTCCATGTGATCGGGACTACGGGCCTCAGCGACGCGGACATCGCCGCGCTCGACGCCGCCGCCCGCCATGCGGTGATCGTGCGGGCCGGCAACATGAGCCTCGGCGTCAACCTGCTGACCCGGCTGGCGCAGGAAGTCGCCCACGCCCTCGACGCCGATTTCGACGTGGAGATCGTGGAGGCGCACCATCGCCACAAGGTCGACGCGCCGTCCGGCACCGCGCTGATGCTGGGCGAGGCGGTCGCGCGCGGGCGCGGCGTGGAGCTGTCGGAGGTGTCCGACCGCGGGCGCGATGGCATGACCGGCGCACGCACCCGCGGCGACATCGGGTTTTCCGCCATCCGCGGCGGCGACATTGTGGGCGAGCATGACGTGATTTTCGCCGGCGCGGGCGAGCGCATCGTGCTCCGCCACGTCGCCACCGACCGCGCGATTTTCGCCCGCGGCGCGCTCAAGGCCGCACTCTGGGGGCAGGGCAAGGCGCCGGGCCATTACTCGATGATGAGCGTTCTGGGGCTGGCGTGACGCCTGTCGCTTGATTTCCGGGTCCGCCTCTCTAGGTCGCTCCGTCGTGTGGAGCGAACGGGAGAGCCGGACATGCTGCGGACCCAATTTACCCTTTCTTCGGTGCTGGCCGGCGCCATCCTGAGTCTTGGCGTTGCCGAACCGCTGGCGGCCGAAGAATTTCGCGTGATCGACAGCGCCGACCGTTTCGTGACGCTGATCTCGGGTCGCGAGTTGCGGCGGCTGGGCATCCGGCTCACCGTCACACCACAGGGCGAGATCGAGGGCCGGGCCTTCGGCGCGCCGGTGACGGGCGACTGGACCTGGCAGGGCGGCTATTTCTGCCGCGATCTGTTCTGGAACGGCGACGATCTGGGTTACAATTGCCAGCTCGTGCAGGAAAGTGGCGACACGCTGCGCTTCACCTCGGATCAGGGCGCGGGTATGTCGGCGGACCTGTCGCTGCAGTGACGGGACACACCCCGTAGGCTGCGCCTTCAGGCGCACCACCGCGCTCAGAAATCGACCGCGATCCCCTTCTTCTCCCAGTCGCCGTAGCGCACGGGCTCCGGCCCGTCGCGACCACCCAGTTCCACGGGCAGATCCTGCGCCTTTTGCGCCGTCCGCCGCGCCTCCGCCTCGGCCAGCGCGCGCTGCGCTTCGGGGGGCAAGTGGGACAGGTCGCGGGCCTCGGGCTGATCGGACATTCTGGACCTCCTTGTCGCGGCTGCCCTCGTGATATACGCGGCGGGGCTTCAGGAACAAGGGCAGGTCCATGGGGCTCGAGGCGAGACAGGCGGCGGTGAACGCACTCCACTGGGTGCTGCGCGAGGGGCGGATGCTGGCGCATCTGCCAGCCGATACGCGGCTGGCCCCGGCCGATCAGGCGCGCGCCGGGCGGCTGGTATCGCTCACGCTGCGCCACCTCGACCTGCTCGACGCATGCATCGCGCCCTATCTCGACCGCAAGCCGCATCTGCCCGCGCTGCTGATCCTGCGCCTCGCCGCCGCCGAGCTGCTGGTGGCGGGCGAGGATGCCCATGGCGTCGTCGACAGTGCGGTGACCATGGCCAAGCGCAACAAGGGCACCGCGCGGATGGCGGGGATGATCAACGCGGTCCTGCGAAAGGTCGCGGTCGAGGGGCCGGAGCGCTTCGCAGACCTGCCGCCGCAGCAGCTTCCCGGCTGGATCGGCGGCCCGGTCAAGAAACGCCACGGCATCGAAGCGTTGCGCGCGATCGAGGCCGCACATGTGCCGCTGCCACCGATCGACCTGACCGTGAAGCCGGGCGTCACCCTCGACCTGCGCGGCGCGCTGCGCCTGCCCACAGGCAGCCTTCGGGTAGCCCCCGGCACGCAGATCACCGCCCTGCCCGGCTACGACAGCGGCGGGTTCTGGGTGCAGGATGCCGCCGCCGCCCTGCCCGCGCGCCTGCTGGGCGACGTGGCGGGCGCTCGCGTTCTCGACCTCTGCGCCGCGCCCGGCGGCAAGACGATGCAGCTGGCCGCGATGGGCGCCCTTGTGACGGCGGTGGACCTGTCCGGCCCGCGCATGTCCCGCGTGAAGCAGAACCTCGCCCGCACCGGGCTGACCGCCGAACTGATCGTGGACGACGCCTTCGACCACGCGGGCGGCCCGTATGACGCGATCCTGCTCGACGCGCCCTGCACCGCCACGGGCACGATCCGCCGCCACCCCGACCTGCCGCATGTGAAGCAATGGACCGAGGTGGAGCCGCTGACCCGGCTGCAGATGCGCCTGATCGACCACGCGCTCACCCTGCTCGCCCCCGGCGGGCGGCTGGTGTTCTGCACCTGCTCGCTCCTGCCGGTGGAGGGCGAACATCAGATCACCGCCGCCATCAAGCGCCACGAGGGGCTTCAGGTCATTCCCGCCGACGCGACCGCCTTGGGTGGCGATGCCACTTGGCAAAGCCCCGAAGGCGGCCTGCGCCTGCGCCCGGATTTCCGGCCGGACATCGGCGGGATCGACGGGTTTTACATGGCCGCCCTCACCCGATCGTGACACCGCGCCTGCGGGCGCGTATCCTGCACCGCAAAACCGGCCCTTCAAACCCCGGATCGAGCAGTCACCGCCCCATGTCCGACAGTCCCGACAGCGACGCGTCCGCTCCGCCCCCCGGCGGCAACGTGCGCATGGCCGACCGCTGGGCGGTCTGGCGCGCCGGGCTGACCGGGCCGCGCATCCGTGGCTTCATCTGGCAGCCGCAGCCCAGCTTTGCCGGGTCCGAGGCG
The DNA here is from genome assembly GCA_937139335.1 of uncultured Roseicyclus sp. Taxonomy (GTDB): domain Bacteria; phylum Pseudomonadota; class Alphaproteobacteria; order Rhodobacterales; family Rhodobacteraceae; genus Roseicyclus. Next base: position 2,706 of record CAKZPN010000038.1, on the reverse strand, counting down.
CGCGGGCGGCAGCTGATGGCGGGCAACCTCGTGCTCGGCGGGCGTCTGGTGGAGGCCACGGGCCGCATGCCCTGGGACATCCCGCCGCCGAACGAGGCATTCCTCGAGGCGCTGCACGGGTTCGACTGGCTCGACGACCTGGCCACCGTGCCCGGCGGCGGCGGGCGCAAGACCGCACAGGACTGGCTGTCGGGCTGGCTTGGCCGCTACGGGCGCGGGCGCGGCCCCGGCTGGACGCCGGACCTGACCGGCCGGCGGCAGATGCGGCTGATCACCCACGCGCTCCTCCTGATGAACGGCCAGACGCCCGAGGACCGGCGTCGCTTTTTCGCCGTGCTCGCGCGGCAGTCCGGGCTGTTGCACGCCCGCTGGCGCCAGACCCGGCGTGGCTTGCCCCGGTTCGAGGCGCTGACCGGGCTGATCTATTCCGCCTGCGCTCTGACCGGTCTGGAGACGACGCTGCAACCCGCGCTGCGCGCCTTGGCGCAGGAATGCGCGCAGGATATCGACGGCACCGGCGGGATCGTGACGCGCAACCCCGAGGAGCTGCTGGAGGTCTTTCACCTGCTCACCTGGGTCGCGGCCATTCTCAAGGACATCGGCAAGGCCCCCGACCCGGCCGTCGATACCGCCATCCTGCGCATCGCGCCGACGCTGCGCAGCCTGCGCCATGCCGACGGCACGCTGGTCAGGATGCAGGGCGGCGGGCGTGGCGCGCCCGGTCGCCTCGACGCCGCGCTGGCGCGGTCGAACGTGCGGCCTTCGCGCGTGAAAGGGCTGGCCATGGGCTATGCGCGGATGGGCGGGCGGCGGGTGTCGCTGATCGTCGATGCCGCGCCGCCGATGCTGGGGCCGGGCAGTTTCGAGGCGCATGCCTCGACCCTCGCCTTCGAGCTCGTCTCCGGGCGGCAGCCGGTCGTCGTCTCCTGCGGTGCGGGCGGCCGCTTTGGTGCCGCCTGGCGCCGGGCGGGTCGGGCGACGGCCAGCCATTCCACCCTGTCGCTGCTGGGCTACGCCAGTGCGCGGCTTGCCCGCGGCGCGCATCACGAAGAACCCGAACGGCAGGATTTCGTCAGCGGCCCCGGCACCGTCGACGTGCAGGAAGCGCAGATGAAGACCGCCGAAGGCATCGCGCTGTCGCATGACGGCTGGCGCAAGACCCACGGGCTGGTGCATCTGCGTTCGCTGCAACTGGACCGCGACGGTAGCCTGTTGCGCGGCGAGGACGGGCTGGCGGCGATGACCGAACGCGACCGGCTGACGCTCGACCGCGTGCTGGCGCGGCTGACCGGCGACCAAGGGCTGCGCTACGCCGTGCGTTTTCACCTGCACCCTGATGCCGCCGCCGAGATCGACATGGGCGGCACCGCCGTCTCGATCCAGTTGCCCAACCGCGAGACCTGGGTGTTCCGCTACGGCGGCGAGGCCAAGCTGACGCTGGAGCCATCGGTCTACCTCGACAGCGCCCGCGTGAAGCCGCGCGCGACAAAACAGATCGTTCTCACCGGCGCGCTGACCGGTTATGGCAGCGCGGTGAGCTGGACGCTTGCCCGCCCGGTCGGCCTTCTGCCGGCGCCGGGCGAGGACGAGCAAGAGGATTGAGAGGATTTCCCCCGACATGACCGCTGCCCAACAGGTGCCGACGCGCCGCGCGCTGATTTCCGTGTCCGACAAGACCGGGCTGATCGAGTTTGCCACCGCGCTGGCCGCCCACGGGGTCGAGCTCTTGTCGACCGGCGGCACCGCCAAGGCGCTGCGCGAGGCGGGGCTTGCGGTGCGCGACGTGGCCGAGGTCACGGGCTTTCCCGAGATGATGGACGGCAGGGTCAAGACGCTGCACCCGATGGTGCATGGCGGGCTGCTCGCGCTGCGCGACAACGCCGAGCATCGCGCGGCGATGGAGACGCATGGCATCGGCGCGATCGACCTGCTGGTGGTGAACCTCTACCCGTTCGAGGCCACCCTCGCGTCGGGCGCGGACTACGACACCTGCATCGAGAACATCGACATCGGCGGCCCCGCGATGATCCGCGCGGCGGCCAAGAACCATGCCTTCGTCAGCGTCGTGGTCGACACCGACGACTATGCCGAGGTGCTGGCAGAGCTGGAGGCCGGCGGCACCACGCTCGCCTTCCGGCAGCGGCTGGCGCGCACCGCATACGCCCGGACCGCCGCATATGACGCGGCCGTATCGTCCTGGATGGCCACCGCCCACGCCGACGCCACGCCGCGCCGCCGCGCCTTTGCCGGTGTGCTGAAGCAGACCATGCGCTATGGCGAAAACCCGCATCAGGGCGCTGCCTTCTACATCGACGGCAGCGGGCGGCCCGGTGTCGCGACCGCGATCCAGCACCAGGGCAAGGAGCTGAGCTACAACAACATCAACGACACCGACGCAGCCTTCGAGCTGGTGGCGGAATTCGCGCCCGAGGATGGCCCTGCCTGCGCCATCATCAAGCATGCCAACCCCTGCGGCGTGGCGCGCGGCGCAACGCTGGCCGAGGCGTATCAAAAGGCCTTCGACTGCGACCGCACCAGCGCCTTCGGCGGCATCGTGGCGTTGAACGGAACGCTCGACGGCGCCACCGCCGAGGAGATCGTGAAGATCTTCACCGAGGTCGTGATCGCGCCCGGCGCCGATGACGACGCCAAGGCGATCTTCGCCGCGAAGAAGAACCTGCGCCTGCTGACCACCGGCGCGCTGCC
>CAKZPN010000037.1 GCA_937139335.1 uncultured Roseicyclus sp. | reverse complement strand
ATCGAGATTGCCGACGAGGGCACCGGTATTGCTCCCGACGTGATGGAGAAGATCTTCGAGCCGTTCTTCACCACCAAGGACGTGGGCAAGGGTACCGGCCTCGGCCTGTCGATGGTCTATGGCATCATCAAGCAGACCGGCGGTTACATCTATGCCGATTCCGAGGTCGGCAAGGGCTCGACCTTCCAGATCTTCCTGCCGCGCCACATCGGCCTGTACGCCGGCGTGCCGGTGGAGGTGCCGGCCATCATGGCGCAGCGCATCTGCGGCACCGGCTTCGAGCTCTTCCGCCAGGCCGGCGAGCACATCCAGGGCGGCGCCTGCGACGCGGCGCTGGTGGTGGGCACCGAGAGCATGACGCGCAACCCCATTGCGGCCTTCGACCACCGCACCGGCTTCAAGCTGGGCGCGCCGGTGGGCTTCAAGGACTACATGTGGGAGGCGCTGAAGGACCCGGCGCCCGGCATCAACATGATCCAGACCGCGGAGAACCTGGCGAAGCAATACGGCATCACCCGCGAAGAAGTGGACGCCTTCGCCTCGGCCTCGTTCGCGAAGGCCGTTGCCGCGCAGGAGAGCGGCTTTCTCGCCGGCGAGATCGTTCCCGTGGTCAGCGAGAAGTTCGAACTCTCCGGCTACAAGGCGCGCGGCATCCGGCTGCAGGGCAAGCTCACGGAGGTGGCTGCCGACACGCATCCACGGCTCTCGCCGGTGGAGGTGCTGGCCAAGCTCAGGCCCGTGTTCGAGGGCGGCGTGCAGACCGGTGGCAACAGCTCGGCGCTGGTGGACGCGGCAGCGGCCTGCGTGGTGGCTTCCGGCGCCTACGCGAAGGCGCACGGCAAGCAGCCGCTGGCGCGCGTGGTCGCTGCCGCCGCAGTGGGTGTGCCGCCCGAGATCATGGGCATCGGCCCGGCGCCGGCGATCCGCCTGCTGCTGGAACGTACCGGCCTCTCGATGAACGATATCGCCCGCTTCGAGGTGAACGAGGCGCAGGGCGCGCAAACGCTGGCAGTGGCGCGCGAACTGGGCATGGACCTCGCGAAGCTCAACGTCAACGGCGGCGCCATCGCGCTGGGCCACCCGCTGGCCGCCACCGGCGTGCGCCTGACGCTCACGCTGGCGCGCGAGCTGCAGCGCAGCGGCCAGCGCTGGGGCATCTCCAGCGCCTGCGTGGGCGGTGGCCAGGGCATGGCACTGCTCATTGAAAACACATCGGCTTGAAACAGGAAAGGATCGGACCATGAACATTCAAGGACATGCCGCCCTCGTCACCGGCGGCGGCTCGGGCCTCGGCGAGGCCACCGCGCGCGAACTGGCCCGGCTGGGCGCCAAGGTCGCGGTGCTCGACGTGAACCTGGACAACGCGAAACGTGTGGCGGTCGACATCGGCGGCGTGGCGTGCCAGTGCGACATCACCGACACCGACAGCCTGCAGAACGCGCTGGCCCAGGCCGCCGCCGCGCACGGCCCCGCGCGCATCCTGATGAACATCGCCGGCATCGGCACGGCCAAGCGCGTGGTCGGCAAGGACGGCAACCCCGCGCCGCTGGAAGACTTTGCGAAAGTCATCAACGTCAACCTGATCGGCACCTACAACGCCAGCCGCCTGTTCGCCGCGGCCTGCGCAAAGCTCGATCCGCTGGAAGACGGCGAGCGCGGCGTGATGATGTTCACCGCCAGCGTGGCCGCCTTCGACGGCCAGGTGGGCCAGCAGGCCTACAGCGCTTCCAAGGGTGGTCTGGTGGGCATGACGCTGCCGATGGCGCGCGACCTGGCCGACAAGGGCATCCGCGTCTGCACAATCGCGCCGGGGCTGTTCCTGACGCCGCTGTTGCAGGGCCTGCCGGAAGAGGTGCAGCAATCGCTGGGCGCGCAGGTTCCGTTTCCCTCGCGGCTGGGTGACCCCGACGAATATGCGGCGATGGTCGAACACATCACCCGCAACCCGATGCTGAACGGCGAGGTCATCCGCCTGGACGGCGCGATCCGCATGGCGCCGCGCTGATGCGGAGGGTCGGGGAGGGCGCCAGATGAGCGAGGCGCCGGTCTTGATCGCGGGCGGCGGGATCGCCGGGCTCGCCATGGCGCTGACGCTGCACCAGATCGGCGTGCCGTTCCAGGTGTTCGAGGCCAGCCGCGAGATGCGGCCGCTGGGGGTGGGCATCAACGTCCAGCCCAACGGCGTGCGCGAGCTGCTCGCCCTTGGGTTCACCGAGGCCGATCTCGACACCGTCGGCATTCCGGCGCTGGAGTGGGCGCTGCTCGGCCTGAACGGGCGCGAGGTGCATGCCGAGCCGCGGGGGCGTGCGGCGGGCTATCGCTGGCCGCAATATGCGCTGCACCGCGGGCAGTTCCACATGCTGCTCTACCGCAGGCTGCTGGAGCGCGCCGGGGCGGAGTGCGTCAGGCTGGGCGCGCGGGTCACGGGATATGCGCAGGACGGCGACGGCGTCGTGGCGCGGGTCGAAGCGGCGGACGGCCGCGTCACCGAGGAGCGCGGATCGGTGCTGCTGGGGGCCGATGGCATCCATTCCCGCATCCGCGCGCAGATGCACCCCGACCAGCCGCCGATCAACTGGGGCGGCGTGCTGATGTGGCGCGGCACGGTGCGGGCGAAACCGCTGCGCACGGCCTCGTCCTTCGTCGGGCTGGGGACGCATCGCACGCGCATGGTGATCTACCCGATCAGCCCCGTGGACGAGGATGGCATGGCGCTGGTCAACTGGATCGCCGAGGTGACGGTCGACAACTCCGGCGGCTGGCCGGAGGATGCCTGGTTCCGTCCGGTCGAGGTCGAAAAATTCGCCCATCACTTCGACGGATTCCGCTACGACTGGCTGGATGTGCCGGCGATGCTGCACGCCGCCGATTGCGCCTACGAGAACCCGATGATCGACCGCGACCCGGTGCCGACATGGGTCGACGGGCGGGTCGCACTGATGGGCGACGCAGCGCACGCGATGTACCCGACCGGGTCCAACGGGGCGAGCCAGGCGATCATCGACGCCCGCGTGATCGGTGCGCAGATGCTGGCGCAGGGCGTGACACCCGCCGCGCTGGCCGCCTATGACGCGCAACTGTGCGAGCCGGTGTCGAACCTGGTGCTGCGCAACCGGGGCGCCGGACCCTTCGGGTTGCTTACCCTGCTCGACGAGCGTTGCGGGGGCGTCTTTGACGACATCGAGACGGTCCTGCCGGAGGTTGAGCGTCGCGCCTACATGGCCAGCTACAAATCCGCCGCGGGCTTCGCCATCGAGGCGCTGAACGCGTCCCCTCCGACCCTTCCGCCCGGCGCGACGATCGCCTGACGCGCCCTTGCCATGCCGTCAGCACCGCTGTTGACATTGGAATTGGATCGTTCCAAAAGGCAGTCGGAGACGATGCCGCCCCCGAGTCGGGGCGGTCTGACGGGAGGACAGCTCGGCATGCGATGGGGATTGATCGGCGCGAGCAACATTGCCGCGAACCACATGATCGGGGCGATCCGGGGCGCGGGCGGTGACATCCGCTCGGTCCTGAGCGCCAGCCCGGAGCGTGCCGAAAGCTACGCCGCTGCCCACGGCGTCCCGCGCGGTACTGCCGACCTCGAGACGTTGCTGGCGGAGGATGACCTCGACGCCGTCTACATTTCTACCACCAACGAAAAACACTTCGCGCAGGCCATGGCGGCCATCGCGGCTGGCAAGCACGTGCTGTGCGAAAAGCCGCTGGCGATGACGGTCGCCGATGCCGTGACCATGGTGCGGGCGGCCGATGAGGCCGGGCTCGTCTTTGCCACGAACCACCACCTGCGCAACGCGGGCAGCCACATCGCCATCCGCGACGCGGTGCAGGCCGGGCGGATCGGCGAGGTGCTGAGCGTGCGGGTGTTCCACGCCGTGCAACTGCCCGCCGCGCTGCAAGGTTGGCGCATCGACAATGCGGGTGCCGGCGGCGGCGTGATCCCCGACATCGTCGTGCATGACGCCGACACAGTGCGCTTTCATCTGGGCGAAGATCCGGCCGAGGTCGTGGCGATGGCCGGCAGCTCTGGCATGGGCAGGGGCGTCGAGGATTCGGTGATGTCGGTCTGGACCATGCCTTCGGGCGCAATGGTGCAGGCGCATGAAAGCTTCACCCACGCCCATGCCGGCACCGGGATCGAGATTCACGCAACCGAGGGGTCGATCTTCGCGAAAGGCGTCATGACCCAGCGGCCCATTGGCGACGTCGTCTTGCGCAGCGAGGCTGGAGAAGAGGCGCTGCCTTTCGCTGACCACAACCTCTATGCGCGCGGCCTGAGACTCTTCGTTGACGCCGTTCGAGGCGAGGGCCGCCCCGCCGCTGACGGGGTCGACGGGGTGAAATCACTGGCCGTCGCCGCCGCGGTGGCGGAAGCCGCCAGAACCGGCCGCCGCACGGCCGTCGACTACGGCGGGGTCTGAACCATGGGCAAGCATGTCACCGCCGCCGAGGCCGTCGCCCGCATCGCTGACGGGGCCGTCGTCAGCGTCTCCTCCTCCTCCGCGCTGGGCTGCCCCGACGCGGTGTTGCAGGCGCTCGGCAAGCGGTTCGAGGCCGAGGGCCATCCGCGCAACCTCACCACGCTGCACCCCATCGCGGCGGGCGACATGTATGGCGTGAAGGGCGTGGACCATATCGCGCGTGACGGGCTGCTCGCGCGCATCATCGCGGGCAGCTACCCGTCGGGGCCGTCCTCGCTGCCGATGCCCGAGATCTGGAAGATGGTCGTCGAGGACCGCGTCGCCGCCTACAACGTCCCCTCCGGCATCCTCTTCGACATGCACCGCGACGTGGCCGCGCGCAAACCCGGCGTGCTGACCAAGGTCGGGCTCGACACCTTCGTCGACCCCGTCCGCGAGGGCTGCGCGATGAACGCGCGCGGCGCGGCCGCGCCGATCGTCCAGCGGCAGGAGTTCGGCGGCGAGACCTGGCTGCATTTCCCCAACATCGTGCCGGATGTCGCCATCATCCGCGCCACCACGGCGGACGAACGCGGCAACCTGACCTACGAACACGAGGGTGCGTATCTCGGCGCGCTGGACCAGGCGATCGCGGTGCGCAACCACGGCGGCCTCGTCATCGCGCAGGTCAAGCGGATCACGGCGGCGGGCTCGCTCAGGCCGCATGACGTGCATGTGCCGGGGCACCTCGTCGACCTGATCGTGGTCGCGCCCGACCAGAAGCAGACGACCGAAACCCCCTATGATCCGGCGATTTCGGGCGAGATCATGCGGCCTTGGGACTCGTTCACCCTCGCCGAACATGGCGTCGAAAAGATCATCGCGCGCCGCGCGGCGATGGAGCTGAAGCATGGCCAGACCGCGAACCTCGGCTTCGGCATCTCGGCCATGGTGCCGCGCGTACTTCTGGAAGAAGGCCACGCGCAATCGGTCACCTGGGCCATCGAGCAGGGCGCGGTGGGGGGCATGCCGCTGACCGGCTTCGCTTTCGGCTGCGCATCGAACGCGGACGCCTTCGTGCCGTCGCCGAACCAGTTCACCTATTTCCAAGGCGGCGGCTTCGACCTGTCCTTTCTGTCCTTCCTCGAGGTGGACGTGGCGGGCAACGTGAACGTCTCCAAGCTGGGCAAGAAGCCCTACCTGACCGCTGGCTGCGGCGGCTTCGTGGACATCACGGCGCATGCGAGGAAGATCGTGTTCTCCGGCTTCTTCGAGGCCGGGGCGGAGCTTGACCTCAGCGACACCGGCCTGCGCGTGGTGAAACCCGGCAAGTTCACCAAGATGGTCGAGGCGGTGGAACACGTCACCTTCTCGGGCCGCCGCGCGGTGGAGCAGGGGCAGGACGTGATCTATGTCACCGAACGCTGCGTGATCCGTCTGACCGCGCATGGGCTGGTCGCGACCGAGATCATGCCGGGGATGTACCCCGCGCGCGACATCGTGGCGGCGAGCAACGGGCGTGTAAGCGTCGCAGAAGATGCTACCACCATGCCATTATCGATCCTGCGCGACGCGCCGATGGGGCTGGAGCTGTGAGCGCGGTTCACCTGCAGATCGACGGCGCGCTGGCGCGGATCACGCTGGACAACCCCGGCAAGCTCAACTCCTTCACCCCCGCGATGCTGGCGCAGCTTGAGGCGCATTGCGCCACGCTGGAAAAAACGCCCGAAGTGCGCTGCGTGATCGTGCAATCCGAGGGCGAACGCGCCTTCTGCGCCGGGGCCGACATCAAGGCCTGGGCGCCGCTGTCGCCCTTCGACTTCGCGCGCCACTGGGTGCGCGAGGGGCACCGGGTCTTCGACCGGCTGGCGCGGCTGTCGAAGCCGACCATCACCGTGATCCAGGCCCCGGCCTTCGGGGGCGGGCTGGAGCTGGCCGCGTGTTGCGACATCCGCGTGATAGCGCCGGGCGCCACGCTGGGACTCCCCGAAGCGCAGGTCGGCATCGTGCCGGGCTGGTCGGGGACGCAACGCCTCGCGCGGCTGTTGCCCGAACCGGTGCTGAAGGAAATGGCGCTGTTCGGTCGTCGCATCGACGCGACGCGCGCCCATGCGCTGGGTTTCGTCGCCGAGGTGGCGGAGGATCCGCGCACGGCGGCCGAGGCTATCGCTGCCGATATGCGCCACGCCTCGCCCCGCGCCGTGGAGGTGGCGAAATACCAGATACACGCCGCCGTCGGCGAAGACCCCGCCGCGATGGTCGAGGCGCTGGGCGCGGGCATGATCGGCGCCAGCGCCGACAAGGCCGAGGGCGTCGCCGCCTTCGCCGAGAAACGCAAACCCGAATTTCTCGGAACCTGATCCATGCAAGACCTGACCGTCATCCCCACCTCCAATGCCGCCCTGCCCGACGCCGCCGTGGCGCTGCAGCACTGGATCAGCGGCCAGTGGCTGGACAGCGCCGATGGCGCGACGAGCGAGCGGCGCTCGCCCGCGCATGGCGTTTCGGTGTCGGTCGCGGCGAAGGGCGGCAAACCCGAGGCAGAGGCGGCGATTGCCGCGGCGCGGGCGGCCTTCGACGCAGGCGGCTGGCCGCGGTCAAGCGGCAAGGACCGCGCGGCGCTGCTGCTGAAGGTGGCGGACCTGATCGACCGCGACCGCGAGATGATCGCGCGCCACGAGGTGCTGGAATCGGGCAAGCCGATCACGCAGGCCATGGCCGAGATCGAGGGCGCCGCCGACCTCTGGCGCTACGCGGCGGCGCTGGCCCGCACGCTGCACGGCGACAGTCACAACAGCCTCGGCCCCGACATGCTGGGCCTCGTGCTGAAGGAACCGATCGGGGTCGTCTCGCTGATCTGCCCGTGGAACTTCCCCTTCCTCATCGTGTCGCAGAAACTGCCCTTCGCGCTCGCGGCAGGCTGCACGGCGGTGGTGAAGCCCTCAGAGATGACGCCCGGCACCACGGTGATGCTGGGCAAACTCCTGGAAGAGGCCGGACTGCCGCAGGGCGTGGCGAACATCGTGCTGGGCTACGGAGACCCGGTGGGCGAAATTCTCTCCACCGATCCGCGCGTCGACATGGTCAGCTTCACCGGCTCGACCGGGGTGGGCAAGCGCATCAGCGCGGCGGCCAGCGCGACGTTGAAGAAGGTGTCGCTGGAACTGGGCGGCAAGAACCCGCAGGTGATCTTTCCCGATGCCGATCTCGATCAGGCCGCCGATGCCATCGCCTTCGGCGTCTATTTCAATGCCGGCGAATGCTGCAATTCGGGCAGCCGGATCATCGTGCACGCGGACGTGGCCGAGGCGCTGACCGACAGGGTCGTCGCCCTCAGCCGCAAGGTACCCTTCGGCGACCCGCTCGACCCGCGCACGCAGGTCGGCGCGATCATCTCGTCCGAGCATCTGGCCAAGATCGACGGCTATGTGCAGGACGCGGTCGCCGCCGGGGCGCGGCTGGCCCTGGGTGGCGCGGCGTTGGAGGTCGGCGGGCTCGGCGCGCAATTCTACCAGCCGACCATCGTCACCGATGTGACCCCCGACATGCCCATCGCCTGCGAAGAGGTGTTCGGCCCGGTGCTGTCGGTCCTGACCTTCACCAGCTTCGACGAGGCCATCGCGTTGGCGAACGGTGCGGCCTACGGCTTGTCGGCGGGGGTCTGGAGCCGGGACGTCTCCACCTGCCTCGACTTCGCGCGGCGGGTGCAGGCCGGCACGGTCTGGACCAACACCTGGATGGACGGCTTCTCGGAACTGCCCTTCGGCGGGTTCAAGCAAAGCGGGCAGGGGCGCGAGCTTGGGCGCTACGGGATCGAGGAATTCCTCGAGGTGAAGACGGTGCAGATGCGCATCGGCGCCACGCGGGGGGCCTGGGTGGCATGACCGCGATGCGCACCTCAGGTGACGGGATCGGGCAGGAACAGCCGGTTGAGCGCCTCGGGCGGCTCGCCGGCCATGCGGCGCAACAGCATCTCGGCCATGGCGCGGCCCGTGGCGCGCAGATCCTCGAACACGGTGCCGATGCGCGGGCGGATGTTGTCGAAGATCGGCGAGGCGCGTTTGGCCACGATATCGGCGTCGACGCCATGCACCGCGCCGGTGTCGCTGAGCGCCGCCAGCGCCACCAGCGCCGTCACCTCGCCCACGCAGACGTAACCGTCGGGCGGGGTCGGGCCATGCCGGGCCCGCATCATCGCCGCGGCGATCTCGGGCGTGGGGCTGTCGAGGGTGACGCCAGGCACGATCACATGCTCGACTCCGGCGGCCCTCACGGCCGACAGGAAGCCATAGCGCAGGTGCTGGGTGAAGGTGAACTGGTCGCCCGGCAGCACCAGGCTGATCCGCTTGCGGCCCCGCGCCACCAGATGCGCGACGGCGGCGCGGGCAAAGGCCTCGTTGTCGAAATCGACCCAAGGGTGCGGCGCGGTGAATTCCGTCCGGCCATGACTGACGAAGGGGAAATCCGCCTCCATCAGCAGGCGCACGCGGGGGTCGAAGGCCTCGGTCCGTGTGAAGAGCAGACCGTCGGCGAGGTTGTTGCGCAAGATCGTGCGAACGGGGGTGAGGCGGTCGTCGCCATGGGTATCGGGCACGACGGTGACGGAATAGCCGGTGCCGACCAGAACCTCGGTGATGCCGGTGAGAAACTCGTGGGTGAAGCCCAGGAACTCGTGCTCGGTGTTGAGAAGCAGGCTGATGACCTGCGTGCGTCCGGTGCGCAGGCGCCGCGCGGCCCGATCGGGGATGTAGCCGAGGCGTGCCGCCGCGGCGGCGACGGTGGCGCGGGTCTTGACGGCGATTCGCGGATCATCGGCCAGCGCACGCGAGACGGTCGCGATGGAAAACCCCGTCGCCTGCGCCAGCGTCCGCAAAGTCGGCCTTGCGCCCTGTCCGTGCAGTGCTGTGAGGGGGGTGTCGTCGGTCATGGCCCGCTGGAGCTTGAGGTTGCGTCGCGGTCCATATTGACGGGCATTTCAAACGTTTCAACAACATTCCGCACGAGGCGCAAGATGCTGCAATGCAGAAAAATGCTGCGATTGCAGGCGTTTCCAAGCGCAAACGTGACATCACGCCCGCAATTTTCGGTTGACGAGCGACAGATTTATAACGTTTTAATTCGCAAGAGCCCGTCAAGGGTGCTGGTCACTTAGGGAGGAAACCAACATGACCATGATCAAGAAACTTCACATGACGGCGGCCGTTCTGGCGCTGTCGACCACCGCGGTCGCGGCGCAGGAAGTTGAAGTCCTGCACTGGTGGACCTCGGGTGGTGAAGCCGCTGCCGTGGGCACGCTGCGCGACACGCTCGCGACCGGCGGCATCGGCTGGGTGGACATGCCCGTTGCCGGTGGCGGCGGTTCGGACGCAATGACCGTGCTGCGCGCGCGTGTTACCGCCGGCGACCCGCCGACCGCCGTGCAGATGCTCGGCTTCTCGATCCAGGACTGGGCGGCCGAGGGCGCACTGGCGAACCTTGACGAACTGGCGGCCGAGCAGGGCTGGGCCGAGGTTGTCCCCGACGCGCTGCAGGCGTTCTCGACCTACGAGGGCAGCTGGGTAGCGGCACCGGTGAACGTCCACTCGACCAACTGGGTCTGGGCCAACACCGCGCTGATGGACGAGCTGGGCATCGAGCAGCCGACCGACTGGGACGGGTTCGTCGCCGCCATGCAGGCCGCGCAGGATGCGGGCTACACGGCCCTCGCCCATGGTGGACAGGCCTGGCAGGACGCGACCGTCTTCGAATCGATGGTGATGGGCGTCGGCGGCCCCGAGTTCTACCAGGCCTCCATGGTCGATCTCGACCCCGAGGCGCTTGGCTCGGACACGATGGTCGAGGCGTTCCAGCGCATGGAAACCCTGCGCGGCTTCGTCGACGACAACTTCTCGGGCCGTGACTGGAACCTGGCCTCGGCCATGGTCATCAGCGGCGACGCGCTGTTCCAGATCATGGGCGACTGGGCCAAGGGTGAATTCGTGAACGCGGGCATGACCGCGGGCGAGGAATTCCAGTGCTTCCGCGTCCCGGGCACCGAGGGCACCGTGATGTTCAACTCGGACCAGTTCGCCATGTTCAACGTGACGGACCCCGAGGCGCAGGAATCGCAGCTTGCCATGGCCAGCGCCGTGATGAGCCCCGAGTTCCAAGTGACCTTCAACCTCGTGAAGGGCTCCGTGCCGGCGCGCACCGACATCCCGTCGGACCAGTTCGATGCCTGCGGTCAGCTGGGCATGGAGCAACTGGCTTCGGCGGCCGAGGGCGGCACGCTCTTCGGGTCGATGGCGCATGGCCACGCCAACAACCCGTCGGTGCAGAACGCGATGTATGACGTGATCACCGCGCATTTCAACGGCGAGTACGACGCCGAGACCGCAGCCGCGGAACTCGTCACCGCCGTCGAGATCGCGCAGTAATCAGCGCATCCCGGACCGGCCCCTGCGCGGGGGCCGGTCCACGTTTCGGCCCAAGCGGGCCACAAGAACACTCGCAATTCGAGGGAGGGGGCCGATGGCCGTAACGACCGACACGGGCGCGGATTTCCGGACCCGTCTGCAGAGTTGGCTGCCCAAGCTTGTGCTGTCGCCCTCGCTCGCCGTCATGCTGATCTTCGTCTACGGCTTCATCGCCTTCACGATCTACCTCAGCTTCACCGACAGCCGCATGTTGCCGTCCTACGAATGGGTCGGCTGGCAGAACTACGACCGCCTGTTCCGCGTCCGCGAATGGAACATCGCGCTGACGAACCTTGCCATCTTCGCCTCGCTCTACATTGCGATCTGCACCGTCATCGGGTTGATGCTGGCGATCTTCCTCGACCAGAAGATCCGCGGCGAGGGCATCCTGCGCCCGATCTTCCTCTATCCGATGGCGCTCAGCTTCATCGTCACCGGCACGGCGTGGAAATGGTTTCTCGACCCCGCCATCGGGCTTGAGAACACGATGCACCTCTGGGGCTGGGAAAGCTTCGCCTTCGACTGGATCAAGGACCGCGAGATGGCGATCTACACCATCGTCCTCGCTGCGGTCTGGCAAAGCTCGGGCTTCGTGATGGCGATGTTCCTCGCCGGCCTGCGCGGCATCGACAACGAGATCCTGAAAGCGGCGCAGATGGATGGCGCGTCGAACTTCCAGCTCTACCGCCGGATCATCCTGCCGCAACTGCGCCCGGCGTTCCTGTCGGCCTTCGTCATCCTCAGCCACCTCGCGATCAAGTCCTATGACCTTGTCATCGCGCTGACCGGCGGCGGGCCTGGCAATGCCACCGCGCTGCCTGCGACCTTCATGTATTCCTACACCTTCACGCGCAACCAGATGGGCATCGGCGCGGCCTCGGCGGTCATCATGCTGATGACCATCGCCGCGATCATGGTGCCCTACCTCTACGCCGAACTGCGGGAGAAGAAGTGATGGCCGCAGCCTCCACCGAAAACGCCATTCGCTCCTCCAGCTTCTCGCGGGTCCTGATCTACTTGGTCCTGCTGCTCTTCGCGCTGTTCTACCTGCTGCCCTTCGGGATCATGCTGGTGAACTCGCTGAAGCCGCTGAGCGAGATCACCGGCGGCAACATGATCGCCCTGCCGCGCGAATGGACGATCGAGCCCTGGCTCTCGGCCTGGTCCACCGCGCAGATCGGCGTGCAGCCGACGGGCCTGCGCCCCTATTTCATCAACTCGATCGTCATGGCGGTGCCTGCGGTCCTGCTGTCGACGATCTTCGGCGCGCTGAACGGCTACGTCCTGACCAAGTGGCATTTCCCCGGTGCGACGATCATCTTCGGGCTCCTGCTGTTCTCGTGCTTCATCCCGTTCCAGATCGTGCTGATCCCGATGGCGCGAATCCTCGGCATCCTCGACATCGCGGGCACGACGGGGGGGCTCGTGCTGGTGCATTTCGTCTACGGGGTGGGTTTCACCACGCTCTACTTCCGCAACTACTACGCCGCCTTCCCGACCGAACTGGTGCGCGCGGCACAGATCGACGGCGCCGGCTTCTTCCAGATCTTCTACAGGATCCTGCTGCCCTCCTCGGGCCCGATCATCGCGGTCAGCTTCATCTGGCAGTTCACCAACATCTGGAACGACTTCCTCTTCGGCGCGAGCTTCGCCAGCGGCGGCTCGGCCCCGATGACGGTGGCGCTGAACAACCTCGTCAACTCGTCCACCGGCGTCCGCGAATACAACGTGCATTTCGCCGGCGCGATCATGGCCGCCGCCCCCACGCTGCTCGTCTACATCGTGGCAGGGCGCTACTTCGTGCGCGGCCTGATGGCTGGCTCGGTCAAGGGGTGAGGCATGGTCTTGGATAGCAAAATGAAAGGCGCCTGCGGCGCGTTACAAATTCCGAACGCGCGGGGCAACTGCACCGCGCCGGTCAATCCGGAGGATTGAAGCCATGGGTTTTCTCGACATCGACAACGTGACCAAGGCCTACGGCGCGGTCGAGGTGCTGCACCAGGTCGACATCGCGGTGGAGGAGGGGGAGTTCCTCGTGCTCGTCGGCCCTTCGGGCTGCGGCAAGTCCACGCTCCTGAACATGATCGCGGGGCTTGAGGGGATCACCTCAGGCGACATCCGCATCAAGGACCGCGTGATCAACAACGTGCACCCGTCGCAGCGCAACATCGCGATGGTGTTCCAGTCCTACGCGCTCTACCCCAACATGACGGTGGGCCAGAACATCACCTTCGGGCTTGAGATGCACGGCACGCCGAAGCCCGAGCGGGAAAAGGCGATGGCCGAGGTCGCCAAGCTGCTTCAGATCGAGGACCTGCTGAAGCGCAAGCCGGGGCAACTGTCGGGCGGCCAGCGCCAGCGCGTCGCGATGGGCCGCGCGCTCGTTCGCAACCCCGACGTGTTCCTGTTCGACGAGCCGCTGTCGAACCTGGACGCAAAGCTGCGCGTCGACATGCGGACCGAGATCAAGAAGCTGCACCAGAAGCTCGGGACCACCATCGTCTACGTCACCCATGACCAGATCGAGGCGATGACCCTCTCGACCCGGATCGCCGTGATGTACAACGGCTACGTCCAGCAGCTGGGCACGCCGAAGGAGATCTACGACAACCCGTCCAACCTGTTCGTCGCGACCTTCATGGGCTCGCCCGCGATGAACGTGATGCGGGTCCGGCTGGAGGAGCGGAACGGAGCGCTTCATGCCGTGACGACTGGGGCCGAGGGGCAGGAGATTGCGCTCCGCATCGAGAACGCGCCCGCGGGCTATGCCGCCTACAAGGATCGCGAGGTCATCCTCGGCATTCGCCCCGAGGCGATCACCGATCCCGAAGGCGCCGACCGCAACGCCCGCAACATCCAGGCGCTGTCCAACACCGTCAGCGTGACCGAGCCGGCGGGGGCCGACACCTTCGTGACGATGACGCTGGCCGGCAAGGATTGCATCTCGCGGATGCGGGCCGATGCGGAGGTCCACCCCGGACAGCCCTTCGACTTCGCGGTCAACATGGACAAGGCGGTGCTGTTCGACCCGGAGACGGAAGAGCGGATCATCTGAGCCTGCGGCCCGCCGCCCCACGGGCGCGCGGGTTGCTTTTTCGACTGGAATTGGAACGATCCAAAGCGTATGAGAGCGCGAGGGGAGGACAACGCGTGAGCGACGCCGATATCATCATCGTCGGCTCCGGCATGGGGGGCGCGACGCTGGCCGCGGGGCTGGCGCCGTCGGGCCTGCGCGTGCTCATCCTCGAACGCGGCGAGCGGCTGGCCGACAGCCCCGAGGCGCGCGACCCCGCCGCCATCTTCGGGCGCGGACATTTCCGGCCCAAGGAAACCTGGCTGACACCCGAGGGCGTCCGGTTCAACCCCGGCAACTACGCCTGCGTCGGGGGCAACTCCAAGTTCTACGGCGCGGTGATGCTGCGCTACCGCGAGGCCGATTTCGCGCCGATCCGCCACATCGGCGGCACCACACCGGGCTGGCCCTTCGGCTACGAGACGCTTGCGCCCTGGTACGACCGGGCCGAGGCGCTTTACGGCGTGCGCGGCGACGCCGGCGTCGACCCGACCGAGCCGCCGCACGGCGCACCCTATCCTTTCGCGGCGTTGACCCACGAGCCTGCCATCGCCGATCTGGAAACGCGGTTGCGGCGCACGGGCCTGCACCCGTCGCCGCTGCCGCTCGCGCTCGACCTCGACCGCTGGCTCGCCCGTGCGCCGACGCCCTGGGATGCGTTCCCGGACACCACTGGCGGCAAGCTCGACGCCGAAACCGCGGCGTTGGCGCAGGCCTTGCTGCACCCCAATGTACGCTTGCAGACCGGCGCGACGGTGCAGCGGATCGAGACCGAGGGGGGCAGGGCGACGGGGCTGCTCACCACCGCCGGGCGCTTCACCGCGCCGCGTATCGTGCTGGCGGCGGGCGCGGTCCACACGGCCGCGCTGCTGTTGCGGTCGGCCAATGACGCGCAGCCGCGCGGGCTGGCCAATCGCTCCGACCAGGTCGGGCGCAACTTCATGAACCACAACGCCTCGGCGCTGCTTGCGCTCGCCCCGCGCCGCAACCGGTCAGTCTACCAGAAGACGCTGCAGATCAACGACTGGTATCTGAGCGGCGGGCCGAATGGCGAGCCGCTGGGCAACGTGCAACTGCTCGGCCGGGTGTCCGCGCCGATCCTTGCCGCGCAGACGGGGCTGCCGATGCGGCTCTCTCGCCTGATCGCGAACCATGCGATAGATTTCTACGTGATGAGCGAGGACCTGCCCCAGCAAGACAGCCGCGTCACCGTGAAGGGGGACGACATCGTGCTTGACTGGCGGCGCTCGAACTGGGACGCGCATCAGGCGCTTGTCGCGACGCTGAAACGGGCGTTGCGGCGGGCGGGCTACCCGGTGCTGCTGTCGAAGGCATTCGACCGCTCGACGCCGTCCCATCAGTGCGGCACGGCACGGCTGGGCGATGACCCGGCGACCAGCGTCACCGACCCCTTCGGACGCAGCCATGATCACCCCAACCTCTACATCTGCGACGCCGCGCTGCTGCCGACCTCGGCGGCGGTGAACCCGTCGCTGACCATCGCGGCGCTGGCGCTGCGGCTGGCCGATCACATCACGCAGGAGGTCGCATGACCGGAACCGCGCTCATCACCGGCGGCCAGCAGGGCATCGGGCTTGGCATCGCGCAGGCGCTGCACCGCGCGGGCTGGCAGGTGGCGCTGGCTGCCGAACTTGCCCCCGATGCGCCCGTCGTGGAGGCGGCACTGGCGGCCATGCCGGGCGCGAGCTACCACCGCCACGACCTGAGTGACATCGAAGCGATCCCCGCGCTGCTCGACGCGGTCGGGCCGGTGACGACGTTGGTCTCCAACGCTGGCGTCCCCGCGATGCTGCGCGGCGATCTGCTGGAGATGACGCCGGCTAGTTTCGACCGCTGCATGTCGGTGAACCTGCGCGGCGCGTTCTTTCTTGCACAAGAAGTGGCAAGGCGGATGCTGACCCTGCCGCCCGAGCCCTACCGCGCGATCGTCTTCGTGACCTCGGTCAGCGCCGCGATGGTGTCACCTGACCGCGCGGAATACTGCATCTCCAAGGCAGGCGCGGCGATGATGGCGCAGGCCTTTTCCGCGCGGCTTGCCGCTGACAATATCGGCGTCTTCGACATCCGCCCCGGCATAATCGCGACCCCGATGACCGCGCCGGTGTCCGACCGCTACGACGCGCGCATCGCCGAGGGCCTCGTGCCCGCCCGACGCTGGGGCACGCCCGCCGACATCGCGCAGGTGATCCTGCCGCTCGCGCGCGGCGAGTTCGCCTTCGCCACCGGCGCGGTCATTCCCGTCGACGGCGGGCTTTCCATCCACCGGCTCTGAGGGATCACCATGGCCGAAGGCTACGACTACATCATCATCGGCGCGGGCAGCGCGGGTTGCGTGCTGGCCGGGCGGCTGAGCGAGGACCCCGATGCCACCGTCTGCCTGCTCGAGGCCGGCGGGCGGGACCGCAACCCGCTCTACCACCTGCCGGCGGGCTTCGCGAAGATGACCAAGGGCATCGGCTCCTGGGGCTGGGAGACGGTGCCGCAGCGCCACATGAAGGGCCGCATCTTCAACTACACGCAGGCCAAGGTGATCGGCGGCGGCTCGGCGATCAATGCGCAGATCTACACGCGGGGCAACGCGCTCGACTACGACGAATGGCGCCAGCGGGGCTGCGACGGCTGGGGCTACGAGGACGTGCTGCCGTATTTCCGCAAGGCGGAGGACAACGACACATTCGAGGGCCGCTATCATGGCAAGGGTGGGCCTTTGGGCGTGTCGCAACCGATCGCGCCGTTGCCGATCTGCGAGGCGTATTTCGAGGCGGCGGCGGCGTTGGGCATCCCGCGCAATGAGGACGTGACGGGCGAGACACAGGACGGCGTGGCCTATTACCAGCTGACGCAAAGGAACGCCCGGCGCTCCTCCGCTGCGATGGCCTATGTCGCGCCGAACGAGGGGCGGGCGAACCTGACGGTGAAGACCGGTGCGCAGGTGCGGCGGATCGTGGTGGAGGCGGAGCGCGCGACCGGGGTCGAACTCACGGACGGGACGCGCCTGCGCGCCACACAGGAGGTGCTGCTGTCTTCCGGCGCGATAGGCTCGCCCCGGCTGCTGCAGATGTCAGGGGTCGGGCCTGCAGATCATCTAGAAGAACTTGGGATAGACGTGATCTGCGACCAGCCGCAGGTGGGCGAGAACCTGCAAGATCACCTCGACCTCTACTGCATCAGCGAGTTGAGCGGCCCGCACAGCTATGACCGCTACGCGAAGCCGCACATGGCGGCGCTGGCGGGGATGCAGTACCTTTTCACGCGCAAGGGTCCGGTCGCCTCGTCGCTCTTCGAGACGGGCGGGTTCTGGTATGCCGATCCCGATGCGCGCTCGCCCGACATCCAGTTCCACCTCGGCCTCGGCACCGGCATCGAGAAGGGCGTGGAGGCGATGCCGCAAGGCGGCGTGACGCTGAACTCCTGCTACCTCCGGCCCCGTTCGCGCGGCACGGTGCGTCTGGCCTCCGGCGACCCGGCGCAGGCGCCGCTGATCGACCCGAACTATCTGCAGGACCCGCAGGACCGCGAGATGTCGATCCGGGGGTTGAAGCTGACGCAGGAGATCATGGCGCAGGCGCCGCTGGCGCGCTTCATCAAGGCGGAGCGCCTGCCGGGGCCGGACGTTAAGACCGACCAGGACTATTACGATTTCATCTGCGCCCACTCCAAGACCTCGCACCATTGCGCGGGCACCTGCCGCATGGGCTCCGACCCCGCGGCGGTGGTCGACACGCGACTGCGCTTCAACGGGATCGCGGGGCTGCGTGTGGTCGATGCCTCGATCATGCCGACCGTGATATCCTCCAACACCAATGCCGCGGCGATCATGATCGGCGAGAAGGCCGCCGACATGATCCGCGCAGACGCGAGGGGCTGAGCCATGCTGCTGCCGACCTATGACGGGACGCTGGAAGACTACCGCCTCACCGGCGAGCCGCTGGTGCCGCGCCCGCCGTCGGTGCCGCTGACCCGCGTGGCCTACGCCGCCGCGCATGTCATCAGCGACCCGCTTGCGGAGCGGGGTCCGTGGCAGGGTCGCCCGGCGGTGGATTGGGACGCGACGCTCGGGTTTCGCCGCACCCTCTGGGACCAGGGGCTGGGGCTGGCCGAGGCGATGGACACCGCGCAGCGGGGGATGGGCGTCGATTGGGCGACGGCGAAGGAGCTGATCGAACGGACGATGGCGGAGGCGAAGGTGCATCCGCTGAAACCTCGGGTTGCCTGCGGGGCCGGGACGGATCACGTGGCGCTGGCGGACCTGACGACCACCGACGCCATCATCGCCGCCTACCTTGCGCAGATGGAAGCGATCGAGGCGGCGGGCGGGCAGGTTATTCTGATGGCCACACGCGCCTTGCCTGCCATCGGTGCGGGGCCGGATGATTACGCCCGCGTCTATGACACTCTTATAGAAGAATCGTCCGGCCCCGTGATCCTGCACTGGCTGGGCGAGATGTTCGACCCGGCGCTCGCCGGTTACTGGGGCGGCGCGGACCTTGGCACGACGAACGGCATCGTGCTCGACCTCATCAGCCGACACGCTGCGAAGATCGACGGTATCAAGATCAGTCTGCTCGACCAGACCCACGAGGAGGATTTCCGCGCCAAGCTGCCCGAGGGAGTGCGGCTCTACACCGGCGACGATTTCAACTATGCCGCGCTGATCGAGGGCGACGGCACGCACCACTCCCACGCGCTGCTCGGCATCTTCGCGGCCATCGCGCCGGCAGCCTCGCAGGCGCTCGAGGCGCTGGCCAAGGGCGACCGCGACACCTATCACGCGCTGCTCGCCCCAACGGTCCCGCTCAGCCGGGAAATCTTCAAGCCGCCGACGCAATATTACAAGGCTGGCATCGCGTTCCTGAGCTGGCTGAACGGCTCGCAGGCGCATTTCGTCATGCCGGGCGGCTTCCAGTCCGCGCGCGAGATCACGCATTATGCGCAGGTCTACCGGTTGGCCGACCAGGCCCGGCTGCTCACCAGCCCGGATCTTGCCCAGGCGCGGATGCGAACGCTCTTGGCGATGCACGGGATCGACGGCTAACAAGGGGCCATGAAACGCCGCCCCACCATCATGGATGTCGCCGCCCGCGCGGGTGTCTCGAAATCGACCGTGTCGCTCGTCCTGCAGGGCTCGAAACAGGTGCGGCCGGAAACCCGCAAGGCGGTCGAGGCCGCGATGGCCGAGATCGGCTATGTCTACAACCGGGCCGCGGCCAACCTGCGCTCTGCCTCCGTCGGGCTGGTGGGCGTGCTGATCAACGACCTGCGCAACCCGTTCTTCACCGAGTTCGCGACCTCGCTGCAGATGGCGCTCGCCGCCGAGGGCTATGCCACCGTCATCGCCAATGCCGATGAAGACCCGGAGTTGCAGGCCAAGCTCGTCGGCTCGATGATCGAGCACGGGGTCTCTGCGCTGGTCATCTCGCCCGCCTATGGCGAGGCACCGGGCACATTCGACCAGCTTGCCCGCACCGGCCTGCCGGTGCTGCAGGTGCTGCGCAAGATGGACGAACGGACCGATCTCTTCCCCTTCGCGAGCTTCGACTACGCCACCGGCAGCGCCAAGGCCGCGCGTCACCTGCTGGACCAGGGCGCGCGCCACATCGCCTTTGTCGGCGGCCTGCCGGGCCGGGCGATCACGCGCGAGCGCAAGTCGGGCTGGCGCGAAGTGCTGAAAGCCGAGGGGCTGGAGGAGGTCGCGCTGCACGGCAAATCCTCCCGCGCCTTCGGGATGCAGGCGGCCGAGACGTTGATCGCGGACCACCCCGAGGTCGATGCCGCGATCTGCTTCAACGATCTGGTGGCGCTGGGCCTGATGGCCGGGTTCGCGCGCGCCGGCCGGCCGGTCGGTGACGCCTTCCGCGTCGTGGGCTTCGACGACATCGAGGAGGCGGCGCAAAGCTGGCCGCAACTGTCCTCGGTCTCCTGCGACATCGCAGGCTTCGCGCGGGACACTGCCGCGCGGCTTCTGGCCTGGATGGTCGAGGGCGAACGACCCGAGCCGGAGCTACGCAGCCCCGTGCGCCTTGTCGCCCGCGCCTCGAGCCTCGGGACGGACGCATGACGCCGCCCGAGTTGCTCCGCGCGCTGTTCGACCGGGCCGTGGCCGTGGCCGACCCGATGCAGAGCCTTGCCGCCGCTCTGCCGCCGAAGCCTCCGGGGCGCGTCGTCGTGGTCGGCGCGGGCAAGGCCAGCGCCCGCATGGCCGAAGCGGTGGAGGCGGCCTGGGGGCCTTGCGAAGGGCTGGTCATCACGCGCTACGGCTATGCGCGCCCCTGTGCGGGCATCGAGATTGTCGAGGCGGCGCATCCGGTGCCCGACGCGGCGGGCGTTACCGCAACGCGCCGCATGCTGGACCTGCTGGAGGGGTTGGGCGTGGGCGATTTTGTGCTGGCGCTGATCTCCGGCGGCGGCTCCGCTCTGCTCTGCGCGCCGTCCGACCGCATCACGCTGGCGGAGAAACAGGCGCTGACGCAGGCCCTGCTCGCCTCCGGCGCGCCGATCGGGGAGATCAACGGTATCCGCAAGGAGCTTTCGGCGGTGAAGGGCGGCCGGCTGGCCGCCGCCGCCTATCCGGCGCGGATGCTGGCGCTTATGATCTCGGACGTGCCGGGCGACGATCCGGGCGACATCGCCTCGGGCCCCACGGTCGGTCACCGCGGCGACGCCGCGCGCGCGCTGGCGGCGCTGGAGAGGTGGGGCGTGAGCGCGCCCGCGTCGATCCGGGCCTTCCTCGAGGCAGGCGGCGACCCGCTGCCGCCGGACGATCCGCGCCTGTCGCGCGTCGAGAACGTGATCTATGCCGCCCCCGCGCAGTCGCTCGCCGCCGCGGCGGAACTGGCCGAGGAGCAGGGCTGTGCCGTCGAGATGCTTGGCGACGCGATCGAGGGCGAAGCGCGCGAGGTGGCCGCCGAACACGCCCGGCGCGCCCTCGCAGCCAAGGGTCCGCGCGTGATCCTGTCGGGCGGGGAATTGACTGTTACCCGGCGAGGTAACGGCATCGGCGGGCCGAATGCCGAATACGCGCTGGCGCTGGCGCTCGCGCTGAAGGGCGCGCCCGGCATCCATGCCATCGCCTGCGACACCGACGGCGTGGACGGCGCCGCCGAGGTCGCGGGCGCAATCATCGGCCCCGGCACGCTGGCCGATGCAAAGGCCGGAGGTGTCGACCCCGCCGAGGCGCTGGCGGCCAACGACGCCCATACCTTCTTCGGCAAGATCGGCGCGCAGGTTGTCACCGGCCCGACGCGCACCAATGTGAATGACTTCCGCGCAATCCTGATCGAAGGCTGATCCCCATGCTGCACCACATCGTCCTGATGGACCCGGATGGCCCCGAGGGCCGCGACCGGATCGAGGCCGCAATGCCGATCCTCGCGGAGGTCTGCGCCAACCTCCCCGGTGCGTCCGGTTTCGCACATGGCCCGAACCGCGACTACGAGGGGAAGTCGCAGCGCTACGCTTACGGGTTCTCGGTCATGTTCGTCGACCGCGACGCGCATCTCGCCTACGAGGCGCACCCCGACCACCTACGGGCAGGCGGCATGCTGGTGGAGGCGTGTTCGGGCGGCCACGCCGGCATCTTTGTGGCGGATCTGGAGGTCTGATCCGGGGCGCCGCGCAACGGAATGCGCGATCCCGGCCTGACGCTCTAGCGCGCCAGGAGCGCCTCGACCTCGGCCCGCGCGGGCATCGAGGCCGCCGTGCCGGGTTTCGTCACCGACAGCGCGGCCACCGCGGTGGCGAAGCGCAGCGCCTCGTCCAGCGCCAGGCCTTGCGCAAGCGCGCAGGCGAACCCGCCGTTGAACGCATCGCCCGCGCCCGTGGTGTCCACGACCGGCCCCGCCTGCATCGCCGGCACATGGCGGGTGCCATCCGCGTCCCGCACCAGCGCGCCCTCGCCGCCGAGCGTGATGATCGCCGCGCGCCGCACGCCCTGCGACAGAAGCGCCGCCGCCGCCCGCGCCGCACTGTCGCGGTCAGTGACGGCGATGCCGGTCAGCGCCTCCGCCTCGGCCTCGTTGGGAGTGGCGTAGTCGCAGAGCGCCAGCATCCCTTCGGGCAGGGCCGTCGCCGGGGCGGGGTTCAGGATCGTGGCCGCACCACCCGCCACTGCGATCTGCAGGAACCGCTGCGCAACCTCCACCGGCTGTTCCAGCTGCGTCACCGCGACCTTCGCGCCGCCGATGATTGCCGCTTCGGCCTCCACATCCTCCACCGTGATCGCCGCCGCGGCGCCCGGGCTGATGATGATGGCGTTGCGCCCCTCGCCCTCCTCGATGAAGATGCCGGCGGCCCCGGTCGCGCGGGTGGCGTCTCGGATCACCAATGGGCTCACCCCGGCCTCGGTCCAGGTTGTCATGCCCATCGCGCCGAAGGTGTCGTCGCCGATCCGCGCGAGGAACCCGACGTCGCCGCCGGCCTTCGCCGCCGCCACCGCCTGGTTCGATCCCTTGCCGCCGGGTCCGAGCGTGAAGCCGGTGCCGATCAGCGTCTCGCCCAGCTTCGGCAACCGGCTGCAGCGAAACGCGGCATCGGCGACGAAAACGCCAAGGATCACGATGTCGTGGGGCATGTGCCGACCTCTTCCCGTTCGCCCGCGACCCTATCCGCGCGCAGGCGTTCACGCCAGCGCCTGCCAGCTTCCGGTGCCGCCCGGTGACAGCTTGCCACAAGTTGCCGTGCCGCCTTGTTCCTCCGCAAGCTGCACTCTACATCGCCTGATATGAAGCGCTTCATTCCGTTCATCCCGAAAGACCCGGTGGTTTCGGTGGTCACGCTCTCCGGCGTCATCGCGGCCTCGGCGCGCGGCGGCACGCTCAGCGACAGCGCGCTGGCCCCCGCCATCGAGCGTGCCTTTTCCCGCGGGAAGCCGGCGGCTGTGGCGCTGGTGCTGAACTCCCCCGGCGGCAGCCCGGCGCAATCCTCGCTCATCGCGGCGCGGATCCGGCGGCTGGCGGAGGAAAAGAAGATCCCCGTTCATGCCTTCGTCGAGGATGTCGCGGCCTCGGGCGGCTACTGGCTGGCCTGTGCGGCAGATGACATCTGGGTCGACGACAGCTCCATCGTCGGCTCCATCGGCGTGATCTCGGCCGGCTTCGGCTTCACCGAGGCCATCGCGCGGATCGGGATCGAACGTCGCCTGCACACCGCAGGAAGCAACAAGTCGCTGCTCGACCCGTTCCGGCCCGAGTCCCCGGAGGAAGTCGCGCGGCTGCGCACGCTTCAGGACCAGATCCACGCCTCCTTCATCGCCCATGTGAAGGCGCGGCGCGGCGACCGGTTGAGCACGGACGAGGACATCTTCACCGGGCAGTTCTGGGCCGGCCAGCGCGCCGTCGACCTGGGCCTCGCCGACGGCGTCGCCCATGCCGTGCCGAAGCTGAAGGCTCTCTACGGCGACAAGACCCGCTTCCAGAAATTCGGCCCGAAGCGCGGGCTGTTCCAACGCTTCGGCGCCAGCGTCACCGCCGAGCTGACCGCCGGAATCGAGGATCGCGCGCTCTGGTCGCGGTACGGACTGTCGTGATGCTGAAGATCGTCAGCCTCTTCCTGATCTTCATGGCGGTGCTGGCCATGTTCGGCCGTCTGAAATGGCCGCGCATCGGGGGCCGGGGCGGGCGCCCGGGCGGATTGCCGAGGCCGCGGCTTTGCCCCGAGTGCGGGCGCTACAATCTTGGCGGCGGCCCGTGCCGTCAGTGCCAAGACGGACAGGGCTGACAGAGTGATCCTTGAGTTCTTCTTTGCCGGCCTCGGCCTGATCATCCTGCTTCTGGCCGGTGACACGCTGGTGAAAGGGGCGGTGAACCTCAGCCTGCGGCTCGGCATCCCGGCGCTGATCGTCAGCCTCACCGTCGTCGCCTTCGGCACCTCCGCGCCCGAGCTTCTGATCTCGATCAAGGCGGTTCTGAACGGCGTGCCCGGCCTCGCGCTCGGCAACGTGATCGGGTCGAACACCGCGAACGTGCTGCTGATCCTCGGCATCCCGGCGATGTTCTTCGGGATCGCGGCGGGCAGCGACACCAGCCGCAGCTTCCTGTTCATGATCGCGGGCACGCTCCTGTTCATGGGGCTCGCCTATGTCGGGCCCTTCACCTGGTGGAGCGGCCTGATCCTGCTGGCGGCGCTGGCCGCGATACTGGTCGATTCCGCCCGCAGCGTGCGCGACCACCGCCGCGCCGCGAACGGGGCGGCCGCCGACGAAGAGGAACTCGAGGAGGCCGACCCCGACATGCCGTGGTGGCAGATCGGCGTCTATCTCGCGCTGGGCCTCGTCGGCCTTCCGCTGGGCGCGGACCTGCTGGTCGACAGCTCGGTCGAGATCGCCCAGGCCTTCGGGGTCAGCGACACGGTCATCGGCCTGACGCTCGTGGCCATCGGAACCTCGCTGCCGGAACTGGCGACGACCGTGATGGCTGCTGTCCGGCGCCATTCCGACGTGGCGCTGGGCAATGTCATCGGCTCGAACATGTTCAACCTGCTGGGCATCATCGGCGTCGCCGCGCTGGTCGGCCCGATCCCGGTCGACCCCGGCATCCTGCGCTTCGACATGTGGGTGATGCTGGCCGCCTCGCTGGTGCTGGCGCCCTTCGTGTTCCTGCGCTGGTCGATGGGCCGGCTGGTTGGCGTGGTTTTCACGGCGCTCTATGTGGCATATCTCCTGCTGGTGCTTGCGTAGGGAGGCCCAGGATGACGGCACTCGTGACAGGGGCGGCGCGGCGGCTTGGCCGCGCGATGGCGCTGGAGCTTGCCCGCGCCGGCCATGACGTGGCGATCCACTTCGCCATCAGCGGGGATGATGCCGAACAGGTGGCCGAGGAGGTGCGCGCGCTGGGCCGCGCCGCCGTCACCCTTCCCGCCGACCTGACGGTCGAGGACGAGATGCAGGGCCTGCTGCCGCGTGCGGCCGAGGCGCTGGGTGGGGCGATCACCGTCCTCGTCAACAACGCCTCCATCTTCGAATACGACAGCCTTGCCAGCGCGACCCGCGACAGCTGGGACAGGCACATGGAATCGAACCTGCGCGCACCCTTCGTGCTGACGCAGGCGCTGGCCGCGCAGGTGCCGGAGCCTGTGGCCGACGAGAACGGCGAGCCGGTGGCGCAGGGCCTGGTCGTGAACATGATCGACCAGCGCGTGCTGAAACCCACGCCGGAGTTCATGAGCTACACCATTGCCAAGATGGGTCTCTGGGCGCTCACCCGCACCTCGGCGCAGGCGCTGGCCCCGCGCGTCCGCGTGAATGCCATCGGCCCCGGTCCCACGCTGCGGGGCGCGCGCCAGACGCCCGAGCATTTCGCCCGTCAGCGCGCGGCGACGATTCTGGAGCGCGGCGCGGACCCGCAGGACATCTGCGAGGCGCTGCGCTATTTCCTCACGGCCCGCGCCGTCACGGGGCAGTTGATCTGCGTCGATGGCGGTCAGCATCTGGCGTGGCAGACGCCGGACATCCTTGGCGTCGAATAGCCCGTTGCGCAGAGGTCGAAGTGACTTTTCCACCGGTCCTTGCAATGTAAACCTTATGTTAACCTCGTGTAACGCCCCCGTGAAACGTCCCGCATCGTAAAAAAATAGCTAGATAAATCCGTGGCTTGCCAGACCGCCTAAAAATTAGGCAAAAGGCAGAACCGGCCCGAGAACAAGGAAAAATTCCTCTCGCCCCGGAGTTCTCCGCAAGGTTGTCCACAGGATTGGTGGAAAGCTCTTCTCTTGATCAGACCTGAAATCCGGTGCAGCCCACCAAGGAATCGCGAAAGCCCCGACGGACATGCCTGATACACCGCCCACCAGCCCCGAAACGGGCCACGAGGTGATCCAGTCCTACCTCAAGACACTCGACAATTCGCCGGGCGTCTACCGCATGCTCGATGCTCAGAGCCGTGTGCTTTACGTGGGCAAGGCGCGGGCGCTGAAGAAGCGTGTCTCGAACTATGCAAAGCCGGCGGGCCACAGCCCCCGCATCGCGCGGATGATCCGCGAAACCGCCTCGATGATGTTCCTGACCACGCGCACCGAGACCGAGGCGCTGCTACTGGAACAGAACCTCATCAAGCAGCTGAAGCCGCGCTACAACGTGCTGCTGCGCGACGACAAGTCTTTCCCCAACATTCTCGTCAGCCGGACCCACCCGTTCCCGCAGATCAAGAAGCATCGCGGCGCGAAGTCGGAGACGGGCGAGTATTTCGGCCCTTTCGCCAGCGCCGGCGCGGTGAACCGCACGCTGAACCAGCTTCAGCGTGTGTTCCTGCTGCGCAACTGCACCGACGCGACATTTGAGTCGCGCTCGCGGCCCTGCCTGCTCTACCAGATCAAGCGCTGCTCCGCGCCCTGCACCGGCTACATCACCGCCGAGGATTACAGCGCCTCGGTCGCCGACGCCGTCCGGTTCCTCAAGGGCGACTCGACCGACCTGCAGGCGCAACTAGCGAGCCAGATGGCCAAGGCCTCCGAGGCAATGGAATTCGAACGCGCCGCCGCGCTCCGCGACCGGATCCGGGCGCTCACCAACGTGCAGTCGACACAGGGCATCAACCCGCGCGGCGTGCGCGAGGCCGACGTGATCGCGCTCCACATGGAGGGCGGGCAGGCCTGTGTGCAGGTCTTCTTCATCCGCGCCAACCAGAACTGGGGCAACCGCGATTTCTACCCGCGCATCGGTCCCGACATCGAGGAACCCGAGGTGCTGGAGGCCTTCCTCGGCCAGTTCTACGACCAGAAGGAACCGCCCCGGCAATTGATCCTGTCGCACCAGATCGAGAATGCAGACCTGATGATCGACGCGCTCAGCCAGAAACTCGGCCGCAAGGTCGAGATCGTGGTCCCCCAGCGCGGCGAGAAGGCGGAGCTGATCGACGGCGCACTCAGGAACGCCCGCGAAAGCCTCGCGCGCCGCATGGCCGAGGGGCAGGCGCAGACCAAGCTCCTCGACGGTCTGGCCGAGGCCTTTGGCCTCGACGCGGCGCCAAAACGAGTTGAGGTTTACGACAACTCCCACATCCAGGGCGCGCATGCGGTCGGCGCGATGATCGTGGCCGGCCCCGACGGTTTCCTGAAATCGCAGTACCGCAAGTTCAACATCCGCGGCGAAGACCTGACGCCGGGCGACGATTTCGGGATGATGAAGGAGGTGCTGACCCGCCGGTTCCAGCGCCTGCTGAAGGAAGACCCCGACCGCGAGAGCGAAGCCTGGCCCGACCTCCTGCTGATCGACGGCGGTGCGGGGCAGGTGAGCGCGGTGAAGGAGATCATGGGCGATCTCGGCATCGATGACGTGCCCTTCATCGGCGTCGCCAAGGGCATCGACCGCGACCTTGGGAAAGAGGAGTTTCACCGCCCGGGCGCGCTTCCCTTCGCGCTGAAACGAAACGACCCGGTGCTCTACTTCGTGCAGCGCCTGCGCGACGAGGCGCACCGTTTCGCCATCGGCGCGCACCGCGCGAAGCGCGCCAAGGCGGTCAGCGCCACGCCCCTCGACGACATCGCGGGAGTCGGCGCCACCCGCAAGCGCGCGCTCCTCAGCCATTTCGGAAGCGCCAAGGCGGTCAGCCGCGCCGATCTTGCCGACCTCAAGGCGGTCGACGGGGTGAACGAGGCGCTGGCCCAGAAGATCTACGACCACTTCCACGAACGGGGGTAGGCGACTTGGGGACGACCTCGCCACCCATCGGCGCCGGACGGCGGTCCCTTGCTGCCAACCCCCGCCCCCTATTCCCTCTTGCCCCGGCCCGCGTTACACCACCCCCATGCGCTGGACCTTGCCCAATATCCTGACCGTCACGCGCCTGATCGCCGCGCCGCTGATGGGCCTCGTGTTTCTGATCCTGCCCCGGCCCTACGCCGACTGGATCGCGATGGTCCTGTTTCTCGGCGCGTCGCTGACCGATTACGTCGATGGCTACCTCGCCCGCGCCTGGAACCAGATCAGCCGCTTCGGCGCCATGCTCGACCCGATCGCCGACAAGGCCATCGTCGTCATCGCGCTGGGCGTTCTGCTGGGCATCCATGGCATCACCGGCTGGCTCCTCATCCCCGTTGTCGCCATCCTGTTCCGCGAGGTTTTCGTCTCCGGGCTGCGCGAATTCCTCGGGCAGGACGCGGGCACGCTCAAGGTCACGTCGCTGGCGAAATGGAAGACGACAGTCCAGATGATCGCCATCACCATGCTCTTCGCCTGGGGGCTCTTCGACCACTATTTTCTCATGCAGACCCTGGGCATGAACAACGAGATCGCATCGGGCATCCTCACCGGCGAGATCGAGGACAGTGTCGGCCTGATCTGGAAATACAACGGGCTGATGCTCACGTCCTACGGCGGTCTGGTGCTGCTCTGGCTTGCCGCCGCGCTGACGCTGGTGACCGGCTTCGACTACTTCCGCAAGTCGCTGCCCTACCTGAAGGACACGTGATGAAGCTCGACATCCGCTACTTCGCATGGCTGCGCGAACGGGTCGGGACCGCTTCCGAGCAGGTCGAGACCGAGGCCACGACCGTCGCCGAACTGATCGCCGAGCTTGGAGCGCGAGACGAGGGCTTTGCCTACGCCTTTTCCGACACTGGCTCGATCCGCGCCGCCGTGGACCAGGAGCTGGTCGAGATGGACGCGCCGCTTTCCGGCGCGCGCGAGGTGGCGTTCTTTCCTCCGATGACCGGGGGCTAGGCCATGACCCCGCCCGTCCGCGTGCAGGCCGAGCCGTTCGATATGGGCCACGAGCTGAACGCATTTGCCGCGCGGGTGGCGGGCGCGGGCGCGGTCGTCAGCTTCACCGGCATCACCCGCGACCTCGCCACCGGTGGCCTCGCCGCGATGGAGATCGAGCACTACCCCGGGATGACCGAATCCGCACTCACCGCGATCCGGCAGCAGGCGATGGCGCGGTTCGGGCTTGCCGACGCGATGATCCTGCACCGCTTCGGGCGGCTCCGGCCCGACGAGCCGATCATGATGGTCGCCACCGCCGCGCGGCACCGCGGCGACGCCTTCGCGGCGGCCGAGTTCCTGATGGACTACCTGAAATCCCGCGCGCCGTTCTGGAAGAAGGAAGTGACCGCCGAGGGCTCCGCCTGGGTCGAGGCGCGGACCGAGGACGAGGACGCACTGGCGCGCTGGTCGCCGAGGGACTGACCGCCCGCTTCTTCGTTTCAGAAATATCCCGGGGGAGCCCGAAGGGCGGGGGCAGAGCCCCCCGTGCCGCCGCCACAGGCGTCCCGCTCA
The DNA here is from genome assembly GCA_937139335.1 of uncultured Roseicyclus sp. Taxonomy (GTDB): domain Bacteria; phylum Pseudomonadota; class Alphaproteobacteria; order Rhodobacterales; family Rhodobacteraceae; genus Roseicyclus. The sequence goes on along the minus strand of CAKZPN010000037.1, from coordinate 49,205 downwards.
ATCCTGCCGCTGGCTCGACCGCTCGATGTAGACCCGCAGTTCCTCGGTCTCGTGCCGCGCCTCGCGCAGCCCGTCCATCGCCGCGCGCAGTTCCGCCTCGGTCTGGCTCAGCTGGCCGGTCAGTTCGGCCTCGCGCTGCTGCAGGTAGGCGATCGCCTGATCGCGGGTCTCCTCCGCGTCGTGGAGCGCCTTGGCCAGCGCCTCCATCTCGTTCAGGTCGGCGCTCGACACCTGGTTGAACCGCGCGATCAGCCAATGGGCCAGCCATCCGAGCACGAAGGCCACGAAGAGGATGATGGCGATCGCGACGACGAACTCGATCCTGTTCACTTGTCTCAGTCCTCCTCTGCGGCCGCAGCCGCGCCGGCCTCGACCACGCTCTCGGGCCGCGGCACGGGTCGTAGCACCGGAACCGTGCCGGCGCCACCGGCCGCGTCCTCCGCCGAGGTCTCCCCCTCGAGCAAGGCCCCTTCCGCAAGGTCCGTCTCGTCGCTGGCCGCGCTCAGCAGGCGGAACTCGATCCGGCGGTTCTGTTCGCGGCCGTCCTCGGTCTCGTTCGACGCGATGGGCTGGCTTTCGCCATAGCCCTGCGCGGTCAGGTTCGACACCAGCACGTTGCGCGCCAGAAGGCCGTTCAGCACCGCGTCGGCCCGCGTCTGGCTGAGATTCAGGTTCATCTCCTCGCGGCCCTGGCTGTCGGTGTGCCCGCTGATTTCCATGCGCACATGGCGGCAATCGGGCAGCACCTCGGCGATGCTGTCGAGGATGTCGCCGGCCGATCCGGTGATCTCCACCGAGCCCGGCTCGAAGATGATCTTGGTATCGGCCTGGATCGCCTGGATGCGGGCCACGCATTCCTCGGGCGTGGGCAGGGAGGCGACCGGGTCCAGCGCCTCGACATAGCTGACGTTGAGCTGGAAGGCGGCGGCCTGGCCCAGCTCCTCGCCCAGAAATCGCGTCAGGGACGACGCGCCGTCAGGATCGCCGGTGCGCCCGCTCAGCACCAGCGTTTCGGGCTCCAGCGTCATGGTTCCGTCGTTCAGCCGCGACAGCGCCTCCAGCCCGGCCATCGCGCGCACCGACCATCCCTCGGGCAGGTCGCTGACCGTGCGGGTGGCGATGTCGGTCTGGGCGGCGCCGAACACGGCGCGCGCGTAGGATTCGACAGACCGACCCACCGGCCCTTCGGGCAAGCGCCCGCGCAGGCGCAACCGCCCGTCGTCGCTCAGCGTCGCGATGAACCGGGCCGGCCCGCTCGCCCCGGTCTGGTCCGGCGGCGGGTCGGGCATGACGCCCGACAATGAGAAGACATCGGGCAGCGCCGCGTCCAGTTCGCCGATCACGCGGTCGAAATCGTCCTGCTCGGTGCCCTCGACCGCGATCAGCGTCACGTCGGCGTCGGAGAAGGCGACGGTTCCGGCACCAAGCTCCCGCACGGCGGCGATGGCGACCGCGACCGCATCGGCCCATTGCGGCGACGGCACGCCCAGACCGATGTCGCAGGTGAGCGCGCCTTCGGCCCCTGCTACGGCTGCGGCGGCCGTGATCCGGTTGCCGGCCTCCAGCGTGTCGGCGGTGCAGGTTTCGAACCGCGCGCCGTCGCCGTCGATGACAAAGCGCAGCGCGAAGGGCGTGATGACCGGCCGCGGCGCCGAAATGTCGAGGATGACGGCAACGCCCTGCGGCTGGTTGCGCTCCAGCGAGGAGATGAAGCGTGCGCGCTGTTCCGCGCTTTCGCTGATCGCCTGCACCTCGACGCGGTCGGCGTAGATCGTGACCTTGGACCGCGGCAGGTCCTGCAAGGCCCGCAGCCCGTAGTCCAGCGCCGCGTCCCATGTCTCGGGCGCCGGGAAATCGGCAGTTTCGACGAGATTGGCGATCTCGCCGCCATTCTCGATGGCCGCGATCGCGTCGCTGATCGGGGAGACTCCGCTGGCGGCGGGCACCAGCCCGATCACCTGGATGCCGGCACTGGTGCGCAGCACGTCGACCGAGAACCGGGGCGGTTCCGCCGCGTCGCGCCGCGCCACCTGAAGCTGGTTGATCACCCGGTCCGCATCGAGGATCGCGCCGACCCGGCTGGCCGCGCGAAAGGCCGAGGCTTCGCTGGGGGCAGTGCCGGTGAGATAGACGCGGAGGCCGTCGGCCGACACCTCGGCCCAGTCCATCCCGCCGTCTTCCAACGCGGCCTCGACCGCTTCGACGGACCGCCGCTCCATCGCGACCGCGAGAAACCCGGCCGTCAGCACGGCAAGCCCGCCCGCGACGACAAAGGAACCGGTGGTGAACAGGAATGGCAGACGGATCATGGATCGTTTCGGCAGAGGCTGCCCGCAGGCGTTGCAGTCGGGTTACAGACTTGCACGGCGGGGTTCAATCAAACCAGCGCCGCAACGGCGAAAAACAGCGCAGGGATCAGGCCGGCGTCGCGGTTGGAGCGAAACAGCCGCAGGCAGGTGTCGCCATCGTCGATGTCGAGCTGCTGCAACTGCCACAGCATGTGCCAGCCCATGCCCCAGATCCCCGCCAGCACCAGCACCAGCGCGAGGATCGAAGCATCGCCAAGCGCCATCAGCGCGGCGAGGCCCAGGAGCACCACGGTCAGGATCAGGAAGCCGCGCAGCCAGAGTTTGGTGTTCTCCGCAAAGAGCCGCGCGGTGGATTTCACCCCGATCAGCGCGTCATCCTCGCGGTCCTGGTGGGCGTATATCGTGTCGTAGAACAGCGTCCACGAAATCCCGCCGAGGTAGAGCAGCACAGCCGGCCAACCGAGGCTACCCGATTGCGCAGTCCACAAAAGCAGCGCCCCCCAGTTGAACGCGAGCCCGAGGAACACCTGCGGCCACCAGGTGAAGCGCTTGGCGAAGGGGTAGACCGCGACGGTCGCCAGCGAGGCCACGCCCAGCAAGATCGCGTTCAGGTTGAAGGTGAGCAGGATCACGAAAGCCACCAGCGCCTGCACCACCAGCCAAGCCAGCGCCTGTTTCACGCTGACCTGCCCGGACGGGATCGGCCGCGACAGGGTGCGGGCGACCGAGCCGTCGATGTCGCGGTCCGTGATGTCGTTCCAGGTGCAACCCGCGCCCCGCATCAGGAAGGCGCCGATGGCCGAGCCGAGGAAGAGCCACAGGTCGTAGGCGCCAAGCCCATCGGCCCCGGCAGCGGCGGCCAGGAACATGCCCCACCAGCACGGCAGCAGCAGGAGCCAGGTGCCGATCGGCCGGTCGGCCCGCGACAGCCGCAGGTAGGGCCGCGTCGGCGCGGGGGCGAGCCGGTCCACCCAGTTGCCGCGCACCGCATCGGCGACCTGACCCTCTGGCGTTTCACCGGCCTCGCTCATAGTCTCCGCCCCATGTCCGACCGTCCCAAGATACGCCTTCATGTAGACCACCCTTTGGGGCCGGGGCAAACCGTCGACCTGTCGCGGGACCAGGCGAATTACCTCTTCAACGTGATGCGGCTGGGGCCGGGGGCCGAGGTGGCGCTGTTCAACGGGCGCGACGGCGAATGGCGCGCGGTGGTGGCCGAGGCCGGCAAACGCGGCGGCAGCCTGTCTTGCGTCGAACAGACCGCGCCGCTTTTGCTGCCGCCGGATCTCTGGCTGCTTTTCGCGCCGATCAAGAAGGCCCGCACCGATTTCATCGTCGAGAAGGCGGCCGAAATGGGCGCGGCGCGGATCCTGCCGGTCCAGACCGAGTTCACCAATGCCGAGCGCATCCGGCAGGACCGCCTGCAGGCCCATGCCATCGAGGCGGCGGAGCAATGTGGCGGCACCTTCGTGCCCGAGGTGGCGGAACTGCAACGGCTCGACCGCATGCTGGACGACTGGCCGGAAGATCGCCAGATGATCTACGCCGACGAGGCGCTGGCCGGCGCGGCGGAGGCGCTATCGGCTGCGCCGAGGGCGACCCGATGGGCCATCCTGATCGGCCCGGAAGGCGGTTTTTCCGAACCCGAACGCGCGCGATTGCGCGCCTTGCCCTTCGTCACGCCTGTTTCCCTCGGCCCCCGCATCCTGCGCGCAGACACCGCCGCCGTGGCCGCGCTGACCCTGTTCCAGAGCACGCGGGGGGATTGGCGGTGATCCGACTGGCCGAAACCGCCGATGCGCCGCGGCTAGCCGATTTCCTGGCTGTGCGGGTCGAGACGTCGATGTTCCTGCTCGGCAACCTCGAGGCGCAGGGGATCGGGAACACCGGGCATCCGCATGGCACGACCTATGTGCTGCGGGAGGCTGACGGACAGATCGAAGGTGTCCTGGGATGCAGCAACGACGGATTCCTGATGGTGCAGGCGCCCGGCATCGACACTGGGACGGCGCGCGCACTTCTCGCCCGGCTGGAGGGGCGGCGCGTGGCGGGGATCACGGGGGATGCGGCGCAGGTCGCGGCGGTGCAGCAGGCGATGGACCTGCCAGCCGAGGCGTGGCGGCTGAACAGCACGCAACCGCTCTACCGGCTCGACCTCGACGCGCTGGCGCTGCCGGAAGTGACGCTGCGCGCACCGGCGCCCGAGGACCACGCGGGCCTCGCCGACTGGTTCGCCGCCTACATGTCGGAAACCGAAACCGCACCCGAGGGCGATCTGCACAAGGCCGCTGCAAAGCGGGCCGAGGCCGCGATCGCGGGCGATCATGTCCGGCTGATGACCGAGGCGGGCGAGCCTGTCGCGATGAGCGCGATCAACGCGCGGGCCGGCCGCGCGGTGCAGGTCGGCGGTGTCTTCGTCCCGCCCGCGCTGCGCGGCACCGGGCGCGGCGGCGCTGTGGTGGCGGCGCATCTGGAGCGCGAGCGCGCGGCGGGGGCCAGCCTTGCCGCGCTCTTCGCCGCCTCGCCGGGGGCGGCGCGTGCCTATGAGCGGATCGGCTTTCGCCGCATCGGGTCCTACCAGGTGGCGCTGCTGCGGCAGGCTCTGACGCTGGGCGGGGTGGTGGCATGAGCGGCTTTCTCCGCCCCGAGGCCGCCGCCGCCCTGCATCGCTGGCGCGAGGTTCTGGCGGCGCTTGCGGTCGCCGCCCTCGGCCTCTGGATCGCCGCGCACCCCGGCCCTGTCGTGCAGGGGTTCGGTTACGTTCTTGTCGCCCTCGCGGCCCTCGCCCTCATCCCCGCGATCCGCCGCGCGCGGTTCGCGGCGGGCGGGCAGGGGCCGGGAGTGGTGCAGGTGGTCGAGGGGCGCATCCTTTACATGGGGCCCGTCACCGGCGGCGCGGTGTCGCTGGGCGACCTGACCTCGCTGTCGCTGCGGCGCGACCGTGGCGGCAACACCGCCTGGGTGCTGGCGGAGCCCGGTCAGCTCCTGGTGATTCCGGTCGATGCCAGCGGGGCGGAGGCGCTGTTCGATGCTTTCACCACGCTCCCCGGCCTCGGCGCGCACCGTCTGTTGTCGGCCCGCCAGACCCCCCGCATCGGCGAACAGACCCTGTGGCGGCGCGCGTCGCCTCTGGCCTTGACACAATGACCCCACCGGGCCACGTCTCGGCCCCTGAACACCCTTCGAGCGCGAAAGATATTCCCCCATGTCCATCCCCCAGTCCGGTGGCGGCCCGATCGAGCATCACGATCAGCTGGCCGAATATCTCGCGTCGGGCTGCAAGCCCAAGGAAGACTGGCGGATCGGGACGGAGCACGAGAAGTTCGGCTATTGCCGCGACACGCTGAACCCGCTGCCCTATGACGGCGAGCGGTCGATCAAGGCGGTTCTGAAAGGCCTGCAGCACAAGTTCGACTGGGAGCCGGTGGTCGAGGGCGGCAACATCATCGGGCTGAGCAAGAACGGTGCGAATGTCAGCCTCGAGCCGGGCGGGCAGCTGGAGCTGTCGGGCGCGCCGCTCGAAACGATCCACCAAACCTGCGACGAGGTGAACGAACACCTGCGCGAAGTGCGCGAGGTGGCCGACGCCATCGGGGTGGAGTTCATCGGCCTCGGCGCCGCGCCAATCTGGCGGCACGAGGACATGCCGCTGATGCCCAAGGGCCGCTACAAGCTGATGGACAGCTACATGCAGACCGTCGGCAGCATGGGCACGACGATGATGCGGCGCACCTGCACGGTTCAGGTGAACCTCGATTTCGGGTCCGAGGCCGACATGGTGCAGAAGATGCGCGTGGCGCTTGCGCTGCAGCCGGTCGCGACCGCGCTCTTCGCCAACTCCCCCTTCCTCGATGGCAAGCCCAATGGCCACAAGTCGTGGCGCTCGCGGGTGTGGCGCGACCTCGACCCGGCGCGCACCGGCATGCTGCCCTTCGTCTTCGAGGAGGGCTTCGGCTTCGAGGCCTGGGTCCAGTACGTGCTCGATGTGCCGATGTATTTCGTCTACCGCGACGGCACCTACATCAACGCGCTCGGCCAGTCCTTCCGCGACTTCCTGAAGGGCGAGTTGCCCGCGCTGCCGGGCGAACGGCCGACGCTGAGCGACTGGGCCGATCATCTGACCACGGTCTTCCCCGAGGCGCGAGTGAAGAAATACATCGAGATGCGCGGCGCCGATGGCGGGCCGTGGCGCAGGCTCTGCGCTCTGCCGGCCTTCTGGGTCGGGCTGATGTACGACCAGGGCGCGCTGGACGCGGCCTGGGATCTGGTCAAGGGTTGGGACGCCGAGACGCGCGAGGGGCTGCGCGTCGCGGCCTCGGTCGACGGGTTGCAGGCGCAGGTCGGGGCGATTTCGATGCACGACCTCGCCCGCGAGACGCTGGCGATCGCCGAGGACGGGCTCAAGGCCCGCGCCCGCCCCGGCGCCGGCGGGCTGATCCCCGACGAGACGCATTTCCTCAACGCGCTGAAAGACAGCGTGGAATCGGGCCGCACGCCGGCCGACGAGTTGCTGGAGCAGTATCACGGCGACTGGAACGGCGACCTGAGCCGGATCTACGCCGCCCACCGCTATTGAAGCATCAGGCCCGGCGCGCGCCCGGCAGCACGTTCTTGCGATAGTACGCCTTGATCTCCGCCCGGCGCGCGGATTCCATCGCGGCGCGCTCCTCGGGTTCGGCGGTCTGGGCAAAGGCGGGGTGGGCCGGCGGGCGGCGCTTGCGGCCTGCGGGGTCGGGACCGAAACGGTTGGAGCCCCGCGTGCCGGGCAGGCACAGCACCACCAGGAACCAGATGCTTGCGATCAGCTGCACCGACAGCGCAAGCAGCATCGACGCGATCGCCGCGCCGGCGGGCAAGGTCATGCTCAGCACCACGCTGGCGACGATGGAGACCACGGCGGCGAGGAAGGGCATGAAGATGAACCAGCCGCTGTGGTCGGTGTCGTGCAGGCGGCGGATCGTCACCGACAGTTGCGGCAACCAGCCGAGCACCACGTAGATCGCGGCCCCGAGGCCGGCTGTGTAGTACAGATCCTCGTTCCGCTTCATGTAGGCTTGGAGCTGCGCCGGGTCCTGCAGGGTCGAGACGAAAGCCGGGTCGCTGAACGCCTCCATCGCGACCCCTGCCTGCACCGCAATGCCGATCAGCAGGAGGAACAGGAAGAACCACCAGTATTCCGCGCGCCGCGCCCGGCCCGAGAAATTCAGGATGTTCACGTAACAGCTGATGACTGCCTTGATCGGACCCATGTCGGACATCCTCTGCCTGTGGCGTTGTCGGCAGGGATTCCACGCCAAGATGGCCGAAGATGGGCAACAGATGGACAAGGCCGGGATGGCGCGCGGGCGGGCCACCAAAAAAAAAACCCGCCAGGCGGATGCGCCGGGCGGGGTTTCGGGCTCAGGTCAGGAGGTGCGGGTCAGGCGGTCGCCATGCCGTGGCCTGCCAGCGGGTCGGGGCCGAAACGGTTCGGGCCGACGGTGCCGCGCTGTGCCGCCCAGTAGATGTAGAGGATGACGCCCACGATGGGGACCAGCGGGATCAGGATCCACCAGCCGGACTTGTCGAGGTCGTGCATCCGGCGGATCGAGACAGCGATGCCGGGGATCAGCAGGCCAAGCATCCAAATGATCGACAGCGCCGGCATTCCGATGATCGCCGTGTCGACGAAGTTCAGGATGGCGGAACCGATGAAGTTGAAAAGGACGAACCACCAGAATTCGGACCGCTGCGCGCGTCCGGTGAAATTGGTGTAATTTTCGAGGCAGGTACGAACAGCTGTTTTGAAATCCATCATTAAACTCCTTGTGAGGGTCTGGTCTCAAGGTCGGGCGAACCCGGGATGATGCCGGGCGTTCCACGCGGACGGTGCCTGCGACATCGCGTCCCGCGCAACGAAAAACTGCGGGTGAGTAAGGAATACCCCCGAAAATCGGGTCAAAAGGCCGGGTTCAGGGCTTCTTCCCGATCCTGGGCTCGGTTCCGTCGAGCAGCCGCCAGATGTTGGCGGCATGCCGCACAAGGATCAGGACCGCCAGCAGGACCAGCAGCAGAACCGCGTCCGGCCGGCCCAGAAACAGGGCCAACAGGGGCGCCACCACGGCGGCCACCAGCGCCGACAGCGACGAGATGCGGGTCAGCGCCGCGACCGCCGCCCAGGTCGCGCAGGCGGCCAGCCCCACCGGCCAGGCCAGCGCCAGCAGCGTGCCGAGGAAGGTCGCGACCCCCTTGCCGCCCCTGAAGCGCAGGAACACCGGGTAGCAATGGCCGAGGAACGCGGCGAAACCCGCGACCTGCGCCGCGTCCTCGCCCAGCAGGGCCCGCGCGACCAGCACCGCGATCCCGCCCTTGCCGGCGTCGAGCACGAGCGTCAGGAAGGCGGCCGGCTTGTTGCCCGTGCGCAGCACGTTGGTGGCGCCGATGTTGCCCGACCCGATCTTGCGCAGGTCACCCAGACCGAAGAGCCGCGCCATCACGATGCCGAAAGGCACGGAGCCGAGCAGGTAGGCCAGCGCGGCCGTCGCCGCCAGCGCCAGGGGGGCTGTCTCGAACAGGGGCATCACACCGCCGTCTCCTGCCTGCGGTCGTAGACCACGGCGCCATTCACCCAGGTGTGCAGCACGCGGCCCTGCATCCGCTTACCGTCGAAGGGCGTGTTCTTGGATTTGGAATGCAGCCCGAACCGGTCGAGGATGTAGGGCACATCGGGGTCGAAGAGCACGAGATCGGCGGGCGCGCCCACCGACAGCCGCCCGCTTTCGAGCCCCAGCCGCCGGGCGGGGTTCAACGCCAGCGCACGGAACAGTTCGGGCAGGCTCAGCGCCTCGGCGTGATAGAGGCGCAGCGCGGCGGGCAGCAGCGTCTCCAGCCCGACCGCGCCGGACGCCGCCGCCTCGAAGGGCAGACGCTTGCTCTCCTCGTCCTGTGGCGTGTGCATGGAGCAGATGATGTCGATCAGGCCGGACTTCACGGCCTCGACCATCGCCAGCCGGTCGTCCTCGTCGCGGAGCGGTGGCTTCACCTTGAAGAAGGTGCGGTAGTCGCCGACGTCGAGCGCGTTCAGCGTGAGGTGGTGGATCGACACGCCCGCCGTCACGTCCAGCCCCGCGGCCTTGGCCCGGGCAAGCGCGGGCAGGGCTGCCGCCGTGGTGATCTGATCGGCGTGGTAGCGCGCGCCGGTCATCTCGACCAGCGCGAGGTCGCGCTCCAGCCCCATGCGCTCGGCCATCGGCGAAACGGCGGGCAGGCCCCGCAGCGAGGCGAACTTGCCCGATGTCGCCGCGCCGCCCGAGGACAACACCGGTTCCTGCGGGTGGGCGATGATCAGCGCGCCGAGCGAGCGCGCGTAGGTCATGCAGCGCGACAGAACGCGCGCGTCGGAACAGACGGCGTCGCCATCGGTGAAGGCGACGGCGCCGGCATCCATCAGGAACCCGATCTCGGTCATCTCGCGGCCCTGGCGGGCGCGGGTCAGCGCCGCCATCGGCTTCACCTTCACCGCCGCGTCGTCCCGCGCGCGGCGGATGACGAACTCCAGCACTTCGGGGGTGTCGATGGGCGTCGCGGTGTCGGGACGCGTGACCATCGTGGTAACGCCGCCCGCCGCCGCCGCGCGGCCGGCGGTGCGAAAGCTTTCCTTGTGACGCTCGCCCGGCTCGCCGACCTTCACGCCGATGTCGACGATCCCCGGCGCAAGGCAGGCGCCGTTGCAGTCGATGCCAGCCGCGCGCGTGCCCTCGCCGATCTCGGCGATGCGTCCCGCTTCGATCCGGAGCCAGCCCAGCGTTTCGGTCCCGGCCTCGGGGTCGATCAGCCGGGCGTTCCTGAGAAGTGCGTTGGTCATGTGGTCCCTTCCGGCTCGGGGGCGCGCGCGGCGGCGAGGATCGCCGTGCGCTGCGCGCGCAGCAGCCGCCAGACCTTGCGGGCCTCGGCGATGCGGAAAAATCCGATGCGGCTGGCCGTGCCGGTCACCCGCCGCCGGCGCGATCGCTGTGGCGCGGGTGCCCGGCGCGGCCTGGCGCGGGTTTCGGACCCGAACAGCACGTCGCCCGGCACGCCGTCGATCAACTCGACCTCCGACATCTCGGCAATCGGCCAGCTCCTGAGCGTTTTGCGTCCCAGGGCCTCCTCCGCCATGAAGGCCTGACGGTCGGTCAGCGTGTACCAGGTGCCCCGGCGCCGAAGCGCGTCGACCCAGAGCCGCCCGACGGCGAGGTAAAGCCCGACCGCCAGGAACGGCAGGCCGAAGAGCGGGAAGACCATCAGGATGCCCGGCGCATCGCTCCCGCCGATCAGGGCGGCGGCAAACCAGATCCAGCCGAGCGAGAACAGCGTGAAGACCATCCCGAAAAGGCTTAGCGGCGCGGTCAGCCCGCGCCAGTCGACGCCCTCCGTCGGCTGCCCCTGCCACAAGATCTCCTCGCCCGGCTCGAGGAGCCCCGCCCATCCGCCGTCCCGCGTCATGCCGCGCTCCCCGGTCTCGCGCTGTCGATCGCGGCCTTAACGGCGGCGGTGTCGGCCTGGTACTTCAGCAGGTGCTTGTCGCCCGCCACCGTCACCACCTGCACGGCCGAGAAGATCGTGTTGACCTTGGCGATATTCTCCAGCGCGACGCTGCGGGTGCCTGGGCCGAGCAAACGGCGGTCGGTCAGGTCCCAGCGCATTTTCGTTTCGTCGGACGAGAGGTAGAGCGAGCGCACCGCTATGGCGAAGAGCCCGCCGACCGCCCCGGTCCAAACATGCGCGTTGCCGAGCACCCAGAGGATGCCCATGCCCGCCGCCATGGCGATGACGGCAAGCCAGGCATTCTCGCGCCAGTAGGTTGCGCGGTCGGCGGAGAACTGCGCCAGCACGCGCTCCCTCGGCTCCAGCGGCGTCTCGGGGGTGTGGGCCGTACGGGTCGGCAGGTGCGCGTCCATCACAGCACCAGCAGCCAGGCCAGAGTGGCCAGAACGAGGACGACGCCGAACGCGAGCCAGAGCTTCGAGCCGCGCCGCTCGGTCGCCGAGGCCGTGCTCGGCGGCGGCTCCGGCCGGGGCAGGGGCGCCACCTCGGCCTTGGGCAACTCACCCGAATGATCGGCGCGCGCCAGCGGCAGGGTGGCGATCAGCTTCGCCTGCTTGCCCGGCGCGGGCTCTTCCGAAAGCGCATGTTCGGGCACCAGCAGCACCGTGCCTTTCAGCGCATCCATCCGCCGCGCGTCCTGCGCCGGGATCGTCTCGGGCGCGAAGGCGAGGCGGACATATTCGCTGAGGCTCATGTCGCCCAGATCCTTCACCGGGAACAGCTCGATCGCGGCCTCGTCGACCTCGGCTCCCAGCCAGTCGGTCAGGGGGGGCAAGTCCGGAGCCTCGCCGATCGACCGGGTCAGGTGGGTATGGCGGACCTCGCCGGTGGCGCTGAGGGAAAAGACGAACAGGTGCTCGCTCATGCTGCCCCCTTTTCCCGCCGGTGGCGCAGGTTCTCGGCCAGCAGCTCCATCGCCGCCATGCGCACCGCGACGCCCATCTCGACCTGTTCCTGGATGACGGATCGGTTGATGTCATCGGCGATGGTGCCGTCGATCTCGACCCCGCGGTTCATCGGCCCCGGATGCATCACGATGGCATCGGGCTTGGCGTGCGCCAGCTTCTCGGCGGTCAGTCCGAAGCGGTGGAAGTATTCCCGCTCGGAGGGGATGAAGGCGCCGTCCATGCGTTCCTTCTGGAGGCGCAGCATCATCACCACGTCGGCGTCGCGCAGACCTTCGGCCATGTCGCCGTAGACTTCGACGCCCCAGTCGGCGGCGCCGGCGGGTATCAGCGTCGGCGGGCCGACGAGCCGCACCCGGTTTTCCATCTTGCCCAGGAGGAAGATGTTCGACCGCGCCACACGGCTGTGCGCGATGTCGCCGCAAATCGCGATGGTCAGCCGGTGCAACCGCCCCTTGGCGCGCTTGATCGTGAGCGCGTCGAGCAGCGCCTGCGTGGGGTGTTCGTGCCGCCCGTCGCCCGCGTTCAGCACCGCGCAATTTACCTTGTCGGCCAGCAGTTTCACCGCGCCGGAATGCGGGTGGCGCACCACCAGCAGGTCAGGGTGCATCGCGTTCAGCGTCAGCGCCGTGTCGATCAGCGTCTCGCCCTTTTTCAGCGAGGACGCCGCCATCGCCATGTTCATCACGTCGGCACCCAGCCGCTTGCCCGCGATCTCGAAACTCGCCTGCGTGCGGGTGGACGCCTCGAAGAACATGTTGATCTGCGTGAGGCCCTTCAGCGGCTGGCCATGCTGGCGGCTTCCACGCTCGGCTTCGGCATGCACGTTGGCGCGGTCGAGCAGCATCGTGATCTCCAGCGGGTGGAGGTCTTCGATCCCAAGAAGATGGGTCTGACTGAACTTCATCGCACCGCCCCGGTCATGCGCCTTTTCCGCTTATAGGTGCGGGCGGGGCGGGGCGGCAAGGCGTCAGACCCGCCTGAGCCGCGTGGTGATGTCCTGCCCCTGACGGTTGCGGTGCCGCGTGCGATAGAGCACCTTGGCGACCCAGCTCATGTAGCCCGTCGCCCAGCTGCAATCGATCAGGATGCGGTCGGTCCAGATGCAGCCGTCGCCGTCTGGCGTGACGCTGAGGGTGTGATCCCATTGCCGGATCATCCAGCCGAACTCGCGGCTCTGGACCTCGCGCGCCACCGGGTCGATGCGTTCGACATGCACCTGGTAGTACGGGTTGCGCATGATGCCCCAGACCGTGACGTTGAGGGTGTAGGTCTTGCCCTCCTCCATCGATCCGTCCGGCATGTCCTTGTAGACCGCCACGCCGCGCGTCGCCTCGGCCATTTCGGCGAAGCTCAGCGCGTCGGCGAATACGCTGTCGGGGTCGCGGGGGTAACGGGCGGTGATGGTCAGTTCGGTCGGCATGGCGCCTTGGTGACACCCCTTCCCCTTCCCGTCCAGCGGGCATAGCTTCGGCGCATGGACGACATGGGCTATCACGACGCGCTGGCGATGCTCGACTGGCAGATCGAGCTGGGGGCCGACGAGGCGATCCTCGACGCGCCCGTGGACCGTTTCGCGCTGGAGGAGGCGGCCGCGCCTGTTGCCGCCCCCGTGGCCCGCGTACCCGCCGCACCGGTGGCCGCCAGTCCCGTCGCCGCCGCCAGCGCCGGGGAGGCCGCCGAGGTCGCGCGCGATGCCGCCGGCGCTGCGGGCGACCTGCCGTCTCTCCGCGCCGCGATGGAGGGGTTCGGCCACTGCGCGCTCAGCCAGACCGCCAACAGTTTCGTCTTCTCCGACGGCAACCCCGCCGCCCGCGTGATGATCGTGGGCGAGGCGCCGGGGCGGGAGGAGGACCAGCAGGGCAAGCCCTTCGTCGGGCGCGCGGGGCAATTGCTCGACCGGATGCTGGCGGCCATCGGCCTCGACCGCGCGTCGGACGCCCCGGCCACCGCCGTCTACATCACCAACATGCTGCCCTGGCGCCCGCCGCAGAACCGCAAACCCGAGGCGGCGGAGCTGTCGATGCTCGCGCCCTTCGTGCGGCGCCACATCGAGCTGGCGGGTCCTGACCTGCTGATCCTGATGGGCAATTCCGCCTGCGAGGGGCTGCTCGGCCGCGCCGGCATCACGAGGTTGCGGGGTCAGTGGGCCGAGGTCGCGGGCCGCCCCGCCATCCCGATGTTCCACCCCGCCTACCTGCTGCGCCGCCCGCAGGACAAGGCGCACGCCTGGGCCGACCTCTTGTCGCTGCAATCCCGGCTGAGGAGCCTGCCGTGATCGACCCGATCCTGCTTCTCGCCTTCATTCCCGCCGCGCTGGCGCTGAACCTGACGCCGGGGGCGGACATGATGTTCTGCTTCGCGCAGGGCATCCGCAGCGGTCCGCGCGCCGCCATCGCCGCTTCGGCCGGCATCTCGGCCGGGGCCTTCGTCCATGTGCTGCTGGCGGGTCTCGGCCTCGGCGCGCTGGTCGCGGCCTTTCCCTGGCTCTTCGGGGCGATCCGCTGGATCGGCGCCGGCTACCTGCTCTGGCTCGCGTGGAAGACGTTGCGCACGCCGCTGGTCACTGAGGCGGGGCCGCTGCCGTCCTCGTCCCGCGCATTTCGGGACGGGCTGGTGGTGAACCTGTCGAACCCCAAGGTGATCCTCTTCATCCTCGCGCTGGTGCCGCAGTTCATCGACCCTGCGCGCCCGGTGCTGCCGCAGTTCCTCGCCTGTGGCGCGGTTCTGGCGGCGGGTGGCTTCGTCATCAACGGGCTGGTCGGCGTCTTTTCCGGCCGCATCGGGCGGATGCTGCTGCGATCACCGCGCACCGAACGCGGGTTGCGCACGGCCAGTTCCACCATCTTTGCGGCGCTGGCCGCCCGCATCGGCTGGGAGGCCCTTCGCGCATGAGCCGCATCGACGAGAGCCGCGCCTTTCACCCCGTCCGCATCGCCGTTCTGGCGGTGTCGGACACGCGCAGCCTGGCCGAGGATGCCTCGGGCGACCTGCTGGTGGAGCGGTTGACGGGCGACGGACACAGCCTTGCCGCCCGCCATATCCTGCGCGACGACCGGGCGGCAATTGCCGCGCAGTTGCGCCAATGGGTTGCTGACCCCGGCATCGACGTGATCCTGACCACCGGCGGCACCGGGCTGACCGGGCGCGACGTGACGGTCGAGGCGCACCGCGACGTCTACGAAAAGGAGATCGAGGCCTTCGCCACGGTCTTCACGATCATTTCAATGCAGAAGATCGGAACCAGCGCCGTGCAGTCGCGTGCCACAGGCGGCGTCGCGGGTGGCACCTACCTGTTCGCGCTGCCCGGCAGCCGGGGCGCGTGCAAGGACGCCTGGGACGAAATCCTGCAGTATCAGCTCGATGCGCGGCATATGCCGTGCAATTTCGTGGAAATAATGCCGCGCCTCGACGAACATCTGCGACGGAAATGAGCGCCGCGCGCGTGCAAGACGTGTGACCGAGACCCGCACGCCCAGTGTGACCTTGTCACTTGGACCTTTCCGCGCCCGCCTCTACCTTGAGGTCAGGCACCTCTTGAGGCACTCGATCCATGCGTTTTCTCCGCCGCGCGCTCGTCGGACTGTTCCTGATGGCGCTGACCATCGGCCTCTTGGCCATGGCCGGCACCACGATCTACGGCGCGCTCCAGGCGCGCTGGTCCGAGGAAGGCGTGCCGCAGCCGCAGCGCGAGCGGGTGTTCTCGGCCGAGGTCGCGCCGCTTGATTTCGGCACCGAAACGCCGGTCCTGACCGCCTTCGGCGAGGTCCGGTCGCGCCGCACGCTCGAATTGCGCGCGCCCGCCGAGGGCACGGTCATCGAGCTTGCCGAGGAGTTTGAGGAAGGCGGCGCGGTGAGCGCCGGGCAGGTCCTGATGCGGGTCGACCCGGCCGAGATGCAATCGGCCCGCGATACCACCGCCGCCGACCTGCGCGATGCCGAGAATG
The DNA here is from genome assembly GCA_937139335.1 of uncultured Roseicyclus sp. Classification (GTDB taxonomy): domain Bacteria; phylum Pseudomonadota; class Alphaproteobacteria; order Rhodobacterales; family Rhodobacteraceae; genus Roseicyclus. The sequence continues at coordinate 33,479 of CAKZPN010000037.1, read as the reverse complement.
AACTGGCCGAGGCGACCAGCGCGGTGGAGCTTGCGCGCGACGACGTGGCGGCCGCGCAGGCCCAGGCCGATCTGCGCCAGCGCGCGCTTGACCGGCAGCTTGACCTGCTCGATCGCGGCGTCGGCAGCGCGGCCGCCGTGGAAACCGCCGAACTGGCCGCCGCCACCGCCAGCCAGGCCGTGCTGTCACGGCGACAGGCGCTGGCCAGCGCCGAGGCCCGCGTGGCGCAGTCGGAAACCGCGCTGGACCGTCGCCGCATCGCCTTGGCCGAGGCGGAACGGATGCTGGCCCGCACCGTGCTGCGCGCGGAATTCGACGGCGTGCTCTCCGAGGTGAACGTGGTCGCCGGCCGGCTGGTGAACCGCAACGAACAGGTCGCGAACCTGATCGACCCCGACGCGCTCGAGGTCGCGTTTCGCATTTCCACCGCGCAATACGTGCAGCTGATCGGCGAGGACGGCAGCCTGCCCGACGCGCGCGTCTCGGTGATCCTCGATGTTTTCGGTCTGGACCTGACCGCCGGGGCCGTCTTGACGCGCGAAAGCGGCGCGGTGGAGACCGGGCAGTCGGGCCGGCTTCTCTTCGCCCGGATCGAGGAGCCGCGCGGGCTGCGCGTGGGCGATTTCGTGCGGGTCGAGGTCGAGGAGCCGCCGCTCGATAATGTCGCGCGCCTGCCGGCGACGGCGCTTGGCTCCGACGGGCAGATCCTGATGCTCGATGCCGAGGACCGGCTGGAGGCCGTCGCGGTGCAGCTGATGCGGCGGCAGGGCGATGACGTGCTGATCCGCGCGCCCGGTCTGGAAGGCCGCGAGGTGGTACTGGCCCGCACGCCGGTGCTGGGCGCGGGCATTCGCGTGAACCCGATCCGCCCGACCGAGGCCGAGCCGCCGCCGCTGCCCGAGACGATTTCGTTGGACGACGACCGCCGCGCGCGGCTGATCGCCTATGTCGAGGCCAATGGCTTCATCCCCGCCGATGTGAAGGCGCGGATGCTCGACCAGTTGCAGCAAGACGAGGTGCCGACGCAGATGGTCACCCGTCTTGAAAGCCGGATGGGAAGCTAGGCCATGCGCAGCCTTCCCCCCGGCGGCGCCGGCATCCTCAGCTACTTCACCCGGCACCGCACGGCCGCGAACCTGCTCCTCGTGCTGATGGTCGTGGCGGGCATCGCCGCGATCCCGCAGATGCGCGCGCAGTTCTTTCCCGACGTGATCTCGGACGACATCGGCATCACGGTCGCCTGGGACGGCGCCGGGGCCGAGGATGTGGACGAGGCCATCGTCGCGGTGCTGGAACCCGTGCTGCTGACCGTTCCGGGCGTGGCCGAAACCTCGTCCACAAGCCGCGAGGGGCGCGCCAGCCTGTCGCTTGAATTCGACCCCGGCTGGGACATGAGCCGCGCCGCCGATGACGTGCAGGCCGCGCTCGACGGCATCAGCGACCTGCCCGAGGACGCGGAGGAGCCGGAACTGCGGCGCGGCGCCTGGTTCGACCGCGTCACCGACGTGGTCATCACCGGCCCCGTCGCGCCCGAGCAGCTGGGCCGCTTTGCCGATGAATTCGTCGCCCGCCTGTTCGAGGTCGGCGTGACCCGCGCCACGATCCGCGGCGTGGCCGCCCCCGAAACGCTGGTCGAGGTGCCGTCGGCCTCGCTGGTCCGCTACGACATCTCGATGGCCGACATCGCCGCGGTGATCGCCGCCGCCGCCTCCACCTCGCCCGCCGGCGACGTCGACGCCGCCAACGCGCGCATCCGCACCGGCTCGGCGCAGCGCAGCGCGGCCGAGATCGCGGGCCTGACCCTGCGTACGAACGAGGACGGATCGGCGCTGACCATCGGCGACGTGGCGCTTGTCCGTACCGAAGGCGTGGACCGGGAGCGGACCTATTTCGTGGGCGAGAATCCCGCCGTCTCGATCCGCGTCGACCGCTCCGAGGATGGCGACGCCATCGCCATCCAGGCGCTGGTGGAACAGGTCGCCGCCGAGATGGAGGCGACGCTGCCCGTCGGCACCACGCTCGATCTGATCCGCACCCAGGCCGAGGCGATCTCGGGGCGGTTGAACGTGCTGCTCGACAATGCGCTGACTGGCCTCTTGATGGTCGTGGCGCTGCTGTTCCTGTTCCTGAACGCGCGCACCGCCTTCTGGGTCGCGGCGGGCATTCCGGTCGCGCTGATCGCGGCCATCGCGCTGATGTGGGTGGCGGGGCTGACGATCAACATGATCTCGCTTTTCGCGCTCATCATCACGCTGGGCATCGTGGTGGACGACGCCATCGTGGTGGGCGAGCACGCGGATTACCGGGCCCGCACGCTGGGCGAGCCGCCGGTCGTCGCCGCCGAGACCGCAGCGCGCCGCATGGCCGCGCCGGTGTTTTCCGCGACGCTGACCACGGTTCTGGCCTTCGCGGCGCTCACCGCCATCGGCGGGCGGTTCGGCAGCATGATCGCCGACATCCCCTTCACCGTGATCGTGGTGCTGCTGGCCAGCCTCGTGGAATGCTTCCTGATCCTGCCCAACCACATGGCGCATGCGCTGGCGCATTCCGCCAAGGCGCATTGGTACGACATGCCGTCGCGGCTGGTGAACCGGGGGTTCGACTGGGTGAACGCCACGCTGTTCCGCCCGGCGATGCGTGTCGTGGTGCGGGCGCGCTATCCGGTGCTGGCTGCCGTGATCCTTATCCTCGCCACGCAGGTCGCGAGCTTCATCCGCGGCGACGTCACCTGGCGCTTCTTCAACGCGCCGGAGCTGTCGTCGGTCTCGGGCAATTTCGCCATGCTCGACGGCGCCACCCGCGAGGACAGCCTTGCCATGGTGCGCGAGTTGCAGCGCGCCGCCGAGGCCGTGGCCGACCGCTACGAGGAAGAACACGGCACCAACCCGATGCTCTACGTTCTGGCGGAGCTCGGCGGCAACACCGGCGGCGGGCTCAGCGGGGTCGAGAACAAGGATGCCGACCTGTTGGGTTCCATCGCCATCGAGCTGGTCGACCCGGACCTGCGCCCCTATTCGGCCTTCGCCTTCGTCGCCGATCTGCAGGAAGAGGTCCGCCAGCTGCCGATGACCGAAGTCATCAGTTTCCGCGGTTTCCGCGGCGGGCCGGGGGGCGATTCCATCGATGTGCAGATCTTCGGCGCCGACACCGCCACGCTGAAGGATGCCGCGATCGCGCTTCAGACCCAGCTAGGCCGCTTTCCCGAGGTTTCGGGGCTGCAGGACAGCATGGCCTACGATCGCGAAGAATTGAGCCTGTCGCTGACCCCGCAGGGTGAGGCGCTGGGTTTCGACATCGGCACGCTCGGTCGGGTATTGCGCAACCGGCTCGGCGGGATCGAGGCCGCGACCTACCCCGACGGGCCGCGCACCGCCTCGATCCGGGTCGAGTTGCCCTCCGGCGAGCTGACCGCCGATTTCCTCGACCGCACGCTGCTGCGCGCCGCCTCCGGTCAATACGTGCCGCTCGCCGATATCGTGACGGTGGAGGCGCGGCAGGGGTTTTCCTCGATCCAGCGCGAGAACGGCGTGCGGCTGCTGTCGGTCACCGGCGACCTGTCCGAGGACGACCCCGCCCGCGCCGCCGAGATCATGACCGAACTGGCCGAGGTCATCGTGCCGCAGCTCGAGGAACGTTACGGCGTGTCCACCCGCCTGTCGGGCCTGGCCGAGCAGGAGCGCGACTTCCTCAGCGATGCGCTGACCGGCTTCATCCTGTGTATCGTCGGCATCTACCTCGTACTGGCCTGGATCTTCGCCAGCTGGACACGGCCGATGGTGGTGATGGCGGTCATCCCCTTCGGCCTCGTGGGCGCGATCTACGGCCACATGATCTGGGAGGTGCCGCTGTCGATGTTCACGGTCGTGGGGCTGATCGGGATGACCGGCATCATCATCAACGATTCCATCGTGCTGGTGACGACCATCGACGAATACGCGGAGGAGCGCGGGCTGATCCCCGCCATCATCGACGGCGCTTCGAACCGGCTGCGCCCGGTGCTTCTGACCACGCTGACGACCGTGCTGGGGCTTGCGCCGCTGCTTTACGAACGCTCGCAGGATGCGCAGTTCCTCAAGCCCACGGTCATCACGCTGGTCTACGGGCTGGGCTTCGGGATGGTGATCGTGCTGCTGGTGGTGCCCGCGATCATGGCGATGCAGCAGGATATCGGCAAGCAGCTGACGGCCTTGCGCCGCGCGCTGCGATCGCTGCCGCGCAACCCGGGCGTCGCGCTTGGCGTGGGGGGCGTGGCGGTGGCGGCGCTGGCGCTGTTCGCCGCGACGCTCGGCAGCACGATGCTGAGTGGTACGATGGCGGGGCCGCTGGCTGGGCTTGGCTCGGGCCTGACGGCGGCATTCGGCGTTTTCGTTGCGGGAACGGCGGCGATGTGCCTGCTCGGCTGGATCATCGGGGCGACGGTCTTTGCCGGCCGGCGGTCGACCTCGTAGGGTGGGCAATCCGCCCGTCCCGCGTCACCCAGTGCAGCCGTCCAGTTCCACCGCCATCTGACTGCCGATCACCGTGATCCGCAGGTCCGAGCGGTTCATCGCGAAGGGCCCGTGGTCGGGCGGCACCACATCCGCCGTGCCGCGCACCGTGTTCCCCTCGCGCCGCGTCATCGCTTCGGAGACCCAGACGTCGCTGTTGCGATGTTCCACCACCACGGTCTCGTCATTGCCCGTGGGCGGCACGTTGACCGACACCGTCACGCGCAGCCCGTCGGCGATGGGCTCGACCGAGCAGGTGGCATGGCCCGCACCAGCCTCGCCCGCCGTCAGGGGGCGATCCGACAATGCCCGGCCGATCTCGCCCACCCGGTCGGTCTGCACCGGCAGAAGCCCGGCAAGATCCAGCGTGACCGGCATGCAGACATCGAGGCAGACGCCAAGGTCGATCTGCCCCGTGACGCTGACCGGTCCGTGGTTGTCGAGCGAAAACTCCACCGGCAAGATCACGCTCCCGCGGTAGCCTATGGAGCGCATGCCGTTGGCGATGAACACCTGTGGCCGCGGCCAGTGGATCGACATGCCGGTCACGCCCTGCGCCTCGGTCAGGCTGATCACCGTGGGCACACCGCCTTCGCCGGGCGCGCGCCAATAGGTCTTCCACCCCGGTGCCAGCGTGATCTGCACCGCCGCCATGTGGTTGCCGTTGGGCAGCCGCCAGCCGGGCAGGAACGACACCTGCACCACGTCGGCGGCCGTGCGCGCCTCGAATTGCGCCACGGCCGGTGCGGCGACCAGCAGGGCGGCACAGGCGACAAGGGCGGCGAGAGTTTTCCGAAGGATGAGGATCATTCCAACGGAGCTAGAAACATCGGCAGGATTTGGGAAGTCACGATTTGGCGAATGCCGCGTGATCGTGTCGCCCGCGCCGCGCTTGATTGCGCGGGGCCTAACCCCCATGCTCTGACCATGACAGATGCACCTCCCCGCGAAGATCTGACCGGCAAGCTTCTGATCGCGATGCCCGACATGGGCGACCCGCGATTCCACGGCAGCGTGGTCTTCCTGTGCGACCATTCCGCCAAGGGCGCGATGGGCCTGATCGTGAACAAGCCGATGCCCGAGGTGCTGTTTTCCGAGATGCTCGAACAGCTCGACATCGACCGCGGGCCCGCGACCCGCGACCTGCCGGTGTGCTACGGCGGCCCGGTCGAGCTGCGCCGCGGCTTCGTGCTGCACACGGCCGAGTATCAGGGCGACCTCGACGACCGGCTGGCCGTCGACGACAGCTTTGCCATGACCGCCACGCTCGACGTGCTGGAGGACCTGGCGCGCGGCGAAGGCCCTGCCGCCGCCATCCTCGCGCTGGGCTACGCCGGCTGGGGGCCGGGGCAGCTGGAGGCCGAGATCCAGCAAAACGGCTGGCTGACCGCCGATGCCACGACCGAGCTGGTGTTCGGCACGATGGAGGGGAAATGGGTGGCGGCGCTGGCATCTCTCGGCATCTCGCCGCTGACCCTGTCGTCCGAGGCCGGGCACGCCTGACGCGCGTCTTGGACCTGTCACCGCCGCGGGCTAGCGTCCGTGCAAAGGAGTGTCTCGCATGAAACTCACCGTCATCGGCGCCAGCCGCGGCATCGGCCGCAAGGTGGTGGACTACGCCCTGTCCCGCGATCACAGCGTGCGCGCGCTGGCCCGCAGCGCCGACAAGATGGGCATCGAGGCCGAGGGGTTCGAGCCGGTCATGGGCGACGCGACCGACCCCGAGACATTGGCCCGCGCCGTCGAGGGGGCCGACGCGGTCATCGTGAACATCGGCGCGCCGCGCGATCTGCGCATCCTGCAACGCACTACGCTGTTCTCCGACGCCGCCCGCGCCCTTGTCCCGGTGATGGAGGCGGCGGGGGTGAAGCGCCTGCTGGCCGTCACCGGCTTTGGCACCGGCGACAGCGCGGCAAAGCTCTCGACGCTGGAAAGCATACCCTTCAAGCTGTTGCTCGGGCGGGCCTATGCCGACAAGGCCGTGATGGAGGAGGTGATCAAAGCCTCGAGCCTCGATTGGACCATCGCGCGCCCCGGCATCCTGAACGACAACGCGATGAGCCAGAAATACCAGGTGCTGGTCGCGCCGGAAACCTGGCGACAGGGCATCGTCAGCCGCGCCGACGTGGCCCATTTCCTCGTCCACGCCGCCGAGGATGGCAGCCATATCCACCAGACGCCGGCGATCCAGCGGTAAGGCGCGCGGTCAACGCGACGGCGCCAACACCCGCCGCGTCTGCGCAGGCTGCGCGTCGTCGAGATCGAGCCAGAGCTTGCCCTCGCGATAGCCGCCGCGGATCAGGAAGCCGGGTTGCCTGACCTGCGGGAACTCGTCCACCCAATCCCGGTAGCGGTCGTTGGTGACGACGCGGGCATCCAGATCCTCTGCTGCACGCAGGATGGTCGGGTCGGCCGGCTCTCCCTTGGGGACCACCATGATGCGGTCCTGCGGCAGCCCGAGCAGTTTGCCGAAAGCGCGGTCGTGCTGGTAGCGGCCGGCGAGCAGGTAGCCGGCATTGGCGTCGAAGACGACACCGGGCGTGTAGCCGAGCCCTTGCAGATGCGCCACCACCTCGCGCAGCGGCTCGATCCTTGGCGTCTCGTCGGCCCAGTGCATGACGTTGGAGCCGTCGATCACGATCCATTGCGGCACTGCCTTGGGCGGTCGGGAAAACCACTTGCGTGCGGGTGGCTGGTCGACCACTCGCTCGAGGTTCCGGTCCCGGTTTCTCGGCGTGCGCCAGGCCCGAAGGAGGAGCCACAGGCTCGCCACCGCCATCGGTCCGGTGAGCAGGATCAGATCCCATAGCCCCGGAACGAGCCACGCCGCGGCGACGCCGCCGAGCGAGATCAGCAACAGGATGAAAGGCACGATCATCGCCGCACCCTAGGGCAGCCCCGTGGCGCGGCCAAGCGCGCCAGCCTCATGCCGGCGCCGGGTTCAGCGCCTTGTTGTAAGGGTGCCAATCCGTGATCTCGGGATAGTAGTGCCGCCGCCAGGCGCGCACCCGCGGGTTCATCACCCGTTTCCACAGCGGCGGGACCATCGCGGCGATGGTCATGACCGGGTAGCCGTAGGGCAATTGCGGCGCGTCGTCCTCGGTGTAGGTCTGCAAGAGCGGAAAGCGCCGGTCGGGCTTGTAATGGTGGTCGGAATGGCGTTGCAGGTTGATCAGCAGCCAGTTCGACGCCTTGTGCGCCGCGTTCCACGAATGGCGCGGCAAAACGTGCTCGTACTTCGCCCCGCCCAGATGCTTGCGGGTCAGTCCGTAGTGCTCGACGTAATTCGTCAGCTCAAGCTGCCAGACCGCGACGAAGGCCTGGAACACGAACAGCACGAGGCCCATCCACCCCCCCAGCGCGATTGCCAGCACCACACAGGCGCCCTGCAAGATCCAGTAGCGCCAGAACGGGTTCGACGGGTCGGTCCATGCCTTGCCCTTGCGCGCCAGCATCGCCTGTTCCGCCTTGAATGCGCTGACCGGGCTTTGCCGCAGCACGCGGGGAAAGAAGCGGTGGAACCCCTCGTTGTAGCGCGCCGTGGCCGGGTCGCGCGCGGTGCCGACATGGCGGTGATGCACCAGCAGGTGTTCCGACCGGAAATGCGAATAGAGCACGGTGGCCAGCAGGAAATCGGCCAGCCAGCGTTCCAGCCGGGATTTCTGGTGCATCAGCTCATGCGAGTAGTTGATCCCGATGGTGCCCGAGATCACGCCGACGCCGAAGAACAAGCCGAACTGCTCGCCCACGGACAGGTGATCGGCCCGCGTCGCGTACCAGATCAGGCCGAAGATCGTCACGAATTGCAGCGGGAACCAGATCAGCGTGACGAGGCGATACCAGACGAGATCGGAGTCGGCGGTCGCGGGATCGGCGTTGTTCAACTCCAGTCCCAGCGCGGCGTCGAGCGCGGTGAACAGCCACCAGGTGCTGAGCGGCATCAGGATCAGCCACCATCCGCCCTGGGACGCGACGAAGGCGATCAGCGGGAACAGCGCCAGCGACATCCAGAACGGCAGCGCGCGGGTGAACCGGGCGACCTGTGCGGCGGGAACCATGGCCTGAACTCTCCTTGCTGTTCGCAAACGATGCGCCCCGCCTTTTGGGGTGTCAATCCTGCGGCCAGGCGCCTTCGGCAAGGTTCCAAGCCTTGCGCATCAGCGTAGGAAGGCTTGAAGGCCGGAATGTGGCGCGGGGGTGAAACGTGCCGCGCCGAGGTGTCGCATCCGGTTCCGGCACAGCCAGCAGAACCCTCAACCGAAGGTGGAAATGGGTGAAGGTGTGGCGTACCTCCAGCCCCGGATCGTGCCATTCGGCGGAAAGCGGCGGGGCGTCTGGCGGCTCGGTCTCGGCCCAGTCGGTGCCGGGCCAGCCCAGCATCCCGCCGAGCAAACCCTTGTCCGGCCGGGTTTCCAGCAGCACCGCGCCGTCGCGGCGGCGGGCAAGGTAGACGATGCCCAACCGCGTCGGCTTTGCCGCCTTCGGCGCCTTGCGCGGCAGATCCGCCGCGATGCCCTCGGCCCGCGCGCGGCAAAGCTCGATGACCGGGCAAATGCCGCAGGCCGGCGCGCGCGGCGTGCAGATGGTCGCGCCGAGGTCCATCACCGCCTGCGCATAGCAGCCGGGTCGGTCCTCGGGCGTCAACCGCTCGGACAGCGCGCGCAACTCGGGCTTGGCGGCGGGCAGCGGGGTTTCCACGGCGAAGAGCCGCGCCAACACACGTTCCACGTTGCCGTCCATCACCGCCGCGGGCCGGTCGAAGGCGATCGCGGCCACTGCGGCGGCGGTGTAGGGGCCAATGCCGGGCAGGCTGCGCAGCCCCTCCTCGGTGTCGGGGAACCGCCCGCCATGTTCCCCCGCCACCACGCGCGCGCATTTCAGCAGGTTGCGGGCCCGGGCATAGTAGCCAAGCCCCGCCCATTCGGCCATCACCTCGGCATCCTCCGCCGCGGCCAGCGCCGCGACGGTCGGCCAGCGCGCGGTGAAGCGTTGGAAGTAGTCGCGGACGGCGGCGACGGTGGTCTGCTGCAGCATGATCTCGGACAGCCAGACGCGGTAAGGGTCGGGCAGGATACCTGCGGCCAGTGCCTCCGGCGGCACCCGCCACGGCAGGTTGCGCGCGTGGCGGTCATACCACGGCAGCAGCGCGGCGCTGACCGCATCGTCGAGAAACCCGTCACGCAAGGTTTATCTGCCCCCTCACCGGCTGTTATTGGTTAGCATCGCGTAACGGCATAGATTGCCCGCAGGAACAGGAAAGCAACCCATGCGTCGCGCGCCGACATCCGCAAGACCCGATCCGACCAAGCGCCGCAGGCGCGGGTTCGAGACCGCGGGCGCGCTGCTGGCCAATGCGCTGAAGGCGCCGGCAGAGAAGCGCGGCTTCGGCGAGGCGAAGCTGCTGACGCACTGGCCCGAGATCGTGGGCGAGGAGATCGCCGGGATCGCCCGCCCGGTCAAGATCACTTACGGGCGCGGCTTCGGCGGCACCCTGGTGCTGCTCACCACCGGGGCGCACGCGCCGATCCTCGACATGCAGAAAGACCGGATCATGGAGCGGGTCAACGCCACCTGCGGCTATCGCGCCGTCGCCCATGTCCACATCACCCAGACCGCGCCCACAGGCTTTGCCGAGGGGCAGGTCGCCTTTCGTACGGCGAAGGCCGCCCCGCCCCCGCCGCCCGACCCGGTGCGGCTCGCCCGCGCGATGGACGGGATCGGCGGGATCGAGGACGAGGGGCTGAAACAGGCCCTCGCGCGCCTCGCCCGGAACGTGTTAACCCCGCGACAGACCTAAGGAGAATACCCGAACATGGATCGCAGGACCCTTTTGATGGGCGCCGGAGCCGGCGCCATGGCCGCCGGAACCTACGCGCTGCTGCGCCCGCAAGGCGCGCCCGAACTGCCGCTGCTGCCGCAGGCCGCCAACGCGCAGGAGGCCACCGCGCCCGAGACCGGCGACGCGCCCGAAGTACTCGAGATGGTGCTGGGCGACCCCGACGCGCCGGTGGAGGTGATCGAATACGCCTCCTTCACCTGCCCGCATTGCGCCACGTTCCACCGCAACACCCTGCCACAGATCAAGGCGAACTACGTCGACACCGGGCAGGTGCGGCTGGTTTATCGCGAGGTCTATTTCGACCGCTTCGGCCTCTGGGCCGGGATGGTGGCGCGCTGCGCCGGGCCGGACCGCTACTTCGGCATCGTCGACCTGATCTACGAGCGCCAGGCACAATGGACCCAAGGCTCCCCCGCCGAGGTCGCCGAGGGCCTGCGCAACATCGGGCGCATGGCCGGGCTCAGCAACGAGCAACTCGACGCCTGCCTGACCGACGCCGCCATGGCCGAGGCCCTGATCGCGAACCATGAGGCCAACATGGCCGAGCACGACATCCCTGGCACGCCGCATTTCGTCATCGACGGGGAAATGAACGGCAACATGAGCTACGCCGATTTCGCGGCGATCCTCGACGAACGGGTCGCAGCCGCGCAATGACCGCACCGCTCGAGGGCGTTCGCGTCCTGGAACTGGCGCGCATCCTGGCCGGCCCCTGGGCCGGCCAGACGCTCGCCGACCTGGGCGCCGAAGTCATCAAGGTCGAGGCGCCCGAGGGCGACGACACCCGCCGCTGGGGTCCGCCCTTCGTGGACCACAACGGCGACCGGTCGGCCGCCTATTTCCATTCCTGCAACCGCGGCAAGAAATCGGTGATCGCCGATTTCCGCACCGATGCGGGCCGCGCGCGGGTGCTGGACCTTGCCCGCGGCGCCGACGTGCTGATCGAGAACTTCAAGCTCGGCGGGCTGGCGAAATACGGACTCGACTACGCGAGCCTCAAGGCGGTGAACCCGCGCCTGATCTACTGTTCGATCACCGGCTTCGGGCAGGACGGGCCCTACGCGCATCGCGCGGGCTATGATTACATCATACAGGGCATGTCCGGCCTGATGTCGGTCACCGGCGCGCCGGATGGACAGCCGCAGAAGGTTGGCGTCGCCGTCACCGACATCTTCACCGGCCTCTATGCCTCCAACGCGATCCTCGCCGCGCTGCACCTGCGCAAATCGACCGGGCAGGGGCAACACATCGACATGAGCCTTCTCGACACCGCCACGGCGGTGATGGCGAACCAGGCGATGAACTACCTGACCACCGGCGTGCCGCCCGAGCGGATCGGCAACGCCCACCAGAACCTGACGCCCTACCAGGTGTTCGACTGCGCCGACGGCTGGATCATCATCGCCACCGGCAACGACGGGCAATACCGACGGCTGTGCGGGCTCCTCGGTCTGCACGACATGGCGGAGCACCCGGACTACCTGACCAATTCGGACCGCATCGCTCATCGCGGCCCGATGACCGCGCGGCTGACCGAGGCGACGCGGGCGCGGTCCAAGGCCGACCTGCTGGCCGCCTGCGAGGCCGAGGGCGTGCCGGCCGGCCCGATCAACGATCTGGCCGAGGTCTTCGCCGACCCGCAGGTGGTGGCGCGCGGCACGCGGCTCGATCTGGATGGCGTGCCGGGCGTGCGGCCGCCGTTCCGGTTCTCGGACGCGGAGGTGGCGCTGGAGCGGCCTGCGCCGGGGCTGGGCGCGGATGACGCGATCGTCGGCTGGTCCGACCTGTGAAGGCGCGCCTGAAGGCGCACCCTACGCAGGCCCGCCCGCATGGTCGGTTTCGCCCTCGGGTGCAGCGCCCAGACGGTCCAGCGCCGCATCGACCGGCCCCCAATCGTCCAGCTGCAATCGCACCGGCACCGTCATCACCTGCGCGCGCAGCGCGGGCGGCAGGCGCACCGCGTCCTTCTCCGTCGTAACCACCTGCGCCCCGATGGCCCGCGCCTCGCGCAGCATCCGGGTCATCAGCGTGTCGCTCAGCGGCTGGTGATCGCTCAGCGCATGGGTCGCGCGGATGTCCGCGCCCATAGCCTTCAGCGTCTGGAAGAATTTCTCCGGGTGCCCGATCCCGGCGAAGGCGAGCACCGGAAGATCCTGCATCGGCAGCCCGGTCGGCAGCGGCCAGAGCGCGCCGGTGACATGGGGCACGGTGATTTCCGGGCTCCACCGCTCGTCGAAACCGGCCTGCGCGCCGGCGTCGCCGATGGAGAGCACGATATCGGCGCGCGCCAGCCCCACGGCCACGGGTTCGCGCAACGGCCCGGCCGGGATCACGCGCCCGTTGCCGAAGCCGATCCCGGCGTCGACCACGATGATCGAAAGGTCATGGGCCAGCGCCGGGTTCTGGAAGCCGTCGTCCAGCACGATCACCTGCGCCCCCGCAGCCACCGCCGCCCGCGCACCGGCGGCGCGATCCTTCGCCACCCAGGTCGGCAGGAAGGCTGCGAGCAGAAGCGGTTCATCGCCCGTTTCCGACGCGCTGTGCCGGCGCTCCTCCACCTGCACCGGCCCCTCGAGCGATCCTCCGTGGCCGCGCGTCACCGCATGGGCGACGATGCCCCGGTCTCGCAGGCGTTCGGCCAGCGCGATCACCGTGGGCGTCTTGCCGGTGCCGCCCGCGTTCAGGTTGCCGACGCAGATCACCGGCACACCCACCTTCTCCCGCGGCCCCTGCGCAAGCCGCCGCCGTGTCGCAGCGGCATAGAGCGCGCCGAGCGGCGACAGCAGCGCGGCCCGCACCCCGGCCTCGCGGTGCCAGAAGCCCGGCGCGCGCATCAGCCCCGCGCCTCGGCGGCGTCCAGCGTTTCGAGCAGCACCGCCTTGGCGCGCTCCGTCACATCGGCGCCGGCCGACACCACCTCCCACGCCGCATGCGCCATCGCCGCCGCGCGGTCGGGCGACAACAGGTCGTCCACCGCCTCGGCCAGCGACTGCGGGGCCGAGACCAGCCGCGCCGCCCGCGCCTCGGTCAGGCGCTGGTAGATGTCGACGAAATTGGTGACGTAGGGTCCGTGCAGGATCGCCGATCCCAGAGCCGCCGGCTCGAACGGATTGTGCCCGCCGATGGGCTCCCACGAGCCGCCGACGAAGCTGACGGGGGCGAGGCGATACCACAGGCCCAACTCGCCCATCGTGTCGGCCAGGTAGACCGGCGCCTCGGCCTCGGGCCCGTCGCCGGCGGAGCGGCGGGTGAAGGTCCAGTCGCCGGCCTCCAGCAGTTCCGCGATCTCGTCGCCCCGCACGGCGTGGCGCGGCACCAGGATCAGCAGCAGCCTTGGGTTGGACCGGAGCGCGATCCGGTGCGCCTCCAGCACCTTTTCCTCTTCGCCCGGATGCGTCGAGGAGGCGACCCAGACCGGCCGGCCGGCGATCTCGACCCGCATCGCTTCGAGGTCCGAGGATTTCACCGGCAGGGCGGCGGCCCCTTCCTTGAGCGTGCCCGTCACCTCCATCCGGTCCAGCGGCAGGCCCAGCCGGCGCAGGTAGATCGCGGTCAGGTCGTCCTGCACCAGCGCCCGATCGAAGCGGTTCAGCAGACTGCGGGCCATGCCGCGTAGGAAGCGCCAGCGGTCGTGGCTCGCCTTGGACATCCGCGCGTTCAGCAGCAGCATCGGAATGCCGAGCGCGTGGGTCTCGCAGATCAAGGCCGGCCACAGTTCGCTTTCGGTCCAGACCGCGACATCGGGGTGCCAGTGGTCGAGGAACGGCCGCACGAAGGCGCGCGCGTCGAGCGGGAGGTACTGGTGGATCGCGCGGTCGGGCAGGCGGTCGGCCATGACGCCGGCCGAGGTGACGGTGCCGGTGGTGACGAGGATCGTCAGGTCTTCGCGGTCATCGAGCATCTGCCGGATCAGTTCCAGCAGCGCCAGCGACTCGCCCACGCTGGCGGCGTGAAACCAGATCAGCGGCCCGGCAGGGCGCGGCAGGCCCGCGATACCGCGCCGTTCATCCAGCCGCGCGCCGTCTTCCTTGCCCTCGGCCAGGCGCTCGCGCAGCTTGCGGTCGGCAAAGCTGCGCCCGCCGCGGCCCGACCACGCGAGGTAGGCCCATAGGGCGAGGGAACCGGTCATGCTGCGCGGCTCAATCGCCCAGTTCCTGCGTCGGCGAGGTCGGGGTGCCCTCGTCCAGCAGACGGTGCAGGTGGGTGATGAAATAACGCATGTGGGCGTTGTCGACGGTGCGCTGCGCCTCGGCCTTCCAGGCGTCGTAGGCGCTGGCGTAGTCGGGAAAGAGGCCGACGATATGGATGTCGTCCATGTCGCGGAACTCGGATTTCTGCGGATCGACAAGCTCGCCGCCAAAAACGAGGTGCAGGCGTTGGGTCATGGTCGTGTCCTTTGCCGGGGGGAATGCTGCGCCTGCACCCTAGGGATTGGCGGGGCAGGGTCAAGCAGGCGGGAAACCCTTACCCAGCGGCAGGCAGAAGGGCGGGTTTCCCGCCATCGCAGGGCATGGCGGCGTGGCTTAGGCTCCGGGTCATGGCGCCCCCGTTTCAGACACGAGTTTTCCGATGACCATCGCCTTTCGCATCAGCCTCCTGACCCTGTCCACCCTTCTGCTGCTGACCGTGCTGGCTACCCTCTCCAGCGCCGCGCAGCCGGTGCGTGAGGCGGCGCCGGTCGTCGAGGCCCGCTAGACCCGCGCCTTCAGCAGCGCCGGGTGAAGCGCAGGGGCGGCGGCCAGAACGCCCGGCACCTGCGGCAGGGCGTTGTTGAACCGGAGCGCTCCGCCCATCCCGTCCGTCGCGATGCCGCCCGCTTCCGCCACGATCAGCGCGCCGGCGGCGATGTCCCATTCCCAGGTCGGGCGAAAGGTCAGCATGCCGTCGAAGCGGCCTTCTCCGACCAACGCCATGCGATAGGCGAGAGAGGGGCGGTAGGCGCGCGTCACCGGCGGCACCCCGCGCGGCCAATGCGCGGGCGACAGCGTGTGTTTCGTCGCCAGCAGTTCCGCCTCGTGCAGGTGCCGTGCGCCCGAGGTGCGGATCGCGACCTCGTCCAGCGTCGCGCCATGGCCGCGCGCGGCGGCGTAGAGCTTGCCGCGGATCGGCAGGTAGACGACCGCGGCGATCGGCACGCCATCCTCGACCACGGCCAGCGAGTGCGAAAAGGCGGAACTGCCCTCGATGAAGGCCTGGGTGCCGTCGATGGGATCGACGATGAAGACCCGCGAGGCCGACAGGCGTGCGGGCGTGTCCGGCGTTTCCTCGGACAGCCAGCCATAGTCGGGCCGCGCCGCGCACAGACGCTCGCGCAGCATCTCGTCCACGGCGATGTCGGCCTCGGTCACCGGGCCGGCGCCGTCGGGCTTGTCCCAGACTTCGGGCTCTTCGCGGAAGAAACGCGCGGCGATGCGGCCTGCCCCCCGCGCCACCTCGACCAGCAGCGCGAGATCGTCCAGCGGGTCAGGCACCGGCAAGTGTCAGCCCCTCGACCAGCAGCGACGGCACCACCCGGCTCAGGTGCGGGCGGGCGTCGTTCGCGGGCCTGATCGTGCGCAGCATGTCGCGCAGGTTGCCGGCGACGGTGCATTCGTTCACCGGGTAGGTGATCTCGCCGTTCTCGACCCAGAACCCCGACGCGCCGCGCGAGTAATCGCCGGTGTTGGCGTTGATCGACGAGCCGATCATCGAGGTGATGAGCAGCCCGGTGCCCATTTCGCGCAAGAGCGCCGCAAGGTCGTGGTCGCCCTGCGTCAGCGCCACATTGCCGACACTGGGAGAGGGCGGCGCGGAGGTGCCGCGGCTGGCGCTGGCGGTGGAGGGCAGGCCGAGCTTGCGCCCGGTGGCAAGGTCAAGCGTCCAACCGGTCAGGGTGCCGTCCTCGACGATCACGCGGCGGGCGGTCGGCAGCCCCTCGGCATCGAACGGGCGCGAGGCCGAGGTGCGGGGGCGATGCGGGTCTTCGACGATGGACAGGCCGCGCGGCAGCACCTGTTCGCCCAGAAGGTCGCGCGCCCAGGACGCGCCGCGCACGATGGCGCTGCCGTTGGTGGCCGCCAGCAGATGCCCGATCAGGCTAGACGAGATGCGCTCGTCGTAGATCACCGGGTAGGCGCCGGTGGGCGGCTTGCGCGCACCCTTGCGCGCCACGGTGCGTTCTCCGGCAAGGCGCCCGATCTCTTCCGGGCTCATCAGGTCGGTGGCATGGTTGCGGCCGTCCCCGTAGTAGTCACGCTCCATCCGCAGCCCCTCGCCGGTGATGGCGACGCAGCCAAGCCCGTGGTCGGTCCGCTCGTAGCCGCCGGAAAAGCCGTTGCTCGCGGCCAGATGCACGCGGCGGCGGGAAAAGCCGGCGCTCGCCGATTGCACCTGGCTGACGCCGGAGATGGCAAGCGCCGCGGCCTCGGCCCGGCGCGCGGCATCTTCCAGTGCGGCAGGGTCGGGGTCGGCGGCAGTGTCCGACATGTCGAGCGCGGCGCCGTCCCGGATGCCGCTCAGCTCCGACGGGTCGGCCAGCCCCACGGTCGGGTCCGCAGGCGCAAGCCGGGCCATGGTAACGGCGCGCTCCGCCATCTCGCGCAGCGTCTCGGGCCGCGTGTCGGAGGCAGAGACGCAGGCCTGCCGGGTGCCCATCAGCACCCGCAGCCCGATCTCCACCCCTTCCGAGCGCTCCGCCTGTTCCAGCTGCCCGCCGCGCACGGCGATGCTGAGCGAGGTGCCGTCGACCGCGATGGCATCCGCGGCCTCGGCCCCGGCGCGGATTGCGGCCTCGATCAGGGCGTCGGTCAGGGGGGGAAGCGGGTCGGACATGCGCGGTGGATCCTGCTGCAAGGGCTGTCGTCCGACCTAGTGCCGAGGGCGGCCTGCCGCAAGACAAAGAAAACCCCGCCCGACCTGGTGAGGCGGGCGGGGTCAGGACTGCGAGGGCAGTTATTGCAGCGGAACGCCGTTCGCGGTGATGCCGCCGCCCTCGGTGAACTCGATCGTGCTTTCCAGCGTGTCGGGCGTCGCGCCCGGCCGCGCGAAGGCACCGAGCATGCCGCGCACCATCGCCAGTTGCTCGATCGGGACGATGCCCGCGCCCTGCAAGGTGTCGAGCAGCGCGTTGCCGCCGGACAGTTGCAGGTCGACCGAGCCCACCGGCTGCGGCACCGGGCCCGGTGCGAACTCGGCGCTGCCCGAGCCGGTCAGCGTCGCGCCACCGGCGGTGATGCGCAGCTCGTTCAGGGTCAGGTTGCGCAATTCGCCCGGAGGCGCGGTCATCGTGGACGGATCGGACCCGAGAAGGTTGGTCGTTACCTGAACCGCGCCGGTCAGGTCGGCGATCACGGTGATCGGATCGCGCGGGAATGCCCCCTGCGGATCGGCAAGCGCCCAGACCTGCGGGCTGACGACGACGTCCTGATAGGCGAGCCGGGCCGCGACGGGCTGCTCTTCGGGGCTGGCGGCCAAGGGAACGCTCAAGGCGATCTCGGCGCTGCCGACGGAGAATTCGACCGGCACCGGCAGATCGCCGCTGGCGAAGTGGCTCGAGCTTTCGGTCGAAGTGATGCGGTAATCGATCAGGGTCTCCGAGACGGTGGCGCCGAGGCTGCCACCGCGGTTCGACACGAAGAGGTTGAAGGCGTCGGTCGGGTGCTCGAACGTGAGGTCGAGGCTGGAGCTGGCATAGGTGACGTCCCCGGTCACGTCGAAACCGGCGGGGATCGTGTCGGGGTTTTCCGCCAGTTCGGCGAGGTTGCCCAGCTGCCCCGACCCGCTGGCCGTGGTCGCGCCGATGGAGAACGCGAGTTTCAGCCGCCCGACTTCGTCCGGCGGGGGCAGCACGTCGATCACACCGGCGATGCCGCTGAACGAGGACGAACTGGAATAGGCGAAGTTTTCGGGGTTGGTGCCGTCGATCTCGTAGGTGGCGGCGAAATCCTCGATTCCGATGGTCATGTCGATGGTGGGCGGCGGGCCGTCGCCGCCGCTGATCGGGCCATCTTCCAGGGTGATGCGCGACGCGGTGTAGTCATAGACCCGCGCGCCCACCTCGCCGCTGGCCGTCACGATGAGGTCGGGGGCGACGATGTTGAAGCCGAGGTTCACCGGCGGGGTGCCCGGGTCGGGCACGAAGGTGACGGTAATCGCGTAGACATCGGATACGTCGATGGTGACGGTCCCATCGGCATTCTCGGTCAGCACGATCTCGTCCAGCCGGGCGACGGTCGTGACCTCGCCATCGGTATAGGTCGAGGTGAATCCGGTCAGCGTCAGGTTGCCATCGCCGGACACCACCGATTCTGCGGCCAGGGTCTGGTTCATGGCGGTCGACTGGGCCTGCCATTCGGCCCAGAGGTCGTCTGCGGTCACCGCAAGGGCGGGGCTCGCGAGGCAAAGGGCGAAGGCGGAAAGGGAAAATGAAAGGGCTTTGGGTTTGGGCATGATGTCCATCCGATGCTTAAAGGGGGCGCATGTCGCGCGGAGGATCGCGGGCCGACGGTGCCGGGTCAAGTGCGGATACCGGAACCTTGTGGTCGCTGGGGTCTGGCCGTGCAGGGCAAGGGGCGCTAGCACTGTCGCAACCATATTTAACGGAGGGGGACCCCACCGATGACAGTCGACATGACCGGAAAAACCGTCGCGATCACCGGGGCGAGTCGCGGCATCGGCGCCGCCGCTGCGCGGAGTTTTGCCGACGCGGGCGCCAACGTGGTCCTGATGGCGCGCGATCGCGAGGCGATCGCCTCGCTGGCGGGCGAGATCGGGGCGGCGGCACTCGCCGTGCCCTGCGACGTGACCCGCTACTGGGAGGTCGAGACGGCGCTTGCCGCCGCGGTCAAGACCTTCGGGCGGCTCGACGTGCTGGTGAACAATGCCGGCGTGATCGACCCCATCGCCGCGATCGCCGCCGCCGACCCGGAGGCATGGGGGCAGGCCATCGACATCAACCTCAAGGGCGTCTTCCACGGGGTCCACGCCGCGATCCCGCTGATCCTCGACAGCGGCGGCGGCACGATCATCACCGTCAGTTCCGGCGCCGCCGTGAATGCGCTGGAAGGCTGGAGCGCCTATTGCTCCTCCAAGGCGGGGGCCAAGATGCTCACCGCCTGCCTGCACAGGGAGATGGGCGACAAGGGCATCCGGGCGCTCGGCCTGTCGCCGGGCACCGTGGCCACCGACATGCAGCGCGAGATCAAGGCCTCGGGCGTGAACGCGGTGAGCCAGCTCGACTGGACCGACCATATCCCGCCCGAATGGCCGGCGAAGGCGCTGGTCTGGATGTGCGGGCCCGAAGCCGACCGCTGGCTCGGCGACGACGTCTCGCTCCGCGATCCGGCCGTGCGCGCCGCCGTGGGGGTCGGCGGATGATCGACTGCGCCGCCGAGGACGGGCTCTGGACCGTCACGCTGAACCGGCCCGACAAGGCCAACTCGCTCACCGAGGACATGCTGCGCCAGCTTGCCGATATCGTGACGCAGGCGGGCGTCGATCCCGACATCAAGGCGCTGATCCTGACCGGCGCGGGGGACAAGGTGTTTTCTGCCGGCGCCGACCTCGACGAGGCGCGCGCCGGGCTGGCGACCTCGCCGCTCTGGGAACAGGTCTCGGGCGGCATCGCGGGCCTGCCCTGCCTCAGCATCGCGGCGCTGAACGGGACGCTGGCGGGCGGCGCCTTCGGCATGGCGCTGACCTGCGACTTGCGCATCGCGGTGCCGCACGCGCGGTTCTTCTACCCGGTGGCCAAATTGGGCTTCCTGCCGCAACCGTCGGACCCCGGCCGCCTCGTGGCGCTGGTCGGACCGGCGCGGGCGAAACTCGTGCTTCTGGGCGGCCAGAAGCTGACCGCGGACGAGGCGCTGGCCTTCGGCCTGATCGACCGCATCACGTTGCCTGAACACCTGATGGACCAGGCGCGCGACCTCGCCGCCGACGCGCTGGCAGGCGATACCGAGGTGCTGCGGCGCATCAAGCAGATGTGCGCGGGCTAGCGCCGCTTCCAGCCGCGCCGCGCACCGGGGGTCTTGGAATGGAAATCCGGCGGGCGTTTCGCGACCCAGGCGAGGAACGCTGCGAGACGCGGATGCGCGCGCAGCGCCACGACGGTGTTGTAGCTGCGGGCAAGCTCGACCTCGGACAGGGTCGCGTGGATCTCGTTGTGGCAAATCTGGTGCAACAGCACTGTCGGCCCGCCCTTGCCGCCGCGCAGCTTGGGCGTCAGGTGGTGCAGGCTCTGCTTCGTGCCCTGAGGGATCGGGCGGAGGCAGAGCGGGCAGATCGGGGTGTCGTCCATGGTGTCGAACTGTGGCGCGACCGCAGGCGGAGGCAAGGGGATGGCTGAGGCGATCGACGCGCTGGTGATCGGGGCCGGTCCGGCGGGGCTGATGGCCGCCGAGACGCTGGCGCGCGCGGGGCGCTCGGTCGTGGTGGTCGAGGGCAAGCCATCGGCGGGGCGCAAGTTCCTGATGGCAGGGAAATCGGGGCTGAACCTGACCAAGGACGAACCCCTCGAGCGGTTCGCCTCGGCCTATGGCGGCGCGGCGGAGTGGCTAAGGCCGATGCTGGCCGGGATGGGGCCCGAGGCAGTGAGGGGTTGGGCCGAAGCCTTGGGAGAGCCTGTGTTTACAGGCTCTTCCGGGCGGGTGTTTCCTGTGTCGATGAAGGCGAGCCCGCTGCTTCGCGCCTGGCTCCGGCGCGTGGAGGCGGAGTTGCGACTGGGCTGGCGCTGGGTCGGCTGGGACGGCGCGGCGTGGCTATTCGAGACGCGCGAGGGGCTGCGAAGCTTGACGCCGGAGGTGGTGGTTCTGGCGCTGGGCGGGGCAAGCTGGGCGCGGCTCGGGTCGGACGGGGAATGGGCCGGGTTGCTGGCAGGGCGCGGGGTCGAACTGGCGCCGTTCAGGCCCGCAAACATGGGGTTCCGGGTCGACTGGTCGGCGCACATGACGCGCCATTTCGGCGCGCCGGTGAAGGGCGTAGCGCTGAAAAAATTCAATGATATCTGGATTAAAGGCGAGTTCGTGGTGTCGGCGCGCGGGGTCGAGGGCGGCGGCATCTACGCCGTCTCGGCCGATGTGCGCGACGGTGCGCCGCTGGTGGTGGACCTGCTGCCGGACCTGAGCGTCGAGGAGGTCGCCGCGCGGCTGGCGGCGCGGCCGGGCAAGCGGACGCTCGCGCAGCATCTGGAGAAGGCGCTGAAGCTCGACCCGGTAAAGCGGGCGCTGCTGCAGGAGTTCGGGCGGCCGCTGCCGGAGGGGGTGGAATTGGCGCGACTCATCAAGGGGTTGCGGATTTCTCACGCGGGGCCGCGGCCGATGGACGAGGCGATTTCGACCGCTGGCGGAGTGACGCGGGCGGCGGTGGACGAGGGGCTGATGTTGCGGGCTTTGCCGGGGGTCTTCGTCGCGGGCGAGATGCTGGATTGGGAGGCGCCGACGGGCGGCTACCTGATCACCGGATGCCTCGCGACCGGGCTTTGGGCCGGGCGGCATGCGGCGGGCTGGAGGACCTGAGAGGCGCGCACAGGGCGTACACATCTCGTACACACCCCGTGCACACGCGGGGCTGCGCCGCCGCGTCCGCAGGAAGCCCCCGAGGCCGGGGCCCCACGTTCCCGACCGAAGCCTCCGGGGCGCCTTGCACGGGACTGGCGGGCCGGGGTGATGCGCCCGGCCCGCCCAGCCGTCACGCGCGGGCGAAGTCCAGCAGATCGGGGTTCACCACATCGGGGTGCGTGGCGAACAGACCGTGCGACAGGCCCGGATAGGTCTTCAACGTTCCGTCCTGAAGCAGGTCGACCGCCTTGCGGGCCGTGATCTCGACCGGCACAACCTGATCGTCTTCGCCGTGGAGCAGCAGCACCGGGATGCTCAGGGCCTCGAGGTCGCCGGTGAAATCGGTCTCGGAGAAGGCCGCGATGCAGTCGTAATGCGCCTTGGCACCCCCCGACATTCCCTGGCGCCACCAGTTGTCGATCAGACCCTGGCTGACCTCAGCCCCGTCGCGGTTGAAGCCGTAAAAGGGCCCGCTGGCGATATCGAGGAAGAACTGCGCGCGGTTGGCGGCAAGCGATGCGCGAAACCCGTCGAACACCGCGAGAGGGATGCCGTCGGGGTTGGAGCCGGAGGCGATCATGACCGGCGTCACCGCGCCGATCAGGATGAGCTTTGCGACCCGGCCCGGCTCGGCGCGGGCGGCATAGCGGGCTGCTTCGCCGCCGCCGGTGGAATGGCCGATGTGGATGGCGTTGCGCAGATCCAGTTCGCGGGCCAGGTCCACCACATCGGCGGCATAGGTGTCCATGTCGTTGCCGCTATCGGTCTGGTCGGACCGCCCGTGCCCGCGCCGGTCATGCGCGATGACGCGGTAGCCGTGCGACAGGAAGAACAGCATCTGGGTGTCCCAGTCATCGCTCGACAGCGGCCAGCCGTGGTGGAACACGACCGGCTGCGCGTCCCTCGGGCCCCAGTCCTTATAGAAGAGTTTCGTCCCGTCTCGTGTGGTGATCACGCCCATTGTGATGTCTCCTTGGGGTTGAGCAGAAGAGAAATTCGGCAAGCTCGCCAGAGCGGCGGCCGCCGCAGCCGACGCGAGTACCACGCGCCGGGTCGGATGGATTTGCATGAGGTCTTCCCTGGTTTCGACATGGACAATCTACGGACCGGGAGGCATCAACAGGATTGGCGAAACGGACAAGATCCGAGGCGAAACAGACAATGACGCGCAAGGCAGACCCTGTGGCCGAGATCGGCCTGCTGATCTACCCGGACTGCCAGTTGTCGGCGATCCACGGGCTGACGGACGTGTTCCGCATCGCCTCCGAATGGGCGGGCGGCAGCACGATACGGGTCAGCCACTGGCAGGGGGGCACGGACGGCGTGACCTGTGTCTGGGACAGCCACGCGGGCGGGCACCGGCTGAGCCACATCATCGCGCCGCCCAGCATCGTGATGCCTGAACGCATGGTGTCGCTGCCGGCCACCGCCGCGTGGATGCGCGAGCGGCATTCGGAAGGCACCACGCTGTGTTCCGTCTGCGCAGGGGCCTTCGTGCTGGCCGAGACCGGTTTGATGGACGGGCGGCGCGCGACCACGCACTGGGCCTTTGCCGGCCAACTTGCGAAACGCTTTCCGAAAATCGTGCTGGCGGAAGAGCACATGGTGCTGGACGACGGCGACATCGTGACGGCGGGCGGGATCCTCGCCTGGGCCGATCTTGGCCTGACGCTGGTCGAGCGCCTGCTTGGTCCGTCAACGATGCTGGCGACCGCGCGGTTTCTCCTGATCGAGCCGCCGCGGTCGAGCCAGCTGCCGTTCGTACGGTTCATCCCGCGGTTCGATCACGGCGACGACGCAGTTCTGAGGGCGCAGCACCACCTGCATGCCCGGTCGGCCGAGGCGATCGCGATCTCGGATCTGCACGTGATCGCGGGGATGACGGAGCGCACGTTTCTGCGCCACTTCGCGGCGGCGACGGGGTATCGCCCGATGGCATACCTGCAACATGTCCGTATCGAACAGGCCCGGCGGGCGCTGGAGCAAACCACCGCGTCGGTCGACAGCATCGCGTGGGAGACCGGCTATTCGGACCCGGCCGCCTTTCGAAAGCAGTTTCGGAAACTGACGGGTCTGGCCCCCGCCATCTATCGCCAGCGGTTCGGGGCGGTCTCGGCCTGATCCCCAGCTACGCCTAGGCGCCGAGGGCCCGGTGAAAGGCCGGGCGGTCGCGCATCATCGCGATGTGGTCGCGCAGGCGCTGCTCGGTCACCGGGAATTTCGCGTTGATCGCCCAGCCGCCGCAATGGGCGAGCAGGATGTCGGCGATGGTCATGGTCTCGCCCATCAGGAACGGCCCGTCCTCGGCCATGCGGCTGACGAGGTTGGCCTGGCTGCGGGCGAATTCCCATTGCAGGCTGTCCTTGATCGCGGGCACGCGATGTTCGGCGGGCAGCACGAAGCTGTGCTTGGCGGCGGTCCAGAGCAGTGCGTCGAACTCGTCGAGGATGAGCTGTGTCAGGCTGTCCTGCCGCGCGCGGTCGAGCGTGCCGGCCGGGAAGGTCAGCGCGCCGTGGTGGTCGGCGAGATAGGTCATGATCGCGACCGAATCGGTGATCGGGACGCCGTCGGCCACCAGCACCGGCACCTTGCCGGCGGGGCTGAAGCGGGTGACGTCGGCAGATTGCGGGGCGGCATCGACGTGGTCATAGGCGAGGCCCAGTTCCTCCAGCGTCCAGAGCACGCGCATCGCGCGGCTCTTCACGGTGCCGATCAGCGTGTAGCCCATGGCTCAGCGTCTCCCCCTGGCCGGCAGCATGGCGAGCCGGATCAATGTGCGTTCCATCAGCGCCATCTGCGGTGCGGTCTGCGCCGAGCGCAAGGTCAGGTCGGTGTCGACCAGCAGGCTCAGCGCCGTCTCGAGCTTGTCGCGGCCCCAGAGCTGCGCCTGTTTCAGCATCCGGTCGCGGCGCGGACCGAAGACCGGCGGGCGCTGCGCCTGCAACCCGGCGGCGGGGCCGTTGGGGTGGCAGGTGGCGGCGTGGAGCGCGCGAAAATGGCGCAGCGCGGCGATGCAGAGCGTGACGGGGGCGACGCCTTGGCCGGAGAGCCGCGAGAGAATCGGGCCGATGCTGCCCTGCGCCGCTTCGGCGGTGGCGTTCAGCACGTCGTCGAGGGCGGCCTCCAGCGTCAGGGGGGCGACGGCGGCGATGTCGGCGGGGCCGAGCGGGGTGGGATCGCCGCGCTTGTAGAGGCCGAGCTTTTCGACGGTCTGGCGGAAATCGCCGGGTGGCAGCGCGCGGGCGAGGGTTTCCAGATCGGCCATCGCGGCCTGCGGAATGTCGGTGAGCCCGGCCTCGCGCAAGAGCGTCTCGATCTCGGCGCGGGACGGCGGCTCGTCGTAGATCGCGGCGGCCCGCGCGGTCTTGTGCCCCTCGAAGAGCTTGCGGAGCGCGGAGGCGGGGGTGAGGCGGCCTGCGGTGGCGATGATCTGCGCGTCGCCGGGGCGCCAGTCGGCCAGCGCCGTGGCGAAGACGGGGGCCAGCCCGTCGGTCGCGGCCTCTACGAAGACGGCGCGCGGGCCGGGGAAGAAGCCGACCGCCTTCACCGCATCGAGAAGGGTGGCGGGGTCGCTGCGCAGCTCGGCCCCGGCGAGGCGGGTCAGGCGCATCTCTTCCTCCGCGCCGTCGCCGAGCAGGGATTTGAGCAGCTCCTGCCGACGCAGCGCCACGCGCATCGCGTCATCGCCGAAGATGAGGCAACCGGCGGCGGAACTGTCGGGCTTGCGCACATAGGCAGCGACGTCGCGGGGCGTAAGCTTCATGCCCAGTTGGCCGCGCCGGCGAGCAGGCGCGAGACGAGCTGATCGGCCAGCGCGATCATCAGCCTGTCCTCGGCGTCGCGGCGGGCGGCGGCGGTGGAGACGGGCGAGCCGGTGGTGGAATAGGCGGTGAAGGTGGAGACGGACCCGGCCTGCACCTGCACATCCGTCGCGGTCTCGGTCACGCGAAAGTTGAGCGTTCCGCTGATGTTGACACGGGTGATGGCGTTGGTCCCGGTGACGGCGAGGTCGCGCTGCGAGGTCTCGATGTCCCAGGTCAGGACATAGCCGGGGGCATCGGACCGGCCCAGCCGGTCTTCGAGCCGGGCGACAAGGACGAAGCCGAGCCGCGTGTCCGGCGGTTCGACCAGGAGCCGCCCGCGCAGCGCGTTGCCCTGCCCGCCCGGCCCATAGACCGGAGTGAAGCCGCAGGCCGCGAGCGGCAGGGCGGCGAGCAGGGTGAGCAGCGTGCGGCGGTCAGAGGACGACATTCACGATCCGGCCCGGAACAACGATGAGTTTCCTGGGCTGGCCACCGGCCAGCGCCTTGAGCACAGCGTCGTCGGCCAGCGCGCGTTTTTCAACCTCTTCCTTCGGCATGTCCTTCGGCACGGTGATTTCCGAGCGGCGCTTGCCGTTGATCTGGATCGGCAGGGTCACGGTGTCGGAGACCAGCATCGCCTCGTCGGCCACGGGCCAGGGCGCGTTGGCGATGAGGCCCTCGCCGCCGAGCATTGACCAGATCTCCTCGGCCAGGTGTGGGGTCATGGGGGACATGAGCTGTGCGAGGGTCTTCATCGCGTCGCGCCGGGCGGCGGCACCTGCGGTCGATTTCTGCAACGTGTTGGTGAAGGCGTAGAGCTTGGCGATGGCGGCGTTGAAGCCGAAGCTCTCGATGCCGCCTGTCACGTCGAAGATCGCCTTGTGCATCTCGCGCAGCAATGCGTCGTCGGCCTCGTTCGGCGCGGCGTCGGAGGCTGCGATGTCGGTGGCGATGCGGTGCACGCGGGCGAGGTGTTTCGACGTCGCTTCGGCGCCGGAGGCGGTCCATTCCACGTCGCGTTCGGGCGGGCTGTCGGACAATACGAACCAGCGCGCGGTGTCGGCGCCGTATTGCTCGATGATCGCCACCGGGTCGACGACGTTGTTCTTGGACTTGGACATCTTGGCGGAGGGGATGATCTCCACCTCTGTAACCACGGGCTCTCCGCCAACGGTTATTTGCTGACCGCCAACCGTGACGTTTGCCGCAACGAAGGCTTTGCCGTCTTTCCAGATTATTTTCTCTGGGTAATGGTAGACAGGGCGGCCCTGCGCGTCGCGGGTCTGGTAGATCGCGTGGGTCACCATGCCTTGGGTGAAAAGCGCGTCGAACGGTTCGATCGCGCTCTCGGGCAGGTGGCCGCAGATGTGCATCGCGCGGGCGAAGAAACGCGAATAGAGCAGGTGCAGGATCGCGTGCTCGATGCCGCCGATGTACTGGTCGACGTTCATCCAGTAGGCGGCCTCGGCCAGATCAGTCGGCGTCTTGGCATGGGGCGCGGTGAAGCGGGCGAAGTACCACGACGAATCGACGAAGGTGTCCATCGTGTCGGTTTCGCGCTTGGCGGGCTTGCCGCAGCGCGGGCAGGGCACGTCGCGCCAGGTCGGGTGGCGGTCCAGCGGGTTGCCGGGGATGTCGAGGGTGACGTCCATCGGCAGGACGACCGGCAGGTTTTCCTTTTTCTCGGGCACCACGCCGCAGTCGCCGCAATGCACGACGGGAATCGGCGCGCCCCAGTAGCGCTGGCGCGAGAGGCCCCAGTCGCGCAGGCGGAACTTGGTCACGCCCTGGCCCACGCCCTTGTCCTCGCAAAAGGCGATGGCGGCGTCGATGGCCTGCTCGCCCGTCGCCTCCTCGGGCCAGTTGAAGGGCAGGGTCCAGTGCACGGGTTCGGTCTTGGGCGGGACGAAGGCCGCGCCGCCGTCTTCGGGCAAGGTGTGCTCGCCCGAGAGCGGCACGAAGGTCGAGGTCACGGGCAGCTTGTATTTCCGCGCGAAATCG
Source organism: uncultured Roseicyclus sp. (assembly GCA_937139335.1). Lineage (GTDB taxonomy): Bacteria > Pseudomonadota > Alphaproteobacteria > Rhodobacterales > Rhodobacteraceae > Roseicyclus. The sequence goes on along the minus strand of CAKZPN010000037.1, from coordinate 5,815 downwards.
AGGTCGCGCTGGTCATGCGCCGGGCAGCCGAAGATCGCGCCGGTGCCGTAGTCCATCAGGATGAAATTGGCGATGTAGATCGGCAGTTCCCACGCGGTGTCGAACGGGTGGCGCACCTTGAGGCCGGTGTCGAAGCCCAGCTTTTCGGCCTTTTCCAGCGCCTCTTCGGTGGTGCCGCCCTTGCGCGCCTCGGCGCAGAAGGCGGCGACCTTGGGGTCATGCGCCTCCAGCTCCTTCGCGATCGGGTGGTCGGGCGAGATGCCGATGAAGGACGCGCCCAAGAGCGTGTCGGGGCGGATTGTGTAGACCTCGACCCGGTCGTGGGTTTTCGTCGGCTCCACCATCCCGAAGGCGAATTGAAGCCCGCGCGAGCGGCCGATCCAGTTGGCCTGCATCAGCTTGACCTTGGCAGGCCAGTTGTCGAGCCCGTCGAGCGCATCGAGCAGCTCACCCGAGAAATCGGAGATCTTGAAGAACCATTGCGTCAGCTCGCGGCGTTCGACATCGGCGCCCGAGCGCCAGCCCTTGCCGTCGATGACCTGCTCGTTGGCGAGCACCGTCATGTCGACCGGGTCCCAGTTCACCACTGCGTTCTTGCGGTAGACGAGGCCCTTTTCCATGAAGTCGAGGAACAGCGACTGCTGCTGGCCGTAGTATTCGGGATCCGACGTCGCGAACATGCGCGACCAGTCGAGGCCGAAGCCCAGCGGCTTCATCTGCGCGACCATCGCGTCAATGTTGGCATAGGTCCAGTCGGCGGGGTGGCCACCCGACGCCATCGCGGCATTCTCGGCGGGCATGCCGAAGGCGTCGAAGCCCATCGGGTGCAGCACGTTGTGCCCGGTGGCGAGCTTGTAGCGCGCGATCACGTCACCCATCGTGTAGTTGCGCACATGGCCGATGTGGATGCGCCCGGAGGGGTAGGGGAACATCTCGAGCACGTAGTATTTCGGCTTGTCGTCCGAGCGTCGGGCCAGAAACGTCCCGGCCTCGTCCCAGGCCTTTTGCCATTTCGGTTCCAGTGTCGCGGGGTCGTAGCGGGACATGGGAGACGAGTCCTTGGATGAGAAACGAAAAACGCCGGGCAAGGGCGGCCCGGCGTGGTGTTAGATTGCGATCGGGCGCGCGTAAAGCCGCGTCAGAGGTTCGCGTCGCGAATCCGGAGCTGGCGGGCGCGGGTGAGGATCGCATCCTCGATCTGGCGCGCGACGTCGCGGCTGACCGCGCCGCCCTGCGATTGCACCGCCACCCGCAGGCTGCGCGCCTCGAGCGCGGGATCCTGCACGTAGACGGTCGCGCGGTAGGCGCGGCTGCCGCCGGGCGGCGTACCGTAGCCGAACTGGATGATGCCCGAGAAGGGATCGGCGGCCTCGACCGGCATGAAGTCCAGAATCTCGAGCGAGGCGTTCCAGAGGTAGCGGTTCACCTGGACGGTCTCGTTCGGGTCGTCCGCGCCCGAGAACAGGTCGAAGAGCGTTGCGCGGTCGGGGTCGTCGATGAACCCTTCCTCGATCAGCCCCTGCTCGCGCGCGGCGCGCTGCTGCTCGGTTTCACTTCCGAACAGGCCACCGCCGCCTCCGCAGCTTGCCAGCAGCGTGGCCATTGCACCGATCATCGCCCATCTGGACAGCGCGTGTGACATAGTCCGGGTTCCCACCTCGTCCGATCAAAGACACCAGCGGTGGTAAAGGACACGGCCCTGCGCGGCAAGTGCCTTCACCCCCGACATATTTGGAGGGGTTGCCGGCCCGGGTGGAAACCGGGCCGGACCGCATAAGGGCCGGCAGGCGGGCTGCGACCACACTGTGGCATGTCTGCACCACGATTGGGGCAAGACGACGGCGGGCAAGTGGGCTTTCTTGCAATCACGGGGGCGAGAGGCGAGAGAGAAGCATACTCAATTCGGATGCCCCGTCTTGAGGTGCACCTTTGAAATTCACTTACGAGGGAAAAACCATGAAAAAGGTTCTCTTCGCTACGACGGCGCTGGTCGCTTTCGCAGGCGCAGCAGCCGCAGACGTCTCGGTCTCGGGCTCCGCCGAAATGGGTATTGCTGGCGGCGACGGCGCGGAAACGACGTTCTTCCAGTCGGTCGATATCCGCTTCTCGATGACCGGTGAAACCGACAACGGCCTGTCCTTCGGCGCAACCGTCGACGCAGATGACCTCGTCGACATGGGCCTTCAGGGCAATGACCCCGTCGACCAAGGCGGTCAGTTCGCCGACTACAGCGTCTTCATCTCGGGCAACTTCGGCACCCTGACCATGGGCGACACCGACGGTGCCTATGACTGGGCCCTGACCGAAGTGAACGCCGGCTCGCCGGGCTCGATCGCCGATGACGAAACCTCCCACGGTGGTTACAACGGCAACGCCGGCTACGACGGCGACCACCAGGGCCAGGTCCTGCGCTACAACTACTCGGTTGGCAGCCTCGGCTTCGCCGTGTCGGCTGAAATCGACGAAACTGGCGCCGACGATGCGATCTTCGGCCTCGGCTTCCGCTACGGCATCGACTTCGCCGGCGGCACCGTCAACCTCGGCCTGGGTTACCAGTCCGGTGACCACGCCAACGTTGACGACATCATCGGTGTGTCGGCAAGCGTTTCGATGGACATGGGCCTGACGGCGACCATCAACTACTCCGAAGGCGACCTGACCCTCGGCGGCGTCAACGAAACCCACACGGCTATCGGTGTGAGCTACGAGTTCGACGCGATCACCCTGCACGCCAACTGGGGTCGCTACGACGCCAATGGCGCCGAAGATGATGGCTACGGCTTCGCAGCTGGCTACGACCTTGGCGGCGGCGCTTCGATCCTGCTCGGCTACGGCGACACCACCAACTGCGGCGGCGCACTCGGCGGCTGCACCGAGGGCTCGACCTGGTCCTTCGGTATGGCAATGTCCTTCTGATCCACCCGGATCAATCGGAATGGAAAGAGCGGGCCTTGCGCCCGCTCTTTTCTTTTGGCCTATGCTCACCGCATGGCACTGTCCGACATCATCGCCCGCATCGACGCGGCCACGGAGGCTGCGGGCCGCGCGGCCGGCTCGGTGGAGTTGATCGCTGTCAGCAAGGTGCAGCCGCCCGAGCGGGTGGCGGCGGTGCTGGAGGCGGGGCAGCGCGTGTTCGGCGAGAATCGCGTGCAGGAGGCGGCGGGGCGCTGGCCGGAGTTCCGGGCGCGCTATGACGGGATTTCGCTGCACCTGATCGGACCGCTCCAGACCAACAAGGCGCGGCAGGCGGTCGAGATGTTCGACGTGATCCAGACGCTGGATCGGCCGAAGCTTGCCACCGCGCTCGCCCGGCTGGCCGAGGAGCGGGGCGCATGCCCGGACCTCTTCGTGCAGGTGAACACCGGCGAGGAGCCGCAGAAGGCCGGAATCCTGCCCGCCGATGCCGACGCCTTCGTGGCCGAGGTGCGGCGGCAGGGTCTGCCGCTGAAGGGGCTGATGTGCATCCCGCCCGTCGAGGAAGAGCCGAGCCTGCATTTCGCGCTGCTGGCAAAGATCGCGGAGCGCAACGGGGTTGCGGGCCTGTCGATGGGCATGTCGGCGGATTTCGAGACCGCGATCAGGCTGGGCGCGACGCATGTGCGTGTGGGCTCGGCGATCTTCGGAGAGCGGGTCTACGACTGACGCGCCAGCCCTTCGGGCACCACCAGCCGCGTCTGATACCCGATCCGCGCCACGATCCAGCGCAGGTCCGGCGGGGCGAGCGCCACGCAGCCCGCCGTGGGATAGCCCGGCCGCCGCCAGGAATGGACGAAGATGCCCGAACCGCGCCCGCGCTTCGCGTAGGGCCAGTTCCAGTTGGTGATCAGCACGATGTCATAGAGCGGATCGGCGCGGCGCAGGGTCTCGTGATTCGCCCGGTGCGGCGCGCGGACCATCAGGTTGTAATCCTCGTCCTTCGGGTCGTCGCACCAGAGGTCGCCGGGCCGGATCGGCACCGCCCAGTCGCAGGGCCGCGCCAGCCGGTCGGGGCGGTAGAGGCAGCCGACGATGCGATGGGTGCCCGCGGGCGTGCCGCGGTCGCCCTCGCGCTTGGTATCGCCCGCCACGACGCCGTTGCGCCCGAGCGTGCAGGGAAAGAGCCGCCCGCGAAACCTGAGGCCCTGGGGCGTCACGACCATGTCGGTGGCGCTCACAGCAGATGCCCCGATTTCGTGCGCTTCACGGCAAGGTAATGCGCATTGTGCCGGTTGGTGCCGGTGATGAGCGGCACACGTTCGGTGACGGTGATGCCCTCGGCCGCCATCATCGCGACCTTGCGGGGGTTGTTGGTCATCAGCCGCACCGCGCCGAAGCCCATGCGGCGCAAGAGGTCGGCGCCGATGCGGAAATCACGCTCGTCATCCTCGAAGCCCAACCGATGATTCGCCTCGACCGTGTCAAAGCCCTGATCCTGCAGCGAATAGGCCCGCATCTTGTTGGCAAGACCGATGCCGCGCCCCTCCTGGTTGAGGTAGAGCAGCACGCCCGCGCCGGTCTGCCCCATCGTGGCCAGGGCGGTGCGCAATTGCGGGCCGCAGTCGCATTTCAGGCTGCCCAACACGTCGCCGGTGAAGCAGGCGGAGTGGAGCCGCGCCAAGACGGGCGCGTCGCGGTCGGGGCGGCCGATCTCGATCGCGTAATGCTCGATGCCGCCATTGTCGGGGCGGAAGATGTGGAGTCGCCCGGCCTCGGACGCCTCCATCGGCAGCCGGGCAGCGGCGACGGGCAGGAGCGGGTGGTGCAGCGCGAGGTCCGCGGCGGCGGTGTCGGCGGTGAGCCGGGTGGCGCCAAGCTCGGCGGCAAGCGCTTCGGGCCGGTCGGTGGTAAGCGCGACCGCCGCAGGCAGGAGCTGCGCCGATTTCACGAGCAGAAGAGCGAGGCGGTGCAGGCCGGCATCCCCCTCGCGCGCGGTCAGAAACGGGCCCTTCATCGGCGCGGCGAGGTCGAGCGCGGGGTCGGCAAGGGTGCGGACCCACCAGGCGTCGACCTCTGCCGGAAGGGTCACGCGGGCGAGATCCTCGTCATAGGCGCGGGCCTTGAGCGTCTCGGCCCGGTGCAGGGTGATCGCCACGACGGGTTTGCCGGGTAGGGCGCGAAGGGCGGTCAGCCGGGCGTCGGTCAGCGCCTCCGCCGCCAGCACCACGAGGCCCGCGCCGCCGGCGCCGATCACCACGGGCAGACCGACGCGCAGGTCGGACCGGGCGCGCGCGACGAGTTCGGCGGGGGTGGGCAGCAGGCTCATCGTGCCTATCTACTGCGGCGTGAGCGGTTTTGAAACATTCCCTCGCGCGGTGACACGTCGGCGTGAGATTGTTTTTCAGTCGCTTGTCAAACCCCGCGCCAGGATCAATCTGCCTGACATCAAACGAGAGGGAGCCAGTCCAATGGCGGCGCTGAAGAAAATCTTGCTGGTGGATGACGACGACGACCTGCGCGAGGCGCTCAGCGAACAGTTAGTGATGACCGAGGATTTCGACGTCTTCGAAGCCGATAGCGGCGCCACGGGAATGGAGCGGGTGAAGGAGGCGATCTACGATCTCGTGATCCTCGACGTGGGCCTGCCCGACACCGACGGGCGCGAGCTGTGCCGCCGGATGCGCAAGCAGGGCGTGAAATGCCCGATCCTGATGCTGACCGGCCATGACAGCGACGCGGACACGATCCTTGGTCTGGATGCGGGCGCGAACGACTACGTGACCAAGCCGTTCCGGTTTCCGGTGCTGCTGGCGCGTGTCCGTGCGCAGCTGCGCCAGCACGAGCAGAGCGAGGACGCGGTGTTCCAGCTTGGCCCCTACACGTTCAAGCCGGCGATGAA
>CAKZPN010000036.1 GCA_937139335.1 uncultured Roseicyclus sp. | reverse complement strand
TGTGCGCCCGGGTCTGCCCGACCGAGACGCTCTGCGAGGAGGTCTGCGTGCGCGAGTTGGCCGAGGGCAAGCCGGTCGAGATCGGGCGCCTGCAACGCTATGCCACGGACCGGGTCATGGCCGCGGGCGTGCATCCGTTTACCCGCGCGGCACCCACCGGCAAGCGCGTGGCGGTGGTGGGGGCGGGGCCCGCAGGCCTGTCCTGCGCGCACCGGCTCGCGATGCTGGGCCATGACGTGGCGCTGTTCGACGCGCGGCCCAAGGGCGGCGGGCTCAATGAATACGGAATTGCCTATTACAAGACGGTGGGCGGCTTCGCCGGGGCCGAGGTCGACTGGCTGCTGCAGATCGGGGGCATCACGCTGCACACCGGCCGCGCGCTGGGCCGCGACCTGACACTGGAGAGCCTGCGCGGCGAATACGACGCCGTCTTTCTCGGCATGGGGCTGGCCGGCGTCAACGCGCTGCGGGCCGAGGGCGAGGATCGCGCGGGTGTGCTGGACGCGGTCGGCTTCATCTCGGACCTGCGGCAGGCGGGCGACCTTGCCGCGCTGCCGGTCGGGCGCAACGTCGTGGTCATCGGCGGCGGCATGACCGCGATCGACGCCGCCGTGCAGTCGAAGCTCCTAGGGGCGGAAAACGTCACACTGGTCTACCGCCGCGGCCGCGAGGCGATGCCCGCCAGCCGCTACGAGCAGGACCTGGCGGCCTCCAGGGGCGTGCGCTTCGTCTTCAACGCGATGCCGGTGGCGGTGCTGGGCAACGGCGCGGTGACGGGCCTGCGCTTGGAATACACCCGCAGCGAGGGCGCCGCGCTGATCGGCACCGGCGAGGTCTTCGAGATCCCCGCCGACCAGGTTCTGAAGGCCATCGGCCAGACTCTCGACGGCGCGCCCGGCACGCTGGAGATCACCGGCGGCAAGATCGCCGTCACCGGGGCGGGCCGCGCCTCGGTCCCCGGTGTCTGGGCCGGCGGAGATTGCGCATCGGGCGGCGAGGACCTGACGGTGACGGCGGTGGCCGAGGGCCGCGATGCCGCCATGGACATCCACGCGGTCCTCACCCAAGGTGTCCCATGAGCAAAAACAAACCCAAAAAACCCGCCCCCGCCCAGACCGAAGCCCAGATCGAAAGCCGCAACGCCGCGGCCCTCGCCCGCGTGGCCGAGATGACCGATGCCGATGGCCTTCGCAACCTGATGGCGAATGCCGAACGCCTTGGCGTCGAGCCCGTTCGCGACGCCGCCTTTCGTCGGCCTGCCGCCGTGCAGTCCGACGGCGAGGAAGGCTCGGTCGAAAACGCCGTGTGGCAGATGATCCACGCCGTCGAGCAGATCAAGCGCGAGGCGGCGGGCAAGACCATCCGCCTCAGCTACCTGCGCCGCGACATCCAGAAGGTCGGCGAGGCGCGCGCCATTGGCAAGATCGTGGCCAAGCCCGGCCCCTCCGAGCGCTTCGATGAGCTGATGGCGCGCTCGCTGCCCGGCTACACCGCCGAGGCGATCGTGCTGAGCCACCCTGACGACTTCGACGAAGACACCCGCGCCGCCGCGACCGCCCGCCTGACGGAGGCAGGGGTCGATCCGGCGACGCTCATGACCTGAGACCCGACGCGAGGAGACGCGCCATGGCCGATCTTTCTGCCGATTTTGTCGGCATCAAGTCCCCGAACCCGTTCTGGCTCGCTTCGGCGCCGCCGACGGACAAGGCCTACAACGTCGAGCGCGCCTTCAAGGCCGGCTGGGGCGGGGTGGTGTGGAAGACGCTAGGCGAGGCCGGTCCGCCGATCGTGAACGTGAACGGCCCGCGCTACGGTGCGATCTGGGGCGCCGACCGGCGGCTGCTCGGCCTCAACAACATCGAGCTGATCACCGACCGCCCGCTGGAGGTGAACCTGCGCGAGATCAAGCAGGTGAAGCGCGACTGGCCCGACCGGGCCATGGTCGTCTCGATCATGGTGCCCTGCGAGGAAGCGGCGTGGAAGGCGATCCTGCCGCTGGTCGAGGAAACCGGCGCGGACGGGATCGAGCTGAACTTCGGCTGCCCGCATGGCATGTCGGAACGCGGCATGGGCTCAGCTGTCGGGCAGGTGCCCGAATACATCGAGATGGTCGCGCGTTGGTGCAAGCAAAACACCCGGATGCCGGTGATCGTGAAGCTGACGCCCAATATTACCGACATCCGCTACCCCGCGCGCGCGGCCAAGGCGGGCGGGGCTGATGCGGTCAGCCTGATCAACACGATTTCCTCCATCACCGGCGTGAACCTCGACACGTTCAGCCCCGAGCCCTCGATCGACGGCAAGGGGTCGCACGGCGGCTATTGCGGCCCGGCGGTGAAGCCCATCGCGCTGAACATGGTGGCCGAGATCGCGCGCGATGCGGAAACCCGCGGCCTGCCGATCTCGGGCATCGGCGGCGTCACCACCTGGCGCGACGCGGCGGAGTTCCTGGCCTTGGGCGCGGGCAACGTGCAGGTCTGCACGGCGGCGATGACCTACGGCTTCAAGATCGTGGAAGAGATGAAATCTGGCTTGTCGCAATACCTCGACCAGCACGGGATGAGCCTGTCTGACCTGATCGGCCGCGCGGTGCCCAACGTGACCGACTGGCAGTATCTGAACCTCAACTACGTCACCAAGGCCCGCATCGACCAGGACGCCTGCATCAAGTGCGGCCGCTGCTTTGCCGCCTGCGAGGACACTTCGCACCAGGCGATCTCGATGTCACCGGGCCGCGTGTTCGAGGTGCAGGACGACGAATGCGTGGCCTGCAACCTTTGCGTGAACGTCTGCCCGGTGGAGGATTGCATCACGATGGAGCGGATGCCGGCAGGCACGGTCGACCCGCGCACGGGGCGCCCGGTCTCGGACGATTACGCGAACTGGACCGCGCATCCGAACAATCCGAGCGCCCGCGAAGCGGCAGAGTAGGGGCTTCGCCGCGCTTCGCGCGTCGACCCGTGCGAGGGGGCTGTCTGCCCCCTCGCGCTCCCCCGAGGATATTTGAGAAACAGAGAAGATCAGGGCGCGAGCAGGCGCGCGAAGAGCGTGTCGAGGAAGCTCTCGGCCTCGGGGATCGGGTCGCGACCCTCACCCAGCACCGCGCGGACCTGGACGTCGAAATCGGCGTAATGCTGGGTCAGCGCCCAGATCGAGAAGATCAGGTGGTGCGGGTCGACGGCGGCGATCCGGCCCGCCTCGGCCCAGCCGCGGATGATGGCGGCCTTCTCGTCCACCAGCGTCTTCAGGTCGGTCGCCAGCGCGTCTTGCATCCGCGGCGCGCCCTGCACGATCTCGTTGGCGAAGAGGCGTGATTCCCGCGGAAAATCCCGGCTCATCTCCAGCTTGCGGCGGACATAGGCGCGCAACTCCTCGACCGGGTCGCCGCCTGCGTCGAGCGCGCGCAGCGGGTCGAGCCAGGTGTCCATCATCTGGCTCAGAAGGGTGACGTGGATCGCCTCCTTCGAGGGAAAGTAGTAGAGCAGGTTGGGCTTCGACAGTCCGGCCTCGGCCGCGATCATGTCGAGCGTGGCGCCGCGAAACCCGTGCTGCGAAAACACCTCGAGCGCGGCGTCGAGGATGGTTTCGCGGTTCTTCATCTGGATCCGCGTGCGCGGTCTCGAGCTCGCCATGAGCGCCATCAGACCCGCCCGCGCGGGCGCGCGCAAGCCCGTTTCGCGCGCCGCACAGGGGCCGGGCGGGGGTGCCTGATTGTGCATCATTTGCCTTGTCATTGCGCGTCCCCTCACGGACAATCCGGGCGATGTTCCGATCGGGCCGTTGACTGGCATGGCGCCTCTGCTAGCGTGGCCTTGACCAATTGGTCAAAAACAATCCAGCGGTTCGGCGGCGCGCGACCGGACCGGCAAGACAGGGAATGCCGCGATGGCCCTCGACCGTTCCAACCCGGTGCCGAACGATCTGTCCGCGTTCTGGATGCCGTTCACCGCGAACCGCCAGTTCAAGCAGGCGCCCCGGATGATGGTCTCGGCGGACCGGATGCATTACAAGACCGCGGACGGGCGTGAGGTTCTGGACGGCACCGCGGGGCTCTGGTGCTGCAACGCGGGCCACAACCGGCCGAAGATCGTCGAGGCGATCCGCAAGCAGGCCGGCGAGCTGGACTACGCGCCGGCGTTCCAGATGGGCCACCCCAAGGCCTTCGAGCTGGCGACGCGGCTGCGCGACATGGCGCCCGAGCGGTTCGAGCATGTCTTCTTCACCAATTCCGGCTCCGAGGCGGTTGATACCGCGCTGAAGATCGCGCTCGCCTACCAGCGCGCCATCGGCCAGGGCACGCGGACGCGGCTGATCGGGCGCGAGCGCGGTTATCACGGGGTCGGCTTCGGCGGCATTTCCGTGGGCGGGATCGTCAACAACCGCAAGTTCTTCGGCACGATGCTGACCGGTGTCGACCACCTGCCGCACACGCATCTGCCCGCCAAGAACGCGTTTTCGCGCGGCCAGCCGGAACATGGCGCGGAGCTGGCCGACGAGCTGGAGCGGATCGTGGCGCTGCACGGGCCCGAGACCATCGCCGCCGTGATCGTGGAGCCGATGGCGGGCTCCACCGGCGTCTTGATGCCGCCCAAGGGCTATCTGGAAAAGCTGCGCGCGATCTGCACGAAGCACGGCATCCTGTTGATCTTCGACGAGGTCATCACCGGCTTCGGCAGGCTCGGCAGCCCGTTTGCCGCCGACCATTTCGGGGTGATGCCCGACATGATCACCTGCGCCAAGGGCCTGACCAACGGCGTGATCCCGATGGGCGCGGTGCTCGCCACGAAGGAGATCCACGACGCCTTCATGCAGGGCCCGGAGCATGTGATCGAGCTGTTCCACGGCTATACCTATTCGGGCAACCCGATCGCCTCGGCCGCCGGGCTCGCAACGCTGGAGACCTACCGCGAGGAGGGTCTGTTCGAGCGCGCGGCGGAGCTGGCGCCCTATTGGGAGGATGCGGTGCACAGCCTCACCGACTGCCCGCATGTGATCGACCTGCGCAACATGGGCCTGATCGCGGGGATCGAGCTGGAGCCGATCGCGGGCGAGCCGACCAAGCGCGCCTTCACCGCCTTCCTCGACGCCTATGACAAGGGCCTGTTGATCCGCACCACCGGCGACATCATCGCCCTCAGCCCGCCGCTGATCATCGAGAAATCGGATATCGACACGCTCTTCGGCACGTTGCGGGGCATCCTTAAACGTCTGCATTAAGGTCGCGCTCCAAGATGTTGCGAACGAAAGGATAACCATGCCGTCACCCGGCGAGAACATGACCATCAACGGCGAAAGGCTCTGGGATGCGCTGATGGAGATGGCGCAGATCGGGCCGGGCATCGCCGGGGGCAACAACCGCCAGACGCTGACCGACGAGGATGCCGAGGGGCGCGCGCTGTTCCAATCCTGGTGCGAGGCGGCGGGGATGAGCCTCGGCGTCGACGAGATGGGCACGATGTTCGCGACCCGTCCCGGCACCGACCCCGATGCCCTGCCGGTCTATGTCGGAAGCCACCTCGACACCCAGCCCACGGGCGGGAAATACGACGGGGTGCTCGGCGTGCTGGCGGGGCTGGAGGTGGTGCGCACGCTGAACGACCTCGACATCAAGACGAAGCACCCCATCGTCGTGACCAACTGGACCAACGAGGAGGGCACGCGATTTGCCCCCGCCATGCTGGCCTCGGGCGTCTTCGCCGGGGTCCTGGACCAGGATTGGGCCTATGCGCGCACCGACGCCAAGGGGTTGAAATTCGGAGAGGAATTGCAGAGGATCGGCTGGAAGGGCTCCGAGAAGGTCGGCGCGCGCAAGATGCACGCGTTCTTCGAGCTGCACATCGAGCAGGGCCCGATCCTCGAGGCTGAGGGCAAGGACGTCGGCGTCGTGACCCACGGGCAGGGTTTGCGCTGGATCGAATGCACCGTCACCGGCAAGGGTCAGCACACGGGGTCCACGCCGATGTACATGCGCCGCAATGCCGGTCGCGGGCTGGCGAAGGTGACCGAATTGGTGCACGAGATCGCGATGCGCCACCAGCCCAACGCGGTCGGCGCCATCGGCCATATCGACGTCTACCCCAACAGCCGCAACATCATCCCGGAAAAGATCGTCTTCACCGTGGATTTCCGCAGTCATATCCTTGAAACGCTTGAGGAAATGGTTGCCGAGCTGAACGCCCGCGCGCCCGGTCTCTGCGCCGAAGTCGGCGTCAAGTTCAGCGCCGAGGTGGTCGGTTTCTTCGACCCGCCGGCCTTCGACGAGACGCTCGTGGGCCGGGTGCGTGACGCGGCCGAACGTCTGGGCTACAGTCACATGGATATCGTGTCGGGGGCGGGGCATGACGCGTGCTGGATCAACCGGATCTACCCCACCACGATGATCATGTGCCCTTGCGAAGACGGGCTGAGCCACAACGAGGCGGAGGAGATCAGCCCCGCCTGGGCCAGTGCCGGCGCCAATGTATTGTTCCACGCTGTCGTGGAAACTGCGGAGATTGTTGAATGAAACTGGTACGATATGCGGGTCTTGCCGCGATTTTGGGACTGGCGGCCTGTGTCTCGGCCACGCCCGAGGGCGAAACCGAGGAACTGAACGAGGAAGTGCGCGCGCTGGCGGCACCCGGCCAGGATCTGAGCCAGGTCCGGCTCGAGAGCGACGGCTGCTACTGGTACCGCTACGAGGGCCGGGTCGAGACGACCTTTTTGCCGCTGATGACGCGGGACGACCGGATGATCTGCGTCAGGACGCCCGCAATTTGAGCCACGCGAAACCAGCCGGGGAGAGATGACATGAGCACGGTGATCAAGGGCGGCACGGTCGTCACCGCGGACCTGAGCTACGCGGCGGATGTGCTGGTCGAGGGCGGCCGGATCGTCGAGATCGGGCAGGGCCTGACGGGCGACGAGGTGCTGGACGCCACCGGCTGCTATGTCATGCCCGGCGGCATCGACCCGCACACCCATCTGGAGATGCCCTTCATGGGCACCTATTCCACCGATGATTTCGAGAGCGGTACCCGCGCCGCGCTTGCGGGCGGCACCACGATGGTGGTCGATTTCGCGCTGCCCGCGCCCGGCCAGGGCCTGCTCGACGCGCTGCAGATGTGGGACAACAAGTCCGGCCGCGCCAACTGCGACTATTCCTACCACATGGCCGTGACCTGGTGGGGCGAGCAGGTGTTCGACGAGATGAAACCCGTGATCGAGGATCGCGGCATCAACACGTTCAAGCATTTCATGGCCTACAAGGGCGCGCTCATGGTCAATGACGACGAGATGTTCGCGTCGTTCAATCGCTTGGCCGACCTCGGTGGCATCGCGCTGGTCCATGCGGAAAACGGCGATGTGGTGGCGGAGCTGACCGCGAAACTGCTGGCCGAGGGCAACACCGGGCCGGAGGCGCACGCCTATTCCCGCCCGGCGCAGGTCGAGGGCGAGGCGACGAACCGCGCCATCATGATCGCCGACATGGCGGGCGTGCCGCTCTACGTCGTGCACGTCTCGTCCGAAGATTCGCACGAGGCGATCCGCCGCGCGCGCCAGCAGGGCAAGCGGGTCTGGGGCGAGCCGCTGATCCAGCACCTGACGTTGGACGAGAGCGAGTATTTCAACCCCGACTGGGACCATGCCGCGCGCCGGGTGATGTCGCCGCCGTTCCGCAACAAGAAGCACCAGGACAGCCTTTGGGCCGGGCTGATGTCGGGCTCGCTGAGCGTGGTCGCCACCGACCATTGCGCCTTCTCGACCGAGCAGAAACGTTACGGCGTCGGCGATTTCTCCAAGATCCCGAACGGCACCGGCGGGCTCGAGGACCGGATGCCGATGCTCTGGACCCATGGCGTCGCGACCGGGCGGCTGACGCCCAACGAATTCGTGGCCGTTACCTCGACGAACATCGCCAAGATCCTGAATTGCTACCCGAAAAAGGGCGCGATCCTGGTGGGGGCGGATGCCGATATCGTGGTCTGGGACCCCGAGAAGGAAAAGACCATCACCGCCGGCACGCAGCAATCGGCGATCGATTACAACGTGTTCGAGGGGCATGCCGTGAAGGGCCTGCCGCGTTTCACGCTGACGCGCGGGCATGTCGCTGTCCATGACGGCGAGATCCGCACGCAGGAGGGGCATGGAGAGTTCGTGAAACGCCCCGGCAACGGCACCGTGAACCGCGCGCGCTCGACCTGGAAAGAGCTGACCGCGCCGCGCCCGGTGAGCCGCACGGGCATCCCGGCGACCGGGGTGTAATGGTGCAGCCGGCCGCATCCGTTCACAGCAACATCGCCCCGCAGGTCTCTGTGATCGTGGCGCAAGATCTCGACCTTACCTTCCAGACCGCGGACGGCCCGGTGCAGGCGCTGCGCGACGTCTCCCTGACCATCAACAAGGGCGAGTTCGTCAGCTTCATCGGCCCGTCGGGTTGCGGCAAGACCACCTTGCTGCGCGTCATCGCGGCGCTGGAGCATCCGACGGGCGGCAGCATCACCGTGAACGGCATGACGCCGGACGAGGCACGGCGGAACCGGGCTTATGGCTACGTCTTCCAGGCCGCCGGTCTCTACCCCTGGCGGACGATCGAGCAGAACATCAAGCTTCCGCTGGAGATCATGGGCTTCGACAGGGCCGAGCAGGAAAAGCGCGTCAGCAACGTGCTGCAACTGGTTGATCTGGAAGGGTTCGGCAAGCGGTTCCCCTGGCAGCTCTCGGGCGGGATGCAGCAGCGCGCGTCGATCGCGCGCGCGCTCGCCTTCGACGCCGACATCCTGCTGATGGACGAGCCCTTCGGCGCGCTGGACGAGATCGTGCGCGACCACCTGAACGAGCAACTGCTGAAACTCTGGGCGCGGACGGAAAAGACCATCGGCTTCGTCACCCATTCGATCCCGGAGGCGGTCTATCTCTCGACGAAGATCGTCGTGATGAGCCCGCGTCCCGGCCGGATCACCGACATCATCGAGAGCGACCTACCGCGGGACCGCCCGCTCGACATCCGCGACACGCCGGAATTTCTCGCCATCGCCCACCGCGTCCGCGAGGGGCTGCGCGCGGGGCATGCCTATGACGACTGAGGGGGCACGATGGGCGCAGGTCTGATGCTCTGGCTGTCCGGCGCGATGGCGGTGTTCCTGGCCGCGAGCGTCTCGCTCCGCTCCTACGTCGACAACGGCAAGCTCGGCGTGCTGGTCGTGGCGCTTATCCTCTACACGCTCGGCAACCTGATGATGGTGCGGCTGATGCGCGAAAGCGGCATGGCGGTCGCGATCTCGGTGTCGGCGGTGCTGCAACTGGTGCTGGCCAGCGCCGTGGGGCTTACCGTCTTCGGCGAGCGCCCGACGCTGCAGCAGGCGGCGGGGCTGGCCCTTGGCATCATCGCGGTTGCGCTGATCGTCTGGCCGCAGCGGGGGCAGGGATGAGCGCGGTCGCGGATATGGCGCCGTCCCGCGGCGCGCGTGCCTTTGGCGCGGTGTCGGGGGCGGTTCTGCCAGTGCTGACCGTCGTGCTGGCCATCGTCGCGATCTGGTACGCGGCCTCGGTGATGATGAACCGCGCCTGGACGCTGGACCAGATCCAGCGGCAGGATCTCGAGATGACCACGATGGAGATCGTGGCGGCGACGATGACGCAGGAACGCCCGGTGCTGCCCGCCCCGCACCAGGTATTCGCCGAGATCTGGAACACCACCGTGGGCGAGCCGGTGATGCGCGAGCGGCGCGGCGAGATGCAGGGCAACCCGCGCAACCTGCTGTTTCACGCCTATCACACGCTTTGGCCCACGCTGCTCGGCTTCCTGATCGGCACGTTCCTCGGTATCCTGCTCGCCGTCGGCATCGTGCATTCGCGCGCGATGGACATGAGCGTCATGCCCTGGGCCATCGCGTCGCAAACCATCCCGATCCTCGCCATCGCGCCGATCATCGTGGTGGTGGTGTCGAACCTGCCGGCGCTGAACAATGCCGTCAGCGCCGGGATCATCAGCGAGGATACCAAGCTGCTGGTGCCCAAGGCGCTGATCTCGGCCTACCTGAGCTTTTTCCCGGTCGTCGTCGGCATGGTGGCGGGGCTGCGCAGCCCGAGGGTCATGGACCTCGACCTGATGCGGACCTGGTCGGCCAGCCGCGGCCAGACCTTCTGGAAGCTGCGCCTGCCGGCCTCGGTGCCGTTCCTCTTCACCTCGCTCAAGGTCTCCATCGCCGCGGCGCTGGTCGGCACCATCGTGGCGGAACTGCCTACGGGTGCCCGCTTCGGCCTCGGTGCGCGGCTGCTCACCGGCAGCTATTACGGCCAGACGATCCAGATCTGGTCGGCGCTGTTCATGGCCGCGATCTGCGCGGCGGCGTTGGTGATCTTGCTGGGCGTGCTGGAAAAATTCACTCTGAAACGCATGGGGGCTCAGGCATGAGGGCAACGGTGATGCCCCCCTGGACGCTGCCCGCGCTTGGCGCCGCGCTGATCGCGCTGGCGATGCTGACCGATGCGCGGCTGGCCCTGATCCTCGCTGTCTGGTTCGGCGCCTGGGCACTGAACGCGGTACTGGCGAACCGGGTCGCCGTGTCGGGCCTGCGCCTCATCGTGCCGCTGATCTTCGGGGTGACGCTGCTGGTCCTGTGGGAGCTGTCGGTGCGGCTTTACGACATCAGCTTCGTCATCTTGCCCGCGCCCTCGGCGATCTGGGCGCGGATGGTGACGGAGACCGACATCCTCTGGGCCGATTTCCGGCAGACGATCCTGAAGGGCGCGCTCGCGGGCTACATCCTCGGCTGCGGCGGCGCGTTCCTGGCCGCGCTCGCCGTCGACCGCTCGGGCTTCCTGCAACGCGGGCTGCTGCCCGTCGGCAATTTCATCGCGGCCCTGCCCATCGTCGGCACCGCACCGATCTTCGTGATGTGGTTCGGCTTCGGCTGGCAGTCGAAATCGGCGGTGGTCGTGGCGATGGTGTTCTTCCCCATGCTGGTCAATTGCGTGCAGGGGCTGAAGGCGTCGGACGCGATGCAGCGCGACCTGATGCAGACCTACGCCGCCAGCTACGGCCAGACCCTGATGAAGCTGCGCCTGCCCTCCGCGCTGCCCTTCATCTTCAACGGGTTGAAGATCTGCACGACGCTTGCGCTGATCGGGGCGATTGTCGCCGAATTTTTCGGCTCTCCCACGGTCGGAATGGGCTTTCGGATAAAAATCGAGATGGGGCGGCTGGCCATGGATATGGTCTGGGCCGAGATTGCCGTCGCAGCACTGGCCGGATCGGGGTTCTACGGCCTCGTCGCGCTGGTCGAGCGCCGGCTGACCTTCTGGCACCCATCCCAACGGCGGGGCTGAGCAGACGACAACAAGACTGAACCAACTGGAGGGTAGACAATGAAAAAGACACTGATCCCGGCCCTGGCTCTGGGCCTCGCCGCCACCGCGGCGCAGGCGCAGGACGAGGTGCGGCTGCAACTGCAATGGGTCACGCAGGCCCAGTTCGCGGGCTACTACGTGGCGCTCGAGAATGGCTATTACGAGGAAGAGAACCTCGATGTCACCATCCTGCCCGGCGGTCCCGACATCGCACCGCCGCAGGTGCTGGCGGGCGGCGGCGCGGACGCGATGCTGAACTGGATGCCCTCGGCGCTGGCCGCGCGCGAGCGCGGGTTGCCGGTGGTGAACATCGCCCAGCCCTTCGTTCGCTCGGGCCTGCAGCTGACCTGCTGGGCCGACGCCGGCATCGAGGAGCCTGCGGACCTCGCCGGCCACACGGTCGCGCACTGGTTCTTCGGCAACGAATACCCGTTTCTCGGCTGGATGAACCAGCTCGGCATCCCGGTCGACGGCTCGGAGAGCGGTGTCACGCTGCTTCAGGCAGGCTTCAACGTCGACCCGCTGCTGCAGCGGCAGGCCGATTGCATCTCGACCATGACCTACAACGAGTACTGGCAGATCATCGACGCCGGCGTGTCGCCGGACGAACTGGTGACCTTCCGCTATTCCGAATACGGGGTCGACACGCTGGAGGATGGGATCTGGGTGCTCGAGGAAAACCTCGAAGATCCGGCGTTCTTCGACAAGATGACCCGCTTCGTGCGCGCCTCCATGCGCGGCTGGCAGTGGGCGGCCGAGAACCCGGACGAGGCGGCGATGATCGTGCTCGACTATGACGAGACCGGCGCGCAGACGGAAACCCACCAGACCCGGATGATGGGCGAGATCGCGCTGCTGGTCGAAGGCGGCGACGGCACGCTCGACGTGGACAGCTACGAGCGCACGGTGCGCACGTTGCTGGAAGGCGGCGACGCGGTCATCACCACCGAGCCCGAAGGCGCCTGGACCCACGCCGTGACCGACGCGGCGCTTGCGAACTGAGGCCAAGTCCCGCGATCTGCGGCAGCCCCGGAGCGATCCGGGGCTGTTCGTGTTTTAGCGCCGCAGGTCCACACGGTTCGCGGGCGGCGCGTCGAGATCGGCCAGCCGGGCCGGCAGGTCGACGCCCTTCGGTGGCGGCGGGTCGTCGATCTTGTCGAAATCGCCGACCTGCCGCGTGTTCAGCGGCGGGATGCCGAGGCCCTTCAGCGGCGCGGGCACAGTCGTCGGATCCGGCGCGCGGTCCGGATCGTGCCGGGCGGCCGCGACGGATGTGACGGCAGTGACTCCGGCTGCGCCGATGTCGGGCGCGGTCAGCGCCGGATCATGCGGATGCGCCGGGGCGGCGACCGGAAGGGGCGGTGTGGCGGCAAGGGATGTCATCTCGGGCCTCCTGTTCGGAACAGCCCCCAACCCGGGTGCAGGATCGCATTGATCCCGCGCAGGCAGAAGGGGTTGGGTAAAATGTGCAGCAGATTCCATCGGGACCGTCGCGGTTTGTAAACCGGCGCACAACTCCTTCGCAGCGCAGTGCTTTCCTGTTAAGCTGCCGCAGCCGTCCCGCCGTCGAGGCCCCGCCATGCCCCCCGTTTCCTCCACCACGCGCCGCGCGCAGCTGACCGGCAACCGGATCCGCGAGCGCCGCCTTGTCCTCGGGCTGAAGCAGGCGGACCTTGCCGCGGGTGTCGGCATCTCGGCCTCCTACCTGAACCTGATCGAGCACAACCGCCGCCGGATCGGGGGCAAGCTGCTGGTCGCCATCGCCCGCGCGCTGGGGGTGGAGCCGGCGCAGCTCTCCGAAGGAGCGGACGCGACGCTGTACGACGCGCTGCAATCGGCGGCACTGGCGCTGCCCGTGACCTTCGGCGCCGCGCCCGAGACCGAGCGGATCGACGAGCTGGCGGGGCGGTTTCCCGGCTGGGCCGGGCTGATCGCGGCGCAGCAGAAACGCAACGCGGGGCTGGAGGCGCTGGTCGAGGGGCTGCGCGACCGGATCGGCAACGACCCGGTGCTGGCCGACGCGATGCACGAGGTGCTGTCGACGGTGGCCGCGATCCGGTCGACCGCGGACATCCTCGTGCGCGACCCGGACCTCGACCCGGTCTGGCGCGCGCGGTTCCACCGCAATCTGCACGAGGAAGCGGAGCGGCTGTCGACGCGGGCGACCGCGCTTTTGGGGCATTTCGAGGCGGAGGAAGAAGAGGGGCCGCGTGCCGCCTCGACGCCCATCGAGACGGTGGAGGCGATGTTCGAGGCGGCGGGCCACCATTTCCCCGAGATCGAGGCGGAGGGCGCGGCGGCGATCCCGGCGGTGCTGGACCGGGCGGCGGGCATGGCCGACGCGGCCACGCGGGACCTGGGCGCGCGCTGGCTCGCTGCCTATGCCGCCGACGCCGCGCGGCTGCCGCTGGCGGTGCTGCACCCGGCGGCCGAGGCGGCGGGGCATGACCCGGCGGCATTGCTTGGGCTGGGGCAGGGCGATGTGGCGCTGGTCTTGCGCCGCCTCGCGACCCTGCCACGGCAGGCGGCGCTGGACGAGGGTGCACCGCCCTTCGGCCTCGCGGTCTGCGACGGGTCGGGTGCGCTGATCTTCCGCCGCCGGCTCGCCGCTTTCTCGATCCCCCGCTTCGGGGCGGGCTGCCCGCTTTGGCCTCTCTATCGTGCGCTGGCGCGGCCCGGCCAGCCCGAGGCGGCGCTGATCGAGATGCCGCAGGGCACGCGGTTCCGGGCCTGGGCGGTGAGCCAGCCGGTCGGTCCCGCGGGCTTCGGCACGGCCCCTGTGATGCAGGCGGTGATGCTGGTCACGCCGGCCGAGACGGGGGCAGCGGGCCACACCATCGCGGCGGGGCCGGGGTGCCACCTCTGTCCACGCACGGAATGCCCTGCGCGGCGGTGAGGGGCGCGCCGAACGGAACAGAGGACAGCGGATGGCCGCGGACTGCCGCGGTTCCGTTGGGGGTCTGCGGTTTATCTCCGCCACGCCGGACGACCCCGATCCGCGCGCTGACGTCACCAAAGCGGCTGGCCGGGGGGCGGCCATCCGCTGCCCGGGCCGCTGGCGCGGCTGCTCCGGGCGCGCGCGCGCTCGACCCGGATTGGGGGCCGTCCATCCCCATTGCCTAATCGCGCGGCGCGCTGCAAACTTGGTGGACCCAAGGCAAGGGAGGACAGCCGTGGGCGGGCGCATTTTGCTGATCGAGGATGAGGGGAACATCCTGGAGGCCATCGGTTTCATCCTGTCGCGTGCGGGGTGGGAGGTGCAGGGGCATGGCAACGGCGCAACCGCGCTAGAGGCCGTCGTCCGCACCGCCCCCGATCTCGTCGTGCTCGACGTGATGCTGCCGGGGCGGTCGGGGCTCGAGATCCTGCGCGACCTGCGCGGGCAGCCTGGCACGGCGAGCCTGCCGGTGCTGATGCTGACGGCCAAGGGCCAGTCCAAGGACCGCGAGACCGCGCTGGAACTGGGCGCCGACGCCTACCTCACCAAGCCCTTCTCGAACGCCGAACTGCTCGAGACGGTGACCCGGCTGGCCGAGGCGCGCGCCGGGACCGGCCCGGGCTAGGGCGCTGGGGCCATGGCGCGGCGGATGTTCCTCGAACGGCGGACCTACCGGCAGAACCGGCTGCAGGATGCCGCGCGGCTGTTACCGGTGCTGGGGCTGGCGCTGATCTTTGGCCCGACCTTCATCCGCGGCGAGGCGCCCGAGGGCGACCCGCAACTGTCGGGCTGGCTGGTTTATTACTTCATCGTCTGGACCGGGTTGATCGGGTTGACCGCCTTCGTCTCGCGCGCGCTGATGCGCAGCGACCCGGCCGGCTCGGGGGGCGCGACCTCCGAGGACGGCACCACCGGGGAGACGCGCTGATGCTCAGCTTCGACGGTCTCGTCGCGGTCTGCGTGGTCTATGTGGCCATGCTCTTCGGCGTCGCCTTCCTGGCCGAGAAACGCGCGGCAGAGGGCAAGGCCCGCTGGCTGAAATCGCCGATCACCTACACGCTGAGCCTGTCGATCTACGCCACCGCCTGGACCTATTACGGCGCCGTCGGCTCGGCGGCGCGGACGGGGCTGGAGTTCCTGACGATCTACCTTGGCCCCACGCTGGTCTTCATCGGCTGGTTCTGGCTGCTGCGAAAGATGGTGCGGATCGGCCGGGCGCAGCGCATCACCTCCATCGCCGACATGATTTCCAGCCGCTATGGCAAGTCCGGCGGGCTCGCCGCGCTGGTGACGCTGCTCGCGGTGCTGGGCACCACGCCCTACATCGCGCTGCAACTGCAATCGGTGACGCTGTCCTTTTCGGTCTTTGCCGGGCCGAGCGCCTTCGGCGCACCCGACACGCAGCAGACGGCGATCTGGGTCGCGGCGGGGCTGACCCTCTTCACCATCATCTTCGGCACCCGCTCGCTCGACGTGAACGAGCGGCATCCGGGGTTGGTGTCGGCGATCGCGGTCGAGGCGATCGTGAAGCTGACCGCAATCCTTGCCGTGGGCATCTTCGTGGTCTGGGGCGTGGCGGACGGACCCGCGGACATGCTGCGAAGGATCGAGGAGAGCCCGGTGTCGCAGGCGGGCTGGAACGGTGCGCGCTGGCTCGGGCTGACGGCGCTGGCGGGTACCGCGATCCTGTGCCTGCCGCGAATGTTCCAGGTGCTGGTGGTGGAGAACTCGGACGAGCGCCACCTTGCGACCGCCGCCTGGGCCTTTCCGCTCTACCTGCTGCTCATCAGCCTCTTCGTGGTGCCGATCGCGGTGGTCGGCCTCGAGACCTACGGGACCGAGGGCAACCCCGACCTCTTCGTGCTGACGGTGCCGCTGGACCTGGGGCAGGAGGGGTTGGCGCTGCTGGTCTTCCTCGGCGGGTTCTCGGCCGCGACCTCGATGGTGATCGTTGCGGCGCTGGCGATGTCGACGATGCTGTCGAACCACATCATCATGCCGCTCTGGCTGCAACTGACGCGGCACGACGACCCGATGTCGGGCGACATGCGCCGCGTGGCGCTGGGCGCGCGCCGAGTGTCGATCGGGGGGATGCTGTTCCTGGGCTATGGCTACTACCGGCTGTCGGGCGGCGCCGATGCGCTGGCCGAGATCGGGCTGATCGCGTTTTTGGGCGTGGCGCAGGTGCTGCCGGCGCTGCTGGGCGGGATCCTGTGGCGCGGGGCCACGCGGATCGGGGCGGCGCTGGGCATCGGGTCCGGCTTCGTGATCTGGGCCTGGCTTCTCCTGATCCCCAACGTGGCGGAAACCGGCGGGCTGATGCCGGCGGTGCTGGAGGCCGGACCCTTCGGCATCGGCTGGCTCAGCCCCGCGACGCCGCTGGGCCTGCAAGCCACCGACCCGCTCCTGACCGCGATGGTGCTGTCGATGGGGATCAACACGCTGCTCTTCATCCTCGGCTCGCTCCTGTCCTTCCCGAGCCCGATGGAACGCTTGCAGGGCGCGCAATTCGTGAATGTCTACGACCATTCCCGCCCGCTCTATGGCTGGCAGGGCGCGGTCGGCATGGCCGACGATCTGCTGATCATGGCGCAACGAATTCTGGGCGCGGCGCGCGCGGCGCAGCTCTTCACCACGGCGGCCGAGGCGCAGGGGCGGGCCAATGGGGTGCCGGAGCCGACGCCGGATTTCCTCGAGAAGCTGGAGCGGGAGCTGGCGGGTTCGGTGGGTGCCGCGACGGCGCATGCGATGGTGGCGCAGATCATCGGGGGCGCGAGCGTGTCGGTGCGCGACCTGCTCGCGGTGGCCGACGAGACGGCGCAGATCATGGAATATTCCAGCCAGCTCGAGGCAAAATCGACCGAGCTGGCCCAGACCGCCGCGCGGCTGCGCGAGGTGAACGCCAAGCTGACGGAGCTGTCCAAGCAGAAAGACGCGTTCCTGAGCCAGATCAGCCACGAGCTGCGCACGCCGATGACTTCGATCCGGGCGTTCTCCGAGATCCTGATGCAGGGCGACACGCTGGACGACAGCGCGCGGACGCGGTTTTCCAAGATCATTCATGACGAGAGCCTGCGGCTGACGCGGCTGCTCGACGATCTGCTGGACCTGTCGGTGCTGGAGCATGGCCGGGTGACGCTGCACGAGGGCGAGGCGCAGCTTTGCGACGTGCTCGACCGCGCCATCCATGCCGCCGGCGCGCAGGCCGAGACCGGTCGGCTCGCCATCGCGCGCGACCGAGAGACCGAGACGGTGGCGATCTGGACCGATGCCGATCGTCTGGCGCAGGTTTTCATCAACCTGATCTCGAACGCGCAGAAATACTGCGACGCGGAGGCGCCGGTGCTGACGATTTCCGTGCGCCAGTTGCCCGGCCGGGTCGAGGTGGAATTCGCCGACAACGGCAGCGGCATCCCGGCGCGGCAGCGGGCGCTGATCTTCGAGAAATTCGCCCGCGCCGATACCGCGCGGGGCGCGCCGGGGGCGGGGCTTGGGCTGGCGATCAGCCGCGAGATCATGGACCGGCTGGGCGGCGGGCTGATCTATATCCCGAGCGACAGCGGCGTGCGCTTCCGCGTGCGGCTGCCCGCCCGCGCGCTGCGCGCGGCGTGATCCGGTTCACGGCTTCTTAACCTGCCGCGTGGCAGGTTGGGGCGTCCCATATCCGGAGCCTGCCCGACCGCAATGACCGCCCCCGCCCAAGCCTCGGTGCTCCGCCGCAAGATTGCGGCCCATGCCCGCGCGCCGGTCGCGCCACCCGACCTCGGCGCTGCGATCGGGCGGGGAATTGGCCGCGCCTTGCGCCACGCGGCGACGCCCTTCGAGGGGTTGGGGCTGATGCCGGGCGCGGTCACGGTCGCGCCCGGACAGGATCTGGAGGCTGCCATCGCCTCGTTGCCCGGTCACGGGCTCGTCGCGGTGCTGGAGGCGGGGGGGCTGCGCGGCCTGCTCGCGCTCGACGCCGGGCTGATCGACGCGCTGGTCGAGGTGCAGACCACCGGCCGGGTCGAAGCCATCAGCCTGCCGCCGCGCGGCGTGACGCGGATCGACGAGGCGCTGGCGCGCGATTTCATCGACCTGGCGCTGGCCGCCTTCGCGCGTGAGACCGCAGGGCTGGCGGGCCGCGACTGGCCCGACCGGATGAGCTATGGCAGCCGGGTCAAGGATCGCGGCCAGATCACGCTGCTGCTGCCGGAAGCCTCGTACATGGTCATCGCGGCGGAGGTGGGTTTCGACGGGGTGGAGCGTCGCGCGCGCTGCGTGATGGCACTGCCTGTCGACCCGGCCAAGGCGAAGGGCGCGGCGCCGGATGCGGCCCGCCCGCCCGATCCCGGCTGGGTCGCAGCGCGCGCGCGCCTGATCGACACGCTGCGCCTGCCGCTCGACGTGGTGCTGATGCGGGTGACGCGGCCCTTGTCGGAGGTGCAGGGGCTTTCCGTGGGCGACCTGCTGCCCTTCGGCCCCGCCGATCTGCAGGAGGTTGCGCTGGAAACCGGGGAGGGGCGGGTGCTGGCCCATGGCCGCCTCGGCAAGCTTGGCGGGCGCCGCGCCATCTGCCTGCCGCCCGCGCCTGTGCCGCCCGCATCCACGCCCCCCGCGCCGGAGCTTGCCCGCGCCGACCGCGCGACGCTCTAGCCGCGCCTTGCATTCCCCAAGGGCGGCGGCCAGTGTCGCCTGAACCGGGAGGGAAGAGACATGGGCACTGCATCGTTCCGCCGCGATCTTGTCGGTCGCGCGCCGCTGGTCGGCACCTTCATGAAGACACCCGCCATCGACGTGCTCGAGGTGCTGATCCTCGGCGGGCTCGATTTCGTCTGCCTCGACGCGGAACACGCGCCCTTCGACCGTGCCGCGATGAATGTTTGCGGGGCGCTCGCCCGCGCGGCCGGCCTGCCGCTGCTGGTCCGCGTGCCCTCCGCCAACCCGGTCGAGATTGGCGCGGCGCTGGACCTCGGCGCCACCGGCGTCGTCGTGCCCCATGTCACGGATGTCGCCACCGCCAAAGGCGTGGCGCGCGCCGCGCATTTCGGCCATGGCGGGCGCGGCTATGCCGGCTCGACCCGCGCCGCCGGTTTCGGCACCACCGACATGGCCGGCCACCTGGCGGGCAGCCGGGACGAGACCGTCGTCTTCGCCCAGATCGAGGACCCCGAGGCGGTCGAGGTCTGCGAGGAAATCGCGGCGGTCGAGGGCATCGACGCGCTGTTTCTCGGCCCCGCCGACCTGTCTGTGGCCTATGGCAAGACCGACGTAACCAGCGCCGAGCTGCAGGAGGCGATGGCCCGCGTCGGCCGCGCGGCGCAGACGGCGGGCAAGGGCTACGCCACCTTCGTGCCCCATGCCGAGGCGGGCAGGGCGCTGGAGCACCACGGGTTCAACGCTTGGTTCGTCGCCTCGGAACACGCCTGGATCATGGCCGGCGCACGCGCCGCGATGGCGGGACTGAAGGGCGACTGACGGCACCCCGCGGCCAGCGGCGCCGGAAATCCGCCGCAATTCCAACCGGAAAAGACCTTTGGAAAACCGCCGCGCCGACCCGCGGCTTCCGCGGTTCTGCCCTGCCTTCGCGTCACAGTTACCGCGTCATCAGAGGCAAGATGGCAGGGGCCAGACACGCACAGGCCCGACAACGCCCGCTGGAAAAGCGGCAAGGAGGCCAGGCAATGAACCGTTTCTTCACCACACCCGCCCTGATCATCGCGGCAGCGCTGGGCCTTTCGGCCTGCGGCACGCCCTTCGACGTGTCGCGGAACGCGTCCTTCAACTCCGTCGCCCCGGTGATCGACGTCCAGACCCAGGACTGGTCGATCAGCGCCGTCGAAATTGACGTGCCGCGCTCGCTCAGCGTGTCCGAAGCCAATTCCATCAAACCCTCCGCCGACATCGTCTGGCGCGAGGATGCGCCGGGCGACCGTTACGCGCAGGTCGAGGAGATCCTGACCAGCGCGCTCGCCCCGGTCATGCAGCCCCGCGCGGGCGCCGCGACGCCGGTGATCGTGTCGCTGCAAGTCACCCGGTTCCACGCGCTCAGCGA
This sequence comes from uncultured Roseicyclus sp., assembly GCA_937139335.1. Classification (GTDB taxonomy): domain Bacteria; phylum Pseudomonadota; class Alphaproteobacteria; order Rhodobacterales; family Rhodobacteraceae; genus Roseicyclus. The sequence goes on along the minus strand of CAKZPN010000036.1, from coordinate 127,402 downwards.
ACGCGCCCGCTACACCATCGGCGGCGAGCACGAGATCGAGTTCGTCCTGACCGTGCGCCATGCCGAGACCGGCGCGATCCTGTCCGGGCCGCGCGATGTCGACCTGACCTTCCGCGCCTATGGCGGCAGCCAGGCGCTGGCCGCCGAGGCGCAGGGCATCACCCAGCGCGTGCGCATCACCGAGCGTCTGCAGGAGTGGGCGCGGGTCGAGTTCCCGGCCCCCTATGCCGAAGTGATCGCGGGCGCCGGCCTTTCGAACTGATCTTCCGTTCCCTGTGACGGGACGCTAGAGGGGGGCATGACCATGCCCCCCTTGTCCTATCCGGTAATCCGCCTGCGACCCAAGGCCGACGCCCGTCGCATCCGCCATGGCCACCCCTGGGCATGGCAGGACGATCTCGTGCTCGACCGCCGCTCGCGCGCCATCCCGCCCGGCGCGCTGGCCGTGCTGGAGGATGCCGAGCGCCAGCCGCTGGGTCTCGGCGTGGCGACTGTGGAGGCCAAGATCGGCCTGCGCCTGCTCGACCGCGACCCGGCAGCGGTGATCGACGAGACCTGGCTTTCGGCCCGGATCGAGGCCGCGCTGGGTTTGCGCGAAAGGCTTTACGACGCGCCCTTCTACCGGCTGATCCACGCCGAGGGCGACGGGCTGCCCGGCCTGATCGTCGACCGCTTCGGCGACACGCTGGTGATGCAGCCGAACGCGATCTGGCTGGAGGAGCGGGAAGAGATGCTGGTGCGCGGCCTTCTCGCCGCCACCGGCTGCACCAATCTGGTCAAGAACGGCACGTCCCGCGCGCGGCTGGCCGAGGGGCTGGCGGAGGTGACGGGCGTGCTGGCGGGCGCAGCGCCCGAGGCGCCGATCCCGGTGCCGATGTCGGGCGCTGTCTACATGGCCGACGTGATGGGCGGGCAAAAGACGGGCCTCTTCTATGACCAGCGCGACAACCACGGGTTTGCCGCGCGGCTGGCGAAGGGCGCGCGGGTGCTCGACGTGTTCTCGCATGTGGGCGGCTTCGCGCTGGCTTGTCTTGCCGCGGGCGCGCCCGAGGCCGTCGCGGTCGATGCGTCGGAGCCTGCGCTGAGCCTTGCGCGGGAGGGCGCGGCGGCGATGGGCGTGGAAGGCAAGCTCGCGACGCGGCAGGGCGACGCCTTCGCGCAGATGGAGGCGCTGGCGGGCGAGGGGGCGACATTCGATCTCGTCATCTGCGACCCGCCGGCCTTCGCGCCCGCGAAGCAGGCGCTGGAACAGGGGCTGCGGGCCTATGAGCGGGTCGCGCGGCTCGCCGCCGCGCTGGTGGCGGAGGGGGGCGTGCTGATCCTCTGCTCCTGTTCCCACGCCGCCGACCTCGGCAAGTTTCGCGCAGCGTGCCTGCGCGGGATCGGGCGGGCGGGGCGCGACCCGCGGCTGATCCACACCGGCTTCGCCGGGCCGGACCATCCGCAGCACCCGGCGCTGACCGAAACCGGATACCTCAAGGCGGTGGCGTTCCGGCTGATGCCATGAAGGCGGTGATCGACGCCTGCGTGCTCTATCCGACGGTGCTGCGCGAGATCACGCTGGGGCTGGCGCGGGCGGGGCTGTTCACGCCGCTCTGGTCCGAGCGGCTGCTGGAGGAATGGGCGCGCACCGCCGCGCGCCACGGCGGCGCGGCGGACGAGACCATGGCACGCGGCGAGATCGCGCTGCTGGGCGCGCATTTCCCCAAGGCTCTTGTGACAGCAGACCCCGCGCGCGAGGCACAGCTCTGGCTGCCCGACAGCGGCGACATCCATGTGCTCGCGACCGCGATCACGGGGCGGGCCGACACGATCCTGACGCTGAACCTGCGCGATTTCCCGCGGGCGGAGCTGGGACCGCACGGGATCGAGGCGACCCACCCCGATGCGGCGTTCTATGGCATGTGGCTGGAGGCGCCGGAGCTGGTGGCGGAGGTCGTGGGCGCGGTCCATGCCAAGGCCGAAACACTGTCGCCCAAGGCGATGCCGCTTCGCGCGTTGCTGAAGCGGGTGCGCCTGCCGCGGCTGGCGAAGGCGCTCGGCTGAGCGTCACTCCTGCGGCAATTCCCGCGTCCAGCGCGCCTCCAGCGCCTCGATCGCGCGCACGCGATCCTCGGTCTTGGGGTGGCTCATCAGCCAGGCCGGCATGCCGCGCCCGCCCATGCCGGTCAGCGCCTCGAGCTTGGTGAAAAGCGATTTCTGCGGCGTCGTGCCGATGCCAGCCTTGGTCAGCAGGGCGGCGGCATAGGCGTCGGCCTCGTATTCGTCCTGCCGCGACAGACGGGCTGCCAGCATCCCCGCCAGCATGTTGGCGATCCAGACGCCGACGCCGGGCACCAGCCGGCCGAGCACGGTCGCCAGCGCCACGCGCACGGCGTTCTGGCCGGAAAAGTCGATCATCCGCCGCCGCGAGTGGCCAAGGGCCACGTGGCCCAGTTCGTGCGCGACGACGCTGGCCAATTCCTCGCCGGTAACCTCGCCCGCGCGGTACTTGTTGTAGAACCCTCGGGTGAGGAAGATCCGCCCGTCGGGCGCGGCCAGCCCGTTCACCGGGTCGATCTCGTAGATGTTCACGCGGATGCGCTCCACCCCCAGCGCTTCGGCCATCCGCGCCATGTGCCCGCGCAACTGCGGGTCGGCCAGCTCGGTCGAGCGGGCGTCCAGCTCGCGCTTGGTGCGCCAGGCGGAGAACTGGTACATCACCAGCGCATAGCCGATGGCGAGCAGGATCGGGGTGAGCTTCAACATGGGCTGAATATGGGGCCGTGCCGGGGGGCGGGCAACGGGCCAAAACGCCCCGCCGGCAGAAGGGGCCTCAGCCCACAAGTTTCGCGTCCATCGTGATCTCGGCGCCGGCCAGAACCTTGGACACCGGGCAGCCTTCCTTGGCGGCTTTCGCGGCGGTCTGGAAGGTATCGTCGTTCGCACCGGGCACCTTGGCGGTGACGTCGAGGTGGATCTTGGTGATGGAAAAGCCGGCATCGCCCTTTTCCAGCGAGACGGTGGAGGTCGCGGTGATCTCCTCGGCCTCGAGGTCATGCTGGCCCAATTGCCCCGACAGCGCCATCGCAAAGCAGCTGGCATGGGCCGCGCCGATCAGCTCCTCCGGGTTGGTGCCGGTCTCGCCCTCGAAGCGGGTCTTGAAGCCGTAGGGCTGGCCCTTCAGCACGCCGGTCTGGGTCGAGACCTTGCCGGTGCCGTCCTTCAGCGTGCCGCTCCAGTTCGCCGAGCCGTGTTTCTTGATCGCCATGTCGCGCGCTCCTTTGATTGCATGTTCGCCCGACATTAGGTGTGGTGCCGGGGCGAAACTTCCAGCCCCTCGCGGGTTCGCGCCTCGCTGCGCTGGCGCAGGGCCGCGCGCAGCCACAGGGCAAGCGCCGCCGCGACGGCCAGTGCGGCCAGAAGCCCCGAGGCGGTGCCCGTCACGTCGGCAAGGGCCAGGATTTCATCGGCGAAGGCAGCCCCGAGGCCGATGTAGAGCGTGACCCAGACCGTCTCGCCGGCGGTGCCGGCGCGGGTGAACCGCGCCCAGTCGAGCCGCGCGGCGCCGCCGGCGAAATTGACGTAGGGCCCGAGCGGCGAGACCAGCCAGCGGCTGAAGAATACCGCCCAGGCGCCCTTGTCGTGGACGTAGCACGCGGCCTTTGCCATCAGCGCCGCCCGCCGGGGCGACAGCGGGTGGCCGGCCAGCGCCCGCGCGCCGACGCGGCCGATCTGGTAGCCAAGCTGGTCGCCCGCGATCGCGCCGGCCAGCGCCGCAGCCCCGGCCTGCCACAGCACCAGGTCGCCGACGGCGGCAAAGCCGCCCGCCGAGAGCATCACCAGCGACGCCGGGATCGGCAGGGCGAGGCAGGACAGGAAGGTGGCAACGGCGATCAGCGCCAGACCGTAGACCGGGACCAGGGCGAGGATCGCCTCGGTCATTCGGCGCGCGCCGCGTCGATGGCGACCTGCAACCGCGCGATCAGGTCGGACAGGGGCACGCCTTCGGCCTCGGCGATTTGCGACAGGGTCGGATGGGTGCCGGGCCGGGGCGCGGGCGCGGCGGGCAGGGCAGCGCGAATGAGTTCGGGCGGCACGTCCCAGGAATGCGAAACGTAGCCCGGCGTCATCCAGCCCGCGATCGGCTGGTCGCGATGGGCGGTGTCGGCCCAGTAGATCGTGAACAGTGCCAGCCGGACCGCGAAGACCAGCGCGACGACCAGCGCGAGGGCGAGGCCGACCACCCCGATGCGATGGTGGCGCCACAGATAGCCAAGCGCCGGGGTGCGGGGCGCACTCAGCGGCCCAACTCGCGCATGCCCCGGTCGATTCCCTGCAGCGTCATCGGCACCATGCGACCCTCGAAGATCTGGGAGATCAGGCCGATCGACTGGGTGTAGCCCCAGAGCCGTTCGGCCACCGGGTTGATCCACAGGTGGTCGGGCCACTGCGCGCGGGCGCGTTCCAGCCAGACCTGCCCGGCTTCCTCGTTCCAGTGCTCGTTCGCGCCGCCGGCAAAGGCGACCTCGTAGGGCGACATGCTGGCGTCGCCCACGAAGATGCATTTGTAATCAGAGCCATAGGTGTTCATCACCTCGTGGGTCGGGATCTGTTCGGTCCAGCGGCGGCGGTTGTCGCGCCAGACGGATTCGTAGAGACAGTTGTGGAAATAGTAGTGTTCGAGGTGCTTGAACTCGGCCTTGGCGGCGGAAAACAGCTCCTCCACCACCTTCACGTGGTCGTCCATCGAGCCGCCGACGTCGAGGAACAGGATCACCTTCACCGCGTTGCGCCGTTCCGGCCGGGTCTTCACGTCGAGCCAACCTTGTTCGGCGGTGGCGCGGATGGTGCCGTCGAGGTCGAGTTCCTCGGCCGCGCCGTCGCGGGCCCATTGGCGCAGGCGTTTCAGCGCCACCTTGATGTTGCGGGTGCCGAGCTCAACGTCGTCGGCGAAATCCTTGAAATCGCGCTTGTCCCAAACCTTCACGGCGCGGCGGTGGCGGCTTTCCTCCTGCCCGATCCGCACGCCTTCGGGGTTGTAGCCGTAGGCACCGAAGGGCGAGGTGCCGGCGGTGCCGATCCACTTCGATCCGCCCTGGTGGCGCCCCTGCTGCTCCTTCAGCCGCTCGCGCAGCGTCTCCATCAGCTTGTCGAAGCCGCCGAGCGCCTCGATCTCGGCGCGTTCCTCGGGCGTCAGGTGCTTCTCGGCCAGCTTCTCCAGCCACTCGGGCGGGATCTCGGCGGCCTCCAGAACCTGGTCAGGGGTGATCGCCTCCAGACCGCCGAAGGCATGGGCGAAGCACTGGTCGAAGCGGTCGAGGTGGCGTTCGTCCTTCACCATCGCGGTGCGGGCGAGGTAGTAGAACCCGTCGACGTCATAGGTGACGAGGCCCGCCGACACGCCGTCGAGAAAGCTCAGGTATTCCCGAAGCGAGACGGGAATGCGCGCGGCCCGGAGGGTTTCGAAGAAGGGCAGGAACATGCGCCCGAGGATGTCAGCCCGGCGCCGGGATCACAAGCATCGCGAAGGCGCCTAGGATGAAGCCGATGATGCCGAAGATCGTGGCGTAATGCAGCAGGTCGAGCCGGTTGCCACCCTTGCGGCGGGCCACCAGCAAACCCAGCGCGATGCCGAGGCCGCCCCCGATGAAATTCAGCATGGTCCGTCGCCTCGCTCGCCCGTGTCGCTCACGGCGCGAGGGCGGCGACCTCTGTCAGGCGCGCACCCACCGCCGCGGTGTTGCCGAAGCCATACCGGCCCCAGGCAAGGCTGTCGAGCCGGACCTGACGCGCCTCGGAGGCGCGCCCGAGCGCATCAAGCGACTCGGCCCGGATCATCAGAAGCGTCGACAGGAGCGAGGCATTCTGCGCCCGCGTCGCGGCCGGCATCGCCTGGCCGCTGAGGCGCAGCGCCTCATCCGGGCGGCCGGAGCTGAGCGCGAAAGCGGCAAGCTGCATGTCGATATGGGCGGCGTGGATGCCGTTCGGCGCGATGCGGTCGTAGATGTTGGCGGCAGCGAGAAAGGCGTTCACCGACCCCTCGGCATCGGTGGCGAGCGACAGCCGCCCGAGCGCGAAATAGCTGAAGGCGAGCCGCGCGTCCGACATGCCGGACTGGCGTGCGATGGCGACGGCACGTTCGGCCGCGTTGACGCGCTGGGTATCACGCGTGCCGGGGCCGAGCGCGGTCTCGATCGCCTCGATCCAGGGCCGCGGGGTGACCGAGGATTCGGCTGTGCGGCCGCCGGACTGGCCGCGCGGGTTCAGCCGGGCGAGCACGCCGGGCAACACGGCGGCGACATCGGACTGGGACATGCCCGAGCCTAGCGCGTCGTCGTAGTAGGCACGCAGGATCAGCATGTCGTAGCCGGTGAGGACGGCATGGAAATTGTCGTCGTTGAAGATCGAATCGTCGAGCCGGTAGAGGTCGTTGAGCGGCCCCAGCGCCTGCGCCACCTCTTCGTGGAGGCAATCGCGCACCTCTTGCGGGGCGACGTCGTTGGGCAGGAACACCGCGACCCGCTCGCGGACATCGAGCGTGGTCCAATCCATCTCGCGCGAGTTCCGGGTGCGGCGGAACTCGGCCCAGGAACTGACGCGCGGGACCACGAAACAGGCGGCCTCGGGCACCATGCGCTGCATCCGCTCGCGCGGCAGCGTCTCGATGGTGATGCTGGCGGGCTCGCGGCCATGGGCGACGCGGCGAATGTCGATCCGCGCTTCCTGCCGCAGCCGTTCGATCAGCCGGTCGAGATCGGGCGAGAGCGAGGCCGGCGCGCCGGGCGCGACCGCGATGGTGACCGGGCCCTCGAACCGCGACAGCCGCTCGATCCGGCGGCCCGATTCCATCTGGAAGCTAAGCTCGATGAAATCGGCGACGATCTGCGCGTTGGACCGCGTCGGCGCCTCGGTCTGGGCGGTGCCGAACTGGTTCATCGCCGGCACCGTCTGCGTCAGCTCGGGGCCGACCCGACGCTCGGGCAGGTCGCGCGTGGGGGTAGTCGACGCGCCGCAGGCCGACAGCGCAAGGGCGCCAGCAAGGCACAGGGATGCGGGCAGGGACTTGGGCAGGGGGCGAAAACGCGTCACAGGCAGGTCAGCTCCGTCAAGTCAGGCGATCAGGGGGCCGCACCTGCGCAACCGGTCCTGGGCGGGTCGTGGCGGTCAATCCGGGCACGAAGTCGTCCTCGTGCGCCGGCGGAATCGGGTGGTCCTGAATTCGGGCAATTCTTGGAGGTCGATTATGGCAGGATTTGGATGCGGAAACAGAAGTTTCGCGTTCCCTCGGCCAAGATTTGCCATTGTCCTGTGTCCGCCCATCAATACCGGGTCGGGCGGGGCTACTGGTTCCAGAACGCAATAAACCTATCGAAATCAACGGCTTCAACGCTGCCGGCGGGCCATGAAGGCAAGCCGCTCGAACAGCGCCACATCCTGCTCGTTCTTCAGCAGCGCGCCGTGCAATTTGGGCAATGCCGTGGCACCGTCGCGGCGCAGGTCCTCGGGCGACAGGTCCTCGGCCAGAAGCAGCTTCAGCCAATCCAGCACCTCGGAGGTGGAGGGTTTCTTCTTCAGCCCCTGTTGGTCGCGGATCTCGTAGAACTGGGTTAGCGCGGTGGTCAGGAGCTTTGGCTTGATGCCCGGGAAATGCACCTCGACGATCTGCTTCATCACGTCGACGTCAGGAAACCGGATGTAGTGAAAGAAACAGCGGCGCAGAAAGGCGTCGGGCAGCTCCTTTTCATTGTTCGAGGTGATGATGACGATGGGGCGCGTCGCGGCCTGAACCGTCTCGCCGGTCTCGTAGACGAAGAACTCCATCCGGTCCAACTCCTGCAGCAGGTCGTTGGGAAACTCGATGTCGGCCTTGTCGATCTCGTCGATCAGCAGCACGGTCTTGCCCGGCGCCTCGAAGGCCTGCCAGAGCTTGCCCTTGCGGATGTAGTTGCGCACGTCGTTCACGCGTTCGTCGCCAAGCTGGCTGTCGCGCAGCCGGCTGACGGCGTCGTATTCGTAAAGCCCCTGCTGCGCGCGGGTCGTCGACTTGATGTGCCACTCGATGATCGGCAGCCCGAGCGAGGCCGCGACCTGGCGCGCAAGCTCCGTCTTGCCGGTGCCGGGCTCGCCCTTGACGAGCAGCGGACGCTCCAGCGTCACGGCGGCGCTGACTGCGACGGTCAGGTCCTCGGTCGCAACGTAGCTGTCGCTGCCTTCGAAACGTGCGCGCATGGGCATCCTCCGGTGGTGATGCCCTTGGCATAGCCGCTTGCCCCGCGGGAGGAAAGAGGCGGAGCCGGGGAGGCGGCAGGTCCGCCCACTTGCGGCGCGAATGCACGCACGGGTTGCGGATTGCTTGAAAAACCGACCTGAAGTGCCGGAAAATCGAGGGTTTTTCGAGGATCGGCCCGGCTCACACAATAGAGTGTCGACAAGCACCGCGCGGTCTTGTAATCGGGCGGCGACGGGGCCGGGAGGGTGTCATGCCAGACCGACAGGACGACGCCGGTTTCGCTGAGGGGAGCGACATGAAGGCCGAGAATTTTCTGCCCGAGGATTATCGTCCCGCCGAGGACGAACCTTTCATGAACGAGCGTCAGCTCGAGTACTTCAGGCGCAAGCTGATCACCTGGAAGAACGAATTGCTCGACGAAAGTCGGGGAACCGTTGAATCCTTGCAGGACGGGACGCGCAACATTCCCGATATCGCCGACCGCGCCAGCGAGGAAACGGATCGCGCGCTGGAATTGCGCACGCGCGACCGCCAGCGCAAGCTGATCGCCAAGATCGACAGCGCCCTGCGCCGGATCGAGGAAGGCGAGTATGGCTATTGCGAAGTCACCGGGGAACCGATCTCGCTCAAGCGCCTCGATGCGCGGCCCATCGCCACGATGAGCCTCGAGGCGCAGGAACGCCACGAGCGGCGCGAGAAGGTGCATCGCGACGACTGACCACGCTGCACCGGGTTGCGGCGCTTGAGATAACATCAGGGCATCCCGGGTCGGGGTGCCCTTTTCTGTGCGTATGCGGGGGGTGGCGATGCTGATCGGGCAAGACGTGACGGTCGTCGGCGGCGGTATCGGCGGGCTTGCGGCCGCGCTGGCGTTGGCCCGGCGCGGCGCGAAGGTGAGCGTGCTGGAACAGGCGCCCGAAATCACCGAGCTTGGCGCCGGCATCCAGGTCAGCCCGAACGGCTGGCGCGTGTTGCAGCATCTGGCTGTGGCCGACGCGGTGGCGGCCCTCAGCCCAAGGTCCGAGGCGGTGCGCCTGCGCGATTTCCGCCGTGGCTCGCAGGTCTTCGGCATGCATCTCGCAGCGGAGGAGCCGTGGTACCTCGTCCACCGCGCCGATCTGGTGACGGTGCTGGCCGAGGCCGCCACGGCGGCGGGTGTCACGATCCGGCTCGGCACCCGCGTAACCGAGGTGGTGCCGGGGCCGACGGGCACGGTGCTCACGCTGCCCGACGGCACGCAGGAGACGCATGGCCTGACCGTGGGCGCCGACGGCCTGCATTCCGCCGCGCGCAGGGCGCTGAACCGGCAGTCGCAGGCCTATTTCACCGGGCAGGTGGCCTGGCGCTGCACGGTTCCGGCCACCACCCCCATCGCGCCCGAGGCGCATGTCTTCATGGGGCCCGGCCGGCATCTCGTGCGCTACCCGCTGCGCAACCGGCGGCTGGTGAACATCGTCGCCGTCGAGGAGCGGGATGCCTGGGCCGCCGAAGGCTGGACCCACCGCGACGATCCGGCCAACCTCGCGCGCGCCTTCGTCGATTTCTGCCCCGAGGTGCGCGGCCTTCTCGACAGCGTCACCGAGGTGTTCCTCTGGGGCCTGTTCCGCCACCCGGTCGCCCCGGTCTGGCAGGAACATCGCCTTGCCCTGCTGGGCGACGCGGCGCACCCGACGCTGCCGTTTCTCGCGCAGGGTGCCAACATGGCGCTGGAGGATGCCTATGTCCTCGCGCGTTGTCTGGCAGAAGACGACGACATCCGCGACGCGCTGACCCGTTACGAGGCGCTGCGCCGCCCGCGCTGCGCCCGGATCGTGAAGGCGGCCAATGACAATGCCACGAACTACCACCTGCGCCCCGGTCCGATGCGCTTCGCGGCGCATGCGGCACTGCGCGCGGCGGGCCGTTTCGCGCCGCATGCGGTGACGGGCCGCTTCGCGTGGGTGCACGGCTTCGACGTGACGGCCTGAGCCACGCGCCCGGCAGCGAACCTTGTCCGGTTCAGTCCAGCGAGTAGTCGGGCAGCTTGTAAAAGGCCGCCCGCAGCGCCTCGCCCCAGCCGGAGGAGATCATCTCGTAGAACGGATCGTCGCGCTCGATTCGGCGCAGAATGCCGGTCTGGAACGTGTCTGCGGGATAGAGATGCAGGTCGAGCGGCAGCCCGACCGAGAGGTTCGCCTTGATGGTCGAATCGAAGCTCACCAGCAACAGCTTCACCGCTTCCTCGAAGCTCATGTCGGGGTTGTAGGCGCGCACCAGGATCGGCTTGCCGTATTTCGTCTCGCCGACTTGGAAGAACGGCGTGTCAGGGGCGGCCTCGACGAAATTGCCCTCGGGGTAGATCAGGAACAGCCGCGGCTCGCCGCCGCGCACCTGCCCGCCGAGGATCATCGTGGCCGAGAACGGGCTGTCGGCTTGGGGGCCGGAAATGCCCGATTGTTCGGCGATGACCTCGCGCAGCGTCTCGCCCACCAGCTTGGCGATCTGGAACATCGACGGCGCGTCGAGGATCGACGGGTGCCCGCGTTCCTCCGCCGGTTTTGCGCGTTCGTTCAGCAGCGACACCACGGCTTGCGTGGTCGCAAGATTGCCCGCCGTCATCAGCGTGACGGAGCGTTCGCCCTCGCGTTCCCACATGAACATCTTCTTGAAAACACTGATATTGTCGACGCCCGCGTTGGTGCGGGTGTCCGACATGAACACCAGCCCACGCTCAAGCTTCAGCCCCACGCAATATGTCACGCGCCTGTTCCCCTGCCTCTGAGCGATGCTCTACTGCTGCTGCACCTGGATGTCGATGGACATGGCTTCGCCCGCGGTGCCGTAGCGCAGACCCGACACCGGCGCGGCCTCGCGGTAGTCGAGGCCGGTGGCGACGCGGACATAGCGCGTGTCGGGGGAATAGCCGTTCGAGACGTCGAACCCGACCCAGCCCAGCGGCTCGATATGCACCTCGGCCCAGGCGTGGCTGGCATCCTGGTGGACCCGGTCGGACATCAGCAGGTAGCCCGAGACGTAGCGCGCCGGGTAGCCCATGGCGCGGGCCGCGGCGACGAAGATCTGCGCGTGGTCCTGGCAGACGCCACCGGCCAGCTCGACCGATTCCTCGGCGGTGGTGGTGGCATGGGTCACGCCGACCTCGTAGGTGACCGCCGCGATGATCCGGGCCGACAGCGCGTGCAGGCGCGGAATGTCGTCGACCTCCTCCTCCTTCAATCCTTTGGCGAGCGCGCGCACCCGTGGCCCCGCGCGGGTCAGCTCGGTCGATTGCTGGAAATACCACAGCGGCGCAAAGCCGCCGTGCCGCCCGATGACGCCGGCCATGTCGGCGGTTTCCACCTCGCCCTCGCAATGCACCACGATGGAGGACGCCTGCGGGTCGAAGGAAATCAGCGAGACCCGGTTCTGATGGTGGTCGGTGAACTCGGTCTCGGCCTTGCCGCCCTCGATCTCCATCTTCCAGTGCAGCACGGTCTGGCCGGTCCGGCTTTTCGGGATCAGGCGCAACTGCTGCAACCCGTAGGAGACCGGGTGCTCGAAATGATAGGTCGTGGTGTGCAGGATCTTCAGGCGCATCCGGTCTTTCTATCCCAGGAACCGGTAATCCGTCTCGATCTGTTGCCCGAGGCGGGCAATGTCGGTCAGGAAATCGGTGATGAATTCATGCAGCCCGTCATCGAAGACGCGGTCAATCGTGCCATGGGTCAGCCGGGCCGAGATCACGTCGATCAGGTCGTGGCTGGGTTGGCGCATCCCGTAGTTGCTTTCGAGATAGGCGAGGTTGGCGGCGATCTTGCGGGCCGAAAACGCCAGACTGCGCGGCATCCGGGTGTCGAAGATCAGGAAATCGGCGATGCCCATGGGGCTGGCCTCGCCCTGGGTGATCCAGCGATAGGCGCGCATCCCCGCGACCGAGCGCAGGATGGTCTCCCACTGCACGTTGTCGAGGCTGGAGCCGATCTGGCTGATCGAGGGCAGGAGCACGTAGTATTTCACGTCGAGGATGCGCGCGGTGTTGTCGGCGCGTTCAAGGAAGGTGCCGAGCCGGCAGAAATCGAAGATGTCGTTGCGCAGCATGGTGCCGTGCATCGCGCCGCGCACCAGCGCCGATTGCTGGCGGACCAGCGCCAGAACCTCGGGCAGATCGCGCTGCGACACCGGGCGGGCCAGCGTCTGCTTCATGATCATGTAGGTGTCGTTCACCGCCTCCCACACTTCACGGGTGATCGCGGTGCGCACCAGCCGCGCGTTCTGGCGGGCCTGCGCGATGGCGGTCATGACGGAGGAGGGGTTGGACAGATCGCGCAGCAGGAAGTCGATGGCCTTCGCCGCCTCGATCTGCTCGTGCTTCTGATAGTAGAGATGCGCGACCGAAGCGGTCTGCAGCACACTGGCCCATTCGTCGTCGTCGCCGTCGGCGCGGGTCAGCGCGATGCGGAACCCGGCCTCGATCAGCCGTGCGGTGTTTTCCGACCGCTCGAGGTAGCGGAACATCCAGAACAGGCCGCCTGCGGTTTTGCCCAGCATCGCCCTATTCCTCCAGCACCCAGGTGTCCTTGGTGCCTCCGCCCTGCGACGAGTTCACCACCAGCGACCCCTTCTTGATCGCCACCCGTGTCAGCCCGCCGGGCGTGATCGAGATGCGGTTGGGCGACACCAGCACGAAGGGGCGCAGGTCGACATGGCGCGGCGCGAGCCCCGCCTTGGTCAGGATCGGCACGGTCGACAGCGCCAGCGTAGGCTGCGCGATGTAGTTCGACGGTTTCGCCTCCAGCTTGGCGCGGAACATCGCCAGTTCCTTCCGCGACGCGGCGGGGCCGACCAGCATGCCGTAGCCGCCCGAGCCGTGCACCTCCTTCACGACCAGATCGGCGAGGTTGTCGAGGACATAGGCCAGCGAATCCGGTTCGGAGCAGCGCCAGGTCGGCACGTTCTGCAAGATCGCCTTTTCGCCGGTGTAGAATTCCACGATGTCCGGCATGTAGCTGTAGATCGCCTTGTCGTCGGCGATGCCGGTGCCGGGCGCGTTGGCGATGGTGATGCCGCCGGCGCGGTAGACATCCATGATGCCGGGCACGCCCAGCATGCTGTCGGGGCGGAAGTTCAGCGGATCGAGGAAATCATCGTCGACCCTGCGGTAAAGCACGTCGATGGGCTTGTAGCCCTGGGTCGTGCGCATCTGCACCTTGCCGTCGGTGATGCGGATGTCGTGGCCTTCGACCAGTTCGACCCCCATCTGGTCGGCGAGGAACGCGTGTTCGAAATAGGCGGAGTTGTGGATGCCCGGCGTCAGCACCGCCACCGTGCAGTCGCCCGAGCTGTTGGCGGGCGAAGAGGCCGCGAGCGACCGGCGCAGGTCGCGCGGGTAGTCCGACACCGGCTGCACCTTGATCCGGCTGAACAGCTCGGGGAACATCTGCAGCATCGTCTCGCGGTTCTCGAGCATGTAGGACACGCCCGACGGCGTGCGGGCGTTGTCCTCCAGCACGAAGAATTCATCCTCGCCGGTGCGCACAAGGTCGACGCCGACGATATGGGTGAAGACATTGCCGGGCGGCGCCATGCCGATCATCTGCGGCAGGAAGGCGTCGTTCTTCGCGATCAGGTCGACGGGCACGCGGCCGGCGCGCAGGATCTCCTGCCGGTGGTAGATGTCGTAGAGAAAGGCGTTGATCGCGCGCACGCGCTGTTCGATGCCCTTGGTCAGCCGCGCCCATTCCCGCCCCGAGATCACCCGCGGCACCACGTCGAATGGGATCAGCCGTTCATCCGCCTCGGCCTGCCCGTAGACGTTGAAGGTGATGCCGGTGCGTCGAAAGAACTGTTCGGCGTCGGTCGATTTCTTGCGCAGGTCGCGCAGGTCCTCGGCACCGAACCAGTCGCAGTAGGAGGTATAGGGATGGCGCGCCGTGCCATCGGCTTGCAGCATTTCGTCGAAGAAGCGGGACGGTTCAGTCATGTCATCCTGTCGAAAACCCTGTCTGCATGGGGCCAAACTGCGCCGGGAAGGGCCAGCGGATCGAAGGGTTTTTTCCGTCGGCCCGGAACGTCCGCCTAGGGTTTAGGCATTCTGCCTAGATTTCAAGCCAGATTGTGACGGGCCCGTCGTTTGTGAGGCTCACCGCCATGTCGGCACCGAAGCGGCCGGTCTCCACCTCAGGTCCAAGGGCCGCCAGCGCGGCGGCGAAGCGCAGGTAGAGCGCCTCGCCATCGGCGGGCGGGGCGGCGGTGGAAAATCCGGGGCGGTTGCCGCTGCGGGTGTCGGCGGCGAGGGTGAACTGGCTTACGACCAGCGCGCCGCCGCCGGTGTCGAGAAGCGCGCGGTTCATCTTGCCCGCGTCATCCTTGAAGATGCGGAGCTTCGCGATCTTGGCCGCCAGCGCCTCGGCCTGCGCATCCGTATCGCCCTGCATCGCGCAGACGAGGATGAGCAGGCCCGGTCCGGTCTGGCCCACCACCGTGCCCTCCACCGCAACGCTGGCCTGGGTGACGCGCTGAATCAGCGCCCTCATGACAGCTCGTCGCGGCGCGGCGGGTTGGCGCCGGCGCGGCCCACGGTGACGGCGGCGGCGCGCACGCCAAGGCTGAGGGCCGCCTCCAGCACCTCGGCGGTCAGGCCCGCGCGGACGGTGGATTTGTCGAGCGCGCCGGCATCCGACAGCCCGGCGAGGAAGCCGGCGTTGAACGTGTCACCCGCGCCGACGGTATCGACCACCTCGACCCGCGTGGCGGGCATGTGGACCGGGTCGCCGGACCCATAGGCGGTCACGCCCTCGGCCCCCTGCGTCACCAGCACCAGCGCCGGACCCTTGGCCTGCACATGCGCGGCAAGGTCGGGCAGGGCGCCCGCGCCGAGCAGCCATTCCATGTCCTCGTCCGAGATCTTCACGACGTCCGAGGCGGCCAGCATCCGGTCCATCCTGGAACGGAACCGCGTCTCGTCGGCGATGAAGCCGGGGCGGATGTTGGGGTCGAGCATCACGAGGCGGTCGGCGGCGGCGCGGGTGGCAAGCGTGGCGTAAGCCTCGGCGCAGGGCTCCACCGCCAGGCTGATGCCGCCGAAAAAGACCGCCGTGACATCCTCGGGCAGTTCGGGCAGGTCGGCGTCCGACAGCATCCGACCGGCGGTGTTCTCGTCGTAGAAGGCATAGCTCGCCTGCCCGGCATTCAGCGTGACGAAGGCCAGCGTCGTCGGCCTGTCCGACCGCGCGGCCAGCCGGTGATCGACGCCCGCGGCGGTCAGCACGGCGGTCAGACGTTCCCCGAAGAGGTCGGTGGACAAGCCGCTGAAAAGGCCGGTTTTCACCCCCAGCCGCGACGCGGCGACGGCGGTGTTG
This sequence comes from uncultured Roseicyclus sp., assembly GCA_937139335.1. Taxonomy (GTDB): domain Bacteria; phylum Pseudomonadota; class Alphaproteobacteria; order Rhodobacterales; family Rhodobacteraceae; genus Roseicyclus. Next base: position 111,856 of record CAKZPN010000036.1, on the reverse strand, counting down.
AACACCGAGCCGCCGGGATAAGGGGCAAAGGCCGCCTCGCCGCCTTCGGTCTTGCGCGGCAGCATGTCGATCAGGGCCTCGCCCGCACAAAGCAGCATGGCACACCTCCGGTCTGGTTCCGTCCCGCCTGACTACGGTGCGATGCGCGCGCCGGCCAGTCGTTTTTGAGGCAGGTCAAGGCGGGCGAGGCGGAATCCGTGCTGTCGTGAGGGTGCACATCGCACCCCCCTGACACGGAGATCACCATGGTTGAGACATCACACAGGTCTGGATTCCTCCCCTCGCTCGCCGATCCGTTCCGAAACCTGGGCGCACGGCTGGCCGACTGGTTCGCGCCGGCTTCGGAGGCGTCGGCTGACGCCGGCAGTTACCGCATCGCCATGGAAGTTCCGGGGGTGGCCGAGGGCGACATCGACATCACGCTGCACGACGGCGTGGTGATGGTGACCGGGCGCAAGGCATCGAGCAAGACCGAGGCGGGCGAGACCTGGTTCTTCTCGGAACGGGAATTCGGCTCCTTCTCGCGCAGCTTCCGCCTGCCGCCCGATGCCGACGGCGATGCGATCAGCGCGGACCTGAAGGACGGCGTGCTGACGCTGACCGTGCCCAAACGCGCCGACACCTCGCCGGAAGGCGCGCGCAAGGTGGCGATCAGCAAGGGCTGACAACCTGCTCCGGCGCGGCCTACTTGAACGCCGCGCCGCCGCTTTCGACCAGGTCGTAGACGTAGAGACCGCCGCCGATGACGATGATCGCGATCACCACCGCGATGGTGATCTTGATCCAGGACCAGGGCCGTTCGCCCTGCACCTTGCCGGTCTGCCCGTTCACCACGAAGCGGAAGCTCCGGTCGCGATACTTGTAGGCGGCGAGCCAGACCGGCAGCAGGACGTGCTTGAAGGTCACATCGTCGATCCGGACCGCCATGTGGTCGATGCGCTGTTCATCGCCGCCGATGTCGCGGCGGATGTCCTGGCGGATCTGGGTCTCCATGATCTGCTTGGCTTCCTCGAAGCCGACGTCGAGTTCGACCTGGTAGCCCTCGGCCCGGAAACCCGACAGGAACTCGGGCCGGTAGGCGTCAAGCGCGGCGAGGTCCCAGGGCGCCAGCCGGTCGGTGAACTGCTTGGGCAGGCTTCTCGAGGCGAGGATCAGGATGTCGTCGAAGAACCGCGCGACCCGGCCCGAGCGGCGGCTCCAGCGCACGCGGCGTTCCTGCCGCGACTTGCCGTCGGAGCCGCGCACGGTGACGTAATAGGCATCGCCGCGCTGGCCGCGATACTCGGTGGCGGTGTCGGCATCATAGGTCCAGTAGGGGACGTAGATGCCGTCCATCCTGCGGCCCTTCTTGGCGTATTCCTTCAGCCCGTTCGGCGCGAACCAGAGCCGCCCGAGCCAGCCGTTCATCGCGTCCTGCGCCTGTTTCTCGGTCAGCTTGAAGGGGATCACGCCCTTGGGCTTGATGTGGCGGTGGATGCCGGTGTCGGTGACGACGGGCGTGGCGCAGAACGGGCATTCGACGGAATGGACGGCGGGCTGGAATTCGACTTGCGCACCGCAGGAGGGGCATTGCGAGACGCGGGTCTCCTCCATCTCCTGGGCGGGGAGTTTCGCGGCGATGGCGGCCTCGTAGTCAAGCTCGACCAGCGCAGGGGCGTCGCCGCCCCAGGGGCCGGCGGTCTCGTCCTCGATCGGTTCGTCATGGCCGCAATGATCGCAGATCAGCTTCCCCTCGGTGGGGGCGAAGCGCATGTCCGAGCCGCATTGCGGACAGGGAAAGCGATGCTCGTCCTCGGGACGGGCAGGGGCGGCCTGGGTTTCGAACTCGGTCATCAGATACTCCGGCGCAGGCGGCTGGCGCTGTTGTCGCGCGGCGGCGCCGGGCAATCAAGGTGGGGAATTCCCCAAGCCGAAAGTCCCGGCGGCCCGCCGTCCCCTTGCCGGCCGCGTCCGCGACGCGACCGGCGGGGGTGTCAGCCTGCGGCCGGGGGCGGCGGGGGCGGCATGACGGTGAAGAGCTGCGCCAGCTCCTGCACCTCGTCGGCCTTCTTCCAGCCGTCTTGGCCTTGGGTCCAGACATGGGTCTGGCGGGTCAGCTCGCCGGTGCCGGCCATCCGGCCGAGGTCGGCCCTGGAATAGGGGCCCTTGGTCTGGCCGTTCTCGGCCAGGTGCCAGACGTGTTCGACGGGCGGCGGGGGCGGGGCGGCCTGGGACGGCCGGCCGCCGCCGGCCATGTTCTGAGCGAGGCCCTGCGCCATCGCCATGCCCATGCCCATGCCGAGACCTTCGCCCATGCCGCCCCCGCCGCCGGGGTTCTCGGCGGCCGCGCGCATCGCCTCGGCGGTCTGGAACTGGGTGTAGCGGTTCAGGTCGCCGACGACGCCCATCGAGGTGCGCTTGTCCAGCGCCTCTTCCACCGCGGGCGGCAGCGAGATGTTCTCGATGTAAAGCTCGGGCAGGGTCAGGCCGTAGCTCGCGATCGTCTCGGAGATATGGCCCGCGACCAGCTTGCCGAACTCGCCAGTGTTCGCCGCCATGTCGAGCACCGGGATGCCCGAGCCCGCGACCGTCTGGCTGAACTGCTGCACGATGATGTTGCGGATCTGGCTCGTCACCTCGTCGGTGGTGAACTCGCCGTCGGTGCCCACGATCTCGGTCATGAAGCGGCCGGCGTCCGAGACCTTGACGGTGTAGGTGCCGAAGGCGCGGATGCGGGTCGGCCCGAATTCCGGGTCGCGCAGCATGATCGGGTTCTTGGTGCCCCATTTCAGGTCGGTGAAACGCGCGGTCGAGACGAAATAGATCTCGGACTTGAAGGGCGAGGCGAAGCCGTGGTCCCAATGCTGAAGATTGGTCATGATCGGCATGTTGTTGGTCTCGAGCATGTAGAGACCGGGGGTGAAGATGTCGGCAAGCTGGCCTTCATGGATGAAGACCGCCGTCTGCCCCTCGCGCACCGTCAGCTTGGCGCCGTACTTGATCTCGTTGCCGTAACGCTCGAAGCGGTAGACCATCGTGTCGCGGGTGTCATCGGTCCACTCGATGACATCGATGAACTGGCCCTTGAGGAAATCCATGATCGGCATGTCGTTTTCCCTTTCCTTGGGGTGAATACGGTACGGCGGGTCAGGCGGGCCCGCCAAGCAATTCTTCGGCGATCGCGCGCACGGTTACACGCGCCTCGGACGGGCGGACGCCGGGTTGCAGCCGCCGGTCGTAAAGGATGCGCAGCAGCATCTCGTCATGCGGGGTCAGCAGCGCAAATTCCTCGTCGTCGTTGAAGATCGAGGGGCGCGCGGCCGGGCTGTCGTTGGGCAGGCCGAGGCCCTGGGCGACTTCCTCGTGCACGCAGGAGCGGCGGATGAGGCTGGGGTGCTCGTCGCGGATGATCGCCACCGCCGCGACATAGACCGGGCGGCCGCCGGTCTCGGAAAACGCGTAGACCGCGCAGAAGGTCGAGCGCGGCAGCGCCTCGATCTCGGTGATCACCTCGGGGCCGACGCCGGGGATCAGCCGGCGCACCATCTCGCCCGCGCTGCGCTGTTCGTCGCGGTTGAGGTAGAGGACGTGGAAATTGCCGTTCGAGCGCACGGTGGAGATCGGGTGCCCGGTCACGCGCCCCAACCGGGTGGCGTAGGTCGACAGCACCGAGCGGTCCTCGGCCTGCTGGGTCGCGCCGACGGAGGCGCCGAAATGGGCCTGGATGCGCACCGGCTGTTCCCAGCGGCGCAGGCGCGCTGCGGTCTGCTGCTGCACGAACCGCCCGCCGATCAGCGCGTATTCGTCATAAAGCGCGATGCGCTCGAAATTTGCAGCCAGCGTCGCGACCGAGACCGGCGCGTCGGTCTGCCCGCCATCGGTCCTGAGCTGGCCCTGCGACACCAGCCGCGCCTCCACGCCGCGGTAGTAGCGCGCGAAGGCCTCGCTTTCGGCAGAGGGCGCCGGCGCCTCGGCCCGGGTTTCGGGCCGGGGCGAGACCTGGGGCGCCGTGGTGGGAACGCAGGCCGAAAGGGCCAGCGCCACGGCGCCCGGAATCAGGTATGACCAGCGCAGCGCCATGGGCCTCGCTCAGCTTGCCGGGGGCGGGGGCGGCGTGGCGCCCGACCCGGTCGTGGTTGCGGCAGCCTGCGAGGCGCGCGAGGAGGCGGCGGCCAGCGTGTCGCGCAATTCGGTCTCCATCTTCTGCATCTCGACCTCGGCCTCGGCGCGGCGGCGCTTGCCCTCGTCGGCGATCTGCAGGCTGTCCTCGATCGTGGCGATGAGCTCGGCGTTGGCGGCCTTCACGGCCTCGATGTCGAACACGCCGCGCTCCATCTCCTCGCGGACGATCTTGTTGCTTTCGCGCAGGTTGGTCGCGTTCTGCGTCAGCAGGTCGTTCGTCAGATCCGTCGCCTCGCGCACCGCCTTGGCGGCCTCGGTCGAGCGCTGGATCGTCACCGCCTGCGCCAGCTGGGTTTCCCACAGCGGCACGGTGTTCACGAGGGTCGAGTTGATCTTGGTGACGAGGCTCTTGTCGTTTTCCTGCACTAGCCGGATCGAGGGCAGCGACTGCATCGTCACCTGCCGCGTCAGCTTCAGGTCGTGGATGCGGCGTTCGAGGTCGTCGCGCGCGGCACGGATGTCGCGCAACTCCTGCGCGCGGATCACCTGGTCATCCTCGGGAGCGGCCTGAACCTCGGCCTCTTTCGCGGGGATGGTGTCCTCGTCCAGCTCGCGCAGCTTTTCCTCGCCGGCGGCGATGTAGAGCGCGAGTTCATCGTAGAAATCGAGGGTCTTCTCGTAGAGCTTGTCGAGCGACTTGATGTCCTTCATCAGCGTGTGCTCGTGGCTCAGCAGGTTCTCGGTGATGCGGTCGATCTGGTCCTGCACCTGCTCGTATTTCGCCATGAAGTTGTGGACCGGCTTGGCCTTGCCGAACAGGCGCTCCCACCAGCTCTGCTTGCGGTTCGGGTCCAGTTCGTCGACCGAAAAGCCGCGGATCGTGCCGACGATCTCGCGCAACGAGTCGCCCGCCGGGCCGATGTCCTTGTTCTTCACGCCCTGCAGCATGGCCTGGCTGATCTGTTGCAGCTCCGCCTGGGCGGCCGAGCCGAAGGTCACGATGGAATTCGTGTCGGTCATGTCGATCTCGGCCACGCGGCGGCGGATCTGCTCGGCCGTGGGGGCGTCGGCCTGCGGCAGCGGCACGAGGTCGGCGGAGGGTTCGAGCAGGACGACGGCGTTGATCTCGTCGACCAGCTTGGCGGTGTCTTCGGCCTGTTGGCGGATAGCGGTGGTCATGGCTTTGTCCTTATCCCTCGATGTGCAAATTTTCGCGGTTCAACCTGTCCCGCAGGACTTCGATCTCGACGTCGAAGTTGGTGCGGTCATCCGTCAGCATCGCGGTAGTCCGCTTTGCGAAATTGGTTTCCATGTCGTCGAGGAAGGTCTCGAAATCGGCCCGCACCTGCGTGTCGCGGTTGCGGGCGTAGAGATCGGCGAACTGCACCGTCGCGTCGCGCGCGCCCTGCAGGTAGACGCCGAGATAGCGCCGCGCCTGGGTCAGGTCGCGCGGGTCGGCCTCGACCTGGCGGAACATCTGCCGCGCGGTATCCTGGAAAGCCGAGACGCGCGCCTCGAGCTGCCGGTCGCGGGCGCGGCGGATCGCGTCGGACATCTGGTCGAGCATCCTTTCCGCCTCTTCGATCTTGCGCGCGATCCGGTCGGTCTCGCGGCGGTCGACGCCCTCCAGCCCCTTGTCGGCCAGCGGGTCGAGCCCGAAGGCGCCGAGATGCAGCGCGCCGGCGATGGCGCCGACGACGATGGCGGCGGCGAGGTTCCACTGGCCGCCGTAGATCAGCAGCGCCACGCCCGTGCCCATCAGGACCGAGCCGAAGATCTTGCGCGGGATCGCCGGGCGGCGCGCGACCTTGCGCTCGGCAAAGGCGTCCTCGGCGCGCACGCCGTCGCGGGTCAGCCAGGCCGACAGCATCATCGCCGCCGCGCCGACAAGGTCGACGGCCATGCCGGACACCGGCTGCAGGAACGAGGTCGCCAGCGCCAGCAGCGGCAGGATGAACAGGATGTTGAGCTTGGCACCGTGACGCATCGGGCTGCGGCCGCGAAAGCTTGCGACCTCCAGCCGTTCGGCCACGACCGTCTCGCGCGGTGCATCGCCGTCGCGCTGGCCCGTCGGGCTGAATTCACCGCCATAGCGTTTGGTCATCAGAGCACCCCGAACCCGCCGAAGCTGGCCATGACGACGACCACGACCAGCGCGGCGAAGGACACGCCCTGAAGAAAACTAGAACTCATCGCTGCCCCCTCATCCGATCGATGTCGCCACCGGCGCCACGTTAGAAAGGTTTCCATGCAAAAACCAGACGCTGCAATGAAAACCGGTGGTTTACCGCTCCTGAAAAAAGAGATCGGACCGCGGCGTGTCTCTCACAAGGGGGAAAGCCGCGCGGCCCGTCCCCGCGGCGCGGCGGCGGCAGGCCGGGGCAGCGCTGCGGCAAGCCGTGGCAGCAGGTCGGGCCGGGCCGGGTCGAAGACATCGCGGTAGAGCCGGAACAGGCCGGGGCGCAGGTAGGTCGACCAGTGGCAGACCCGCGTCGCCGAAGCGCGGGTGCGGATGCCGTGGGCGCGCAGCACCGCCAGCGTCTCGGGGCAATCGACGCGCAGGTCGGTCCAGCCCGGCACCGCGCTCACCCCGCCCGACAGCGGCCAGTCGCTGAGCGAGGGCGCGGGCACGCCCAGGCGGAAGATCGCGTCGAAAAGCGTGTTTTCTCCGCTGGTCACGTTCAGCACCTGGGTCGCGCGCCCGGCGGGCGAGCGCAGCGCGGCCACCGCGATGCTGCGGTATTCTGCACCGGAGAGCAGGATCAGCCGGTCGACATCGCCGCGCGCAAGCTCGGCCAGCGCGGAGAGCGCCACCCGCGCGCCAAGTGAATGGGCCATGATGTTCACGTGAAGATCGTCGCGCTCGGCCTTGATATCCCGGATGAAGCCGGCCAGCGTCGTCCCGACGCCGAAGGCGCGGGCGGCGACGCGGGTCAGGCTGCCGCGGGCGTGCCAGCCGAACCCGATGCCGAGGCCCGCGTCGGCGCGGCCGAGGTGCAGGTGCCGGGGCCAACTGACCGCCTTCCAGCAGTCGCGGCGCGGGTCGAGCGACAGGATATGGCTGTGCGGTGTGTTCTGGTCATCCCAGGGCGAGAACCGGAAGCCGTGGATCATGATCGTGACCGAAGCACCGGGCGGCAGGTGCGCCACCGCCGGGCCGAGTGGCGTCACACTCTCCCATCCGGTCTCGGTCGCGTTTACGGAAACCAGCGCCATGCCGATCACACCTGCCACATGTTGCGTGTGGGATAGGCGCGTCTCGCAACATTTCGGTAAAGTTGACACGACACTTCCGTGACGTGGCCGCCGTGCTGCAGTGGTGCTTGACGCAACCGCGCGGGCGGCGTAGCCACAGGCCCGTGGTGATTTGTGAACCGGATTGCGGACCACGTTAAACAAGCCGCTAAAGAGGTCGAGGACGTCCAGCATCCGCTCGCTCCCGACCAGTTTTGCCTGCGGGGAATGCCCGAGGGCTCGAGGTGAGAGGAGAGGGCCATGACGGACCCAACTGCCCGGAAGACATGGAAAAAACGCACCCACGCGGTGCATGCCGGCACGCGGCGCAGCCAGTATGGCGAGGTCAGCGAGGCGATCTTCCTGACGCAGGGCTTCGTCTACGACAGCGCCGAGGCCGCCGAGGCGCGCTTCATCGAGACCGGCCCCGACGAATACATCTACGCCCGCTACGGCAACCCCACCGTGCGCATGTTCGAGGAGCGGATCGCCGCGCTGGAAGGGGCGGAGGACGCCTTTGCCACGGCGTCGGGCATGGCCGCCGTGAACGGCGCGCTGGTGTCGATGCTGCGGTCGGGCGACCATGTCGTGGCCGCGCGCGCGCTCTTCGGATCGTGCCTCTACATCCTCGAGGAGGTGCTGACGCGCTACGGGGTGGAAGTGAGTTTCGTCGACGGCACCGACCTGGCGCAGTGGGAACAGGCGATCCGGCCCGACACCAAGGCGGTGTTCTTCGAGTCGATCTCGAACCCGACGCTGGAGGTCATCGACATCGCCGCCGTCGCGCGGCTGGCCCATGCGGCGGGCGCGCTGGTCGTGGTCGACAACGTCTTTGCCACGCCGGTGTTCCAGGACACGATTGGGCTCGGCGCCGACGTGGTGGTCTATTCCGCGACCAAGCACATCGACGGGCAGGGGCGCTGTCTAGGCGGCGTGATCCTCGGGACCAGGACCTTCATCCGCAAGACCGTCGAGCCTTACCTGAAGCACACCGGCGGCGCGATGTCGCCGTTCAACGCCTGGGTGATGCTGAAATCGCTGGAGACGGTGGAATTGCGCTGCCGGGCGCAGGCCACTGCCGCGCAGGCCATCGCCGAGGCGCTGGAAGGGCAGCCGGGGCTGACCCGCGTTCTCTTCCCCGGCCTGCCGTCGCACCCGCAGCACGCGCTGTCCGGCGCGCAGATGGAGACAGGCGGCACCGTCATCGCGTTCGAGCTCGATGGAGGGCAGGAGGCGGCGTTCAGCTTCCTTAACGCGCTGGAGATCATCATCATTTCCAACAACCTCGGCGACGCGAAGTCGATCATCACCCATCCCGCGACGACCACGCACCAGCGGTTGAGCGAGGAGCAGCGCCAGGCGCTCGGCATCACGCGCGGGCTGGTGCGGCTGTCGGTGGGGCTGGAAGACCCCGATGACCTGATCGCCGACCTGCTGGCGGCGCTTGCCGCGGCGAGGGGCGCATGAACGGGCTCATCATCCGGCCCTGCCGCGTCACCGACGCGCCGGGGCTGGCCGAGCTCTACCACCGAGCCGTGCGCGAGGGGACCGGGGGGCATTACGACGCGGCGCAGCGCGAAGCCTGGTCGCCCGCGCCGCCCAGCGACGAGACCTGGCGCCGCCGGCTCATCGAGGCGCAGACCGTGGTGGCGGAGCAGGACGGGCGGCTTCTGGGGTTCATGACGCTCGACATCGGCAGCGGCTGGCTCGACTTCGCCTATGTCGCGCCCGAGGCGATGGGGCAGGGCGTGGGCGAAACCCTCTATGCGGTGATCGAAGGACGCGCGCGGGCGGCGGGGCTGGCGCGGCTGGAAACCGAGGCGAGCCTGCTGGCCGAACGGTTCTTCACCCGGCGCGGCTGGCGGCTGGTCAAGCGGCAGGAGGTGGAGCGCAACGGCGTCCGCCTGCCTAATGCGGTGATGGAGAAACGTCTGCTCGCGCATGTGACCGTGGCCGCATGAAGCGGTTCCTCGTCCTCCAGCTCCGCCCCGAGACCGAGGCCGCCGACGACGAGTTCGGCGCGTTTCTGGAGCGCGGCGGGCTGGCGGAGGCCGAGGTGTACCGCGTGCGGCTGGATCAGCGGCGGCTGCCGGCGCTGTCGCTGGACAATTATTCCGGAATCATCGTGGGCGGCGGACCGGGCTGCGTCAGCGATGCGCCCGAGGCGAAGGACCCACTGGAGGCGCGGATCGAGGCCGATATCCTGGGCCTGATGCCCGAGGTTCTGGCGCGCGACATGCCGTTTCTCGGCTGCTGCTACGGCATGGGCATCCTCGGCAAGACGCTGGGCGCGCCGGTCGGCAAGGCCCGCTACGGCGAACCCATCGGCGGGGTCGAGTGCAGCGTGACCGAGGCGGGGGCGTCCGACCCGTTGCTGGCGGATCTCCCGCGCCGGTTCCGCGCGCTGGTGGGGCACAAGGAGGCGGTGGAGGCGCTGCCCGACGGCGCCGTTCATCTCGTCGCCTCAGGCCCGTGTCCGTTCCAGATGATCCGCGCCGGGCAGAACGTCTATGCCACCCAGTTCCACCCCGAGGCAGAGGGCGAAAATTTCGCCACCCGCATCCGCATCTACCGCGACCGTGGCTATTTCGCCCCCGAGGATGCCGCGGCGCTGACTGACGCCTGCCGGGCCGAAAAAATCACCGTTCCAGCCCAAATCCTTGCCGGATTCGTGAGCCGGTTCAGGACCGCGCGGGCGGAAAGCTGATCGGCTCAACACCGCCGGATCGAAAAAAGTTCCCGCGAAAGATTGGGAACGGTGCGCGCAGGGTCTATCTTGCGGCTGCGTGACCGGAAGAAGGGGAGCGACAGCGATGAACATCCATGTGACCGACATGCCCGAGGCGCCGACCCGCGCCGAAGCCGAAACGGCGCTGGCGCGGCTGAAGGCCTGGGCCGCGACGGCCAGCGCCGAGGATCTGGCCGCGCTCGACCCCGCCGTGTCCGCGCTGGTCAGACCCGCCTATCCGGTCTTCGCGCGCCAGTATCCCGATGCCTTCGCCGCCGATGACGCCTACCGCGACACCCTGCCGGACCTGCAGAACGGCCCGGCCTCGCTGATCCTGGGCGCGAACCGGCAGATCCAGCACGTCGGCATCTCGAACTTCCGCCTGCCGATCCGCTACCACACCCGCGACAACGGCGACCTGACGCTGGAAACCAGCGTCACCGGCACCGTCAGCCTGGAGGCCGACAAGAAGGGCATCAACATGAGCCGCATCATGCGGTCGTTCTATGCCCATGCCGAAAAGACCTTCAGCTTCGAGGTGATCGAGGCGGCGCTGGACGACTACAAGGCCGACCTCGGCAGTTTCGACGCGCGCATCCAGATGCGGCTGCGGTTCCCGGTGACGGTGCCGAGCCTGCGCTCGGGGCTCAGCGGCTACCAGTATTACGACATCGCGCTGGAACTGGTGGAGCGGGACGGCGTGCGGCAGAAACTGGTGCATCTCGACTACGTCTATTCCTCGACCTGCCCGTGCTCGCTGGAACTGTCGGAACATGCGCGGTCCACGCGCGGCCAACTGGCCACGCCGCATTCGCAGCGGTCGGTCGCGCGGATCTCGGTCGAGGTGGCGCAGGACGAGGGCTGCCTGTGGTTCGAGGACCTGATCGCGATGGCCCGCGCCGCGGTGCCGACCGAGACACAGGTGATGGTGAAGCGCGAGGACGAACAGGCGTTCGCCGAACTGAACGCCGCCAACCCGATCTTCGTCGAGGACGCGGCGCGGCTATTTGCCGAGCAGTTGCACGCCGATGCGCGGGTGAAGGATTTCCGCGTCGTCGCCAGCCACCAGGAAAGCCTGCACAGCCATGACGCGGTCAGCGTGCTGACCGAGGGCGAGACCTTCGCACAGGCGAGCCTCGATCCGCATCTCTTCGCGAGCCTGATCCACCGGGGCTGAGCCCCGGTGCAGATGTGAGGCGGAGGTCAGCCCCGGCCGTAGCCGACCGGGTCGGTGATGTTGCCGCCGTAATCGCGATCGGTGATGCCGGTGCGGTAGCCGCGGCGCGGGCCGCGTCCATAGCCGACCGGGTCGGTGATGTTGCCGTTGTCGACGTCGGTGACGCCGGGCGCGCCCACGACCACGCAGCCTGACACGGCGCCGCCAAGGCCCAGCGTGCCGATGCCAAAGCCGCGCAGCATGGTCCGCCGGCTCACGCCGTGCTTGGTTTCGATCTGGCCGTCATCCAGCGTCGGCTTGGTCTTCTTGGTCTTGTCCTCGGGTGCGTCGCTCATCCGTTTGTCTCCCCATTGAAAAATCGGCTGTCGGAAATGGCTTCAACTGTCGCGGTCGCTTGATTTCGCCGCGTCGGCGTCGCTGCCCGCCTTGGGCGCGACGTCGGAATCCGTGTGGGCATGTGCGTCGGCATCGCTGTGCGCGTCGGCGTCGGTCGCGGCGGCGCCGGCGGCGGGGCCGGTGCGCCGCTGGTAGGTGGCGATATCGCTGTCGGTCAGCGTCTTCGAAGGTGAGATCTTGTCGCCCAAGCGTTCGTCCCCTGTCTGGCTGAGCCGGCGTTGCTGCGCGGCCTGCTGGTGGAACGGGGCCGCTTGCGCAGTGCCCCGGAGGTCTGGGCCCCGTGGAATCTGGAACCATTCAAGAATGGTGGCACAAGACAGCGCGCCTTTCCAATACTTTATGGCGGCGTGTCTTCCGTGAGCCTGCCGGTCTCGTACGGTTGCTCGGGCGGCCGCCGTCGCTTGACAGTGCAGCCCGCGCGCGCCAACCCTCCGCCCCATGCTCGACCTGCGGCCCGTCGGATATGTGCTTGGCCTGCTCACCATCGTGTTGGGCGGTGCGATGCTGTTTCCGATGCTGCTCGACCTCGCCGACGGCAACCGCAACTGGCAGGCCTTCGCGGTCTCCTCGGCGTTGGCGATCTCGCTCGGCGGCAGCGTGGCGCTGGCCTCCGCCAATTTCGACATGCGCCAGATGAGCGTGCGCGAGGCGTTCCTGCTCACGACCGCGACCTGGAGCGTGCTGCCGCTGGTGGGTGCAATCCCCTTCGTGCTGGGTGAGCCCGACGTGTCGCTGACGGACGCCTATTTCGAGGCGGTGTCGGGCATGACCACGACCGGCTCGACGGTGTTTCCCGGCCTCGATCACCTGCCGCGCGGGGTGAACCTCTGGCGCGGCATCCTGCAATGGCTCGGCGGCCTCGGTATCGTCATCGTGGCGCTGATCTTCCTGCCGGTGATGCGGGTCGGGGGCATGCAGTTCTTCCGCTCGGAGGGCTTCGACACCCTGGGCAAGGTGCTGCCGCGCACCATCGACATCTCGCGCGGGCTGATCCAGGCCTATGTGGTGCTGACGCTGGCCTGCGCCATCACCTACGGCGCGCTCGGCATGTCGTGGTTCGACGCCACCGTGCACGCGCTGACGACCCTGTCGACAGGCGGGTTTTCCTCGACCGATCAGAGCTTTGCGGCCTTCATCGGCCCGGCGGAATATGCCGCCGTGGTGTTCATGATCCTGGCCTCCGTGCCCTTCATCCGCTTCATCCAGATCGCCAACGGTGACCCCTGGGCGCTGCTGCGCGACGTGCAGGTGCGCGCGATGCTGCGCTGGATGGCCTATGCCTGCGGCACGGTCGTCCTCTACCGGATCGTCGTGCTGGGCGACCACCCGGAGACGGCGCTGCGCGAAGGCACCTTCAACATCGTCACGATCTGGACCGGCACCGGTTACGGCAGCGCTGACATCACCGCCTGGGGCAGCTTTCCCTTCGCGGTGATCTTCGTCGCGGGGCTGATCGGGGGCTGCACCGCCTCGACCGGCTGCTCGGTGAAGATCTTCCGCTACCTGGTGCTGAAGGAGGCGCTGAAGAACCAGGTGCGGATGCTGGTCAGCCCGCGCACGGTGACGGTGCCGCGGCTGGACGGACGGCCGATCGAGCGGGACGTGATCGATTCGGTGATGACCTTCACGGTGCTGTTCTTCCTCACGCTGGGGGTGTCGGCGGTGGCGCTGTCGCTGACCGGGATGGCGACGGAGACTGCGATCACCGCGGCCTGGACCTCGGTCGCCAACATCGGCCCGGCCTTCGGCCCCGAGGTCGGGCCCTCGGGCTCGATGGAAGGGTTCCCGACACCGGCCAAGTGGATCATGATCTTCGGGATGCTGGTCGGGCGGCTCGAGCTGCTCGCGGTCTACGTGCTGTTCACCGTGGCCTTCTGGCGCGGCTAGCGCGCGGCGATGGCTTGCCCCGCGGCGAAGGCCGAGGACCAGGCCCACTGGAAGTTGTAGCCCCCGAGCCAGCCGGTCACGTCCAGCGCCTCGCCGATCATGTAGAGGCCCGGAACCTCCTGCGATTCCATGGTTTTCGAGCTGACGCGGTCGGTCGCGATGCCGCCCAGCGTCACCTCGGCGGTGCGGTAGCCTTCCGACGAGGTCGGCGTGAGCTGCCAGCCCGAGAGCCGCCCGGCGAGGTCGCGGAGCGCGGCGTCCGACTGGTCGGCGAGCTTGCCGTTAAGGCCCCAGAGCTCGGCCAGATGACGCGCGAGCGCCTTGGGCAGGAGGTCGGCCAGCACGGTCGCCACCGCTTTCGCGCCGGCCTCGGCCCGGCGCGCACGCAGGTGGTCGTAGAGGTCGAGGTCGGGGCGGAGCCGGATCGAGAGCGTGTCGCCCTCGCGCCAGTAGGAGGAGACCTGCAGGATCGCGGGGCCGGAGAGGCCGCGGTGGGTAAACAGCATCGCCTCGTCGAAACTCGCGCCGTTGCAGGCCACGCGCGTGTCCACGGCGGTGCCGGACAGCCCGGCAAAGACCGCCGTCTGCGCCTCGTCGAAGGTCAGTGGCACCAGCGCGGGACGGGTCTCGGTCACGCGGTGGCCGAACTGCTCCGCGATGCGGTAGGCGAGCCCCGTCGCGCCCATCTTGGGGATCGACTTGCCGCCGGTGGCGAGAACGAGGGCGTCGGCGGTCACGGTCACGCTCTGTCCCTCGCGGCTGAGGCGTGCGTGGAAGCGCCCGTCGCGATGGGCGATGTCTTCCACCCCGGTCTGCAACCACAGGTCGGCGCCCGCCATCTCGGCGCGCAGCATCGCAATGATGTCCTTGGCGGAGCGGTCGCAGAACAGCTGGCCCAGCGTCTTTTCGTGCCAAGGGATGCCGTGGCGCGCGACGAGGTCGAGGAAATCCCACTGGGTGTAGCGGCTGAGCGCGGATTTGCAGAAATGCGGGTTTTCCGAGAGGAAGTTTTCGGGCGCGCTGTGCAGGTTGGTGAAATTGCAGCGCCCGCCGCCCGAGATGCGGATCTTTTCGCCGGGCGCCTTGGCGTGGTCGATCACCAGCACGCCGGGGCCGGCATGGGCCGCGCACATCATTCCCGCCGCACCGGCGCCGAGGATCAGGGTCTTGACGGCGTGCTCACGCATGGGCGGCGATCAGGGGTTCCGACGCCACCGGGGGCGCGTCATCCGAAACGCGGCACCGGGGGCCTCTGTCGGAGCCTCCGGCGGGGATATTTTTGAAACAGAGAAGGGGCAGGGCGCGCTCAGTCACCGAAGTTGCGGCTGTCCTTGATCTGGTCCCAGGCCCAGACGACCTCCTGCAACCGGTCCTCGTCCGACCGGTCGCCGCCGTTCATGTCGGGGTGCAGCACCTTGATCAGCGCCTTGTAGCTCTTGCGGATCTCGGCCTTGGTCCAGTTGTCCTTGGCATCGAGGATCTCGATCGCCTTGCGCTCGGTCGGTGGAAGCTTGCGGCCGCCGCCATTGGCGCGGCCGGGGTTGCGGGTGGCGTTGCCGCCCAGCACCTGATGCGCGTCGTCGATGCCCAGCCGCGCCCAGGCGCGTTCCTCGGCGGATTTCTTGAACGGCTTGGTCGGACGGTCCCAGACCCGGTCGCGGTCGAGCTGCGCCTCCATCTCGGCCTCGGTGGTGCCGTCGAAGAAGTTCCACTTCAGGTTGTACTCGCGGACATGCTCGCGGCAGAACCACTTGTACTCCTCGAGGTTGTCGGGGCTTTTCGGCGCACGGTACTGGCCGACCTCTTCGCAGCCTTCGGCCTCGCAGACGCGCTGCGAGGTCTCGAAGGCGCCCGACATGCCGCGACGGCCGGAACGACGCTTCTTCTTGTCAGTGGACACGCGGAGGTCAAAACTGAACGGGTCTTTGTCGGGCATCGGGTTCCCCTTCTCGACTCGGAAGCGCGAGTTTAGAGTTTTGGACGGCAAGGTGAAGAGGCAAGGAGCGCGAAATCGTGACACGAGGCGAGAAAATCGAGAAACGTTTGCGTGACGCGTTCAACCCCAGGGTGTTGGAGGTGGTGGACGAGAGCGAGCGTCACCGGGGTCACGCGGGCTATCAGGAAGGCGGGCAGAGCCACTACAAGGTGGTGATCGAAAGCGAGGCCTTCGCCGGTCTCAGCCGCATCGCGCGCCATCGCGCCGTGCATGAGGCGCTGGGCCGCGAGCTTGTGGCCGAGATCCACGCGCTGGCGCTGAGCGTGGCCGACTAGGGCTTGCTGCCGCCCTCCGGGTCGGGCGTGTCGGTGTCGTCCTCGTCGGCGAAGAGATTGGCGAGCGAGGGCTGATCCGGGTCGTCCAGCGGCCCCTCGGGCGGCGCTTCGACGAAGGTCAGCCGGCTGAACTGCGGCGGCGCGGGCGGGGCGGGTGCGGGCGGGTCCTCGGGCAAGGCGCGCTGGAACACCAGCAGGTTACGGTAGGTCGTCGTGCGCGAGGCGAGGCCGACGCGTTCCTCTTGCGGCAGGGTGTCGGCGCGCAGGTAATGCCATCCCTCCGCGCCCAATTCGTTCATCACGTCCTGCAGGGTCGCGGCGAAGGCGATCGCGCCCTTCATCCCCTTGCGCTTCACGGCCCGTTCGGGGGCGGGGACGAGCTTGTATTCGTAGCGCGGCATGACGGGGTCCTTGCGGTTCGGCCCCGGGTTTAACCGGGCCGGGCAGGGGCGGGCAAGGGGGGTAGGGATGTCAGGGACGGGCGGCTACGGACGACCGGAGGATCATTCGGCGGGGTGGTCGGAGCGCTCGTTGCGGCGCGCGATGCGCCGCGTGTCCAGCACCAGATAGCCCGCCAGAAGCAGCGCGAGGGCCGGGATGCCGAGAAGGCTGAGGCTGTCCATGTCAGTCCTCCGTTTCCAGATACCTGAGAATATAGTCGGCCGCGCGGTGCAAGACCAGCCCCGTCGCGAGAAAGGCGAGCGTGAGCAGGTTCAGCGTCAGCGTGCCCTCGACCAGCGGCCGCAGGAAGGCGAAGCCGAGAAAGCCGATGGCCAGCGCGTTCAGGAAGGTCGCCCGCAGTTTCACGCGTTCGTTGTAGGCCGCGAGCGGATCGCGCCGTCGCATCAGAGCCCGAGTTTCGCCGACACGATCTCGTTCACTGCCGCCGGGTTGGCCTTGCCGCCGGTGGCCTTCATCACCTGGCCCACGAACCAGCCGGCGAGCTTGGGGTTGGCCTTCGCCTTTTCAACCTGCGCGGGGTTGGCCGCGATGATCTCGTCCACGGCCGCCTCGATGGCCCCGGTGTCGGTGACCTGCTTCAGGCCGCGGTCTTCCACGATCCGGGCGGGGTCGCCGCCCTCGGTATAGACGATCTCGAACAGGTCCTTGGCGATCTTGCCCGAGATGTCGCCGGACTTGATGAGCCGGATGATGCCGCCGAGTTGCGCCGGGCTGACCGGGCTTTCGGTGATCGCGTGCTCTTCCTTCTTCAGCCGGCCGAAGAGCTCGTTGATGACCCAGTTGGCGGCGGATTTGCCATCACCGCCCTCGGCCACCACCGCCTCGAAGTAATGCGCGGCGGCGAGGTCGGCGGTCAGCACGCTGGCGTCGTAGTCCGACAGGCCATAGTCGCCGACGAAGCGCGCCTTTTTCGCGTCCGGCAGTTCCGGCAGGCCGGCCTCGATGTCGTCGACCCAGGCCTGCTCGATCTCCAGCGGCAACAGGTCGGGGTCGGGGAAGTAGCGGTAATCATGCGCTTCTTCCTTGGACCGCATCGAGCGCGTTTCGCCCTTGTCGGGGTCGTAGAGCCGGGTTTCCTGCACGATCGACCCGCCGGCTTCGAGGATTGCGATCTGGCGCCGCGCCTCGAAGTCGATCGCGGCTTGAATGAAGCGCAGCGAGTTCATGTTCTTGATCTCGCACCGGGTGCCGAGATGGCCGAAATCCTGCGTTTCCTGATATTTCTCGTAATGACCCGGACGGCAGACCGAGACGTTCACGTCGGCGCGCAGGTTGCCGTTCTGCATGTTGCCGTCGCAGGTGCCGAGGTAGAGCATGATCTGGCGCAGCTTCGAGACATAGGCCGCCGCTTCCTCGGGCCCGCGGATGTCGGGGCGGGAGACGATCTCCATCAGGGCCACGCCGGTGCGGTTGAGGTCGACGAAGCTGAGCGCCGGGTCCATGTCGTGGATCGACTTGCCGGCGTCCTGTTCGAGGTGGATGCGCTCGATCCGGACCAGCCGGGCGGTGCCGTCGCCGAGTTCCACCAGCACTTCGCCCTCGCCCACGATCGGGTGGTAGAGCTGGGAGATCTGGTAGCCCTGCGGCAGGTCGGGGTAAAAGTAGTTCTTGCGGTCGAAGGCGGAGCGGAGGTGAATCTGCGCCTTCAGTCCCAGCCCGGTGCGCACCGCCTGCGCGACGCAGAATTCGTTGATGACGGGCAGCATGCCGGGCATGCCCGCGTCGACGAAGGCGACGTTGGAATTGGGCTCGGAGCCGAATTGCGTCGAGGCGCCGGAGAACAGCTTGGATTTCGAGGCGACCTGGGCATGCACCTCCATGCCGATCACCAGTTCCCAGTCGTGTTTCGCGCCCGCGATCACCTTGGGTTTCGGGGTCTCGTAGGTCAGGTCGAGCATCCATGCCTCCGTCCGCTTTGCCCCTTGCGTTTAGGTCAGCGCAGGGGGCGGGGCAAGAGGCGGAGGGATGCCGAACCGGGCACAAGATCGGCGAGAAGTCGCGCAAAAACGACCTGCGACGTCGGAATTGTTGCCGTGTGACATTTGCGCAGGCAACTGGGCCCGTCTGAAATTGCCTGTGAGGTCTCCCCGTGGGGATTACGGTTAAAGCTGCCAGCGTGGCGGCACTGTGTTTTGCGGCCCTGTCGAACTGCACGCTCGCGTCCGGTTCCAACCCGCCCGAAGGTGGCTACGCGATGCGCTGGGACCATGTCCCGGCCTCGGTCGGATGGGAACAGGCGGGCTTTGCCGCGCTCCAAGGCCCCGCGGCGGCGCTGCCGGCCATCGTGCCTGCCGACATCGAGACCTGGTGCCCCGGCTACCCCGAGGCGAACGAGGCCGAGCGCGAAGCTTTCTGGCTCGGGCTTGTTTCCGCTCTGGCGGCGCATGAGAGCACCTGGAACGAACAGGCCGTGGGCGGCGGCGGGCGCTGGTTCGGCCTCGTGCAGATCAGCCCGGCCACCGCGCGTCTCTATGGCTGCGAGGCGACCAGCGGCTCGGCGCTGCTGGAAGGCGGCGCGAATGTCAGCTGCGCGCTGAGGATCTGGGCCGCCACAGTGCCGCGTGACGGTGTCGTGGCCGAGGGCACGCGCGGCGTTGCCGCCGACTGGGGCCCGCTGCACCCGAGCCAGAGCCAGAAGCGCGAAGAGATGCGCGACTGGGTCAGCCAGCAGCCCTACTGCCAGGCCTGACCGGCCAGCGGTCTCTTGCGCCGTAAAAGCATCTTTTCAGGTTTGACTTGCCATGGGCTGCCCGCGCGGGCAGCCTTCGCACGCGCACGACCTGGGGGGGAGTCGCATGAGGCGCTTTGGCGCAACGATCTGGATCGGTGTCGTCCTGTTTTCGGGCGGTCTGCCCGGCGCTGCCGGCGCGGAAGGCGATGGGCCGAGCCCTCGGCCGCCGCCGGTCGTACAGGTGACGATCGCGCAGATGCAGCTTGTGATGTCGGATATCGACCTGTTCGGGCGCAGTCCGATGCCGGTGCCGCGCCCGGCCGACGTGCCGGATACGCACAGCCCGCACGCCCCCCTGCGCAGCCTGCGGCCGCGTCTGCGCGACACCTGGGCGCGGCCGAGCCTCAGATGGGACGACCACCCGCAAGGACCGCGCTGGACCGCGGCGGCGATGAGCGCGCTGCGCGGGCCGGGTGCACGGCTGCTCGACATGGTGCCGCGCGACATCCAGCATTGGTGTCCGGGATACAGCAACGCCAGCCGCGGCCAGCGCGCGGCCTTCTGGGCGGGGCTGGTCTCGGCGCTCGCCTGGGAGGAAAGCACGCATAGCGCCACGGCGGTGGGCGGCGGCGGGCAATGGTTCGGCCTGGTGCAGATCGCCCCCGGCACTGCGCGCTGGCGCAATTGCGCCGTGGGCACCGGTCAGGCGCTGCTTGACGGGCCCGCGAACCTGCGCTGCGGCATCCGCATCATGGCCATAACCGTGCCGCGCGACGGGGTGGTGGCCGAGGGGATGCGTGGTGTCGCGGCGGACTGGGGCCCGTTCCACTCCACCCGCAAGCGCGAGGAGATGCGGAGCTGGGTCCGGCAGCAGGATTATTGCCAGGTCGGCACCCGGCCCGAGATGCGGCCCGATGGTCTGGCGACCGGGCCGGACGGGCCGGCGGCCGCGCCGGGCCCGCTCAGGCCGGTGCCACGCCCCGTCATGCGTGTCGGCACGGACCTCGTCGCGGCGAACTGATCGCGCTCAGCGGCTGCGGACCGGAACGCCGTTGTCGGTGGCGGCGCGGATCAGGTCGAGCGAACCGGGCCTGCCGTCGTAGGGGATCGGCACTTCTTGCCCGTCGCGCAGCACGAGGGTGGCGTTTGACTGCGCCCCGCGCTCTTCGAGCCGGAGATGCGCGATATCCTCGAAGGGGACCACGCTGTCGCCGTCATGGGTCATCACGGTCCAGCGCCGCGCGTTCATCTTCAGCCCGTACACCGGGGTGACGACCATCTGGTAGAAGCTGACCGCGAGTGCCGGGATCAGCAGCAGGAGCACGTAGCCCGAGGCCACGGTCCACAAGGCCGCGGCAAGACACGTCAATCCGATGAACGCCAGCACGCTGAGGCCGAGGCTACCGGGACGAAAGAGGAATTCGTTGATCTTTTCCATACTGCAAGAAAGGCGGGCGATTGTGCCCGATTTTGGGCGGGGCAAGGGCCGTTGCGGGAAAGAGGATGGCGGGATTGCGGCCTATTGCACGAGCCGGGCGTGCAGCGCGCGGAGCTTGCGCGGCAGCCGCCAGCGCGCCAGGCGCCGCGGCCCGAGATGGGGGGGCGGCGCCAGCGACAGCGTCGCCTCGCGCAACTGCTCGATCGCCTCCTCGGAACAGGCCGAAAGCTCCGCCGCCCTGATCGGCTTGCCGACGGTGACGCGGTACGGTTCGCGCCCCTTGTTCAGCGTTTCGTGGAACAGGGTGATGTCGCGCAGCGTCGGGTGGATCAGGTCGAAGGCGTAGAACAGCGGCGAATTGCGCGCCGACAGATTGACCGGGATTATGTCGAGGTCGAACTTGCGCGCGATCATCGCCGCCGAGGCCATCCAGGGCCGCTCGTGCAGGGTCAGCCAGCGCCGTTTCGCCAGCCGCCCCGAGGGGAAGATGACGCCCAGCCGACCCTCCTCGAAGGCCGTGCGGGTGAAGGCCATGGTGGCGCGGGTCTTGGCATGGCTGCGTTTTTCGGGCCGCCATTCGACCGGCGCCACGATGCTGTCGAGCTGCGGAAGGACGCGCAGGATATCGGCATTCGCGTAGAAGAACGTGTCGGGGCGGAGCGCCGTCAGCAGCCGGGTCAGCACCAGCCCGTCGGCAATGCCGGTCGGGTGATTTGCCACGATCAGCGCGGGGCCGCTGGAGGGGATGTTGGACAGGCCGCTGACCTGCACATCGCGCGCGATCATCCGCGCGGCCTTCTGCATCAGCGTGCGGGCGTCCATGGGCGAAAGATACTCGGCCATCTGCACCGTCCGGGGATAGCTGAGAAGCCGGTGCAGCGCCTTGCGGGCAAGGGCCGACTTGGCGCCCGGTTCGGCAATCCAGGGCGCGCGTTCGGTGATCAGCGGGTCGAGGCGGTCAGCGAGACTCATATCTTTCACAATAGCAGCGCGGCCATGACAGTTAAACGACGGCGCTGTTTGACATGGGCATTTCGGCGGTGAATTGCTAGGGTCCGGCCATGAGGCAGGACAGGACGATCAGGCAGGGGCCGGGGGCACGGACCGGTGTGGTGCGCGGGCGCATCGTCGCGCTCGACCTCGCGCGGGCGCTGGCGCTGGTGGCGATGGCGGTGTTCCATTTCGCCTTCGACCTCGAGCTGTTCGGCTTCGCCGCGCCGGGAACGACGATGGAACCCGGTTGGCGCTGGCTTGCCTACCTGACGGCGGGCAGCTTCCTGTTTCTCGTGGGGGTCAGCCTGTGGCTCGCGCATCAAAACGGCATCCGCTGGCGCGGCTACTGGGTGCGGCTGGGCATGATCGTCGCGGCGGCGCTGGCGATCACGGTCGTGACGTGGTTTGCGATGCCCGAGGCGTTCATCTTCTTCGGCATCCTGCATTCGATTGCCGTTGCGAGCCTGCTGGGCCTTCTGTTCCTGCGCCTGCCGGCCCCGATGCTGATCGTGCTGGGGGTGGCGGTGATCTGTCTGCCGCAGGTGCTGCGTCTCGAGGCCTTGGATGCGCCGTGGTTCTGGTGGACCGGGCTGCAGGCTCTGCGCGTGCCCTCGGTCGACTACGTTCCGGTGTTCCCGTGGTTCGGGCCGGTCCTGCTGGGCATCGCCACGGCGCAGATCTTCGCGCGCACCGGACTTTGGGCGCGCCTGTCGCAATGGGAGGCGCCGGCGGGTCTGCGGGTCGCGGCCTGGCCGGGCCGGCACAGCCTCGCCGTCTACCTGTTGCACCAGCCGGTGCTGGTCTCGCTGGTCTGGCTCGCGGCGCAGTTCCGCGCCTGATGCGTCAGCCGCGGATGCGGTCCACCATTTCCGACAGGTCGCGGCTGAGGTCTTCTGTCGCCGCGATCCGGTCCAGTTCGCCGCGCATCAGCTCCTTGCGGTCGGCGTCGTAGCGCGCCCAGGTCTCGAAGGCGGTCGACATCCGCGCCGCGGTCTGCGGGTTGCGGGCGTCGAGGCGGATCAGCCAGTCGGCGAGAAAGCGGTAGCCCGCGCCCGAGGGGTCGTGGAACCCCGCCGGGTTGCCAGAGGTCAGCCCGCCGATGACCGCGCGGAAGCGGTTAGGGTTCTTCCAGTCGAAAAGCGGGTGGTCGGTCAGACGCTCGGCGGTCGCCACGGCATCCTCGGGCGCGGCGTGGGCGACCTGCGCCATGAACCACTTGTCCATCACCAACCGGTCGCCCTTCCAGCGGTCGTGGAAGCGGGCGGCGACGGAGGTGTCGCCGGCTTCGAGAAGGGTGGCGAAGGCGGCGATCTCGTCGGTCATGTTGGTCGCGGCATCGTAATGCGCCTTCGCGCGCTCCGGCCCCTCCACCCGCGTCAGGAGCATCAGCGCGGCGTTGCGCAAGCTGCGTTGCGCAGCCTGGTCGGCGTCGGGGCAGTAGTCCGGGCCGGGGTCCATCGCGTCGTAGAGCGCCACGAGCGTCGGGCGCAGCGCCTCGGCCATCGCGGTCTGCAGCGTCTTGCGGGTGGCGTGGATCGCGGTGGGGTCGGGCACCAACCCGGCATCATGGGCGGCCTGCGCGAGGTCATCCTCGGACGGGAGCGCGAGGGCCAGCGCGCGAAAGGCGGGGTCGAGCGTGGTGTCCTGCAGAAGCAGGTCGAGCGCGGAAAACAGCGCCGGATCGGCACCCGCACCATCCGTCAGCATCGCCATCAGCGTCTCGCGCATCAGGCTCCGCCCGGCCTCCCACCGGTTGAACGGGTCGGGATCGTGGGCCAGCAGTACCAGCCGGTCCTCGCGGCTGAGCGCGGCGTCGAGGATGACCGGGGCCGAGAACCCGCGCAGGAGCGAGGGGATTACCCGCTCGGGCACCGCCGTTCCCGCCTGCTCGGCCATCGCGGCGAGGTCGAAGTCCAGCACCGCCTCGCGCCCATCCAGCACCACCATGGTCTCGGGCAGAAGCTCCGCCCCGTCGGGCGCCAGCAGCCCCATCGCTATGGGGATCACGGCGGGTTCCTTCAGCGGCTGGTCGGGGGTGGGGGGCACGTCCTGGCGCAGGGTCAGGCGCAGGCGGTTGCCCGACACTTCCCAACTGGCCGAGAGGCGTGGGGTGCCGGCCTGCGTGTACCAGCGCTTGAACTGCGACAGGTCGCGGCCCGCCACATCCTCGAACACCGCCAGCCAATCCTCGATGGTGCAGGCCTGCCCGTCGTGGCGGGCGAAATACTCGTCCAGCGCCGCGCGGTATTCCTGCGCCCCGACGAGGCGGTGCAGCATGCCGATCACCTCGGCCCCCTTCTCGTAGACGGTGGCGGTGTAGAAATTGTTGATCTCGACATAGCTGTCGGGGCGCACGTTGTGGGCGAGCGGCCCGGCATCCTCGCGGAACTGGCGCGCGCGCAGTTGCAGCACGTCCTCGATCCGCTTCACGGGCGCGCTGCGGGTGTCGGCGCTGAACTTCTGGTCGCGGTAGACCGTCAGCCCTTCCTTGAGACAAAGCTGGAACCAGTCGCGGCAGGTGATCCGGTTGCCGGTCCAGTTGTGGAAATACTCGTGCGCGACGATGCTCTCGATGAAGTCGTAGTCGCGGTCGGTCGCGGTTTCGGGCGAGGCGAGGACGTATTTGGAGTTGAAGATGTTCAGCCCCTTGTTCTCCATCGCGCCCATGTTGAAGTCGTCGACAGCGACGATGTTGAAGACGTCGAGATCGTATTCGCGGCCATAGACCTCCTCGTCCCAGCGCATCGCGCGCTTCAGCGCATCCATGGCATAGGCGCATTTGGCCTCGTCGCCGGGGCGGACCCAGATGTTGAGATCGACGTCGCGGCCCGACATCGTGGTGATCTGGTCGCGGTGCGCTACCAGATCGCCCGCGACCAGCGCGAAGAGATAGGCGGGCTTCGGCCAGGGATCGTGCCATTCGGCCCAGCCGGCGCCGCTGCCCTGCGGGTTGCCGTTCGAGAGCAGCACCAGCAGGTCGCTTTCGATGCGGACCGTGAAGGGCGCCATCACGTCGGGCCGGTCGGGGTAGAAGGTAATCTTGCGAAACCCCTCGGCCTCGCATTGCGTGCAATACATGCCGCCCGACATGTAGAGGCCTTCGAGCGCGGTGTTCGCCTCGGGCTCGATCTCCACCTCCGCCTCCCAGGTGAAGCTCTTGCCCGGCAGGCGCTCGGCCGGCACGGTCAAACCTTCGGTCGTCAGCAGGTAATCGAGCGCGGTCAGCGGCTGACCGTCGATCGCGGCCGAGATCAGGCGCAGCCCCTCGCCGTCGAGCCGCAGGTTCCCGTTCTCCAGCCCATCGGGGTTGGCGCGGAAGCGGATCGTGGACAGCACGCGCACCGGCCCCGGCGCCAGCCGAAAGGTCAGCCGCACATCCTCGACCAGGTGCGAGGGCGGGCAGTAGTCGGCGAGGTGGATGGGCTGCGGGGCGGCGTCTTTCATCTTGGTTCCTCAGGGCTTGGGATAGCGCAAAGGCTAGGGCTGCGGCGGAGCGGGCGCAAGCCGCGGGCCACCGCCCGCGCCGCGGAACCGGCGACACTGCGACCGAGTTAAGGTTGATAGGCAGGGGCTTTGCCTTAGCTGGAAATGAACAGCCGCGGGTGATCCGGCCTGGCGGCACGACGCACAAGAGCAGAAGGAGACAGCCATGTCCGCCCCCCGCACCAACGTCGAGAAACAGGAACGCCAGCACAAGCCGGTGCTGATCGTGTTGCGCACCCTGATCGTGGGGGCCGTGGTCGCCCTGATCGGCTACGCGATCTACGAGGCGCTCGCCTCCGACGAGTCGCCCGAAGGCGGCGTGTCGGAGATCGTCGAGGAAGAATAGCTGGCGATGAAGCTATCGCTTTGACGCCGGCAAAAGGCCTGCTATCTGACCGCGCATGGGCACGGATGTTCTCGTTTGGTTCAAGCGCGACCTGAGGGTGCAGGACAACCCCGTTCTCGCCGAAGCCAAGGCGCGCGGCGGGCGTATCTTGCCCCTCTACATCGTGGAGCCCGAAGCCTGGGCGCAACCCGACGCCTCGGCGCGGCAATGGCGCTTCGTGGCCGAAAGCATTGCCGTGCTGCGCGCCGATCTGGCGCGGCTGGGCGCGCCGCTGATCGTGCGGCAAGGGTCCGCGGTCGAGGTTCTGGCCGCGCTCTGCGCCGAGACCTGCATCCGCGACATGCTCAGTAGCGAGGAAACCGGCAACGGTTGGAGCTACGCGCGCGACCGTGCCGTCGCCGCCTGGGCGCGGGGGAGCGGCATCGCGTGGCAGCAAGTACCGCAACTCGGTGTCGTGCGGCGCCTGTCCAGCCGCGATGGCTGGGCTGCGCGGCGTGAGGCGGCCATTCGCACCGCGACAGTTGCGACGCCCGGCGCGTTGCAGGGCTTCGCCCTCGACCCCGGTGCGATCCCCGAAGCGCGTGATCTCGGCCTCTCCTTCGACCCCTGTCCCGGCCGTCAGAAGGGCGGGCGCGGGGAGGCCGAGGCGCTGCTCGCCTCCTTCCTCGAAACCCGTGGCCAGAGCTATCGCCGCGCCATGTCCTCGCCGCATGACGGCGCGCAGGCCTGCTCGCGTCTCAGCCCGCATCTGGCTTGGGGCACGCTGTCGTTTCGCGAAGCCGCGCAGGCCGCTGCGGCGCGCAGGCGGCAGGCGAGGGGCAGCCGGGACGGCTGGACAGGCGCGATGCGGAGCTTCGAGGCGCGGCTCGCCTGGCGCGACCATTTCGTGCAGAAGCTCGAGGACGAGCCGGCGCTGGAACACCGCAGCCTGCATTCCGCCTACGAGGATTTGCGCCCGCGCGACCCCGACGCGGCACGGTTGCAGGCGTGGGAGAAGGGCGAGACGGGCCTGCCCTTCGTCGATGCCTGCATGCGTTCGCTGATCGCCACCGGCTGGCTCAACTTCCGGATGCGCGCGATGCTGGTCTCCGTCGCCTCCTACCACCTCTGGCTCGACTGGCGCGCCACCGGGCCGCATTTGGCGCGGCTGTTCACCGACTACGAGCCGGGCATTCACTGGCCGCAGATGCAGATGCAATCGGGCACGACCGGCATGAACACGCTGCGCATCTACAACCCGGTGAAGCAGGGGCGGGAGCATGACCCGACCGGAGCCTTCACCCGGACCTGGTGCCCGGAACTGCGCGAGGTGCCGGATGCTCAATTGCAGACGCCCTGGGCCTGGGAGGGCGCGCCGAGACTGCTGGGCAAACGCTACCCGGCCCCCGTCGTCGACGTGGCGCAGGCCGCCCGCGCCGCGCGCGAGGCGGTCTGGGCGGTCCGGCAGGGCGATGGGTTTCAGGCCGAGGCGGCGCGGATCGTCGAGAAGCACGCCAGCCGCAAGGACGGCGGCGCGGGTCGGCATTTCGTGAACGACCGCGCGCCGCGTCGCCGCAAGGGGACTGTGCAGGATGCCCAGATGAGCCTCGATCTGCAGACCCCGCCGGCTGTGCAACCTGATTTTCCGCGCTAGCTCCGCGCGCATGGGACGCATGCGCAAGGCCAGAGATCTGCCGCACAAGACCTGCGCCACCTGCGGCCGCCCCTTTACGTGGCGCAAGAAGTGGGAAAAGGTCTGGAACGAGGTGCGGTATTGCTCGCGCCGGTGCCGGGATGGCCGTTCGGGGGACAGGGTCATCCATCCAAAGGCTTGAAGGGGGGAGGCCCGATCGCCGGAGGCGGTCCGGGCAAGGGATGACGGAAGACACAGACGAGGTGAAGTTCGCGTATCTCGCGACGGATTTCGGGCAGACGCTGCCCTCCGATCCTGTCGCTGCGGCGCAGGTGGCGGCGAGCCTGACCGTGACGCTGTCGCGGGGCGCGGCGCCGGTCGAGGTCCGGGTGGCGCACGGGTCGCTGACGGCGCCCGTCCGCTTCGGCGCGCAGGTCTTCGCGGCGGGCGATGCCGCCGAACCGCTCTGGACGCTGGTCGATACCGCCAAGGGCATCCGGCTGGGCGCCGTCCGCCTGATCGCCGCGGGCGATGGCGGGGCGGGATGCACCGTGATCCTCTCGGCGCTGCCGCTGAAACCGGGCCAGAGCTATCACCTGTCGCTGCCGGTCGGGGACGGCACGGCGGAGTTCCTTGGCGGCGTGGCCTCGGGCACCCGCATCCTGACCGAGGCGGGCAAGCGCCCGGTCGAGGATATCGCGGTGGGCGAGACGGTCTGGACCGAGGCGACGGGCTTTCAGCGCGTGCTGTGGCACGGGGTGCAGACCCTGCCGGGCCGCGGCCTGGCCGCGCCGGTGCGGCTGCGCCGGGGGCTTCTGGGCCTGTCCGACGACCTCGTGCTGGCGGGGACGCTGGGCGTGCGGGTCGAGACTGCCGCCGGTCCCGCGCTCGTCCCCGCCTCCGCCTTCGAGCTTGCGGGGCAGGCGCAGCGTGAATTCGGCGGGAGTGTCACCTGGCACCAGCTTCTCCTGCCCGGGCATGCGGTGATCTTTGCCCACGGGCTCGGCGTCGAGAGCCTCTGGCCGACCGCGGCGCTGCAGGCCGGAAAGCCCGCGAACTGGCCTGCCGAATTCGAGATGCCGGCCTCCCCCGCGCACCCGCGCCTCACCGAAGAGGACGGTGCGCGGCACCTGCGCTGACATTTGCGGCCTGTTGCCGATCGGAAACTTTTTCCGTAACCCGAGACGGAAGCGATCGGGGCCAGAGGAGAGCCGGAATGGGTGACTACGTGACGCGCGGGCGGATGCAGGTGGCCGGGGAACTGGCGGAGTTTCTGGAGGCGCGCGCGCTGCCCGGAACGGGGGTGGAGCAAGCCGCGTTCTGGGACGGGTTTTCCGACCTGTTGCACGGGTTTGCCCCGAAGAACCGGGAGCTTCTGGACAAGCGCGAGGCGCTTCAGTCCAAGATCGACGCCTGGCATATCGCCCGGCGCGGCCAGCCGCATGACCCCGACGGCTACGAGGCCTTTCTGCGGGACATCGGCTACCTGCTGCCCGAGGGCGAGGATTTCAGCATCGACACCGACCGGATCGACCCCGAGATCGCGACCGTGGCGGGCCCGCAGCTTGTGGTGCCGATCACCAACGCGCGTTTCGCGCTGAACGCCGCCAACGCCCGCTGGGGCAGTCTCTACGATGCGTTCTACGGCACCGACGCGATGGGCAGCCTGCCGAAACCCGGCGGCTACGACCGCGGTCGGGGCGCGCGGGTGGTGGCGCGGGCGCGGGTGTTTCTCGACAGCGCCTTCCCGGTCGAGGGCCATTCCCACGCCGACGCGCACCGCTACCACGTCGACCGCGGGCAGTTGCTGGTCGACGACAAGGCACTGGAGACGCCCGCGAAATTCGCGGGCTACGTGGGCCACCCCAAGGCACCCGAGCGGGTGCTGCTGGTCAACAACGGGTTGCATGTGGAACTGGTCTTCGACCGCACGCATCCCATCGGCTCGCGCGACCGGGCAGGGCTGGCCGATGTGCGGATGGAGGCGGCGGTTTCCGCGATCATGGATTGCGAGGACAGCGTGGCCTGCGTCGACGCGGAGGACAAGGTCCTGGCCTATGGCACCTGGCTTGGGCTGATGCAGGGCGACTTGGAGGAGAGTTTCGAGAAGGGCGGCCATCAGGTGACGCGGCGGCTGTCGCCCGACCTCGAGTATGTCGCGCCCGACGGAGGCGCGCTGCAGGTGAAGGGCCGCGCGCTGATGCTGGTGCGCAACGTGGGCCATCTGATGACCAACCCCGCGATCCTGCTCGAGGATGGGTCCGAGGCCTTCGAGGGGCTGATGGACGCGATGATCACGGTGCTGATCGCGATGCACGATTTGAAGAAAGAAAGCGGGCTGCGCAACAGCCACGCAGGCTCGGTCTACGTCGTGAAGCCGAAGATGCACGGGCCCGAGGAAGTGGCGTTCGCCGATGCGACATTCACCGAGGTGGAGCGCATCCTCGGCCTGCCACCCTACACCGTGAAGCTGGGCGTGATGGACGAGGAACGGCGCACGTCGGTGAACCTCAAGGAGTGCATCCGCGCCGCGAAGCACCGCGTTGCCTTCATCAACACCGGGTTTCTCGACCGCACCGGCGACGAGATCCACACCTCGATGGAGGCGGGGCCGTTCTCGCGCAAGGATTTCATCAAGCGGAAGTCGTGGATCACCGCCTACGAGAACCAGAATGTCGACATCGGGCTGGAATGCGGCCTGCGCGGGCGGGCCCAGATCGGCAAGGGCATGTGGGCCAAGCCCGACGCGATGGCCGAGATGCTGGAGACCAAGATCGAGCATCCGCGCGCGGGCGCAAGCTGCGCCTGGGTGCCGTCGCCCACGGCGGCCACACTGCACGCGCTGCATTACCACCAGGTGAACGTGGCGGCCGTGCAGGAGAAGCTCGCGGCGGGTGGGCGGCGCGCCTATGTCAACGCGCTGCTCGACATTCCGCTCGCCTCCTATCAGCGCTGGACCGAGGCGCAGATCACCCGCGAGGTGGAGAACAATGCGCAGGGCATCCTCGGCTACGTGGTGCGCTGGATCGACGCCGGGGTCGGCTGTTCCAAGGTGCCCGACATCAACGACGTGGCGCTGATGGAGGACCGCGCGACCTGCCGGATCTCGGCGCAGCATATCGCGAACTGGCTGCATCACGGCGTGGTGGAGGAGGGCCAGGTGACGGAGATCCTGCGCCGCATGGCCGCCGTGGTGGATCGCCAGAACGCGGGCGACCCGAGCTACACGCCGATGGCGCCGGGGTTCAACGGCATCGCCTTCGCCGCCGCCTGCGACCTGGTGTTCAAGGGGCGCGAGCAGCCGAGCGGCTATACCGAGCCGGTACTGCATGCCCGCCGGCTGGAGCTGAAGGCGGCGTGAGAACGGAGCTCCGCCTCCGCCCTTCGGACTCCCCGGAGGTATCTGGAAAACAAGGTGGGGCGAGGCGCGGGATGCAGGGCGTGCGTATAGTTAACGGAGGATTGGATTGATGATTTCACTGGATCAGGCGCGGGTGATGATCGAGGTCGCGCGCAGGACGGGCCGCGAGAAGGGGCTGAAGCCCCTGTCGGTCTGCGTGCTGGACGCGGGCGGGCATCTGCTCGCCTTCGAGCGCGAGGACGGGTCGAGCCCCGGCCGGTTCGAGATCGCGCGCGGCAAGGCCTATGGCGCGGTGATGCTGGGGATGCCCGGTTCCGCGCAACTGGCCCGCGCCGAGGCGCAGCCTTTCTTCATGGCGGCGGTGAACGGTGCCTTCGGCGGCCAGGTGGTGCCGGTGCCGGGCGGCGTGCTGGTGCTGAGTGATGGCGCGGTCGTGGGGGCCGTGGGCATCACCGGCGATACGTCCGACAACGACGCCGCCGCCGCAGTGGCCGGGATCGAGGCCGCGGGGTTCGAGGCACAGGCATGAGCCGGCGTCTGATCTCCTCCGGCTCGCCCTTCGAGGCCGAGATCGGCTATTCCCGCGCGGTGGTGGCCGATGGCTGGGTCTTCGTCGCGGGCACCACCGGCTTCGACTACGCCACGATGGAGATTTCGCAGGAGGTGGCGGCGCAGGCCGAACAGACCTTCCGCAACATCGACGCGGCGCTGCGGCAGGCCGGCGCCACGATGGCCGACGTGGTGCGGGTGCATTACATCCTGCCCGATGCAGCCTTTTGGGAGGCGTGCTGGCCGGTGACGCGCACCTGGCTGGGCGAGGCGCGGCCGGCGGCGACGATGATCGTGGCCGGCTTGCAGGACCCGCGGATGAAGATCGAGATCGAGGTGACGGCGCGGCTGCCCACAGGCGATTGAG
Source organism: uncultured Roseicyclus sp. (assembly GCA_937139335.1). GTDB lineage: Bacteria > Pseudomonadota > Alphaproteobacteria > Rhodobacterales > Rhodobacteraceae > Roseicyclus. Next base: position 80,780 of record CAKZPN010000036.1, on the reverse strand, counting down.
ATCACTGCCTGAAAACCGGGCATCTGCATCCGCGCAGGGCGGCGGTGCCCGCTCGCGCCTTTTCCCGCCTTGTGTTTGGCGCTACATCTAAGGCGATATGTAGGGGAGCGCACATGCCCAGGCCCGTGATCGGCATCATCGGCAACCACCACCTGATCAACGACCAGTATTCCACCCACGCGGGCGGCTCGATGAATTCCGAGGCGGTGGCCGAGGTTTCGGGCGGATTGCCGCTGGTGATCCCGGCGGACCCGCGGCTGGTCTGCGTGGACGAGCTGATGGAGGTCTGCGACGGCTTCCTCTTCACCGGCGGGCGGCCGAACGTCCATCCCGAGGAATATGGCGAGCCGCCGACCGAGGCGCATGGCGCCTTCGACCGGGCGCGCGACGCGATCGCGCTGCCGCTGATCCGGGCCTGCGTTGCGCGGGGCCAGCCGTTCCTCGGCGTCTGCCGCGGGTTCCAGGAGGTGAACGTGGCGATGGGCGGCACGCTCTACCCCGAGATCCGCGACCTGCCGGGACGGATGAACCACCGGATGCCGCCCGATGGCACCATCGAGGAAAAATTCGCGCTCCGCCACATCGTGACGCTGACCGAGGGCGGGCCGTTCCACCGCGTGCTCGGCTCGGTCGAGGTGATGACGAACACGCTGCACGGGCAGGGGATCAAGGCGCCGGGCTGTCGCGTGGTGATCGACGGACAGGCGCCCGACGGCACGCCCGAGGCGATCTACATCGACGACGCGCCTGGCTTTACCCTCTCGGTGCAGTGGCACCCGGAATACCGCGCCGCGCAGGACCCGGTGAGCCGGCCGCTGTTCGAAGCCTTCGGCGAGGCCGCTCGCGCCTGGGCCAAGAGCCGCCGCGCGGTGTCGGTGGCCGAGGTCGCCTGAGGCTCAGCTCTGCCGCGCGCCGCGCAATTCCTTGATGCTTTCGCGGATCTTGGTCCACTTGTCGGCTTCGGTGCTGTCGCCCGCCTCGCGGGCGGCGGCGGCTTTCCGGGCCGCTTCCGCCTCGGCCTTGTCGCCATGGGCGGTGTAGAGGCTGCGCGCGTATTGCACGAGATCCTTGTGGTCCATGTCGGTCTCCCAATCTGCGGGCCAGCGTCGTATCGCAGGCCCTTGCTGCATGTGGAGTGTAACACAGGCGTGGCGGCGTCGGCTCCGGGGTAGATTGCTCGAATTTGAGGCAATCGGCTGCAACGCGCCTAACCGTAAAGCGCCAGCATCTGCTTCAGATCGTCGAGCGTGTTCGCCTCCGCAACCGGCTTGTCGCGGCGCCAGCGCGCCATGCGCGGAAAGCGGAGCGCGACGCCGGACTTGTGGCGGGGCGAGGCCTGGATGCCCTCGAAGGCGATCTCGAACACGAGTTCGGGCTTCACCGCGCGCACCGGGCCGAAACGTTCGGTCGTGTTGCGGCGGACCCAGGCGGTGATCTGCCCGAATTCGGCGTCGGTCAGGCCGGAATAGGCCTTGGTGAAGGGCACCAGCGTCTCGTTTTCGGAGGGGCCGTCGCGGACGGCGAAGGTGAAATCGGTGTAGAGCGTGGCGCGGCGACCCGAGCCTGCCTGCGCATAGATCATCACCGCGTCGATGGTCAGCGGGTCGAGTTTCCATTTCCACCAGTCGCCCTTGCGCCGCCCGGCGCGGTAGGGGGCACCGAGGCGTTTGAGCATCAGCCCCTCGGCGCCCAGGTCGCGGGACATGGCGCGGGCCTCGGCGAGAGCCGCCCAGTCATCGGCCACCACCGACGGCGAGAGGCGCAGGGGGACGCTCGCGGGCAGGTCGGCCAGTGCTGCGGCCAGCGTGGCACGGCGGTCGGACAGCGGCCGCTGGCGGATGTCCGCGCCCCGCCATTCCAGCAGGTCATAGGCCATGACGATGACCGGCGCCTCGGTCAGCAGCTTCTTCGGCACGGTCTTGCGCCCGATCCGCGTCTGCAGGCTGGAAAAGCCCAGCGGGCGGTCCCCGGCGCGGTCCCAGGTCAGCACCTCGCCGTCGATCACCGTGCCGGGCGGCAGGAAATCGGCAAGCTGCGCCAGTTCGGGGAAACGGTCGGTCATCAGGTCCTCGCCGCGCGACCAGAGGAAGTGGTCGCCGCCGCGCAGGATCAGCTGGCCGCGGATGCCGTCCCACTTGCGCTCGGCCAGCCAGTCGGTGACGGGGCCGAGCGTCTCGGGCGCACCCTCGATCTGGTAGGCGAGGCAGAAGGGGTAGGGGCGCGACAGGTCTGCGCTGGGGTCCGGCGCCTCGACCAGCGCGTGGTAGCTGGTGCGGTCGGGCGACCAGTCGCCCATCAGGCGGTGGGTCAGCTCCGCCTCGTCGATGCCGGTCGCCTGCGCAAGCGCGCGGGTCATCAGCTTCTGGCTCACGCCCATGCGCCAGCCGCCGGTCAGGAGCTTGTTGAACACCAGCCGCTCGGTCGCTGTCAGCCCATCCCAGGCGGCGAGGATGAAGGCCTTGCGTGTTTCCTCGTCGGCGGCGTCGAGCGCGCGCAGATCGGCGATCCAGGCGCCCAAGCTCCTGTCGATCCGGGTTTCAGGCTCGGGCAGGACCAGCGCGATGGTCTCCGACAGGTCGCCCACCACCGGGTAGCACGCCTCGAACAGCCAGAGCGGGATGCCCGCGCGCTCCGCCGCCCATTCGCGCAACTTCGTCGTGGTGATGGTGCGGCGCGGGCGGCGGCCAGAGAGGAGCGCGATGGTCCAGAGCCGGTCCTCCTCGGGTGCGGACCGGAAATATCCGGCCAGCGCCGAGGTCTTGACGCTGGTTTTCGTGGTCTGGTCAAGCTCGGTGAAGAGGGCGGCGAAGGCGTGCATACCTGAAGAGGTAGGCGCGGCGGCTCAGAACGCAACGATGCCGGTAACCGGAAGGTGGTCGGAGGGGCGCAGCTGGCGGATGTCCTGATCGTCGGCCTCGTCGTTCTGCGCCTCCCACTCGGGGCGGGCGACCTGGCAGGTGCCGGGACGGAACACGATGCCGGAGCGGCCGGTCTGCAATCCCTCGGACAGCAGCATGTGGTCGATCAGCTCCTCGGTCAGCGCGCCGTCCTTCAGCGGGTTATGGAACCGCGTGGTGGCCGAGGATTGCAGCGCCGCGTCGGTCATCGCGTGGCGCATCCGCACCTCGGGCCGCAGGATTGTGCCGACAAGCTGGTCGATGATGTTGTGCAGCAGGAACTCGCCTTCCAGCAGGTCGGCGGTGGGCCCGTCGTTCAGGTCACCCAGCACGAGGATCGCGTGATCGTCGTCGGTGGCGTCGATCCGCTCGGTGATGTGGCGGCGCAGGATGCCGATCTCGGCCGAGAGCTTCTGGCGCACCGTCAGCGCGTCGAGCACCGCCTCGCGGTCGCGCGCCTCCCATTGGGCGCGGGTGCGGAGTTTGGAGAACTTGGATTTCGTGTGGAGCGAGATCAGCTCGAGCGTCGGCGCGTCGGGGTCGCTGCCGTCTTCGGACAGGAGCAGCCGCACCGGCTGGCGGTGGAACCTCTGCGCCTTGCGGTCCTCCAGCCCGATCAGCCCCCAGGGGTAGTAGGGCCCGCCAGACCAGCGCTCGATGGTCTCGCGGTCCTTCGGGTCGTCGGCGGTGAAGTCGAGGCCGAGGTCCTTGCGGATGAGCACGTGGTTCGCCTGCCACTGGCTGTTGGCCGTCACCACGTCGAAGCGCCCGTCGAGAAAGCGGTCGACGAAGGCCTGCATCTGGTCCTGACGCGGCGGGCCTTCCTGCACGCAGAGGATATCGGGGTCGATGGCGTCGATCACGCCGGTGATGCGCGCGACGAGGCCGGGGACGTCAGGGATCTCTTCCAGCCGGATGTCGCCGAGGCTGCGGCCCGCGAAACTGTCGGGGATGGTGCCGTCCCAATCGGCCCAGCGGCCCCCGAAGATCGAGACCATCCATTCGATGTTGAAACTGGTGATGCGGACATCCATGGCGCGGAGCCTAGCATGTCCGGGTGTCATTTTGACGTCAGGAAACCCTTGCCTTCAGGAAATCGCCAAGCTGCGCCAGCGCGCGGTCGGCGGCCGGCGCGCGCCCGGCGTGGAGGTGCCAGACATGGGCCATGCCGTCCCAGAGGTCGAGCGTGGCCTCGTCCATCGCCTCGGCGATGCGGCGGCCGTCCTCGGCCAGCGCCTCGCCGCGCCCGGCCTGGATCAGCGTCGGCGGCAAGCCGGTGAGGTCGCCCAACAGCGGCGAGACAAGCGGGTCGGCCGGATCCTGGCCGCGCAGGTAAGCCTTGCGGACGCGCGCGGCCCAGGCGGGCGGGATCAGGATCTCGTCCCCGGCGGCCGCGAACCGGGCCTTTATATCGCCCGAGAGGTCCGCGATGGGCGCGATCAGTGTCATCGCGCGGGGCAGCGGCAGGCCCGCGTCGCGCGCGTGCTGGGCGACGAGCAGGGCGAGGCAGCCGCCGGCGCTGTCGCCGGCGAGCGCCACCGGCGGCGTGCCGGCTTCGACGAGTCGCGCGTAGGCGGCGATGGCATCTTCGCGCGCCGCCGGAAACGGATGCTCCGGCGCAAGCCGGTAAGGCGGGATGACGGCGCGGAGGCCGGAGGCGCGGGCCAGATGCGCCACCAGTGCCGCATGGGTGCGCGGGCTGCCGATGGTGAAGCCGCCGCCGTGCAGGTACATCAGCACCGGCGCGTCGCGCGTGACCTCGCGGGGGCGGAGCCAGAGCGCGCCGTCGGTGTCGCGGACCGGCGTGATCTCGGGCGGAATGGTGGAGCCGAGCCGGGCCGAGACCTCGAAGAGTGCGCGCAGGACACGCTGCGAGGCGATCAGGCGGAGCATCCGCCGGTCAACCTCCCGCGCGAAGAAGCGCCAGATCCGGTCGGTCCGCGTCAGCTCGGTCACGTCTGCGCCTCCTCCGGGTCCGGGTCGTCGAGGCTTTCGCCGCTGTATTCGGTCTGCACGATGCCGGCCTCGTAGCCCTGCTCGCCCAGCCATTGCGCGAATTGCGTGGTGTAGCCATGGGTGACAAAGACGCGGCTTGCGCCGGTGGCGGCGATGGCGGCGTTAAGCCCGTCCCAGTCCGCGTGGTCGGACACCACGAAGCCCCGGTCGGCGGCGCGGCGGCGCCTGACCCCGCGCAGTCGCATCCAGCCCGAGGCGAAGCCGGTGGAGACCGGCCCGAACTTGCGCATCCAGGGCGAACCGAGCGCCGAGGGAGGGGCCAGCACCATCGCGCCTTTCAGCGGCTTGAGGTCGAGGTCGGGCGTGACATGGGTGGTGTCGGGCAGCACGATCCCCTGCGCACGCATCACCGCGTTCGTCGCCTCCACCGCGCCATGGGTGAGGATCGGGCCGAGTGCAGGATCGAGCATCCGCAGCACCCGCTGCGCCTTTCCCAGAGCGTAGACGCCGAGGACGGCGGTCTGCCCGCGGTCTCGCGTCTCGGCCCACCAGGTGTTGATCTGCGCGGTCAGCGCGGCTTCGTCGGGCCAGGTGTAGATCGGCAGGCCGAAGGTCGATTCGGTGATGAAGGTGTCGCAGCGGACCGGCTCGAAGGGTTCGCTCAGGCCGTCGTCCGTGGTCTTGTAGTCGCCCGAGGCGACCCAGACCTCGCCGCCGACTTCGACCCTGATCTGCGCCGAGCCGGGCACGTGGCCGGCGGGGTGGAAGCTGATATTGGCATCGCCGATCCGGTGCGTCTCGCCGTAGCGGGTGGTCTGCAGGGCGATGTCGCCGAGACGGTGGCGGATGACCGGGGCGGCGGCCTCGGTCGCGAGGTAGCGCGCGTGGCCCCAACGCGCGTGGTCGGAATGGCCGTGCGTGATCAGCGCCCGGTCGACGGGGCGCCAGGGGTCGATATAGGCATCGGCCGCGGGGCAGTAGATGCCGGCGTCTCGGAACTCGAGGACCATGGGAAAAGGTTAGGTCTTTGGGGGGGCGTTGCAAGATGGGGGCTCTGCCCCCGTCCTGCGGACTCCCCCGGGATACTTCCGAAACGGAGACGGGGTGGGCGCGCGTCACCCTTAACGGGTCACGATCGGCGGGCCACGATGAAGCGCGAGGGCGGGCGGCGGGGGAGGTCGTCGCGCGCTTCGATGGAGAAGCCGGCCTGCGTGATCCGCCGCTCGAGCTGGGCCGGGCCGAGGAAGCGCAGCGGCGGCGCCTTGCCGAAGGCGCGGAGGACGCGGACGAGGGGCCAGAGCGCAAGCCACAGGCCACCGAGGCAGGGCGTCTTGGTGATGAGGAGGCCCTCCGGCTTGAGTTTGCCATGACATTCCGCGAGCGCCGCGGGCAGGTCGGGCAGCAGGTGCAGCAGGTTGAAGGCGAGGACCGCGTCGAAGCGGCCCTCGGGCAGCGAGCCGTCGCCGGGGCGGGCCTGCAGCGGGTGCAGGGTGGCGATGTCCGCGCCGCGCTCGGTGGCGATGGCGATCATCTCGGCGGCGTCATCGGTGGCGGTGTAACTGGCAACATGGGGCGCGAGGCGCAGCGCGGTGGAGCCGGTGCCACAGCCAAGCTCCAGCACCTGCGCCTCGGGGGTAAGCTGGGCGCGGGTGCGCGCCAAAGTCTCCTCCCAGGCCTCCGGGTTGCGCAGCGGCATGGCGGCGTAGCGCCGTGCGACGCGGTTCCAGAAGGCGGCTTGGGGAGATTGCTCGGGCATCGGGCCTTGGTCGCGCGGACGGGGCGTGGGCGCAAGGGCCATGGAGACGCGGGGAGGGGCTGGCGAAAAGGGGCGCGCCACCGCTAATCTGGAGGATAGGATCGTCTCAAGACCTTCTGGCGTGGCGCGCTGCCGTTTGCCGACGCCTTCTGGACCAAGACCTTGGCAAGCGGCCTGGATGAACATCGCCACGAACGTCCTGGTCCTGTGGCTGATCACGGTCGATCGGCCCGCGCGCGCTCATCGTGGACGATTTCGCTGCTCTACATGCTGCCGGTCCTCGTGGGTCTGGCACCTAATCAAAACTTGCGCTTCGTGCTGAGTGCATGCCAAGTCGAAACGTGGCGAAGACCTAAGGGCGTGCCAGATGCAGGACAGCGATGCCTCCGGGGACGACTATGACACTCGCAGATGATATCCAGCGCGCCATATCCGACGACGATTTGGCGAGTGCCTTGTCAATGGTATTTTCGTGCGAGAGCCTGTTGGACCAAAGCAATCGATGGCACAGTCTCAATCTATTGCGTTTCATATCCTCCAAATCGGCCTTTCCGCAGATTGAGGACAAGCTGGGAGTTTTTATAGATGCGTACCACGATTTTCTCCCGGGACTGTCCGAGATCATGCAGGCGTCGGCCCGTGAGGAAACTATTCTGAAGAGTGCCGGCTGTTTGCGCCTCTTGCTCCAGCAGCAAGCCGAGAAATATGCGTCAGGCGCGCCGCCCTGGGTGATAAACGCCTTTGTGGAGGCCCTGTTGCTGGTCGGGTCAACGGTGGATCTGGAGGATCAGAACATTTGCGCCATTCTTGAATCTCGGGCAGCCGGGTTTCTGGAGAGTTTTTCGTCGTTGTTAGATTTTGTCTGCCAAAATGAGGTCGCATTTCTTTCCATTAGGGAAGCCCAGGAGACTGGCAACAAGGTCTATTGGTGTGTCGGATATGACGTGCATGGCTCGCTTGCTTCCTTTGATCTGCCGTATCCTGTCCATTTCGTCGATTTTTTGGATCTCGTCTCGCTGAATGACTTCAGTCGTGACGGCTTTCTGCAACGTGCCCTGTTCCGATCCTTCGTCACTCGCTTTGGAGAGGAATCGGAGTTTGTCGTAGATCGTGCCCTTGCCACCTTGGCCGGAAGGCGGCAGATTCCCGACGACGGTGTATTGAGCCTTTTGAACTTCTTCTACCAGAGCTTCGCGAGGCTCTTGCGTGGGAAAGCTACCCCCGGGGTTCGAACGCAGCGTCCGAGAAACGACTTTCCGGAGCGTCAGCTCAAGCGATCTGCCAAGAACGGATTCATACGCGCGGGGAATGTCGAACTCGCGCTACTCGAGTGCTTCAAATCGCAACCACGAGAAACGCTTTTGGCAGCAGAACAGGTTGTTTGCGACCTATGGGATGCGCGCGAGACATCGATCGAGCTAATTCCGAAAACACCGGTCAGAATTCACGGAAACGAGCCAAGGGATTCAGTCCTCCGCATGAGTCTTCAGACAGGTTGGTACAGCACGCCGAGAAATGCGCGGCACGATCTCGTGGCCTGGATCGATGCCTACACGTCGGCGTTCTCAACCTGCTCGGTCATCGAGGGCCACAACGAGATGTTCCTACCCATCATGGGAACTGACCTTTGTCCCGAAACAGGGGAATTCCTCAGATTCTCGGAAGAAGAATTCTTCCGGCTTCTGGATGGTCGACGTGTCGCGTTTGTGACGGCCTACGCGGACGATCTTCAAGGCTATTACGATGCCGGTCACCTGTCCACCCTTTGGGGTGCCATTGGTGTGAAAAGCCAAATTCAATCTCTCAAGACACTTCGAGCGCCGTTTTCGATTTGGCCATATTACCCGGGGGACAGTTGGCTGTCGACTTTCGAAAGCGTGGCCGCGGAAGCCCAGAGAACGATCCTCGAGAATGATTGCGACGTCTTTCTTGCATCTGCAGGCTGCTATGGTGTGCCGCTGGCCGCGTGCATTGCGGAGAAATTCCCGCACATTCTTGCTTTGAATTACGGGCACCACGTCAATACTTGTTTTGGCGTGAAATCCAACAAAACCAGCATTCTTGACGCCCGAGGAATCAGGAATTCCGACATTTCACTAGTTGAATCCGCATTTGGCAGCAGCTATCCCGACCTGCCCGCCAGGGCGGACCTTATCAGGTACGCATAGTCGGCTATAGCGGGCAACTTTTCGATCGGCACTGTTGCATTACCTCCATCATGCTTGGCCCTGATCCCGACGGCCATGCCTTACCGCAACGCCGCGCAGAACTCCTGGATCCGGGTACAGGCGTCCACCAGCAGTTCGTCCGCCGTCGCGTAGCTGACGCGGAAGCAGGGCGAGAGGCCGAAGGCGCCGCCGAAGACCACGGCCACGCCCTTTTCCTCGAGCAACGCCTTGGCGAAACTCTCGTCGCTGTCGATCTTGACGCCCGCCGGGGTGGTCTTGCCGATGCAGCCCGCGATCGAGGGGTAGACGTAGAACGCGCCCTCGGGCACCGGGCATTGGATGCCCTCGGCCTTGTTCAGCATCTCCACCACCAGGTCGCGGCGGCGCTTGAAGGTGGCATTGTTGGTCGCGATGTAGTCCTGCGGGCCGTTCAGCGCCTCCACCGCCGCCCACTGGCTGACGGAACAGGGGTTGGAGGTGGATTGCGACTGGATCTTGCCCATCGCCTTGATCAGCTCCATCGGGCCGGCCGCGTAGCCGATGCGCCAGCCGGTCATGGCATAGGCCTTGGAGACGCCGTTGCAGGTCAGCGTGCGGTCGTAGAGCGCGGGTTCGACCTGCGCGGGGGTCGCGAATTCGAAACCGTCGTAGACGAGGTGCTCGTACATGTCGTCGGTCATCACCCAGACATGGGGGTGGCGCATCAGCACGTCGGTCAGGCCCTTCAGCTCGGCGGCGGTGTAGCCCGCGCCGGTCGGGTTCGACGGCGAGTTGAAGATGAACCACTTGGTCTTCGGCGTGATCGCGGCCTCGAGTTGTTCGGGGGTCAGCTTGTAGGCGGTCTGCGCCTGCGCCTCGGCGATCACGGGCGTGCCGCCGGCGAGCAGCACCATGTCGGGGTAGCTGACCCAGTAGGGCGCCGGGATCACCACCTCGTCGCCGGGGTTCAGCGTCGCCATCAGCGCGTTGTAGAGGATCTGCTTGCCGCCGGTGCCGACTGAGACCTGCGCCGGCGTGTAGTCGAGCCCGTTGTCGCGCTTGAACTTGGCACAGATCGCCTGCTTCAGCTCGGGGATGCCGTCGACGGCGGTGTATTTCGTCTTGCCCGCCGCGATGGCCGCGATGGCCGCGTCCTTGATGTTCTGCGGCGTGTCGAAATCGGGCTCTCCCGCGCCGAGGCCGATGACATCCTGCCCCTTCGCCTTCAGCTCGGCCGCGAGGTTGGAGACGGCGATGGTCGGCGAGGGTTTCACACGCGCGAGCGTGTCGGAAAGGAAGGGCATCGGGTCGCTCCGGGTTGGGCCGGTTCCCGGCGTTCGGGTATCCGGTGGCATTTCGGTGGTCCCAGCATTAGGATGCGCCAAAGCCGCGATCAAGCGGGGAAGGGGAAGTGCGATGACCACAGAGGTGGAACAGGGACCGGGCTGGTACGATGGCGACACCGCGACCTTCGGCGACCGGATGACCGGCGCGCGCGAGGCGACGGGGCTGAGCCAGGCGGATCTCGCGCGCCGCATGGGCGTGAAGGTGAAGACCGTGAAGGCCTGGGAAAACGACCAGTCCGAGCCGCGCGCGAACAAGCTGCAGATGCTTGCGGGCATGCTGGGCGTGTCGATCATGTGGCTGCTGACCGGGCAGGGTGACGGGCTCGACGGGCCCGAGACGCCCGAGCCTCTGTCCGACGACCTGACCGCGATCATGGCGGAGCTGCGCGCGATGAAGGTGGAGCAGTCGCGCATGGCCGAGCGCATGGGGCGGCTGGAAAAGCGCCTGCGCCTCGCGCTGTCGGTACGGGTGTGACGATGGAGGAGAGCCGCGAGGTCCGGGTGAAGCGGCTTCGGATGCGGGCCGGGCATCGCGGGATCAAGGAGATGGACCTGATCCTCGGCGGCTGGGCCGCGCGGCACCTGGACGAAGCCGACGACGCGACGCTTGACGCGTTCGAGACGGTGATGGCCGAGGCCGACCACGATCTTTACGCTTGGATTTCCGGCCAGGGCGAGCCGCCGAAGGGGCTGCGGCCGTTCCTCGCGCGGCTGAAGGCGGAGCATCTGGCGGCGCGCTGAGGTTTCTCTCGCGCGCTTAACCCAATATTTCCGACTCGCATGCCAGTCAGGGGGCGAAGCACAAGATGCGGAGCCCATGATGAGTATGCACGCGCCCCTTGCGACGACCCGGACGGGATTCCTCTCCGGTTACCTCGATTCGCTGTCCTTGGTGGAGCGGTTGCACCGTCTGCTCCTCGACGTGATCAAGGACGAGTTCGAACGGCTCGGCATCCTCGACATCAACGCGGTGCAGGCGCTGCTGCTGTTCAACATCGGCGAACATGAGGTGACGGCGGGCGAGCTGAAATCGCGCGGCTACTATCAGGGCTCGAACGTCAGCTACAATCTCAAGAAGCTGGTGGAGATGGGCTACATGCACCACCAACGCTGCGAGATCGACCGCCGCTCGGTCCGGGTGCGGCTGACCGAAAAAGGCCGCCACGTCCGCGGCGTGCTGAGCGGCCTCTTCGCACGCCACGCCGAGGGGCTGGAAAAACACGGGGTGCTGGGGACGGACGGCATCGACCGGGTGAACCATTCGCTGAAGCGCATCGAGCGGTATTGGACGGACCAGATCCGGTATATTTATTGAGGGGATAGGGCGGGCCGGCCCGCAGAATTTCCTTGCGATTGCTCAGGCACTCGCGTTCCTGGGTGCATGGCGAAGCTGGTTCTCATGCACAAAGCGGGTTCGATCTACGAGGATGAGCCCGACGCCGTCTACGATTTCCCGAAATCCTACCTGAAGGCGGTGCTGGAGGCGGTTGGCGACTGGGTGATCTACTACGAACCGGTGAAGGCGGGGCCGCGCGGCTATTTCGCCGTCGCACGAATATCGCGGGTCATCCCGAAGCCGGGGCAGGACGGCCGGTACCTAGCATTGATCGAGCCCGGCAGTTTCCTGCCCTTCGACCGCACAGTCCCGCGGCTTCTGGACGGTCGCCCGATCGAGGCGGCGCTCAGGGACGAGGACGATCGACCCAAGAAAGGCGGCGCGCAACAACTCGCGGTGCGGCGTTTGCCGGAAGGAGAGTTCGCGCGGATCGTGAACCTGGGGCTCCCGTCCGATCTCGAGCGGATCGAGGAGACGCTCTACGACACCGCAGCGCCGGCCTTTGCGGAGGAGCAGACGGAGCTCGAACGACCCGTGCTGGAGCGCCTGACCCGCCGCCCGTTTCGCGATATCGCCTTCCGGCGCAAGGTCAGGGACGCCTATGACTTCCGCTGCGCGATGTCGGGGCTCAGGCTCCGAAACGGGGGCGGCCGCCCGGAGGTTCAGGCGGCTCACATCCGTCCGGTCGAGCGGCAGGGCAGCGACTCCGTCCGGAACGGTTTGGCGCTGTCGGGCACGTTGCACTGGATGTTCGACAGGGGGCTGATCTCAGTCGCGGAGGATGACCGGACCATTCTCGTCTCGCGCAACAAGGTCCCGGGGGATGTGGTCGACAGGCTCCTGCGGCCGGAGGGACGATTGCTCTACCCCGACGACCCGCGGGATTGGCCGCATCCTTCCAACCTGCGCTGGCATCGGGAGAACGTGTTCGGCCAGGTCAGCGTGGACGAGGACGCCCCCTGGGGCTGACGGCCCGCCACTCCCTCAGTTCGTCTCCGCCGCCGCCTCTTCCCCCGGCAGCATCGGCAGGCTGTGCCCCGCCTCGGCCAGTGCCGGGCGGATCTGGGTGCGGAGGGCACGTTCGGTGACGGGGCCGCGGAAATGCAGGACGACAATGCCCGCGTCGTCGATGAAGAAGGTCTCGGGCATCGCCACAACGCCCCAGTTCGCGCCGTTGCGGGCCTGGTCGTCGCGGCCGATGCGGTCGTAGGGGTTGCCCAACTCGTCGAGGAAGCCGAGCGCCTGGTCGATCCGGTCGCGGTAGTTCACGCCGTAGAGCGGCGCGCCGGCCTCGGCCAGCGCGGTCAGCGTCGGGTGTTCGGCGCGGCAGGGCGGGCACCAGCTGGCGAAGAAATTCACGATGACGAGGCCGTTGCCCTCGAGATCCGCGCGCGACAGCTCGGCGCTGTCGCCCAGCGGCTGCAGGTCGAAATCCGGGGCCGGGCGGCCTTGCTGGGCCGAGCGCAGGGAGTTGGTGTCGACGCCCTGCTGCAGCTCTTCCTGCGTGTTCAGCAGCTGGTAGCCCGCGATGCCGAAGAAACCCATGGTCAGCGCCACGGGCAGAACCATCAACCAATTGAACTTCATGTCGTGCGGCCCCGGCGCATCTCGACCTCGGTCAGGCGCGCGCGGACGCGGCGCGCCTTCCAGATCGACGCGACCACCAGCACGACCAGCAGCCCGAGGGACACGCCGTAGGAGGACAGCACCGGAACGGCATAGGTGCCGAGGTCGGGCATCATCATCACGCCATCCTTTCCTGCGCGATCAGCGCCTTGAGGCGGCGGGCGCGTATCTCGGTCTGGGTGCGGTAGAGCACGAGGGTCACGAAGAGGAACACGAAGCCCGCCAGCGTGGTCACCAGCGGATACCAGAACACGTTGGAGATGTTCTGCTCGGCGTCCATCGACAGGGTCGCGCCCTGGTGCAGGCCCTGGTTCCAGAACAACAGCGCGTAGCGCGAGATCACCGCGAAGACCGAGCCCACGAGGCAGAGCACGGCTGTCAGGTCGGCGGCGCTGTCGGGGTTTTCGATCGCCTCCCACAGCGCCATGTAGCCGAGGTAGAACAGGAACAGGATCAGGAACGAAGTCAGGCGCGGGTCCCATTCCCACCAGGTGCCCCACATCGGCTGGCCCCAGAGCGCGCCGGTGACCAGCGCGATCACGGTGAAGACCATGCCCACGGGCGCCGCCGCCTTGGCCGCGAGCGCCGAGACGTGGTGGCGCCGGATCACCCAGATCAGCGAGGCGACGAGCATCATCAGCCAGGCGTTGATCGCCATGATCGCGGCGGGAACGTGGACGTAGATGATCTTGACGGTGGCGCCCTGTCGGAAGTCGTTCGGGGTGAAGAAGAAGCCCCAGATCAGCCCGCCGCACAGGCACAGCACCGCCACCCCCGCCACCCAGGGCAGGAGAACGGCGGAGGTCGCCATGAACTTCCGGGGGTTCGCGTATTCCCAAAGCGATGTCATGGCGGCGAACTTACTGGGATGAGGTAGCGCTCACAATGGGGCAACTCCGCGCGATCCTAGCGCAGATTGACGCGGAGCGCCGCGGCGGCAGCGAAGGGCAGAATAGCGAGGCTGCCCAAGGTAATACCCCCCACGAGGAGAAGCGGCGTCAGCGCGTCCTGGCCTTGCGCACCGCGCAACACGCACAGCGCGCCGAAGATCAGCGTGGGCACGTAAAGCGGCAGGACCAGCAGCGACAGGAGCAGCCCGCCACGCTTGATGCCCACGGTCAGCGCCGCACCGAAGGTGCCGATAGCCGACAGGGCGGGCGTGCCGAGACCCAGCGACGCGATGAGCCACAGGAAGCCGCCCTCGGGCAGATTCAAAAGCAGCGCCAGCACCGGCGAGACCAGCACCAGCGGCAGGCCCGTGGTGATCCAGTGCGCGAAGGCCTTCATCGCCGCCAGCCCCTCCAGCGGCACCGGCGAGGTGGCGATGAGGTCGAGCGTCCCGTCCTCCCAGTCGAGCTGGAAGATCCGGTCGAGCGACAAGAGACAGGCGAGGAGCGCGCCGAGCCAGAGGATGCCGGGCGCGATGTCGGACAGGATCGTGGTCTGCGGCCCGACGCCGAGCGGCACCAGCGTGGCGAAGATGAGGAAGAAGGCCAGCGACAGGCCGAAGCCGCCGCCCGCGCGGATCGCGAGGGTCAGGTCGCGTTTCAGCAGGCCGATCACGGCGCGTCCCCCGCGAAACTGTCGGCAAAGGGATCGTCGGCGCGGATCTGCTTTGCGACGAAGGGCGCGATGTCGAAGGTCGTCGCATCGGGCAGGCCGAGGTCGATATGGGTCGCGATGACCGCGCTGCCGCCCTTCGAAAGATGCGCGGTGACGGCGGCGGCGAAGCGGGCGACATTCTCGGCGTCGAGCGAGACTGTGGGCTCGTCCAGGCACCAGACTGCCCGCCCGGACACCAGCAGCCGCGCCAGCGACAGGCGGCGCTTCTGCCCCGCCGACATCTCGCCCGCGCGGCGGTCGAGAAGCGGTCCGAGGTGGAAGGCCGCAATGGCGGGCGCGGAGTCGCGTGTGCCGAAGACCCCGGCCCAGAAGCGAAGGTTCTCCTCGACCGTCAGCTGAGATTTCAGCCCGTCGGCGTGGGAGGCGTAGGCGATGGCGTCAGGCTCGGCCTCGATCCTGCCGGCGATCGGCGGGGTGAGGCCGGCGAGGGTCCGCAGCAGCGTCGTCTTGCCCGCGCCGTTCGGCCCGCGCAGGATCAGCGCCTGTCCCGGCGCCACGGCAAAGCTGACCCCGGCCAGGATCTGGGCCGGGCCGCGGGCACAGGCTAGGTCGGTGACGCGCAGGTTCATGGCGCGCACCGCTACCCGATTGACCCGGCGAGGGGAAGAAGCCTCAGAGCGGCCAGACGACAAGGATCGTGGGGATCGACACCGCGATCACGATGATCTCGAGCGGCAGACCCATGCGCCAGTAATCGCCGAAGCCGTAGCCGCCGGGGCCAAGCACCAGCGTGTTGTTCTTGTGCCCGATGGGCGTGAGGAAGGCCGCCGAGGCCGCGACCGCGACCGCCATCAGGAACGGGTCGGGCGAGACATCGAGGCTTTGCGCCATGGTGATGCCGACGGGCGCCGCGACGATGGCGGTGGCGGTGTTGTTCAGCACGTCCGACAGCGTCATCGTGACGACCATCAGCACGGTCAGGATCGCCCAGGCGGGCCAGCCGTCTGTCAACGAGACGAGTCCGCCGGCGATCAGCTCGGTCCCGCCGGAGGTTTCCAGCGCCGAGCCGAGCGGGATCATCGAGCCGAGCAGCACGACGACGGGCCATTCGACATGGTCGTAGATCTCGGCCAGTGGCAGGATGCGCAGCAGCACGTAGCCCACCACCACGATGCCGAGCGCGATGGGCAGGTAGAGCAGCCCGAAGGAGGCGAGCGCCACCGCCGCGCCGAACAACCCGATGGCGGCCCAGGTCTTGCTGTCCTGCGTCACGGAAAGGCCGCGGTCGGCCAGGGTCAGCCCGCCGATGTAGTCGACGATGCCCTCGACCGCGTCCGACGGCGCGAGCAGCAGCAGGATGTCGCCGGGCTGCACCACTTCCTTGCGGAGCCGCTTGGTGATGCGCTTCTCGCGCCGCGCGATGCCGACGATGACCGCCGACTGCCGCCATCCGAGCCCGATGGCCTGCGCCGAGCGCTCCGCGATGCGCGCGCCCTCGGGGATGGCGACCTCGATCAGCGTGGCGTTTTCGGACAGCGTCACGGCGGCGGGGCTGTCGCTGTCCACGATCTCGAGCGCCATGGAGGAGCGGAACTCGTCCAGCGCCTCGGGGTCGGCCTCGATCGTCAGCACGTCGCCGGCGCGGATCGTCAGGTTGCGCCGCGCACCCAGCCGGTGCGAGCCGTCCCGCGTGATCCCGATGATCGACACGCCGGCGGATTCGGCTGGCTCCAGCAGGTCGCGCAGCTTGGTCTCGACCAGCTTGTGCTCCTCGGGGATGGCCAGTTCGGCGATATAG
This sequence comes from uncultured Roseicyclus sp., assembly GCA_937139335.1. Classification (GTDB taxonomy): domain Bacteria; phylum Pseudomonadota; class Alphaproteobacteria; order Rhodobacterales; family Rhodobacteraceae; genus Roseicyclus. The sequence continues at coordinate 64,355 of CAKZPN010000036.1, read as the reverse complement.
GGCGCGATGGCCTTGAGGCTGGTGTCGCCGACGCCGCTGTCGCGCGCGGGGATCAGGCGCCAGCCGACCAGCGCGACGAAAAGGATGCCGCAGACGGCGGCCACCGTGCCCACGGGGGCGAAGTCGAACATGCGGAACGGCGCGCCGAGGTTCTGCTCGCGGATCGAGGCGATGATGATGTTGGGCGGCGTGCCGATCAGCGTGATCATGCCGCCGAGGATGGTGGCGAAGGACAGCGGCATCAGCGACAGGCCGGGGCTGCGGCCGGCCTTGCGCGCCGTCGCGATGTCGACGGGCATCAGGAGCGCCAGCGCCGCCACGTTGTTCATGAAGGCCGAGAGCACGCCGCCGATGCCGCCCATCACGCTGATATGCGCGCCGAGGCTGCGGGTGCTGTCGACCATCGTGCGGGTGATGAGGAACACCGCGCCCGACCGCACCAGCCCCGCCGAGACGATCAGCACCAGCGCCACGATCAGCGTGGCGGGGTGGCCGAAGCCGGAAAACGCATCCTCCGTCGGGACGACGCCCAGCACCACGCCGGCCATCAGCGCGCCGAAGGCGACGAGGTCGTAGCGGAAGCGGCCCCACATCAGCAGGGCGAAAACCGTGCCGAAGAGGGTGAAGAGGATGATCTGGTCCATGGTCATGCGGGCGACCATAGGGGCAGGCCCCGGCGGGCGAAACCCGCCAGAGCCATTGCCGAGCCCGCGCCTCCTGCGCTATGGAGCGCCGATCACACCAGTTGCATGTCGAGGGACTTATGGCCGGCCATTCCAAATGGGCGAATATCCAGCACCGCAAGGGGCGGCAGGATGCCGCCCGCTCCAAGCTCTTCTCCAAGCTCGCCAAGGAAATCACCGTGGCCGCCAAGATGGGCGAGCCCGACCCCGACAAGAACCCCCGCCTGCGGATGGCGGTGAAGGAAGCCAAGACCAGCTCGGTCCCGAAGGACGTGATCGACCGCGCCATCAAGAAGGCGATCGGCGGTGACGCGGAGAATTACGAGGAAATCCGCTACGAGGGCTACGGCCCGAACGGCGTCGCGGTGATCGTCGAGGCGATGACCGACAACCGCAACCGCACCGCGTCGACCGTGCGCTCGACCTTCGGCAAGCATGGCGGCAACCTCGGCGAGACCGGCTCGGTCGCCTTCATGTTCGAGCGCAAGGGGCAAGTGACCTACCCCGCCGATGTGGGCGACGCCGACACGGTGATGATGGCCGCGATCGAGGCCGGTGCCGAGGACGTGGAGAGCGGTGAGGAAGAGCACATCGTCTGGTGCGCCGACACCGATCTGAACGAGGTCTCCACCGCGCTCGAGACGGCGCTGGGCGAGAGCCAGTCGACCAAGCTGGTCTGGCGGCCCGCGACCACGACGGAACTGGGCCTCGAGGACGCGCAGAAGCTGCTGAAGCTGATCGACGCGCTTGAGGACGACGACGACGTGCAGACCGTCACCGCGAATTTCGAGATTTCCGACGAGGTGATGGCGCAGCTGTGAGCGGGGCGCGCGCGGGCCGGGTTACAGGTCCAGCGCGCCTTGCGCCTTGCCGTCTTCCTCGCGCGCGGCGCGCTTGAAGGTGTCGTCGCGGCGGGCGGGCAGGCGCACGGATCGGTCGCGCAGCGCCAGCGCCTCCTCGATGGTGACGATCTGGAGCCGGGGGACCGGCGCGAACCCGTCTTCCTCGTAGAGACCGGCGGTGGCGGCCTCGGCGATCATCGGCCGGGTGGGCGGCGTCAGGGTGAGGAAGATGCCGATTTCGGCCCGCTCGCGCTGAAGCGTGCCGACAAGATCTCGGATCATCGAGACGCCCACGTTGTCGCCGGCCTTGACCGAGACGATGGCGCGGCTGGTCTTGCCGAAATAGATGTTGCCGTCGATGCCGCGATCCGCGCCCTTCTTGCCGAGGTTGCCGGGCTGGGCGGCGATGAGGCTGAGCGCCCATTTCTCGAACTCGAAATAGTAATTCCGGTCCTCGCGGCCCCGGCGGGCGAGGTCGCGCGCGCCCGAGATGTCCTGCGGCACGCCGTGGGTCTGGAAGGTGACGGCGGGAAAGGCGTCGCGCAGGCGTTTCTCGATCAGGCCGATGGCCAGATGGGTGACATCGATGCCGATCCATTGGCGGCCCAGTTTCTGGGCGGCATGCACGGTGGTGCCACAGCCGCAGAACGGGTCGAGCACCACGTCGCCGGGGTTGGAGGAGGCGGAGAGGATGCGTTCGAGCAGCGCGACGGGTTTCTGGGTGGGGTAGCCGAGGCGTTCCTTGGCTTGGGAGTTTAGCGGGGGGATATCGGTCCAAATATCGCCGATCACTCCGCCGTCCATCTCCGACAAATATCGTTTCAAGCGAGGTCTACGAGTAACGTCCAAATCACCGTTGGTAGCAGTCGGATACCAAATCCGGCCATCGGCATCCAGTTGCGCCATTGTTTCCTTCTGATAGCGCCAACCCTTTTCAGGAAAAGGGAACCCCTTCCAATCATACATCATGTTCGGTCGAGGACTCGGGCTTGTCATATTGTCTAGTTGGTATGGACCGCGCCCATCCTCGTCATCGTTCCCGTATTTCGATTTGATATATTCCGCCGAATGCGGCTCCCGTGGTGTGTTCCAAGTGAACCCTTTTTCCTTCTTGGTGTAGAAAAGTATGCAATCTGCGTTATTGCTCCACGTCTTGCTGTCACTGTGGGTTGATGTGCGTTTCCAATCAATCTCGTTCTTGAAACTGCGCGGCCCAAACACCGCATCCAGCAGGATCTTCAGGTAATGGCTCGCCGTCGGGTCGCAGTGCAGGTAGAGCGAGCCGGTGGGCTTCAGCACCCGGTGCAGTTCCAGCAGGCGCACCGCCATCATCGCCAGTTAGGCCATCATGTCGTTCTCGCCCAAAAACGACCGCATCGCGCGCAGCATCTCGGCCGCCGCGCCATTGCCCGAGCGCAGCACCTCGCCAAAGGCCTGCTCCGCCGAGTCGTTCCAGCTCCAGGTATCGTCGAACGCCTCGATCTGCGCGGCGCTTTCGCTGCCCGACGGGCCCTTGAACAGCACGTTGTAGGAGGCGTTGGAGTTGAAGGGCGGGTCGAGGTAGATCAGGTCGACGCTGTCGTCGCGGATCGATTCCCGCAGGACCGACAGGTTGTCGCCGTAGTAGAGATGGTTCATCCGGTCGCCCCTCGTGCCGCGGCCTGGCGCGGTTTCCCTCGTACCCGGAACAGGTTAGCGAGCGATGAAGGATCGCGCCAGAGGGCAGGGGGGCAGCGGCGTCGGTGTGCGGGGTGGTGGGCAGGATTGCCCACCCTACGGGGCTCGTGCGGCTGTTGCGGGCCGGGTGGGATGGCCGGGCCGGGGTGGCCGCGGCATTCTCCGCTCCCGCCCCCTTCCATTCCGGTATGCAATCGCATACAATAATGTCGCAGCCGCCGGATTCACCCTTGATCGACGGGCGATCCGGTGGCATCGCGAGACGCGAGACCTAGACCCCCACATGTCCGGATGAAGGGAAGCCCCCATGCCCATTACCGTCGGCCACGATACCGCCAAGACGCGCCGCACGCTGAAGGCCGGTAGCAAGAGCTACGCCTACTACTCCATCGCCGCCGCGGAAGAGGCCGGGCTGGGCGATTTCTCGCGCCTGCCCGCCGCGCTGAAGGTGGTGCTGGAAAACATGCTCCGCTTCGAGGATGGCAAGACGGTCAGCACCGACGACATCAAGGCGTTTTCCGAATGGGCCGTGCAGGGCGGCCAGAACCCGCGCGAGATCGCCTATCGCCCGGCCCGCGTGCTGATGCAGGACTTCACCGGCGTGCCCGCCGTGGTCGACCTTGCCGCGATGCGCGACGGGATCAAGGCGCTGGGCGGCGACCCGCAGAAGATCAACCCGCTCGCCCCCGTCGACCTTGTCATCGACCACTCGGTGATGATCGACGAGTTCGGCAACCCGCGCGCGTTCCAGATGAACGTCGACCGCGAATACGAGCGCAACATCGAGCGCTACACCTTCCTGAAATGGGGGCAGACCGCGTTCAACAACTTCCGCGTGGTGCCGCCGGGCACCGGCATCTGCCACCAGGTGAACCTGGAATACCTGTCGCGCACCGTCTGGTCCGACACCGACCAGACCGGCGAGATGGTGGCCTATCCCGACACGCTGGTCGGCACCGACAGCCACACCACGATGGTGAACGGCGCGGCCGTGCTGGGCTGGGGCGTCGGCGGGATCGAGGCCGAGGCGGCGATGCTGGGCCAGCCGATCTCGATGCTGATCCCCGAGGTCGTGGGCTTCGAGCTGACCGGCGCGATGATGGAAGGCACCACCGGCACCGACCTGGTGCTGAAGGTCGTCGAGATGCTGCGCAAGAAGGGCGTGGTGGGCAAGTTCGTGGAATTCTACGGCTCGGGCCTCGACACGCTGCCGCTGGCCGACCGCGCCACGATCGGCAACATGGCGCCCGAATACGGCGCGACCTGCGGCTTCTTCCCGATCGACGACGAGACGCTGCGCTACCTGCGCAACACCGGCCGCGACGAGGACACGCTGGCGCTGGTCGAAGCCTATGCGAAGGAAAACGGGTTCTGGCGCGGGGCGGATTACGCGCCGGTCTACACCGACACGCTGAGCCTCGACATGGGGACGATCGTGCCGGCGATTTCCGGCCCGAAGCGGCCGCAGGACTACATCGCGCTCGACGGCGCGGCCTCGGCCTTCGGCGCCTACGTGAAGGGGCTGCGGTCGGGCAAGGACGCCACCGCCAAGGAGGAAGTCCGCTGGGAAGGCGAGGGCGGCGCGCCCGAGCCGGTCGACATCCCCGGCGACGAGGGGCACCACGCGCGCGGCTACGTGAACGACGGCCAGGGCGGCTACCAGCTGCACGACGGCTCGATCGTCATCGCCTCGATCACGTCCTGCACCAACACCTCGAACCCCTATGTGATGATCGGGGCCGGTCTGGTGGCGCGCAAGGCGCATGAGCGCGGGCTGACGCGCAAGCCCTGGGTGAAGACCTCGCTCGCGCCCGGCTCGCAGGTGGTCTCGGCCTATCTCGAGGCGGCGGAGCTGCAGGATGATCTCGACGCCCTGGGCTTCAACCTGGTCGGCTACGGCTGCACGACCTGCATCGGCAACTCCGGCCCGCTGGCGCCGGAGATTTCCAAGACCATCACCGAGGCCGACCTGATCGGCGTCAGCGTGTTGTCGGGCAACCGCAACTTCGAGGGCCGGATCAGCCCCGACGTGCGCGCCAACTATCTCGCCAGCCCGCCGCTCGTGGTGGCCTATGCGCTGGTGGGTGACATGAACGTGGACATCACCACGGCCTCGCTTGGCAAGGACAAGGAGGGCCGCGACGTCTACCTCAAGGACATCTGGCCGTCGCAGAAGGAAATCGCCGATCTGGTGGAGCGCACCGTGACGCGCGAGGCGTTCCAGTCGAAATACGCCGACGTGTTCAAGGGTGACGAGAAGTGGCAGGGCGTGGAGGTTCCGCAGCAGGAAACCTACGACTGGCCCTCGACCTCGACCTACATCCAGAACCCGCCCTATTTCCAGGGGATGGGCAAGGAGCCGGGCACGATCTCGAACATCGAGGGGGCCAAGGTTCTTGCGATCCTCGGCGACATGATCACCACCGACCACATCAGCCCTGCCGGGTCGTTCAAGGACACGACGCCCGCCGGCAAGTACCTGGTGGAGCGGCAGGTGCCCCAGCGGGAGTTCAACTCCTACGGGGCGCGGCGCGGCAACCACGAGGTGATGATGCGCGGCACCTTCGCCAACATCCGGATCAAGAACGAGATGCTGGACGGGGTCGAGGGCGGCTACACGCTCGGGCCGGACGGCAAGCAGACCTCGATCTTCGACGCGGCGATGGCGCACCAGGAGGCGGGGACGCCGCTCGTGATCTTCGGCGGCGAGCAGTACGGCGCGGGCTCCTCGCGCGACTGGGCGGCCAAGGGCACGGCGCTGCTGGGCGTGAAGGCGGTGATCGCGGAAAGCTTCGAGCGCATCCACCGCTCGAACCTCGTCGGCATGGGGGTGATCCCCTTCGAGTTCACCGGCGGCGACACCCGCAAGACGCTGGGCATCAAGGGTGACGAGACGGTCGATATCCACGGCCTCGACGCGGTGAAGCCGCTGATGGAGACGACGGCGACGATCACCTATGGCGACGGCACGACCAAGGACATCACGCTGAAGTGCCGGATCGATACCGCCATCGAGATCGAATACATCGAGCACGGCGGCGTCCTGCACTACGTGCTGCGGGATCTTGCAAAGGCGCCTGCCGCGGCGGAGTAGGTCAGCAGGTTTTGGTAAAAGGGGGGGCACTGCAGTGCCCCCCTTATTCTTTCGATCGGTCATCCGATCCGGCCTGAACTCCGGAGCGCCGGATCCACGACGCAGGACTGATTAGGTATTCAGTATTGTTTGATTTTCGAGATTGAACATGCGTAGTGTGAGGCCTGCCTCTGGGGAGGAATATGGCATGGGCACCTTTGTCTCGAGCAACAATTTCGTCTTCTTTCAGGGCGATCCGACGTCGGACGCCCTGATCAACTTCGGCGCCACGGGCGACGCGGGCACGACGACGGACGGTGAGGATGATACCACCTTCGAGGCCGGCGATCCGATTACGTTCACCATCACTTCGGGAGCGCCGGGCACCTATGTCGGGGCGTTGTCAGTCGACCTGGTCGGGGGCGGCAGCGACCTTTTGCCGGTCATTTTCGAGGATGCCTTTTTCCGGGTGTTGATCCCCGTAGGGAAGACCGCCGCCGATTATGTCGCCCCTAATTTCACCTCCGAGGCCGTCTTGCTGTCGGCGCTCGACACCGCGACAGAACTGCCGGTGTGTTTTGGATCAGGCGCGCGCGTGGCCACGCCGCAAGGGTCTGCATACGTGGAAGCCTTGTGCATCGGCGACGCGATCCTGACCCATGACGGGCGCGCCGTGGCGGTCAAATGGGTCGGGCGCCAGACTCTGGTGCCCCGCTTCTCGCGCCTGCGGATGATCCGTGTGGCGGAGGGGGCGTTGGGCGATGGCCTGCCGCTGCGGGACCTCGTGCTGACGGCCGATCACGCGCTGATGCTGGACGGCGTGCTGGTCAACGCGGGCGCGCTGGTCAATGGCACCACCGTGATCGAGGTGGCAGCGGCGGACCTGCCCGGGCGGGTCACCGTTTACCACATCGAGACTGAGACCCACGACATCATTCTTGCCGAAGGCGCGCCCGCCGAAACCTTCATCGACTATGTCGGGCGGCAGGCCTTCGACAATTATGCGGAGTATGTCGCGCTCTACGGCGCGGACCGCGACATCGTGGAAAGCCCGGCCCCCCGCATCACCGCCGCGCGGCATCTGCCGGCGGCGATCCGGGCGCGGCTGGGGATCGCCAGCGCGGCGTGAGGGCGCGGCTTGTCCCGGTCGCGCTGCGCCGGTAGACCCGCAGGCGTGATCCGATCCCGAAAGGCGGCGTGTGATGTGGCGGTCTGTTGTCCCCGGTACGCGCGCATGAAGGGGTTTCCCGACCTGCCGCCGCTCTGGATGGCGCTGGGCCTCGGAGTCGCCTGGGTGCTGGCGACGTATTTGCCGCTCGTGCGCCTCTTCGGGCCGGTGTGGCAGGCGGCGGGTATCCTCCTTGCCGTCGCGGGCACCGGGTTGATCCTGTGGTCGGCGCTGTGGTTCTGGCGCAAGCGCACGACGATCGAGCCGCATCACGCGCCCGCCGCGCTCATCGTCGAAGGGCCCTACAAGATCAGCCGCAATCCGATCTACCTCGGGATGCTCGCGATCCTCACGGGCGCCGTGGTCTGGCTCGGCGCGCTCAGCGCGGTGCCGGTGCCCTTCGCCTTCGCCGCGATCCTCACCCGCCGGTTCATCGAGCCGGAGGAGGCCGCGCTCCGGCGGCACTTCGGACCCGCGGCGCAGGCCTATCTGGCGCGGACCCGGCGCTGGGTGTAACGCGGTCTCGCAAAGGCTTGATTGGCATGTGGCGGCCGGGCCATCTACCTCTCGATCAGGGCATGGAGCCGATGGGACGGATTCTGCAATGAAACTGACAGGAGCAGGAGCGCTCGCCGCGCTGGTCGCGTTCGCGGGGCAGGGCGCGGAGGCGCAGGACCGGTTCGGTCCCGCCGTGGTGGAGCTGTTCACCTCGCAGGGCTGTTCCTCCTGTCCGCCGGCCGACGCGATGCTGGGCGAGCTGGCGATGCGCGACGACGTGATCGCGCTGGCGCTGCATGTCGACTACTGGGACTACATCGGCTGGGAGGATACGTTCGCCTCGCCGCAGATGACCCAGCGCCAGCACAATTATGCCCATGCCATGGGCTCCACCGTCGTCTACACCCCGCAGATCATCGTGGGCGGGCGCGAACATGTGGTGGGCGGGCGCGCGATGGCGGTGGCCGACCTGATCCAGGCCGATCTGGCCGAGCCCGACCCGGTCACGGTGTCGGTGACCCGTGAGGGCAGCAGGATCGCGCTGGAGGCGCGCGCCTTCATGGACCCGCCGCGGCCGATGATGGTGGTGCAGGTCGTCACCTATAGCCCGCATGAAGAGGTGCAGATCGAACGCGGCGAACGTGCGGGAACCGTCGGGCACCACTTCAACGTCGTGACCTCGTGGCAGGTGGTGGCGGAATGGGACGGGGCGGAACCCTTCGTCGCACGGATCGAACCGCAAAGCGACCGGCCGCTGGTCGTGCTCGTGCAGCAGGCGGGCAGCGGCCCGATCCTTGGCGCGGCGCAGATCGAGTGACCGCCCCCTAGCGCGGGCCGGGGGGCAGGGTGTCCTCGCGGATCTCCGCCGCCTGTCGCTTCTCAAGCGCCCGTTGCGCGCGCCGCGCCTGCCGCACCGGCTTCCAGCGGCGATGGACCCAGAACCACTGTTCGGGCCGGGCCCGCACGCGGGCCGCAAGGCTGTCGGTCAAGGCCCGGGTCATCGTGAGCGCGTCGGTATGGGGGATCGGCGCCTCGACCGTCACGTCGAAGTCGAGGCCGTTCTCCAGCCGCTCGGCGTAGATCGGCACCAGCAGCGCGCCGCTTTTCAGCGCCATCTCGCCCGCCGACAGGGCCGTGGGGGCCGGCTTGCCCAGGAAATCAAGCGCCGGACCCTTGCCGTAGAACTGGTCGACCAGGATCGCGCCCTGCCCGCCGTCGCGCAGCACCCGCACGAAGCCCACCAGCCCGCGCCGGTCGCGCGGAAAGGCGCGCCCGCCGACGCCCTCGACCGAGGCGATGTAATGCGCGTTGGAATAGGGGTTGTTCATCAGTCGGTAGAGCCCGCCCATCTGGTAGCCGCGCACGTTCATCGCCGCTCGCGCCGCCTGGTAGTTGCCGAAATGGCCCGAGACGAAGAGGATCGCCTTTCCCTCGGCCCGTGCCGCCTCGCAGGCGGCGAGGCCCGGTCCATGCGGCTGCCAGCGCTCGGCGCGGGCGAGCTGGCCGGCGGTGGAATAGTTCTCGATCAGTACGCGGCCGAAATTGTCGAGCACGCCGCGGGCGATGCGGCGACGCTCGGTCGCGGGCATGTCGGGATAGATGTAGGCCAGTTGGTCCTCGGCCCGCGCGCGGTAGCCGGTGAGCCCGCCCATGGCGCGGAACGCGGCGCCCATCATCGGCACGCGGCGCTCGTAGGGCAGGCGGAACGCGGTCCACAGGAGCCCGCGGGTCAGGCGATCGACCGTCCAGTCGAGCCAGCGGCGGCGGGATTTTCTCGACATCCGGTCCTTCGGGCTTGTCCGTCCTGGTCGCGGCGCTCAGGCCGCGGCGAGCGCCCGCGCACGGGTTTCGCGGTGCCAGACATAGACGCCCGCCCCGATGATCACAAGCGCGCCCACGGCGGTCCAGAGATCGGGCAACTCGCCAAAGGCGAAGGCGCCCCAGAGCGTCGCGAAGACCACGCCGATGTAGCCGAAGGGCGCCACCGCCCCCGCCTCGGCCAGCGTGAGCGAGCGGATCAGCATGAACTGCCCCAGTGCTCCGACCGCGCCCAGCCCGAGGAAGATCGCGGCATCCATGGTGCTTGGCGTTTGCCAGACCGGCACCGCCAGCACGCTCGCCACAAGGGTTCCGATGATCCCGGTGTAGAGGAACGAGGTCAGGATCGGCTCGTCACGGCCCAGGAACCGCGTGGTCAGCGCGTAGGAGGCGTAGAAGACGCCGCCGAGGAGTGGCAAGAGCGCGCTTGGCGTGAACACATCCGCGCCGGGTCGGATCACGATCAGCGCGCCGGTCAGCGCCGCCGCGATGCCGAAAATGCGCCGCGGCCCCAGCGGCTCGCGCAGCACCAGCGCCGCGCCGAGCGTCAGCAGCACCGGGTGCACCTGCATCACCGCGGTGGCGGCGGCGATCTCCATGTGGCTGAGCGCGGTGAAGAAGGAGAAGGTCGCGGCAAAGAGAAACGCCGAGCGCAGGAGCTGGAACCCCAGATGCCGGGTCCGCAGCAACGGCCCGAGCCGTGGCGCAAGCACCAGGGCCGCCACCGCCATCATGCCGGCGTAGCGCGCCCAGACCACCTGCAGCGGCTCGTAGCGGGTCATCAGCGCCTTGGCGGTCGCGTCCATCGTCGAGAACAGGAAGATCGCGCCCAGCATCAGCAAGATGCCCTGCGCGGTGGGCGACAGGCGGGCCAAGCGGTTCAGTCCGCGCGCGCGGCCAGCGCCTCCAACTGCGGGCGCAGCCATTCGAGCTGGTAGCCCCATGTCTCGCCGCGGGAGATGATTTCGTCAGCAGGAAGTTCGCCCGCCATGCCGAGCGCCCAGACGATGGTCGAGCGGTTGCCGGACGCGCAATAGGCCACGACCGGGCCGTCGGCGGCGTCAATGGCGTCGCGCTGTTCCTCGACATTGTCCATCGTCAGTTGGCCGCCGATCACGGGGTTGAAGACGAAGGAGAGGCCGGCGGCCTCGGCCGCCTCCTGCATCGCGGCGGCCTGAAGCTGGGCCGGGATCTCGGCGTCCGGCCGGTTGCAGATCACCGTGGTCACGCCCGAAGCGGCGATCGCGGCCATGTCGGCGGGCTCCAGTTGCGGGGCGACGGTGTAGGTGTCGGTGATCGGGCGCAGATCCATCGGCGCGGCTCCTGTCTCGGGTCCGGTGCAGCATGCCGTAACCGCACGGCGAGGGAAAGGCCACGTTGATACACATCAAGGTGGGCGGCCAATCAACTTGATACACGGTGAGTCGGAATGGGCCGTCGGACCGTTCCGCCCACGCTGAGGAGGCCGCGATGATTGATCTTGCCACACGCCGTGCCCAGCTCGAAGAGCGCATGACGTTTCTGGTCGAGCGCCTGCGCGAGCTTGATGCCGAGCTGGACAGCCACCAGTCGAAGGATTGGCAGGAACTCGCCACCGAGCGCGAGACCGACGAGGTGCTGGAGCGGCTCGGCCAATCCGGCATGACCGAGATCGCGCATATCAAGGCCGCGCTCGCCCGGATGGACGCCGGCACCTACGGCATCTGTGCAAAATGCGGCGAGGAGGTTTCGCAAGAGCGCCTCGACCTTCTGCCCGACACGCCCTTCTGCCGGAGCTGCGCCCGATAGGGTCGGCCCCGGCGCCATCCGTCGACAGGGCCACCTCCGATGTCGACCCAGGACGAAACCTCGGATATGATTACCGCGACCCACACTCATTTGCTCTCGCCCATTGCAGGACACGCAGTGCCGAATACATCGGTCGGAAATGCCGCAGACCGACTGGCGCGCGTGATTGGCGCTGCGCTGCGCCGCGCGTCCCTCGACGCGACCCGGAGGATGCGCGGGGCGCCCACACCATGGTCGCGATCCGGCTAAATGCTCCACACATCATTTCCAAGGGAGGAACCATGATGTCCGAGACGAAAAAGACCCAACCGCACACAGAAGTGCGCCGCGCCGGTTCCGACAGGGCCGGGCACGACAAGGTGGCGACTGCCGCCGCCGAAAAGGCGACCGCGCTGAAACCGCGCACGCCTGCTGACAGGCTGCCCACGGACGGGGACGAGGTCGAGGACCTGTTCAACGACGTTCCGGTCTGAGCGTCCGATCCGTCAGCCCATCGCCCGCCGCCGTGCCATGTCACGCGCCATCTCGAGCGCGGCGATGAGGCTTGTGGGATCGGCCCGCCCCTGTCCCGCGATGTCGAAGGCGGTGCCGTGGTCGGGCGAGGTGCGGATGAAGGGCAGGCCCAGCGTCACATTCACGCCGCCCGAGAAGTCGATGGTCTTGATCGGGATCAGCGCCTGGTCGTGGTACATCGCCACCGCCGCGTCATAGCCCGCGCGGGCCGCGGCGTGGAACATCGTGTCGCCCGAATGCGGCCCGGTGATGGCCATGCCCTCGGCCTTCAGCGCGGTCAGGACCGGGATGATCACCTCGATCTCGTCGCGGCCGATCGCGCCGCCTTCGCCGGCATGGGGGTTCAGCCCCGCCACGGCGATGCGCGGATTGTCGATGCCGAAATCCCGGCGCAGGCTGGTGTGGGTGATGCGGATCGTGTCGGTCAGAAGCTGCGGGGTCAGCGCGCCCGGCACTTCGGACAGCGGAACATGGATCGTCGTCGGCACCACCCGCAGCTCGGGGCAGGCCAGCATCATCACCACGCGGTCGGCTCCGGCCAGATGCGCGAGATATTCGGTATGGCCCGGATAGCGGAAACCCGCGCCATCCTTCAATGCCTTCTTGTGGATCGGCGCGGTGGTCAGCGCCGAAGCCTCTCCGCGCGCCACCAGATCAACGCCGCGGGCGATCACCTCGATGATCGCGGCGGCGTTTTCCGGCGCGGGAAGGCCCGGAACGGCGGGGGCCGGGAATGGGTGGGGCAGGACCGGCAGCCCCTCCATCGCGGCATGGGCGGCGTCGTGCGGCCGGGCGATGGGCACGGGCTTCACGCCGTAGCCCGCCAGATGCGCCGGGTCGCCGATCACGAAGAAGGGCAGGCGCGTGCCCAGCGTTGTCCAGGCCTTGGCGATGATCTCGGGCCCGATCCCCGAAGGCTCGCCGATGCTGAGGGCGACAGGGGCGTCTGCGGTCATTCGTAGGTGATCATCGCGTCGGCGCGCAGTTCCTCGAGCAGCGCGTCGGCATATTGCTCCAGCCGCTGCGAGGTCAGTTGCTGGCGCACCGCGTCGCGCCCGGCCTCGGGTTCCGCGATGACGCGCTCGCACAGCATCACCGCCAGCGTCGCGGTGCCGGCGTTGCGGGTCACGCCAAAGCTGATCTCGCCCGCGTCGAGCGCGGCAAGCGCCATCGCGATATCGGTGGGGATGGCGGAGAGCGGCTGGTCGAACCGCTCGAACGTGCCGGCGGGGCGTTGGCCGTAAAGGTCGTCGCAGACGTCGATATCCGCCCGCAACGCGGCGGCCGCGGTGGCGCCCTCCTCGGTCGAGATCGGGGGCAGCGGGATGGTGGCGTAGTCGACCGAAACGATGGGCCGCGGGCTGTAATTGCCTTCGCTCAGCCCGCGCATCTGGAAGATGGCGAAAGCAGGGCCGAGCGCCACCGGCCCGTAGGTCTCGCCATAGGCCAGCAGCACCATGTCCTCGCGCAGTTGCGGCGGCACGGCATCGAGCGGTCGCCAGCCGGTCAGGCCATCGTTCTCGCGCGTGGAGGCGGCGGAGAAGCGGCGCGCGGCCTCGCTGAAGGTGTCGGCGTCGAAATTCAGGTCGCCCGCCAGCCGCGCCAGCTCGCTGCGCAGGTTGCTCTCGTTCTCGGGGGTCAGCGGGACCACGATCTCGGCCAAGAGGATGCTGGCGCTGTCGAGGCGGGGCGTATACTGCAGCGCCTGGTCGATATCGGCATCGGTCACGCGGACCAGCCCGCTGAATCGCTGGCGCACGACGTTGCGCCAGGTGATGCCGTTGGCGACGAAATCGCGGAAGGTTTCCGGCGCGACGCCCTCGTCGGCGATGGCGCGGATGAACTGCTCGGCCCCCATGTCGGCGCGGGCGGCGAACTCGGCCACGCCGGCCTCGATCTCCTCGGGGGTGGCCACGGCGCCCATGCGGCGCGCCTCGGCCACCTGGAGACGTTCGTTGACCAGCGTTTCCATCGCCTCTTCGCGCAGGTCGCCGGGCGCGCGCAGCACCTCGAGGAAGCGCGCGCGCTGCTCGATCTCGTACCAGGTCACGATGCTGTCGTTGATCTGCACCGCGGCGGAAAACGGCGATTGCGCCGCGGCGGGCAACACCGCGCCGGCCAGCGCCAGGGGGGCTGCCAGGGCTGCGGCCTGCAGGAAGCGGCGGATCGGGGTCTGAAGGCTGTGCATCATCGCGTCTGTCGTCCGGTCTGCTCAATGTGCTGGCACGCGCGGCGCGTGCGTGCCCTTGTTGTGGACCGCCTGCCTAGCGAAGGCAACTGCGGGTGTGGCTTCTTCCCGACCGCTGCGCGCCGAACCCGTTGAGGGAGACGGTGAGCCCGAATTCGGTGGCCGGGGTCACGGTAGTGGATGTGGTATAACGGCGCGAGACCGAAAACTCCATGTCGACGCATTCGTTGGTGTAGGCCAGTGCGAGGCCCGCGCGGGTCGCCGCATCGTCCACGAAATCGTAGCGCCAGTCGGCCGAGGCGACCCAGCCCTGCGAAATCTCGTAATCCGTGTCGACGGCCCATTCGGCCATCTCGAGCGGGCGGCCCTCGGCCGGATCGGCTTGCAGCCAGGTGTAGGTCGTCTCGACCGCGTGGCGCTCGCCCATCCAGGCCAGCGACAGCTCGTTCGAGGTGAAGCTGAAGCCGCTGTCGAAGAGCGCGCGGTTGATGACGCGCCAGCGGTCGCCCTGGCTGAAATGCGTGGCGAGCAGGAAGTCGGATTGGATGCCGTCAAGGCCGGAGCCGGGGGTGAACTGGCCCTCGTTCTGCCGGCGGAGCACGACGCCCGCGGCCACGCCCAGCGACCAGCCCAACGGGTCGGTGCGGGTGTAGCCAAGGCCCACGTTGGCGCGCAACCCGGTTTCGCGCCGGTCCCCGCCCGGGAAACGGTCGAGCGCGAACAGGTTCGCCTCGTCGAACTCGACGATCAGGCTGTCTTCCAGCGGCACCTCGCCGCCGTGAAGGTCCGACCAGGCCAGTTGCACCACCGGCTCTAGCAGATGGGTGACGCCGCCGGCCGAAGTGCGCGCCAGCGGGTAGCGCAGCTCCACCCCGACGAAGGGGGCCACGCGCGTTTCGGTCCCGGTCAGATCGGCGCCCTGGCGGGTGTTGTAGATGTCGGCGTAGAGCGACCCCTCGACGGCCATCAGAACGCCGCCCGGCAACACCGTGTCGCGGCGCCAGTCGACGAACCCCGACAGCCGCGACACGTCGCGGCCCTCGGGCCCGTCCATGTCCGACAGGCGGTAATAGGACAGCCCCTCGAGCCCCATGGTGGCGATGCCGCCGAGGTAGCGGGGCACGAAGCGGCGCGTGATCTCGGCCTGAAGCACCTGCGTGGGCAGGGTGTTGTTGTTGTCGCCGTCGCGCTGCGAGGCGTAGGAGGCGGCGCCGAACTCGATATACTCGTCGCGGCTGGCCCGGCTGATGCGCAGGTAGCTTTCCAGCACGTCGGGGTCCTCGAACCCGTAGGTGGTGAGGTAGCCGCGGTCGGTGGTGCCCTGGATGGCGAAGTCGAGCGTGAAGCCGCGCGACAGCGCGAATTCGCCCTCGGCGAAGAGGAAGCCGCGCAGGTGGTCGTCGGTCATCTCGTCCTGGCTGATCGCGCCGTCGACGAGGATCTCGCCGGTGCGGAAGGCCTGGCGGTAGCGCAGCTCGACCGTGCTGGTGTCGCCGATGCCGATCCAGGGCGTCAGCGTCACGTCGGCGGACCGGCCAAGCGTGATGAAATAGGGAAGGCGCAGATGCGTGCCGGTGTCGTCGTTCACCCTGAGCGACGGCGTCAGCAGCCCGTTGGCACGCTCCAGCGTCGGGTCGGGCAGGCGCATCCGCGGGATATAGGCGATCGGCAGTCCCATGACGCGAAAGCTGGCGCCGTCGAAATAGAGCTGGCGTTCGAGCTGGTCGTGCACAACACGGCGCGCGCGGATCTCCCACAGCGGCACGGGGTTGTCGAAGCAGACCTCGCAGGATGAGGCGACGCCCTGGTAAAGCTGCGTGTAGCGCCCGTCCGAGCGTTCGATTTCGGTCGCGGCGATCTGCAACTGCCGGTCCAGCACCAGCCGGGCCGAGCGCAGGACGCCGTCCTGAAGGTCGGCCGACAGCTCCGCGAACTCGGCGAAGACGATGGAGCGCCCGGTTTGCTCGGTCAGCGTGATCGGGCCCGTGACCTGCACCCGGTCGGTGGCGCCGTCGTAAACGACCGATGTCGCGCGCAGCCGCGCGCCCTGATAGAAGATTTCCACGCCGCCCTCTGCGCGGATCACCTGCTCGCCCTGCGCGAAGCGGATCTGATCCGCGATCAGCGTCGCGGGCGGCTGGGTGGCATCCTGCGCGCGGGCCGGCAGCGCCAGCACCAGCGCGCCAAGCGCGGCAGCAGCAAGATGGCGGGCGGGAAACCTCATCCGTCCTCCGTGTGCAGCAACAGCGCCAGCGCCATCAGGATCGCCGCGATGGGCGGGGTCCAGGCCACGAGCGCCACGGGCAGTTGCCCGCTTTCGCCCAGCACCTGCGCGAAGGAGCGGATGAAGAACGTGCCGAAGCCCAGCAGGATCGCGGCCAGCACCATGATCCCGGTCTTGCCGAAACGCGTGTGGCGCATGGTGAAACCCGCGCCGATCAGCACCATCGCGGCCAACATCAGCGGCGAGGACAGCTCCATCTGCAGCCAGACGCGGTGCTGCAGCCCGGCGAAGCCCGCCTGGTTCAACTGCCGGATGAAGGCCGGCAATTCGTAGATCGGCACCGTCTCGGGCTTGCCGAAACTGTCGCGGATCTGCTCGCGGGTCAGCGTCGAGGCCAGGCTGAGCGTCTCGAGGCTTTCGGCGGCGGCCTCGGGGTTCTGCGCAGTGTCCAGCGGCCAGCGCCGCACGCCGGTCAGGTCCCAGGCACCCTCGACCAGCAGGGCCTGGCGGGCGTTCACGCGGCTGGTCAGCCTGCCATCGGCGTCGAAGGTGAAGAAGGTCGCGTCGAACAGATGCGTGCCGTCCGAATTGGTCGCCCCGGCGCGGATCACCGTCTGTTCGCTGGCGCTGCCCTGCCGCAGCCACAGCCCTTCGGAACTGACCGAAACGGTGCGTTCCTCGGCGCCCCGGTAGCGCGCCGTGCGCATGTCGAGCTGCTGCTCGGTGGCGGCGACAATGGGGTTCAGCACCGCGATGACCGCGACCCCCAGCAGCGCCCCGACGATCACCGGCGAGGCGGCGGCGCGCAGCGCCGAACGGCCCGAGGCGCGAACCACCACCAGCTCGGAACTGCGGGCGAGCCCGAGAAACATCAGGAGCGTCCCGAGAAGCACGAAGAGCGGGATCATCTCGTAGAGCGAGCCGGGCAGGTTCAGCAGCGCAAGCTCAAGCACCGGGCCGAAACCCTGGCCGGGCCCGATCCGGCGCAGCTGTTCGGCCAGGTCGAGCGGCAAGAGGATCGCCACGAAGACCGCCGTCACGATGCCGATCGCCCGCAGGAAGCGGCGCGCGAGGTAGAGGTGCAGGATCATGCCGGCACCGCCTGCGCCGCGCGGCGCCGCGGCATCCGTTTCCGTCGCATCGCCAGCCACATCAGCACGACGGTCAGCAGCGCCCCGGCGGCGGGCTGGGTATAGGCGAGGTATTGCAGGTCCACGTTTCGCGTTGCCACCGTTTCCGCCGCGTTCCAGATCATCTGAAGCGGGATCACGAGGCCCACCGCCAGCAGGATCTGCGGCCAGACGCCGAAGCGCGAAAATCCGCCGAGCATCAGGCAGGCGGCAGCGATCAGCGGCGGAAAGATCACGAAGAGCGCGCGCGCGATCCGCTCGTGCCCGGCAAAGCGCATCCGCGCCAGCGGCTGGTCCAGCTGCTCGGCCACCTGCGCATCCGCCGTGATCAGTACCCAGGTCGGCAATTCGCGCAGGTCGAAGCTGCGAAACCCGCCATCCTCGATCAGCGCGCCGATGTCATAGGTGAAATCCTCGAAGCGCACCGTCGACAGCCGCCCGGTGCCGCTGTCGATGGTCTGCGCCAGGCCGTCGAACATCACCAGCCGCGGCCCGGTCTCCGAGCGCACCAGAAGCGCCTGCGTCGCGGTATAGGTCGTCTCGATCCGCGGGTCGGAGCGGTCCTGCAGGAACAGGTCGCGGAACTCGCCAAGCTCGGTGATCTCGCGGATGTAGACGGTCAGCCCGTCGGTCGGGTGCAGGAACTGGCCTTCGCGCAGGAACCGTCCGGTCAGGTCGTCCTGCACCTGCTGGCTGCGGTCGATGAACTGTGTTCGCGCGGCGGGGGCGAGGAAATTGCCCAAGACGCCGATCAGCAGCCCGACCAGCAGCCCGAAGACCAGCACCGGCCGCAACAGGCGCAGCGCCGACAGGCCCGCTGTCTGCAGCACCACCATCTCGCTGTCGCCGATCAGCCGGTTGAAGATGTAGAGCGTCGCGACGAAGGCCGCGACAGGCAGAACCATCAGCATGATCTGCGGCAGGCTCAGCGCGGTGAACTCCAGAAACACCGACAGGGTCTGCCCGTCCGCGATCAGCGAATCGAACAGGTCGACGGCTTCGTTCACCCAATAGACCGAGATCAGAACCAGGCTGAAAAAGCCGAACAGAACGATCAACTGGGACAGGATATAGCGGTCATACCGCCCCAAAATACAACATCCCCCATTTATTGCGTCCGGCTGGCAGGCCGGAACACTGCCCAAGTTGTAGGCCAAACGATCCGCGCGCGCGAGGGTGATCTGGTCATTGCCGAACCTGCGGCCTAGTCTCCGCGGCAAAGGTGCCACGGAGCCTTGGCCCGCGCGCCCGCCAGACACGACCACCACGAGGGAGAGCTTGATGACCACGCCGATCGCCATGACCTTTGTCGAAACCGATCTCGATGCGCTCGCCGGCGCCGAGGGGCGGCTGGCCGTCCTGGTCACGCCCGACGGCAAGCTGGACCTGGCCGCGCGCCGGCTGAACAAGCTCACGCGCGGCGCGCTGGCGCGGCTGGCCGAAAGCGAGGCCTGGGGCAAGGTGAAGCCCGGCGAGGGCGTGACGCTGGCTTGGCCCGCCGGCCTCGCCGCGAATGCGCTGAAGGTGGTGAAACTGGCACGCCGCGCCACCGCAGAGGACGCGCGCAAGGCCGGCGCGACGCTGGCGAAGTTCAAGGGCACCGATGCGCTGACCGTCTGCGCCGGAACCGCGCGGGCGGGCGACCTGGTGCTGGGGCTCGCACTGCGCGGCTATGACTTCCTGACCCACAAGACCGCGCCGGGCGAGGCGCCAAAGGGCGCGACGATCATGGTCGCGAAGCCGGACGAGGTGAGTGCCGAGGTGGCGCCGATGCTGGCCGTGGCCGAGGGCGTGTTCTTCACCCGCGATCTGGTGAACGAGCCCGCCAACGTCCTGACCACCAAGGATTTCGCCGACCGGCTCTTTGCGATGCGCGACCTCGGCCTCGAGATCGAGATCCTCGAGGAGGACGAGATGGCCGCGCTCGGCATGGGCGCGCTTATGGGCGTGGGGCAGGGGTCCGACAGCCCGTCCAAGATCGTGATCATGCAGTGGAAGGGCGGCGCGGAGGAGCCGCCGCTGGCGCTGGTCGGCAAAGGCGTCGTCTTCGACACCGGCGGCATCAGCCTGAAGCCCGCCGCCGGCATGGAGGACATGACCATGGACATGGGCGGCGCAGGCGTGGTGGCGGGCGTCATGCGCACGCTGGCGCTGCGCAAGGCCAAGGCCAATGTCGTGGGGCTGGTCGGCCTCGTGGAAAACATGCCCTCGGGCAACGCGCAGCGGCCGGGCGACGTGGTGAAATCCATGAAGGGCGACACGATCGAGGTCATCAACACCGACGCCGAGGGGCGCTTGGTGCTGGCCGACGTGATGTGGTACGCGCAGGACCGGTTCAAGCCCTCGGGCATGATCGACCTCGCCACGCTGACCGGCGCCATCATCATCGCGCTCGGGCACGAGAATGCGGGCGTGTTTTCCAACAACGACGCGCTCTGCACTGCCTTCCTGAAATCCGCGACGGCCGAGGGCGAGGGCGCGTGGCGCTTGCCGCTGGGCGCGGCCTATGACGAGAAGCTGAAATCTCGCATCGCCGACATGAAGAACGTGGGCGCGCGCGATGCGGGCTCGATCACCGCGGCTCAGTTCCTGCAACGCTTCGTGAAGGAGGAGACGCCCTGGATCCACCTCGACATCGCGGGCGTGGCGAGCGTGAAATCCGACACCGCACTGGCGCCGAAGGGCGCGACCGGCTGGGGCGTCATGGCGCTCGACCGGCTGGTGCGCGACCATTTCGAGAGCTGAGGTGGGCGAGGTCTATTTCTACCACCTCACGCGCACCCCGCTGGAGGTGACGCTGCGGACGCTGCTGGAGCGCTCGCTCGGCGCGGGGTGGCGGGTGGCGGTGCGGGGGCGGAGCGAGACCACGCTCGACCGGCTCGACGCGCAGCTCTGGCTCGGGGGCGACGACGGCTTCCTGCCGCATGGCCGCGCGGGCGGGCCGCATGACGCCGACCAGCCGATCCTGCTGACCGCCGCGCGGGAGGCCGCGAACCTGCCCAGCTGCGTGGTGAGCGTGGAGGGAGCGGAGATCGCCGCCGGGGAGGTGGCGGAACTGGCCCGCGCGATGATCCTGTTCGACGGGAACGATGTGGAGGCACTCCAGGTCGCGCGGGGGCAATGGAAAAGCCTGAAGGACGCGGGGGCCAAGGCGAAATACTGGTCCGAAGACGGGGGGCGGTGGGAGATGAAGGCGGAGAGCGGGGGAGGCGTGGGGATGACTGCTCGGGATTGAGCAGTTGGGTAAGGTGTTGGACGGATTAGGGGATAGCTGTCCAGTTAGCGGACCTTCCTGCCCTTCGCTGCGGATGCTCGGCTATCGCCGCGACAGCGAAGGCAACCAGCAGGGAGGGCGGGAAGTGTGAATTCGCTGCGGTCGAGAGCCCGCTGGACGGTATCAACGGAAACTGACAATTGTATGGCGCACCATGCGGGCTATCCGCTGCGTCGCCGCATGACCGCTTTGAGCACATTGGCTCGTGACAATTCTGACGAAATAAGACAACATTTCACAATGGCAGCAGACAATTCACCCTCCGCACTTGAGCGATTGCAAGCTTGGTACCACTCGAACTGTGATGGCGATTGGGAGCATCAGTATGGCTTCCGTCTTGAAACCTTAGACAATCCCGGATGGCACATTACCGTTGATCTCGACGATACAGACCAACAAAATCAGGAATTTATTGGGATGAGTATGAAGGGCGACGGTCAGCTTGATTGGATCGACTTAAAGAGGGATGGCAGCAAACTGCGAGGAGCCTGTGGACCCACGCAGCTAGGAGCGATGCTGGAAATTGTAACTGGTTGGCTGCGCCCTCGATCATCATAAACCAAACAGAGTTGCGATTACGAACGGCAGCAAAACCGCATAGCTGCCGCGGTCGCCGAAAATGCCGCGCGATGCATGAAGGTCCGATCTGGTGAAGCTGCGGTGCCGCACCGCGCGCCAGCGAGCGGCAGATCCTGGGCCGTCCCTGAGGTGGCGCTCCTCGCTGCACGCGCGCATTCCATCTGTCCAGCCTCGGTCGGTTTGGGCTCAAAGCGGCCATCCGCTGCCCGTGCCGCTTCGCGGCTGTTCCGGGCGGGGCGCGGGTTCCAGTTTCCGCCCCTACCTTTCCAGCACCAGTTGCCCGCCCGAGATCTCCAGCCTGTCGAAGCGGCGCAGGTAGCTCATGCCGAGGAGGCTCTCGTCTAGCTCGCCCTGGTTGACCACGGCGCGCACGCCCTCGTCCACCACGGCGCCAAGCGCCATCCGCTCGATCCGCACCGGGGCGGTCTGGACCATGCCGTTGGCGGTGTAGGCCCGGCCCGAGAACACCATGCTGGCGGGGTCGATGCCGATGCGGGCGGCGTCGGCGGCCGACAGCACGATCTCGGAGGCGCCGGTGTCGACCACGAAGCGGACCGGCACGCCGTTCAGGTCCAGCGTCAGGTAGTAATGCCCGTCGGGGGCCATCGGCACCACGACCTCCGCGCCGTCCTGCATCACCGACTGGCGCGGCAGGACGGTGTCGCGCACGTCAGACCAGAGGCCCACGGCCACGATCGCGCCGAGGAAGATGAAGACCCAGATCGCTGCCTGCTGAGCCATCCGGCCGAGGCTGCGGCGGTTGCTCACGAGGAGCCAGCCGCCGATCACGGCGCCGAAGAGCAGCAGGTAGGTCAGAGACGCGATCTGATCGCCGTTCAGGTCCATGGCATTCCCCGTTCCGGTGGCCTGACATCAATATAGGGGTGCGGCGGGCTCAGATCACCTGCAGATCGCGCATCCCGTCGATCACGAACTGCACGGACAGCGCGGCCAGCAGCATGCCGAGAAGCCGCGTGACCACGTTGATGCCGGTGGGGCCGAGAACCCGCTCCAGCGGGGTGGAGAGCAGGAACAGCGCCAGCACGACGGCGAGGACCGCGACCATCACCAGATGCACCAGCAGGACATGGGTGAAATCGCCGCCCTCCTGCCCGGTGAGCAGGATCATGGTGGCGATGGCGCCGGGCCCCGCGATGAGCGGGATCGCGAGGGGGAAGACCGACGGGTCATCGCGGTGGTCGGCCTCGGCCTTGTCGGCCTGCCCCTGTCGGCGCTGGGCGCGGCGTTCGAAGAGCATGTCGAGCGCGGTCAGGAACAGCAGGATGCCGCCGGCCATGCGGAACGCCGGCATCGAGATGCCGAGGAAGGCCAGCACGGCCTCGCCCGCGACGCCGAAGAGGGTGAGGACGCCGAGGCCGACGAGGCTGGAGCGGAGCGCGATGATCCGGCGCTGGCGCGGCGTCATGCCCTGCGTCAGCGCCACGAAGAGCGGCGCGAGGCCGATCGGATCGATCACCACGAAGAGCGCCACGAAGGCGGGGATGTAGATCGCCAGTTCCATGGCTCAGGGCCATGCCGTGCATGGCGCCGGAGGTCAATGGAAACGGAAGCGCGCGGGCTAGGTCATCGGTCGCTTCATCCGCGCCATCAGGTTCGTGCGGAGGACGAACTGGTGATAGAGCGCGGCGAGGATGTGCAGCACGGTCAGCGCCAATAACGCGATCTTCAGGACATTGTGGACGCTCGCGCCCGGGCCGAAGCCACCGAACCAGGCCATCGCGCCGGAGACGGGCAGCAGGATCAGAAGGACGTAGAACGCCCAGTGCGTCGCATGGGCAACGGATTTCAGCGCCTTGTGTTCGGCGTCGGGCGGGGGCTGCACGCCATGGACGAGCCGCAGGATCAGCCGCCAGACCGTCAGCAGCCCGACCAGCGCGCCCAGCAGAACATGCTGCGCAATCAGCGGGTGGAACGCCGCCTCGCCGCCGTCGCGAACGACGTCCCATGCCTCCGAGATCGTGTCGTGCAACAGGTATTGCGCAGCGACGAGCAGGACGATGATCCAATGCAGGCGGATTTGCGTCAGGGTGTATCCGGCGGGTCTGGCCATGGCAGGGCTCCGGTGGTCTGCGGTCAATTATAGACACAGTCAATAGATGCATCCGCGCCCGCCACCATGGGGCAGGGTGTCACGCAGGCCCTACCCGGCCTGCGCACCCTCCAGTTTTTCGGAGGCGCTGACCCACATCGCCTCGGCCCGGTCGAGGCCTTCCATCACCTCGGCGTATTTCTTCTGCCAGGTGGCCAGCTCGCCCACGCGCCCGTCCTCGTAAAGCTCGGGGTCGGCCAGCTTCTTCGCCAGCTTGCCGCGCATCTCCTCGATCTTGGCGATGCGGGCCTCGCAACGTTTCACCTCGGCGCGCAACTCCTTGAGCTGCTCCGGGCTCAGGGGCTTTTTCGCGGGCTTCTCTTTCGCCTTCTGCGGCCGCGCCGGCTTGTCGTCGCCGCGCAGGAGCATGGTGCGGTAGCTTTCGAGGTCGTCGTCGTAGGGCGCGACCGCACCGTCCTTGACCAGCCAGAGCCGGTCGGCGGCCATGCTGAGCAGGTGCATGTCGTGGGAAACGAGGATCACGGCGCCGGAATAGGCGGTCAGCGCCTCGACCAGTGCCTCGCGGCTTTCGATGTCGAGGTGGTTGGTCGGTTCGTCGAGGATCAGCAGGTGTGGCGCATCGAGCGTGGCGAGGCAGAGCGAAAGGCGCGCCTTCTGCCCGCCCGACAGGCGACCGACCTCGGTTTCCGCCTGGTCCGCGCCGAGGCCGAAGCCGGCGAGGACGGCGCGCAATTTCGGGGGCGTCACGCCGGGGCGCATGCGCTGGATGTGGGCGAGGGGCGTCTCGTCGACGTGCAACTCGTCGACCTGGTGCTGCGCGAAATAGCCGACGCGGAGTTTGGACGACGCCGTGACCTTGCCCTCCATCACATCAAGTTTGTCCGCCAACAGCTTGGAGAGCGTCGATTTCCCCTCGCCGTTGCGGCCCAGAAGCGCGATGCGGTCGTCCTGGTCGATGCGGAGCGAGAGCTTCTTCAGCACCGCGCGGCCGTCGTAGCCCACCGCCGCGCCTTCGAGGGCCAAGATCGGCGGCGAGAGCTGGTCGGGCGCGGGGAAGGTGAAGACGGTGCGCGCCGCATCCTCGGGCATGCGGATGGGCGTCATCTTCTCCAGCATCTTCACCCGCGACTGCGCCTGTCGCGCCTTGCTGGCCTTGGCCTTGAAGCGGTCGACGAAGCTCTGGATATGGGCGCGCTGCAACTCCTGCTTTTTCGCGGCCGCCATCTGCACCGCGCGCGCCTCGGCCCGTGCGCGGGCGAAATCGTCGTAGCCGCCGGTGTAGAGCGTCAGCTTGCGGTTCTCGAGATGCAGGATGTGGCCGACCGCGCGGTTCAATAGCTCGCGGTCGTGCGAGATGATGAGAACGGTGTGCGGGTAGCGCGCGAGGTAGGATTCGAGCCAGAGCGCGCCCTCGAGGTCGAGGTAGTTGGTCGGTTCGTCGAGCAGCAGCACGTCGGGCTGCGAGAAAAGGACGCCGGCCAGCGCCACGCGCATCCGCCAGCCGCCGGAAAAGGCGGAGCAGGGCATGAGTTGCTCGGCGTCGGTGAAGCCGAGGCCCTTGAGGATGGAGGCGGCGCGCGCCTCGGCCGACCAGGCGTCGATGTCCTGCAGGCGGGTCTGGATCTCGGCCATGCGGTGGCCGGTGGCGCCGTCTGCCTCGGCCAGAAGGGTATGGCGTTCCTCGTCGGCGGCGAGAACGGTGTCGAGGAGGCTCACCTCCGACCCCGGCACCTCCTGCGCGACGCCGCCGATGCGGGCGCGGGACGGCAGGTCGATGCTGCCGCCGTCGAGCACCAGCTCGCCCCGGATGAGCTTGAACAGCGTCGTCTTGCCGGCGCCGTTGCGCCCGACCATGCCGACCTTGTGGCCGGACGGAATGGCGGCGCTGGCACCCTCGAAGAGCGGCCGGCCGGCGACGGAATAGGAGATGTCGGTGATGCGCAACATGCGCGCTGTCTGACGGTGGGGCGGGGTGGTGTCAACGCCCCGCTTTCCATCCTCTGACCCCCATGCTAAGGCCGCGCCAAATCCCTTCTGACGGAGCAAATCATGGCCATCCAGCGCACCTTTTCGATCATCAAGCCCGACGCCACCAAGCGCAACCTGACCGGCGCGATCAACGCCAAGATCGAGGCCGCGGGCCTGCGGATCATCGCGCAGAAGCGCATCCAGATGACCCCCGCCCAGGCCGGCCATTTCTACGCCGTCCACAAGGAGCGCCCGTTTTACGGCGAGCTGTGCGAGTTCATGGCCTCCGAGCCGGTCGTGGTGCAGGTGCTGGAAGGCGAGAACGCCATCGCCGCCTACCGCGAGGTGATGGGCGCGACCGACCCGGCCGAAGCGGCCGAGGGCACGATCCGCAAGGATTTCGCCGTCAGCAAGGGCGAGAACTCGGTCCACGGTTCGGACGCGCCGGAGACGGCGGCGGAAGAGATCGCGTATTTCTTCGCGGGCCTCGAACTGGTCGGCTGAAGCCGACGATCGGCAAGACGGAAAGGGGCCGCCCCGGTCGGGGCTGGCCCCTTTTTCATGTGCGGCGATCGGAGGCGGCGGAGCGTATTGATGCCGGAAAGGGGCGCCTGACGGCCTAGGCCGCCCCGGATCGGAGCGGCCCCTGCTTCATCTCGCCATATTCCGAGGGTCTCAGATGCTGGCCCAGTCCGAGAACCGGGTGGTCGTCTGGCCGGCCTGCTGCTGGGTCGTGCCCGTCTGCTGCGCCTGTTGCTGGCGCGGGGTCGGGGTGGCGCTGCCCATCTGCTGGGTCTGCGCGGAGTGCGCCTGAGAGGGGGCGGTTTGCTGGGTCTGGGTCGTCGGTTGCGCGGTCATTCTTGTCTGCCTTGAAAGGTCGTTGCCTGGGTTGGGTCCCGCCCTGCCTTGCGGGATCGGCGTGCCAGTGCGCCAGGCGCGGTGATCCGTCAAGTAACATTGCCGGGGGCTTCCGTCGCAATGGCGGAAAGCCTGCCCCACATGCGCGATCTTCCGCCGGCCGACACGGAAACAGGCCGCCCGGATGGGGCGGCCCGGTCCTGTCGGTTGGGTCGCGGGCAGCAGGGAGATGCGGCCCGCAGCCCCGGATCGGCGCCCGCCCCGACCCGCCGGGAGGACGGGGGCGAGGGGAGGGCGCCGAAGCCTTTGACTGCCTTACATCGGCTCGGGACGCGGGGTCGCGTTCGTGCTGGGCGGCAGCACCGGGTGCACCACCTCGGGGATCTCGCCGGTCAGCGTCCGCAGGAAGGCGGCGATGTCGGTCACCTGCTCGTCGGTAAGGTCTGCGCCAAGCTGCGACACGCCCATCACGGCGACCGCCTCTTCCAGCGACCAGACCACGCCCGAGTGGAAATAGGGCGCCGTCAGTTCGATGTTGCGCAGGGGACCGGCGCGGAACACATAGTCGTCGGCTGCGGTCTCGGTGACCTGGAACCGGCCGCGGTCGCCTTCGGGCAGCACGCTGGCGCCGGGACGTTCCACGAGACCGAACGGGTAGTAGTCCTGGCCGCCCATGTTCACGCCAGCGTGGCAGGCGGCGCAGCCCTGGTCGATGAAGGCCTCGAGCCCGCGGACTTCCTGTTCGCTCAGCGAGTCGGCACCGTTCAGGAACTGGTCGAAACGCGAGTTCGGCGTGGTGAGCGTGGCCTGAAACGCCTCGACGGCCAGCGCGAAGTTCTCGAAGGTCACCGGGTCTTGCTCGCCGGGGAAGGCGTCGGCGAAGGCATCGACATAGCCCTGCATCGAGTTCAGCGTCTCGATCAGGCGCTCGGGCGTGTTGTTCATCTCGACGCCGGCCTGCACCGGCCCCATCGCCTGTTCGGCGAGGTTGGCGGCCCGGCCATCCCAGAACTGGGCGATGTTGTAGACGGCGTTGTACATCGTGGGCGAGTTGCGCGGTCCCTGCTGCCAGCCGTGGCCGATGGAGGTCGTCAGGCCGTCAACGCCGCCGAGGCCGACGTTGTGGCAGGTCTGGCACGAGAACAGGCCCGAGCGCGACATGCGCGGATCGAAGAACAGCATGGCGCCCAGATCGACGCGCTGCCGGCTGATGATGTTGTTCGCCAGGTCCGGCGCCGACAGCGGAATCGGGTCGAACAGGTCGTTCGCGAAGGACCGGAGTTCGTCATCGGCGAGTGCGGGGCCGGCCAGAGCGGTCGCCAGCGCTAGGGTGGCGGTCAGGGTAGAGTATCTCATGATCAAATCTCCGATCGACTGCGCGCTTCCGGCTTCCAGGTTGGAACGGTTCCAGCCAACCACGGGGGCGGTCAAAAATGTTTGACTTGGATCAATAATTGGTCGGGTTCCCGCGAGCCGGGGTGCGACAGGCTGTCGCTCTGGCGCGCACTCGGCGGGGCAGGCGGGATCAGGCCGGAACGTAGCTCAGGCGGATCACCGTATCGCCGATCCGGTCGCTGCCGATCAGGCGCAGCGGCGGCCGGGGGCCGGCGAAGAAGGGGGTGCCGTGCCCCAAAACGACCGGGTGGAGATAGAGCCGGAATTCGTCGATCAGGCCGAGGTCCGACAGATGTCCGGCAAGGTTCGGGCCGGACACGTCGATCTCGCCCTCGACCCGCGCCTTCAGCGCGCGGATCTCTGCCTCGATGTCCCCCCGGATCAGCGTGGCGTTGGGACCGACCCCGGTCAGCGACCGCGACACCACCCATTTGGGCTGGGCCCGCCACACGGCGGCGAAACCGTGCTCAGCCGCGCCCCAGCCCGACTGGTCCTCGTCCCAGTAGCGCATGAGCTCGTAGACGTGGCGGCCATAGAGGCTGCCGGTGATGCCGGCCACCCGCTCGATCCAGTGACGGAACAGCGGCGGGTCGGGGGCGAAGCGGTCGTGATCGACGTAGCCGTCGAGCGACACGTTCATTCCAAAGACGAATCTGGCCACCGTTTTCCCCTCAGCGTCTCCGCCCGGTGCCGATCAGGTCGAGCATCCGTTCCAGCGCGCCATCGGCGCCGCTGCCCGCAAGCTCGGCCTTCATCGCGTCGAAGCGCGTGCGGAGCGCCTGTTTCTCCGGCCCTTTGCAGTCGTTCCACGGCCGGCCCTGCAACGCCATGTGAAGCACGTAGTAGCCGATGAAATGCGGCTGCGCGCCCGCCGTGACCATCGCGCGATAGGCGGCATCGGCGCCCATGTCGCGCAAGGCGGTGGCGGTGAGGATGCCGGCCCGCGCCAGCGCCTCGGCCTGTGCGGGTCCGACGTTGCGGATCGCGGTGACCGGATCGTCGGCCTCGACGAACTGGTCATCGGAATCGGTCTCTGTCATCTCGGGGCGCGTCATGCCCTTGAGAGTATCAGATGCTGGCCCAGTCCTTGAAGTGAATCGGCCTGGGCGTCTCCCGGTCGGGGGACGGTTTCTGGGTCGGGGTGGGGTGCGGTCTGCTCGGCATGGGGATTCTCCCTCTCGTTTGCCTCTAGACCGCGAAGGCTGCGGATCAATCGTGGCAAACTCTGAGCGGAAATGTGGCGGGACTGTGGCAGCCCCGCCCCTGTGTCCTTTGCGCGTCAGGCGCGGGACTTCAGCGCATCGTAGTTCGCGCGGATGCGTTCGAGGATGTAGTCGCCCGCGGTGATCGCCGGGTAACGCTGTTCCGGGCCTTGCAGGACGAAGTCCTTGTTGGCCTGCGCGAAGAACGGGATCGAGTAGCGCGGGCCGAGGTATTCGTCGGGACGCGGCATCCGCACCCGGTGCGGGTTCGACAGCAGCTTGTCGTCGGACCAGCGCATCAGCATGTCGCCGATGTTGCAGGTGATGACGCCCGTCACCGGCTCCACGCTGGTCCAGGCGCCGTCCTCGGCGGCATGACCGGGGCAGACCTGCAAGCCGCCCTGCCCGGTCTTCTGGTGCAGGAGCGTGAGGCAGTCGAAATCGGTGTGCGCGCCGGCGCGCCAGCCGGTGAAATCCTCGGGCTTGGTGTTCTCCATCGGCAGGTAGTGGATCAGCCGCAGGGTCGACTGGTATTCAGGCGAGGACGGGTCATGCGCGCGGGTGAAGAGGTCGGCATCGAAGCCGAGCTTCAGCGCGAAGCACGACAGCACCTTCATCGCGACGCCCCAGTTCGCCTGTTCGAAGGCCAGCATCTTGTCGCGGAAGCCCGGCACCTGCGCCGCGTCGGGCCAGAGCCCGTCCATGCGGGGCAGGGTGATCTGGTAGCTTTCCTTCTGGTCCGGGGTGCCGGTCGAGGGGCGGACCTGGCTCTTGAATTCCCACCCGGCGTTGGTGCCGGGGCGGAGCGGCAGGTCGGCCTTGGCCCGCTCCGGCTGGGCGAAGAACGCTTCCGAGAGCGCAAAGGCCTCCTCGATCTGGGCCAGCGGGATGCCGTGGCCCGTGAGCTGGAACAGGCCCAGTGTGGTCGCGGCCTGCCACAGCTCCTCGGCGATCTCGGGCTTGCGGCTGTCGTAGTCGGAAAGGTCGATGAGGGCGACGGCATGCGTCCCCTCGGTACCGATCCCGCCGATGCGGGATTCGCGGCTCAATTCATCGGTGGCATAGCTGTCGGTCATCCTGGCCTCCTTCGGGCGCGCGGCCCTGAAGGGAGCAATGACCTGGGGCCTTACCCCTGCCAGCTTCTACTCCGGTGAAAAAAACTGGCGACCCGAACCATGTGGAAGAGAGACGAGGAGGCGGGCCGCCAGCAGGGTTTTCTTGCCAGCCAGGCGGGGCGTTAAGGAAGGGAGGAGAAGACGACCCGCCGGCTGACAAGTTCACTTTGCGACAGGGTGCGGGGGCGCGATAGGGCGGCTGCGCATCAGCGTGGCCCGATTTTCGCGATGCCCGATTTTCGGGCGCTCTGCGCTGCAGCATGGATCAGGACGCAGGCGGTTTCGGAACGATCCAGCCACGCGCGCGACGCCGGGGCGGGCGCCAGGGCCGAATCTGTCGAGAGGTCGGGTCGCGAGGTCAGCCTGCGACCCGGTCGAGCACACCGCCCGCCCGCGCCGCCGTTTCCAGCCAGCCGGGCAGCGCCGCGCCGGCCTTGGCCGAGACCGCCGCCATCTGAGCCCGCAGCTCTGCGTCCGACAAGAGCCGGTCAAGCGCCTTGGCGAAGGCCGCCGGGTCGTCGGGCGCCACCAGGATGCCCGCGCCCTCGGCCACGGTGTCGGGCACGGCGCCGGTGTTGCAGGTCACGATCGGCAGGCCATGCGCCATCGCCTCGTCGAAGACGATGCCGTAGCCCTCGTAGCGGGTGGCGAGCGCGAAGATCGAGGCCTCGCCATAGGCCCGCGCCAGCGCGTCGCCCGGCAGTCGCCCCGCCATCCGCACCCGGTCGTCGAGGCCGAGGGCCGAATGCATCCGGTCGAGCTCCGCCGCGTGGGCGGCGTCGTAGCGCGCGCCGACGATCATCGCCTGCCAGTTGCGGTTGTGCAGCCGCGCCAGCGCCTTCAGCAAGATGTCGTGGCCCTTGCGCGGGTGGAGGATGCCAACAGACAGGATCAGCGGCGGATCGGCGGGCGGGATGCGCCCCAGCGGCCGGTCAGTGCCGGGGCGCGCGATGGTGATGCGCTCGGGCGCGACGCCATAATCCGTCGCCAGAAGCGCGGCGGTGTGCGGGCTCGGCACCAGCACATGGGCGACAAGGGAGAGGTTGGCGCGCTCGGTCTGGTAGAGGTGGTCGCGCGTGGCGGGGTCGAGGCCGCTTTCATGGGCGAGCGGGTGGTGGACCATCGCGACGACAGGCGCGGCCATCCGGGCGAGGACATCGGTGTCGATGGAGCCGAAGACCAGCCCGTCGAGGATCAGCGGCCGGTCATGCGGGACGGCCAGCAGCCGCTCGGCGGCATCGGCCATGTCCGCCGCGGTCGGGTCGGGAAAGGAGCCGCCGAGGGCGATATGCTCCACGTCGTGCCCCAGCGCGCGCAACCCTTCGAGCATCCTGCGCTCGTAGATGTAGCCGCCGGTCAGCGTGGTGATGTCGCCGGGGATGGCGAAGGCGGCAGGAGTCATACCAATTGCTCCGGCGCGTAGATGCGCAGGATGCGCGCTTCGATCAGGCCGACGCCGGCGTAGCCGAGGGCGGAAAGAGCGGCGGTCAGGGCCACGGCGCTCCACAAGAGCGTGTAGTCCGACAGCGAGGCGGAGAGCGCCATCAGGCTGCCGAGGCCCGCGCCGGTGGCGAGCCATTCGACCACCGTGACGGCGAGGACGGAGGCCGGGACGCCCATGCGCGCGGCGGCGAAGAAGGCGGGCAGCATCGCCGGGATGCGGACGCGGAGAAGGCGCTGCAGGCGGCCGGCGGCGTAGCTGTCGAAGACGTCGATGACCTGGCCGGGGGCTTGCCGGAGGCCATGGATGCAGGCGACGAGGGTCGGGAAGAACACCATGATCGCGACGAGCACGATGGTGCCGGTCGCGCCGCGTCCCAGGAGGAGCACGATCAGCGGGGCGGTGGTCACGATGGGCACGGAGCGGAGCGCGATGGCGAGCGGCATGGCGGTGCCGGCCACGGCGGGGGCGAGGACGAAGAGGATCGCGAGACCCGCGCCCGCGGCGAGGCCGGCGAGGTAGCCGGGTAGCAGGAACACGGCGGTTTCGCCGAGCGCCACGCCGAGGCTGGCGCGCAGGTCGGCGGCGTTCGGGGCCCAGATGAGCGCGCGCAGCACGTCATCGGGGCCCTTGGCGAAGAACGGATTGAGGTCGAAAAGCGCGATGGCGCCTCCCCACAGCGCGACGATGGCGGCGGCGACGGCGGCAAGCGACAGGAGGTGGTGCAGCGGGCCGGCCTCGGCCCCTTCCGCGCGGGGCGGGGCGAGGATGATCGGCGGCGCGTCCTTGAGCACGCGGCGGGCGAGGGCGCCGATCGCGAGATAGGCCACGATGGCGACGGCGGTGGCCACGGTGGCCAGCGCCCAGGTCATCTCCACGTCGAGCGCGCGCATGGCGCGGATCGTCAGCACGCCCATCCCGCGCTCGGCCCCGGTGAACTCGCCCACCATCGCGCCGAGGAAGGCGGCGGGGGCGGCGATCTGGAGGCCCGCGAAGAGGTAGGGGAGCGAGGCCATCAGCCGGACGTGGATCAGCGCCGAGACGCGGCCGCGCCCGTAGCTCGCGATCAGGTCGAACCAGGTCGCGGGCGCGGCGCGGAGGCCGACGAGCAGCGGGATCAGCGTGGTGTAGTAGACGGCCAGCGCCGCCAGCGCGACCTGCGGCCCGTCGCCGGGGCCGAAGATGACGCGCAGGATCGGGCCGGTCGCGACCAGCGGCAGGCAGAACACCACCAGCGCCACGCCGGTCACGATGCGCTGGCTTGAAGGCCAGGCCAGCGCGATGCCGGCGAGGACCAGCGCGGCGAGGTTGCCCAGCACGAAGCCGGCGGCGGCGTTGCCGATCGTCTCGCCAAGCGCGCGGAGCATCAGCGCGCGGTTCTCGATCAGCCACGCGATGATCTGCGAGGGCGCGGCGAGCACATAGGAGCCGGTCAGCGCGCGGGCGGCCAGTTCCCAGCCAAGGACGACGAGGGCGAGGCCGAGGGCGGTGCCCCAGCCGGTCCCGTCGCCGCGATGGGTGGCGGGAAGGGCGACGCCGCTCATTGCGCGGCCAGCGGCCGGTCGCGGAGTGCCGCGCCCTCGGAGAGCGCGGCAAAGACGGTGTCGACCAGCGCGGCAAACTCGGGTCTGCGGGCATCCTCGGGCGCGCGGGGGCGGGGCAGGTCGATGGCGATGTCGGCCACGATCTCGGCCGGGCGGGGCGAGAGCACGATGACACGGTCCGACAGCATCACCGCCTCGGTCACGGAATGGGTGACGAGGATGGTGGTCGTCCCCCGCGCCTCCCAGAGCCGGGGCAGGTCCTGCGCCAGTTGCTGCCGGGTCAGCTCATCGACCGCGCCGAAGGGTTCGTCGAGGAGCAGGAGACGCGGCTCGGTCGCCAAGGCCCGCGCGATGGCGGCGCGCTGGCGCATGCCGCCGGACAGCTCCGCCGGGCGCGTTTCCGCGAAACCGTCGAGGCCGACAAGCGCGATCAGCTGGTCGACGGCGGCGCGGTCCACGGGGCGGCGGGCGAGCGACAAGGCAAGCTCGATATTGCCGCGCACGCTGCGCCAGGGCAGGAGCGAGGGGTCCTGGAACGCGACGGACAGCCCGGCCTTGCGCAGCGTCTCCGCCGGAGGCTCGCCGCCGATCTCGATGCTGCCGCTGCTCGGCACCTCCAGCCCCGCGATCATGCGCAGCAAGGTGGACTTGCCGCAGCCCGACGCCCCGACAAGCGCGGTGGTCTGCCCCGCCGCAAAGTGGATGTCCGTCGACCGGACGGCCTCCGTGCCATCCGGCCAGGTCTTGGTCAGCCCGGTGCAGGAGACGCCCGGGGGGCCATGTGGATCAGGCGCCATGGACCTCTTCGAGGATGGAGCGGTCCCATAGGTCGGGCGTCACCGTCCGGCCGAGGAGCGCAAGGGTTTCGATATTGGCGGCGACGGTCTCGTCGCTCCACCAGCCAAAGCCGTTCGCGTCTGTCAGCTCCGAGAACATCAACGGCACCTGGCGTTCGGCCTGCAACTGCTGTGTCTCGAGCTCGAGGCCGGCGTCGGGGAACATCTCGAGCGTCAGCGCCGCGGCGGCATCGGTGTCGGCGCGGTAGGCGTCCCAGCCACGCACCTCGCCGCGCATCAGCCCGACCAGCTCGGCGCGGCGGTTGGCGAGGCTGTCCTCGGTCGCGATGTAGGTCTGCGAGTGCAGCGCGTAGCCGTGGTCGGCCATCAGCATGGTGACGCTCTCGATACCCTCGATCGCCATCGAGACCGGCAGGTCGGTTTCCCAGCAGAGCAGGCAATCGACCTCGCCCGAGAGGAGCGGCTGCGCGGAATACTGCGTCGGGATGATCTCGATCTCGTTGATGTCGACATCGTTGAGGGTGCATAGCGCTTGCAGGACGGGCGTGTTGGCCAGCGCCATGCCGATGCGCTTTCCGACGAGGTCGGCGGGCGTGTTCACCGGGTTGGCGGGCAGGGAGGCGATGACGAAGGGGTTCTCCTGCATCGCGACGCCGAGGATCTTGAAGGGCGCACCCTGTTCCACGGCGGCGGCGGTGTAATCTGCGGCGGAGATGCCGACAAGCGCCGTGCCCGACACCACCGGCGGCTCTACGGGCGCGTTCGGCCCGCCGGGCAGGAGGGCGACCTCCAGCCCTTCCTCGGCCCAGAAGCCGCGGTCCTGCGCGATGTAGCTGCCGGCGAATTGCGCCGAGTGCAGCCACGAGAGTTGCAGGGCCACCTGCGTCTGGGCGCGGGCGGCGCGGGGCGAAAATCCAAGGGTCGCGGCGCCCAATCCGGCGGCGCCCGTTGCCATCAAGCCACGGCGGGTCAATCTCAATTTCTGTGTCATGTCGGTCTCCTGTTCGCCGTGGAAGGCTAAGCTGCCAACGCCGCTTGGCAAGTGTCGGTTGCAGCTTCGGGCGAATTCCGGCCTGTCCGACCTGGTTTTTCAGGGTTTGGCAGGCTGCGCCGAGGACCGCATGCTGAAAAACACGACGCCGGGCAGGACCGCGACGAGGAATACGAGGCCGAAGGCGACGCTTGCCGCCAGGCCTTCGGAGGCGGCGGCGCCCGCCACGGGGAAGAGCGCCGCGGCGGCGCCTTCGCGCAGGCCCCAGCCGCTGACCGAGAGCGGGATGATCATCGCGAACAGGATCAGCGGCACCAACGTCAGCGCGGCGGCAAGGGGCAGGTCCGCGCCGATGGCCTGGGCGCAGAAGCCGAAGGCGGTGACGTTGCAAAGGGCTGTGCCGAGGCTGAGCGCCAGTTGCCGCCAGCGCACCGACGGGGCGGCCAGCGCCGTCATGAAGCCGCGCCCGAGGGTGACGAGGCCCCGCCCGGCGCGGCCCGGCATCACCTGAGCCGCACCCCAGAGCCCCACCGGCAGCGCCATGCCGCCCAGCACGAAGACCGCCACGCTGGGCAGCAGCCAGCCGGGCCAGTCGAGGCCGCCAGGCAGCGCCAGCGTGGTGAAAAACGCCACGGCCAGCAGCACGAAGATGGCGATCTGTCCCGCCAGCCGTTCGAACACCACCGCCTGGCCCGAGGCAAGCAGCCCCGCCTGCGCGCGCGCGCGCACCGCCCGGCCGGCGTCGCCCAGAAAGCCGCCCGGCAGCGTCTGGTTCACCACCTGCGACAGGTAGTATTCGCGCAACGCCGTGCGCTTGTTCAGCGTGATGCCGAATTGCCCCGCCGTCAGCCGCCAGCGCAGCGCCGACAGCACCGTCTGCAGGCTGAGCGTCGCGAAGGCGAGCAGGAGCAGGCCCGGATCGGCGCCCGCGAGCCTGCGCGCGGCCTCGGCCCCGTCGGCGACGTTCCAGAGCAGGACGAACAGGCCGATTGCCACCGCGATCTGGACAGCGCGGAGCAGGGCGGGAGGAATGCGGGGAACGTGCGGGGTCAGGATCATGGCTCAGCTTTCCCTGCGCGCGTCCGGGCCGGATGTAAAGGTGTCGAGGATCAGATCGCGCATCCGGTCCATCGGGATCACCGGCGTGTCAGGCTCCGGGGTCAGGCCCGGCGCGAGGCCCCAGGCTTCGGTCCGCGCCACAAGATCCGCCGGGCCGATGACATGCATCGGCACCTCGGGCCGGTCGTCGAGCGCGATGAACCCCGCCGCCTGGTGGTCGCCCATCACGATCATCAGCGGCGGGTTTTCGGCGTGGCGCGCGGCATAGGCGAAGACCGTTCGCAGCGCGTAGTCCACGGCCAGCCGGTACTGCGCGCGCACCCGGTCGCGGTCGCGCCAGACGACGTCGGGGGGATCGCCTGCATCTGCCATCTCATTGAAGATAGTGCCGTCCCCGATCATTTCCCACTCCACCAGCTCTGGCACCGGCACCCAGGGCGCATGCGAGGTACCGGTGGCGATCTGGATAAAGAGGTTCCGGTCGTCGTCCTCATCGCGCAGGAGCCGGTCGAGGGCGGCGAAGGTGAACTGGTCGGGCATCGTCACCCAGTTGAAGGGCCGGCCCCGGTAGCCGAGATCGTCCGCGGCGAGGATGGTCTCGAAGCCCATCACCAGCCCCTCGGGCCAGTCGAGCGTGATCTGCGGCATCACCGCGGCGGTGTGAAAGCCCGCGTCCTGCGCAAGATGGAACAGCGTCTGCCGCCCCGAGACCAGCGCCGCGCCGTAGCGCGTCTGGCCGTCGACCCAGAGCCCGTTTGAGAAGGTCGCGTGCGCCAGCCAGCTCTGCCCGCCTTGCGTGGGCGAGCGCAGGAAGCCCGAGGCCATGGTGAGCCCGCGCGCTGCCAGATCCGCCTCGGCCGCCGCGAGCGTCTCGCGGTGCAGCCCGGCGAAAAACGGCGTGTCGAGGCTGGTGCGGCCATAGCTTTCGACGAAGACCATGATCACGTCGCGGTCGATGCGGTCGAGCAGCCCCTCGGCACCGGCATAGGCGTCGCTGCGCGCGGCGGCTTCGAAGAGCCTCAGGTCGGTGAGCGTCGCGCGCGCCTGCTGCCAGCGCTCCACGCCGACGCGGGCGGTGAAGGCGGCACCGGGCGGGTTCGCGGGCAGGGTCCAGCGGCCCATCGCGCCGCCGATCTCGGCGGTGGCCACGGCGGCGCAGAGCATGGCTGCAAGCGCCGCAGCCCCGCGGGCCGAGCCGCGCCGCACCGGCACCCGCGCCCAGGCGCCCGTCGCCCACCAGAGCGCGGCGGCGACAACGGCGATGCCAATGAGCGCCGCGATGACGGCAAGGATCGTCGGGACGAGGCCGATGGCGCCGGTCAGCAGGCGCAGGCCCGCGCCGACCAGCACGAGGTCGGCCACCGGATTGAAGCCGCGCGCCAGCGCCGTGAACATCGCGAAATCCGCCGCCTTCAGCACCGAGATCAGCATCAGCGCCGCCACCAGCGCGCTTCGGCCCGCTCGGCCCACGGCCCCGTTCCCGAGCGCGAGCAGCCCGAAAATCACCACCGGCAGTTCCAGCGGGAAGACCGCCAGCGCGCGCCAGGTCATCGCGTCAGGGTGGTTCGGCTGCACCAGCACGACGTGCAGCACCAGCGTCGCCAGAAGCAGGCGCAGCGCGAGGCGAAGGGCGGGGTGGCTCAAGACTTGTTCCGCCAGAGCCACAGCACGTCGCGCCCGAAGGACCAGATCAGCGCCGTCGCCACCACCGCAACGACCGGGTTGGCGAGGCTGGCAGCGACCGGCGGCAGTTGCAGCGCGATCAGGGTGGCGATCTGCAGCACGCAGACGACCTTGCGGCTGAAGCTCTCGGGCGTGGGCTGGTTCAGCCAGGGCAGGGCCATCGCGGCCAAGGCGAAGGCATAGCGTGGCAGGCCTATGATGAGCACGATGGCCCCCGCCGTGCCCGCGGCCCAGGCGTTCAGCGCGAGGATCAGGGCGAGGCCCGAGTCCACCTCCATGTCGAAGCGTGCGCCGAATTCCGACACCCGCCCCTCGCGCCTTGCGAGCCAGCCGTCAAGCCCGTCCATCCCGAGCGCGATGGCGGCGACGGCAAAGACGACCCAGGGCGCCGAGGCGCTGACCAGCGGTGCGAGCAGGGCGGCGGCGAGCGTCAGCCGCGTGAGCGTCACGAGGTTGCAGAGGCCAAGATCTTCGTGCGGGAAGCCGCGCCGCATCAGGCGCAGCGCCATCCAGGCCCCGGCAAGGTATCCACCGAGCGCGAGACCCAGCGCCGCGCCGTCGGGCCCGACCAGCAGCAGCGCCACGGCCAGCACCAGCACCACCCCGGCGCAGGCGGCCAGTGCCAGGCGCGTCACCGGCTGACGCAACGGCGGAAGCGGCGGGCGGCCGGTCATCGGCGGTATGTCGGGGTTGAAATCGGCCATGGCAACGAGTCTAGCGCCGCGGCTCGCCTGTCAAGATGTCTTTGCTTTTCGCGCCGCCCTTCGGCATTCCTTGGCCAACCGGAGCTGAAAGGCCTCTTTCCATGCATGACGCGAAATATACCACGACCGCCCGGTTGCTTCACTGGCTGATGGCCGTTCTGATCCTGCTGACCATCCCGGCGGGTTTCCTCATGGTGCAGGAGGGGATCAGCCGGGCGCTGCAGGACGCGCTCTACCTCTACCACAAGAACGTCGGCGTCCTGCTGCTGCTGCTGATCCTGGCGCGGCTGTGCTGGCGGATGCTGGTGCCGCCGCCGCCTTTGCCTGTGGATATGCCCGATTGGCAGGCGCGGATCGCGGGCCTGACCCATGCGGCGCTCTACGCGCTGGTGGTCATCCTGCCGGTCGCGGGTTACATCCGCGTGAAGGCCGGAGGCTTTCCGATCGAGACGCTGGATGCGCTTGGCGTGCCGTCGCTGGTGCCGCGTTCGGACGCGCTGGCCGCCACGGCGCAGAGCGTTCATTTCTACGCGGCGCTGGCCATCACGGCGGTGGCTTGCGCCCATATCGGCGCCGCCCTGTTTCACGGCATCGTGAAGCGCGATGGCGTGTTTTCGCGCATGTGGCCACCCGCCGGGGGGCGCGCGCGCTAGCTGGCACTTGCATCCGCCAAGGCTTGAGATACGTCCGCCCGGAACCCCGGCCACAACGGCCGGACCGCGCTGAATTTTCAGGACGAAAAGGCTGCACTCCATCATGTCCCTTGCCGAACTCCACATGGGTCCCCTCCGGACGGCGCGACGCCGTGCGACCGACCCGCGCCTGTGGGTCTTTCTCGGTCTGACGGCGGCCCTGTCGGGCGGGCTGGTGGTGGCGGTCGCGGAGGGGATGGCCGACTGGGGCGGTCCTTCGGGGCTTGCGCTGGGGCTGGCCACGATCAGCGCGCTCTGGATCTCGGGCGGGGCGGTGACGGCGGTGCTGGGGCTGATGCAACCGGAGGATCCGCGCGCGGAGGTGCCCGAGGCATGGCGTCCGCGCGGCGCCACGGCCATCCTCGTGACGCTCTGCGGCGAGCCGGCCGCGCCAGTGGCACGCCGGCTGGCCGATCTGCGGCGGGGTCTCGAGCGGCTGGGTCTTTCGGCGGAAACGCGGATCTTCGTGCTCTCCGACACCGCGGGCGACGACAGGATCGCGGCCGAGGAGGAGGCGCTCGCCCCGCTCGCCGAGGCCGGCGTGCTGAGCTACCGGCGCCGGGCGGTGAACACCGGCCGCAAGCCCGGCAACATCGCCGACTGGCTCGCCGCCGAGGGTGAGGCCCATGCCTACATGCTGGTGCTCGACGCCGACAGCCGCATGACCGCCGACCGCGTGCGCCGCCTGATCCACCGCATCGACACCAGGCCGCGCACCGGGCTGGTGCAGGCGGGGATGACGCTGGTTCCGGGGCAGAGCGTCTTCGGCCGCCACCAGCGGCTGTCCTCGCGGCTCCTGTCGCCGAACTTCGGCCGGGGGCTCGCCGCCTGGTCGGGCGAGGCCGGCAACTACTGGGGCCACAACGCGATCATGCGCGTCGCAGCGTTCCGCGCGGCGGCGGACCTGCCCGTGCTCTCCGGCCGAGCGCCCTTTGGCGGCGCGCCCCTGAGCCACGATTTCGTCGAGGCCGCCTGGATCCGCCGTGCCGGCTGGGCGGTGGAGCTTGACGCCGACGCCACCGGCAGCGCCGAGGACGGGCCGCAGACGCTGGCCGAGTTCCACCGCCGCGACCGGCGCTGGTGCCAGGGCAACCTGCAACACATCCGCCTGCTCGGCGCGCCCGGCCTTGACCCTGTCAGCCGCCTGCACCTTGCCTCCGGCATCATCGGCTACCTCGCCGCGCCGATCTGGCTGGTTCTGGTGACACTGACCGCCTCGGGTGCGGTGACGGTCAGCGGCGTCCTGCCCGTCATCCTCATCGCGCTGGTCCTGCTGCTGCCCAAGCTCTGCGCGCTGGCCGTCTGGCTGCCGCGCGCGCGGACGGAGGCGCGGCGCCAGGTGATCCTGCGCGCGTCGCTGGCGGAACTGGCGCTGTCGACGGTGGTCGCGCCGCTGGTCATGGTGCGCCAGACCGGGGCGGTGGCCTCGGTCCTGATGGGGCGGGATTGCGGCTGGAAATCCAGCACCGCGCCCAGGTTCGGCCTTCCGCGCGGTGTGCCGGAACTGGGCGTGGGCCTCTCGCTCTTCGCGCTCGCGGCCCTGTCCGGCCCGGCCCCCGCGATCTGGTGGATGGTGCCCGTCGCCCTGCCGCTGAGCTGCGCGCCGCTGATCCTGCCCGCACTCGACGCGGCGGCGTGATGGACCGGCGCCTGTTCCTTGCCGGGGCGGCGACGCTGGTTTGCGCCCCCGTGACGCTGCGGGCGCAACCTGCGGCCCCGACGCTGCTCGACGCCGCGCGCGCGCTGGCGCGCCGGCCTTACGTCGCCCTTGACGCGACGTTGCCGCCGCCCTTCGCGGGGCTCAGCTATGACGCCTATCGCGGCATCCGCCCGCTGCCCGGTCGCGGCTCGCTGCTGCCCCTGGGCGACGCCTTCGCGGTCGACCTGCTGCCGCCGGGCCTGTTCTTTCCGCACCCGGTCGCGGTGGAACTGCCCGAGGGCGGCGGCTTCGCGCCGGTGCCCTTCGCGCCGGACCTGTTCGATTTCGACCCGCGCTATTTCGGCGCCATCCCCGACACCGCACCCGGCGCGGGGTTCTCGGGGCTGCGGCTGCGCCACCCGCTGAACGACCCCGACAGCCTCGACGAGGTGCTGGTGGTGCAGGGCGCGAGCTATTTCCGGGCCATCGGGCAGGCGATGGTCTACGGGCTTTCGGCCCGCGCGGTGGCGCTTGGCACCGGTAGCCCCGCCCCCGAGGAATTCCCGCGCTTCACCCGAGTGCGGCTGCATCCGCCCGCCGGCGGGACGGTGCGGCTCGAGGCGGTGATCGACAGCCCGTCGCTGGCCGGCCATCTCGACATGGTGCTGCGCCCCGGCGCCGACACCGAGATGGAGCTCGCCGTCACGATCCTGCCCCGCCGCGAGATCGCGGATATAGGAATCGCGCCGCTGACCTCGATGTTCTTCAAGGGCGAGATGCACGCCGCCGTGGCGGACGATTTCCGCCCGCGGGTGCATGACAGTGACCTCCTGCTGATCGAGAACGGCGCGGGCGAACGGCTGTGGCGGCCGCTCGCCAACCCGGCGCTGACCCAGACCTCGGCCTTTGTCGACGACGGGCCGGTGCGCTTCGGCTTGTGGCAGACGCCGCGCCGTTTCGCGGAGTTCGAGGACAGCGAGGCACGCTACCAGGACCGCCCCTCGGCCCAGGTGGAGCCGCAGGGCGACTGGGGGCGGGGTGCGGTGGTGCTGGTCGAGATCCCTACCGGCGACGAGTTCATGGACAACATCGTCGCGTTCTGGCGGCCCGAGGCGGCGCTGGAGGCGGGCAGTGAGCATCGCTTCGCCTATCGCCTGATCTGGACCCGCGCCGAGCCGGCGACCGCGGCGGCACTGCCGATCCGCCAGAGCCTGAGCGGCCGCGAGCATGACGGGCGCAGGCGCCGCTATGTCATCGACTTCGACGGACTGGCGGAGGGGCTGGAGCCGGACCTCTCGGCCAGCGACGGCGCGGACCTGACGGGGCTGAGCCGTTTCGCCTTGCCCGAGGGGCAGGGCACGCGCGTCACCTTCCTGCTCGACCCGGGCGCGGGGGACGCGGTGGACCTGCGGCTGGTCCTGCGCCGCCCTGATGGTGCGCCCGCGAGCCCTGTCTGGATCGCCCGCTGGAGCCGCGCGCGCGACGGTGGCGTCTAGGTTCCAAACGCATCGACGGGTTTTCGTTTGAACGGGATCTCTGGCTTCCGGCGTGGCGATGGATTTTCCAGCTGATCCTGATAATATCGACCTTGTTAGTCGCACATTTCGAGATCAGATCCGGCGGATGATCACGCAGAAAACCAAATATGCCCTGAAGGCGCTCATGGTGCTTGCCGACGAGAAGGCGGGCGAGGCCTCCGCGCTTCGGATCGAGGATATCGCCGCGCGGTCAGGCGCGCCGAAGCGGTTTCTCGAGCACATCCTGCTCGACCTCAAGCGCGCCGGGCTGATCGGCAGTCGACGTGGCCGCAAGGGTGGGTATGAACTCATCAAGGAACCGAGGCTCGTGTCCCTTGCCGAGGTGCTGCGCCTGATCGACGGGCCGATGGCACCGCTGCCCTGCCTGTCGCGGCGGGCCTACCAACGCTGCGAGGATTGCAAGGACGAGACGGCCTGCCGTGTGCGCGCCGTCTTCGGGGGCTTCTACGCGACCTACCTCCTGATGATCGAATCGCTGACGGTCGCGGATCTGCAACAGGACTCGGGCGCTTTGGGCGCGATGGCGCTCCCCGAAGCTGCAGCCGGAGAATGACCATTTAAATCACGACCGACGAGGGCGTGATTTTTGCTTTGCTAATCACGACTAACTCTGTAGATAATAACGTGCCAGACTCAGCGGCTCTGTGGTTCGACACCGCCGCTGCCCGGCACCACGTGTTTGACAGGGTTCAGCAAAGGAAATCGCATGTATCGCACCATCCAGATCGGCGCCCATGTGCTGGCACAGGGCATCTTCATCCGGCATCTGCATGACGGCCGCATCGAGATCGACACAGGCCATGGTCACCGGATTGCGGGGCGGCCGGTGAGCGCCGGGACACCCGACCTGACCACCGTCTTCGTCACCCGCGACCAGGAGGCAACGGAAATCGCCAGCGACTTTGGCGGTTTGCATCTGCATCGCGCGCGCTCCCTCACGGGGTCGCGCGCTCCAGTTTGCCGAGGCCGGGGAACATCCGGAACCACGCCACGGTGATGAGGATCGTCACGACGCCGCCCATCGCGGTTGCGAGGGGGGCGCCGGTCAGGGCCGCCACGGCGCCGGCGCGGAAATCGCCCAGTTGGTTCGAGGCGTTGATC
Source organism: uncultured Roseicyclus sp. (assembly GCA_937139335.1). Classification (GTDB taxonomy): domain Bacteria; phylum Pseudomonadota; class Alphaproteobacteria; order Rhodobacterales; family Rhodobacteraceae; genus Roseicyclus. The sequence goes on along the minus strand of CAKZPN010000036.1, from coordinate 21,102 downwards.
GACACACTGTTGACCGCGTTCACCCGCCCCCGCAATCCGTCAGGCGTGCCGAGCTGCACCAGCGTCTGCCGGATGTTCACGCTGACCATGTCCGAGCCGCCGTAGACCAGCAGCGCCGCGCAGGAGAGCAAGAAGAATGGCGAAAAGCTGAGGACGAGGATCGAGGCCCCGAAGATCACGAGTGACAGGAACAGGGCCGGGCCAGCCCGCCATGGAAGACCGAACCGGGCCAGGAACAGGCCCAACATGAGCCCACCCACGGCTGGCATGGAGCGCATGACGCCCAGCCCCTCGGGGCCGACGCCCAAGATGTCCCGCGCGAAGACCGGAAGGAGGCCCATGACCCCGCCAAAGAGCACGGCCAGCAGGTCGAGCGAGATGACGCCGAGCACCAGCTTGGTGGCCCAGACGTATCGAAACCCGCCGAAGACGGAGGAGATCGAAAACGGCTCCTTCGCGGCGACCCGCAGCCTTGTGCGGATCGCCAGCGCCGCGATGCCGGACAGCAGGTAGAGGGCGGCGGCGACGTAATAGACGTCCTTGTCGATCAGGGCGACGAGCAGGCCACCCAGCGCCGGGCCGCCGAGTTGCGCGCTCTTGCCCACCATGGAGCTTGCCGCCACGGCCCGCGGGAAGAGATTGCGGGTCACGAGGCTGGGGAGCGTCGACATCAGCGCGGGATGCAGGAAGGCCTGGGCGCTGCCGCTGAGCGCCAGAAGGCCCAGGGTCGGCCAGATGCCGGAGGGCTCGCCCGACAGCAAAAGCCCGATCAGCACGGCGGAGGTCGCATGCACGAGGCTGCAGGCGCCGACGATCCAGCGCCGGTCGACACGATCGGCCACCAGCCCGGCCAACAGGAAGAACACGATGAAGGGCAGGAACATGGCCAGCCCGACAAGGCCGAGGTCGAAGACCTCTCCGGTCAGTTGGTAGACATGCCAGCCGACCGCGACGGATAGCAGCTGCGCGCCCCCGACGCTTCCCGCCCGGCTGAAGAGAAAGCACGCAAAATCCCTCTCGCGAAAGAGGGTGCGCAGGGTGTCCGGTGGCTCTGGTTCGGTCTCGCTGCTCACTGTCCCGATGTCCTGCACGCCCTGAGCGGATCAGACGCCGTTGGATCAATGCTTGCCGCGACGTTCCCGAAAGATGCAAGGGCGGCAGCGGCTTGCCGCCGGCGCGCAGTCACGTGATGCCACCGCCATTGATCGCGATCATCTGCCCGCTGATGTAGCCGCTGTCGGGCCCGACCAGCATGCCGGCGACCGCCGCAACCTCCTCGGGTGTGCCGCGGCGATCCATCGGGATCAGCTTGGGGAATTTCGGCTTGTCGGGCGCAGGGTCGGGGTCAGGCGGGCCGATCGGGCCGGGCGAAAGCGCGTTCGCGGTGATCCCGCGGGCCGCGAACTCGTGGCTGAGCGCCTTGATGATCCCCCATTGCGCGTGTTTGCCCGCCACGGTCGGCGCGCGGTGGGCGCCCCGGATCGCGTGCATGCCGGTGAAGCCGATGATCCGCCCCCAGCCGGCCGCCAGCATTCCCGGCAGGAACGCCTTGGCGAGCCAGAACAGCTGGTTGCAGTTCAGGTCCATGACACGCGCCCATTGATCGTCGCTGGTGTCGAGAAACGACCAATGCGGACGTGCGGCCGCACCGGTGACGAGGATGTCCACGGTTCCGAACCGCGCCAGTGCCTCGGCGGCCATCGTGCGGCAGGTCTCGGGGTCGCTGACATCGCCCATTAGCACCAGCGTCCCGACACCGTGGGCGGTGCATTCGGCGGCGGCCGCGTCACAGGCGGCGCGGTCGGAGTGGCCAACCAGGACCACGTTGATCCCGCGCCGCGCGAAGTCGACCGCGATGGCCCGGCCGATGTTCTTTCCGGCCCCGGTGATGAAGGCGGTGTGCTGCGTCACGGTCGCGCCCCGCGTGCCAGGCCCGTCGTGTCGGCCACCCGTCTCACGCCGGCAATCGGGCGGCGATGCGGGGGTAGACTCGGCGCGCGTTGCCTTCGTAGATCAGGTGCCGGTCCTCGTCGCTGAGACCTTGCAGCCCCTCGACATAACGGCCCGTGTCGTCGAAATAGTGCCCTGTCTCGGGGTCCACGCTGCGCACCGCGCCGATCATCTCGGAGCCGAACAGGATGTTCCTCGCCGGGATCACGTTTGCCAGCAGGTCGACCCCCGGCTGGTGGTAGACGCAGGTGTCGAAGAACACGTTGTCCAGCAAAAGTTCCGCCAGCGGCGGGCGCTTCAGGTCCTGCGCGATGCCCCGGTAGCGGCCCCAGTGATAGGGCACAGCGCCGCCGCCATGGGGGATGACCAAGCGCAAGGCAGGGAAATCGGTGAACAGGTCCGACAGCACCAGCTGCATGAAGGCGGCGGTGTCGCCGTTCAGGTAATGCGCGCCGGTGCCGTGGAAATTCGGGTTGCACGAGGCGCTGACGTGGATCATCGCCGGCACGTCCAGCTCCACCAGCTTTTCATAGAGAGGATACCACCAGCGGTCGGTCAGGGGCGGGTCGGTCCAGTAGCCGCCGCTCGGGTCGGGGTTCAGATTGCATCCGACGAAACCCAGCTCCTCGATGCAGCGTTCCAGCTCCGGGATGCAGTTGGCCGGCGCGACGCCGGGCGATTGCGGCAACTGGCAGACCGGGATGAACCGGTCGGGATAGAGCGTGGCGACCCGGTGGATCAGGTCGTTGCAGATCCGCGACCAGTGGACGCTCAGCGCCTCGTTGCCAAGATGGTGACCCATCAGCCCGGCGATGGGCGAGAACAGCGTCGCATCAATGCCGCGCTCGTTCATCAGTTTCAGTTGTCCGCCCTCGATCGAGCTGCGGATCTCGTCATCGGTGATCTCGGGCGCCGGATCGAACCCCGAGGTCTTGCCGGCATCGAACTGCGCCACCTGCGCCTTGCGGTAGTCGCGCAGCTGCACCGGGACAGTAGTGAAATGGCCGTGGCAATCTATGATCATGGTCGATTGGTCTTTCCTGTCACTGCAGCGCGATGGTGACGTCGTCGAACAGCTCTTCGACATCCATCCGGCGCGAAATCAGTCCCTGCTGGTGGGAATAGGTGATGGCCAGCTCCAGCCCCGGACGCAGCGCCTCCAGCCCGTAGGGGCGCGGGTCCGGGTTGCCGTTGAGGCCGGACTTCGCCTTGCTGTCCTTCAGTACGCGATAGAGTTCCTTCACCACGTCCGGTCGTTCCTTCGGCAGGTCGGAACGGACGACGGCCATGTGGTTGACCGAGATCGCGCCGGTTTCCGAATACCAGTCCATCGCCGCCGATTTGGGGTCCGGGATCACCGTGCGCAGGCGCGGGTCATCGGGCATGTTGCTGCCGAGCATCGCGGCGTCGAGTTCGCCGTCGAGCAGCATGTCCTTCAGCTTCTTGCCTTCGGGCGCGATCACGACATTGGGCGGGTTCTGATACTCCGCGACATGGGCGGGCTCGAAGGTCAGCCATTCGATCTCGCTCAGGTCGACGCCGTACTGGTTCTCCAGGATCCCGCGCACCCACATCCCGGTGGTCTGGGTATAGGCGCGCACGCCCACGCGTTTGCCGGCCAGGTCCTTGGGCCCGATCTCGCCGCGCTCGATGTTGTAGGCGATGCAATGATGCTGGAACCGGCCCGAGATGGTGGCGGGCAAGAGGGTCAGCGGCTTGCCGTGCTCCTTCGCCTGCAGAAAGGTCACGATGGCCAGTTCGCCCGCGTCGAAGGCGGCATCGCGCACCATCGGCTTGAACGCCTCGTTCGACACCTCGTAGGGCGCGAAATCGAAGTGGATCAGCGGAGACGACACGTCGCCCGTCCGGATCGCATGGGTGACCGGGTAGTCGGCCAGCAGCGTGTGGAGCGTCACGGGGTCCGCCACGGTCACGCCTCCTTGTCGGAGAGCGCGGGGTAGAGCCGCTGCGCGGTCCCGGCCAGCACGTTGTGCCTGTCAGTCTCCGACAGGGAGCCGAGGTTCGACTTCGCCCGCGCGACGATCTCGGGCAGCGATCCGTCCGAGGACGGGTAGTTCGACCCGAAAGCCAGCCGGTCGGACCCGAAAACCTCGACGAGCCGTGCGAAATAGGTCTCGGCCGAGGCGAGGCCTTCCTGCACCTGGTCGAAGGTGCGCGGCGTGACCTTGAGAAACACGTTTGACCGGTCGGCGAGAACAAACAGGACCTCTGCCTGCTTGTACGGAGGGCCGTCGTCGACCGGCGCGCGCGCGAGATGGTCGATCACGATCTTCACGTCCGGAAACTGCCTGGCAAGTTTCTCCACGATGGGCAGGGCCACCGGCCGCGACTGGACGCAGATCGGCAGGCCAAGCTCGCCCGCGACCTCCCAGGCAGGGTAGGTAGCGGGGTCGTCCAGCCAGTCGACATTGACCTTCATCGTGCTGCCCCCGGTGAAGAGGCGCAGGCCGGAAATACCCTTTGCGGCGACATCGCGGATGACCGCCGGCGCATCCGGCGACGTCACGTCGACACAGCCGACACCTGTGACCCGCTCGGGCAAAGTGGCGATCGAGTCGATCAGGTAGCTGTTGTCGTAGCCGTAACAGGTCGAGGATTGCACGATCGCCGCCTTGTCCACACCGGCCTCGTCCATCGCCGCGATAAAATCGGGGAAGGTAACCGGGCGTTCCTTGGACCACGTCGATTGCTTTCCGCCCAACGGCGCGTGCGGGTAGGCAGACGTGTCGTCCGAGATGATGTGGGGATGGATATCGATAACCTGGCTTTTCATGCGTTCTCTCGCGCGGGGCCGGACACGGGCCGACGCCGTCCTGTCGTTGCTGTCCCCTCCATACTGAGGACCGGCACCGTGGGCGGCCAATCCATTCACCCGTCAGCCCCATCGAAAAACCCTTCCTCCGCCCCGGAATGTGCTGCCGCGCGCCGCGAATTCTATGGACCGCACGGGACTTCCTATTCGCCCCGGCGCGGGGCTTTGGCCAAACATCGGCGCAACGGAAAGCTGGCCCCGGCCGCGATCGAAAAGGACAGCGACGAGACATGACACAGACGTTGAAAACCAGCCTTCGGGACTACCCCCACACTTCCGCGATCCGGAGCGGAGCGCTGAAATTGCCGGACGCGGAATTCGACTTCATCGACGTCAAGCCGCAGATCGCCGCCTATCGTCGCATGGTCCGCGACCTGGAATTCGATGTGGCCGAGCTTGCGCCCACGACCTACGTCATCGCCCGCGCCCATGGTGCGCCCTTCGTGGCGTTGCCGGTGTTCTTCTCGCGGCGGTTCCACCATTCGGGCCTCGTCGTCCGGCCCGACGCTGGGATCGAGACGCCCAAGGACCTGGAAGGCAAGCGCGTCGGCGTGCGGGCCTATTCGGTGACGACCGGCGTCTGGACCCGCGGCATCCTGCAAAACGGATACGGCGTCGACATCGACAAGGTCACCTGGGTTGTCGACGACGAGGAGCATGTCGAGGCGATGACGCTGCCGCCGAACGTGGAACATGTGCCTGAAGGCAGCTCGCTGGCCCAGATGATTTCGGACGGCTCCATCGATGCGGGCTTCACCGCCAATGCGGGCATCGGGCGGCAGGGCAAGCCGACCGAAGGCTGGAATTCCACAGCCGTCACGCTGCCCGCCGACCTGCGCGAGTTGATCCCCGATGCCGCGGCGCGCGAGGCCGAATGGTATCGCAAGACCGGCATCTACCCGATGCATTCGACCCTCGTCGTGAAGGAGGATGCGCTGGCGGCGAACCCAGATCTTGGCCGGCAGCTCTTCGACCTTTTTTCGAAGGCGAAGGATGACTACCTGGCCAGCCTCACGCAGGACGTCGTGCCGGAAGGCTCGGACAAGCATATCAAGATGTCCCGCATCGTCGGTGACCCTCTGCCTTACGGGCTCGAAGCGAACCGCCCGACGATCGAGGCCCTGATCACCTACGCTCAACAGCAAAAGCTGGTGGGTGAGCGCTACAGGGCCGAGGACATGTTCCTGCCCCTCTGACCGGCCCACACGAAGCTTGAGAAGGATATCGCCATGCCCGGGACCCCGCGACTGAACGGCGTCATTGCCGCCCTTGAACAGGGGCGGCACGCCTTCATGGCCTTCGCTCGGCCCGAGCGCGAAGAGGCGATCCAGTTCGGCGCGTCCAAGCTGGACGGGGTGCTGTTCGAGATGGAGCACACGCCCTGGGACGCCGCCAACCTGCGGGACGCGCTGCAATACCTCATCAACCGGCGGCGCATCGTCGAGGCGGGAAGCCTCGCTCCCCCGGTCACGCCGTTCTGCCGCATCCCGGCGAACGGGCGCGAGATGAACCAGTGGCTGGCCAAACAGGCGCTGGACAGTGGCGTCTACGGCGTCGTCTTCCCGCATGTCTCCACCGTGGAACAGGCGATGAACGCCATCGCCGCATGCCGCTACGCCAGCCCGCCGGACGCACCCCTGCACAGCCCGAAGGGACAGCGCGGCGACGGGCCGACGGCGGCTGCGCGATACTGGGGCCTGACCGCAAAGGAATACTACGCCCGCGCCGATGTCTGGCCGTTGGCCCCGGAGGGCGAGATCCTGGCGGTCCTGATGATCGAAAGCACCGAGGCGATCGCCAACCTTCCCGACATGCTGCGCGAGGTGCCCGGCATCGGCGCGATCATGATCGGCGAAGGCGACCTGTCGCAGGAGCTTGGCCACCCGCGCGAGTACGATGTCCCGGTCGTGCAGGAGGCGATGGCGGAAATCCTTGCGCGCGGGCAGGAAGCGGGCGTGCCGGTCGGCCACCCACATGTCACCTCCGCCAATGTCGAAAAGGCCATCGCGGACGGCTTTCGCCTGTTGTTCACCACGCCGGGGCGTAGCTACGCCGCGCTGGAGAAGGGCAGGGACCTCCTAACCTAGCGGGGCGCGGCCCTGTCAGGACGCCAGCTTGACCGCGGGCCTTCGGCGATGATCGACGTGTTCAAGTTTGGAGGTCGCTCCGCGCAGGCAATCGAGGAAGGTCAGATGCGCGTCGGTGGGCAGCCAGCCGGTGCGCGTCGTGATCCCCTTCGCCGGAAGCGGGGCCAGGAAGCGGCAAGGCATACTTTCGACGAGGTCGATATTGGCGTCGAAATGGACCTCGCTGCGGGTCATGATGGTGATGAGGTCGCTGTTCACCAGCAACGCGCGCAGCGTCGCCAGCGAGCTGGTCTCGATCCCGAAGCGGGGTTTCTTACCGGTGCCCGCGAACAGGTTGTCGATCTGAGCCCGGCGCGGGGTCCCCTCTGCCGGCACCACCCAGTCATAGTCGGCGAGATGCTGCGGCGTGATGTCGGGAACCAGCCCCAGCGGATGGCCCTTGCGGGTCACGACGCAGAACGCATCCTGAAAGAAGGCTTCTTCTTCGAGATCCGTCGCCCACTCCGGCTTGCGCAGCAGACCGAAGATCATGTCGATGTTGCACAGGCTCAACTCGTTGAGAAGAAAGCGATAGTCCCCGGTTATGACCCGAACCTTTGCAGTGCGCCTCAGGCCCATGAACTCGCGCAGCGCCTCGGACAGCACGAAGGAGCCGGACATCGGCAACGCGCCGATGACGATTTCCATGTCGGCGTCCGAGCCCGCGGCCTGTTGCACCTCGATCCGGCCGAAGTCGATTTCCCGGATGGCCTTGCGCAGTTCGCGCGCCAGGAACGCGCCGGTCTTGTTGCAGACCGGGCCGTTCGGCGTCCGCTCGATCAGGTTGCGCCCAAGCGTGCGTTCCAGCTCGCGAACCGAGCGGTAGAACGAGGTCGACGAGACCCCGAGCCGATCGGCCCGCACCTCCAGTGTCGCCGGTTCCGAGATCACGATCAGCGACCGGATCTGTGATCCGGTGATCAGCCGTTCGGCCAGCGGCGCCTTGCCGTGACGATCGGCGCCCGAGCCCTGCACATCGCGCATCGCGTCTTCGAGAACGCCAAAGAAGCGGTCGACGCGGCGCAGGAACAGCCGGCCCAGCTCGCTGGGGAAGGTCCCGGTCGCGCAGCGGTCGAACAGCTCCGCACCGAGGTCTTTCTCCAGGTTCGCCACTGCTTGCGTCACCGCCGGTTGCGAGGTGTTCAGCTCGCGGGCCGCCGACGACACGCCGCCGAGGCGCCCGATGGTCTGAACCATCCGCAGGTGCCGGACGTTTGGAATTTCCGGGCAATCGATCATGTGTCTCTCCTCCCCTGAGAACCCACTTTCTTAAGCGCAGCTTACCTTATTTTTGCACCCTGAGTCACATTGACGGAATGTTGGCATGAAACCACGGGACCATCTGGCCAAGGAACGTCCGCGGCCACGGCACCGAGATCGTGCGGTCGAAGATGACGTAGATCAGGATCACCACGCTGACGGAGTAGCCAAGGCAAAGCTTCCACGGCTCGCGGCCCTCAAGCCGCATGAAGGCCACCACGAAGATCGCGGCGGTCGGGATCAGCCCGATCAACGCCATCGACGCGAGGAAGGCCAGGAACCAGCCGAAGAACTGCGCCGCGCGCCAGACCACGGCGCCGTCGCTCAGATCGCCCTTTTCCGACTTCAGATCCATGTGCAGCCCGGTGCGGATGCGCGGGCCGTCGGGCGTTGCCGTGGCGCTGCGGCCGTAGGCGACGAAGAACAGGCTGACCACGGTGAAGAAGATCATCGTGCCGCCCACGACCACCGGCCCGATGCGCGCGCCGAACGGCCAGTCCAGCGCGTTGGCGACCAGGTAGATGCCGACCATCAGGAAAAAGCCGTAGAGCAGGTCGACGGGGCGGAACACCGGCTTTCCGCGCGGCACGAAGATGCCGACGCCGTCCTTGATCACCTCGCCGATGAAGGGCCGGAACAGCGCCAGCGCGGCCAGTCCCAGCAGCACCATGACGCCCGGACGCAGCAGCCATTCGGCCTCGTAGCGGATGATCGAGATCTTCATGTAGCGCTCGATGAGCCCGCCCAGCACCAGGCCGAGGATCACCGGCGGGCGCGGCCATTCCAGCCGCTTCATGGTCCAGCCGAGCACGCCGAAGATCAGCAGCACATACATGTCGCCCCAGCTGCGCGATCCCTGGAAGGCGCCGACATAGACGATTGCCATGATCAGCGGCAGGACCAGCGTGTAGCGCAGCATCGAGATCTTGGCGAACTGGCCACTCAGCGCGAAGCACAGGCCGGCGCCCAGGATATTGGCGATCGCGATGCTCCAGACCATCGTGTAGGTCACTTCGAGGTTGCGCGTCAGCATGTCGGGGCCGGGCACGAAGCCATGCACCATGATCGCGCCGAGCAGGATCGCCATCGAGGCACTGCCGGGAACCCCAAAAGCTATCGTCGGGATGAGACCGCCGCCCTCGCGCGCGTTGTTGGCCGCCTCGGGCGCGATCACGCCGCGCACGTCACCGGTGGAAAACGTCTCGGACGCGCCTTTTTCCGACCGGATTGCGTGGCCATAGGCGATCCAGTCGGTGACGGACCCGCTGATGCCGGGAATGGCACCCAGCAGCGCGCCCAGCCCGCCGCAGCGCAGGACGAGGAACCAGTTCTTGAACACGTCCCGCGCGCCTTGCACGATCCCCTTGCGCGAGTCGAAGACGACCTTGTCGGACACCGCACCGCGCCGGATCGCGAGGTCGCACAACTCGGGCAGCGCGAAGATGCCGAGCAGGATCGGCAACAGCGGAATGCCGTCCCAGAGGTAGAGCACATCGCCGGTCCAGCGCAGTGTGCCGGTCTGGGCATCGGTGCCGACCATGCCGACAAGGATGCCGAAGCACGCCGCGATGACGCCCCGCATCGGCGTGTTGCCAGACAGCGCCGCGACCATCGCGATGCCGAAGATCGACAGCGCCAAGAGCTCTGGCGTCCCGATCGACAGCACAAGGGGTCGGACGATGGGGACCGAGATGAACAGGCAGAACGCGCCGAAAAGCCCGCCGAAGAGCGAGGCGAGATAGGCCGCGCTGAGCGCGCGACCGGCCTCGCCCCGCCGGGTCATGGGCAGGCCGTCGAGAACCGTGGCCTGTGATGAGGCCGTCCCCGGCACGCCGAAGAGAATTGCTGGAATAGTGTCCGACGTCGTGATCACCGCCGCCATACCCAGCAGCATGGCGAAAGCCGTGATCGGGTCCATCGTGTAGGTGAAGGGCACCAACAGCGCGAAGCCGGTGTGGCCGCCGATGCCGGGCAGAAGCCCGATCGACAGCCCGACCAGGACGCCGATCGCCAGGAACGCAAGGCGCTCGACCTGAAGGATCGTGATCAGCGCGTCGCCGGCTGCCTGGAACATGTGGAGATCGCCTAGGGATTCCATTCTTGCAAGCTCCGTTGCTCGTCACGCGAGGCTGTTGTTTCGACGTCGGTGAGGGAGGTGGCGGTCATGTCGTCGACCCGAGATCCCCGAGCATGTTCATGACCTGGCCCACTTGCCCCGCGCCCAGGGACAGGACGGCGGTGGCGAGCGCGTCGACGCTTGCGTCGTCCATCCGCTCCGCCGTGATGGCGCGGAACTTCGACACCACTGTTGCCTCGTCGAGACCGCGGTCCGGAAAGCTGTGGCCCGGATGGTAGAGACATTCCTGCTCGGTCACGGACCCGTCGGAGAAGATCACGCGGATACGGCTTGGCATGCTGCCCGGCGCGCGGGCGGCCAGGTCGGGGTCGACCATCAGATCGGTGATCTCGATCAGGCGCTTCATGTCCGGGTGGTCCCAGCGGTTGTCGCGGAACTGTTCGTCGGTCATCGCGCCCTCGGCCATCGCGACGGCCGGCAGGAAGGTGAAGGAATGGTCAGCCGCCTCGCGCGTCTTGGGGTAGCGCCGCTCGATCTCGCCCTGCTGCTTCCGGATCATCGGCAGGTCGGCCATGATGATCTCGATCTTCTCGGCCTCACCCAGCCGCGCGCGCACCTCCTCGTGGATGTCGAGCGCCGCCGTGATGGTGCATTGGGCCGTCCCGATGCAGGCGTAAGGTTTGATGTTAGAGGTCATGATGTAGGCTGGGTCGGCGGCGGGCGCCCAGAGCGTCTCGAGGCCCAGGGACGGCTCGAAGACCTGGTGCAGCCCGCCGCGGTGATCGAGCACCTCGAGCGGGCCGGTCACGCCGCGCTCGGCCAGCATGGCGCCCTGCACTCCCGATTGTGCGATCAGCGAATTGGCAAGGTTCTTGGCCCCCGACAGCTTGCCCCAGCGCACCACCGAGGGTGTCGCGCAGCGGATCGCGCCAAAAGCGAGCGCGTTGGCCTGCCGCTGGATGTCGAGCCCGGCGAGCCTTCCGTAGATCGCGGCCGACACGATGCCCGACACGCTGGTGCCGTCCCACGCCGAGGTGAAGGGCATCAGGTTCCGGAGCCGCTTGAACAGTTCGTAACCCATCGCCAGCGCCTCGATCAGCTGCTCGCCCGTCGAGCCGAAGCGCTCGGCCGCAGCCAGGGCCACGGGGATGTTGTCGGAACAATGGCCGGCGACGCTGAGCTTGCCTTCCTTCATGAAGAACTGGACGTCGTTGTAATCGAGCGAGCGCACCAGCGCGCCGTTCATCAAGACCGCGGCCAGGATCGAGGACTTCTGACTCTGACCGATCAGCGTGCAGTGCGGGTTGCCGCCAAGCTCGTCGAGGAGCGCCGCGACATGGACCGGCGTCGGCACGTCGATGGCCGCGATGGCGCAGGCGATCGAGTCGAGGATCAGCAGCCGCGCCTGTCGCGCGATCAGCGGGTCTTTCCACGCCGGATCGTCGGACAGCGTCCACCGCGCGAGGTTCATCACCGGCGCCGAAGCATCGGCGACTGCGTTGCCGGAAATCTCGTTCAATAGTCTCTCCCTTTTCGTCAGCAGGCCCAGGCGCAAGCCGGGCCGCCGGCCTCCCAACCGACGCTCCAACCATCATCCGCATCGGTGCGGACGGGAAATCGAAACTGGTAAAAAGGCCATAAGATTTCCGTATCGCGACCCGGCCGTCGGATCGCATCCGCAGCAGCGGCCCCTGTTCTGCATCGCAGGAAATCCGCCGTTCAACCGGTGAAATGAATGGCCCGCGGGGGGAAATCGATACCGGCCAGACCCATCAACATGCGTAGAACCGGCATCGGAAACGTGTCTTGCTCAGCGGGAGGATCGATGACCGACACCCTCGACATCACGCAATTGCTGGCTGATTACATCAGCTCTGCCGCGACCCGCCCGCTACCCCCGGATGCCGCCGCAAAGGCGCGTCTGCACTTGATCGACACGGTCGCCGCGATCGTCTCGGGACGGACCTTGCCGGCGGGACGCGAGATCGTGTCGATCGTCGCGGCCGAGGGCGGGCGTGCCGCCTGTTCGGTGCTCGGGACCGACATCCTGACCACGCCGGCTCTGGCCGCGCTCGCCAACGGGATGGCGGGCCATGCGGACGAGACCGACGATTCCCACGCCCCCTCCCTGACCCATCCGGGCTGTGTGGTCGTGCCGGCGGCGCTGGCGGCGGGGGAAGCGCAGGGCTGCAGCGGGCGCGATCTGCTGACCGCCGTGGCGCTCGGCTACGATATCGGAACGCGCGTCTCGATGGCATTGGGTGGCAGCCGCTTCGCCGATGCCTATCACCTCAGCAGCCACGGCTGGGGCGGCACCTTCGGGGCCACCGCGGTTGCCGCCATGCTGGCAGGGCTGGACGCGACCGCAACGCGCCACGCGCTGTCCTATGCCGTCCAGACCGCCTCGGGCAACCGCTGCTGGCTGCGCGACCCCGACCACCGGCAAAAAGCCTTCATCTTCGGCGGCATGCCCGCGAAACAGGGGGTCGAGGCGGCCGGGTTCGCCGCGGCTGGCCTGACCGGCGTCGCCGACGCGATGGAAGGGGTGCCGGGCCTGTTCGCGGCCTTCCCCGAAACCGCAGGCGCCGCGCTGGCCATCGAAGACCTGGGCAGCCGGTTCGAGGTGATGCGCACGACGATCAAGAAATGGACCGTCGGCTCGCCGATCCAGATGGCGCTCGACTGCATCCACGAGGTGGTGACGCAGCAAGGCGTGCGCGAACCCGACGTGGCCGACATCCTCGTCACGTTGCCGAGCCAGCGCAGCCGCGTCGCGCAAAGCGACATGCCGGACATCAATCTGCCGCACGCGCTGGCGCTATACCTCGTCGACGGCGGTGTCGGGTTCGCAAGCCTTCACGACCACGCCCGCATGCGCGACCCCGAGGTGATGCGCGTAGCGGCCAAAGTCCGGGTCGAACCGCGCCTCGGCGCCGCGCGGGGCGAGCAGGCGCATTTCACCCTGACCACGACCGGCGGGCGCATCATCCACATGACCCCCCAGCATGTCCGGGGCCAGCCCGGAAACCCGATGACCGAAGGGGAGGTTCATGCCAAGGCGCTGGACCTGTTCGGGCTGGCCCTCGGGGTCGACCGGGCGCAGCCGCTTCTCGACGCGCTTGTCGCGATCGAGTCTGTCGCCGACCTGCGCGACCTCAGGTCGCTCTGGCAGGCGTGACGCCTGGGTCGGTAGCCGAAAGCCGGACGCGAACGAAAAGGCGCCGCCCGATCGGGCGGCGCCTCAAGTTCTTCCAGATGAGTGGATCTATTCGGCGGCCAGGATCTCCTGCACGCGCTCCACCACCTCGGGCGGCGTTCCCATGAGTTCCTCGGCAAGCGCCTGGAGTTCCTCACCCGAGACGAAACCTTCGTCGGCGCCCGTGCTCATGATCTCCTCGACGAAGCGCGGGTCGGTGCCGGCCTGTTCGAACGCGGCACGCAAAGCCGCCAGCCGGTCCTCGGGGATGCCGCCCGGCGCCGCGAAGGGACGGCCGATTTCCTGCGGGATCAGCATGAAGCGCAGGATCGCACGCGTGGTGTCATCCTCGACCGCTTCCATGACGTTCGGAATGTCGGGCATCTGCGGATGCCGCTCCAGCCCGAACTGCAAGATGTACTGCAGCGTGCCTTCCTCGATCCAGGCCGCCTGCTCGCGCTGCGACGAGGAATAGCTTCCGGCGCGGCCGTCGACTTCGCCGCGCTCCATGGCGAGCGCCTGTTCCTCGTTGCCCTCGTAGCCCGGGATCAGACGGTAGTTCGCGCCCAGCAGCTCGTTCACCATCAGCGGATAGGTATTGTTGGCGCTGCCCGCCCCGGTGACGGCAAGGATCAGCGGCATGTCGATGGCGTCCTGGACGGTCTCGATGCCGGGGTCGTCGGGGCTATGGGTGAAGATCACGTAGGTAACGCGGCTGACCGCACCCAGGTGGCTGACCTCGCGCGGGTCGAAGTCGATCCGTTCGTCGCTCAGCAGCGGATCGGTGAAGTTGTTGCGCTGGAGCGTGGCGATCCAGGTGCCGTCGCGCGGCGCGTTGGCCTGCAGTTCGGCGGCCACGACAAGCCCGCCAGCGCCGGGTCGGTTCTGGACGATGATGTTGGGGTTTCCGGGCATGTACTCGGTGATGTATGGCGCGATGGTCCGGGCGAAGTAGTCGGCGGCCCCCCCCGCCGCGGCGCCCACCATCAAGGTGATGTCGTTGTCGCTGTAGAACTCCTCGACGCTCTGCGCCGAGCCGGGGCTGCCGCCCAGGAACAGCGCGGCGCCGACGGCGGCCGCACCGATTTTATACATGATCTTCATCTTCTTCCTCCCTTAGACTCAAGCACCTCCGACACCGCGGTGAGGACCGAACGCCGGCAACACCATCGGGGCGCGAGACGATACCTGATATGACAACCGACCCGTGTTTCTTGGGAAATAGAATCTCGGACGGCCCACATAGATTTCGCCACGGCTCGAAGGGCACGCGGCACGTCCATTGCCTCGATCCGGCGCTCCGCCGGGGCCGCTCTACGGCCTGTCGACGGCCGTTGATTCACGGGTTTCTGCTGGGTGGGAGATGGGCAAGTGCCGCCGTGGCCGACCAGACCCGAGTACATGCCGTCGCGAACCATGCGCTGACATCGCCCCCGTCTGCGCCTTTCAGGCCGGCGGTCTACCTGGGGCCGTTTGCGACATCGAAATGCCCGACGTCCGGGGCGGCGCTTCTCAGGCGCAGGTAGCCCAGCACACGGCTCCGCCGGTCGGGGTCGAGAACGAGGATCTCGCCTTCGTAGACGTGAAACTCCGTCAGTTCCGCGATGTTGGTGAAATGGGAAATGATCAGCAGCGGCCCGGACGCGCTGCCCTGCCAGTCCGCAATCAGGCGCCTGAGCTCGGTGACGGTGGCGGCCCCTTCCAACGACAGAAGAAGGTTTGCGGCCGGGTTGGTCTCGATCTCGGCGTGATTCAGAAACTCGGGGTCGACCAGGCTGATGCCCTCGACCAGCGCCTCGAGCGTCTGCTGATTGCGGCACCATTCGCTGACGAGGATGCGGCCCGGCACGATGCCGTTTCCCGCGAGAAGGACGCCGAGGTCCCGCATCCGGTCCATGCCATCGGCGGTCATCACGCGCTGGTTCGCGCAATCGGTCGGGAGCACGCCGCTGGGATCGTCGCGCGACCAGTCCGTCGGCCCGTGCCGCATCAGCAGAACGATGTCATCGCGGAACAGGTCTTCGAGCATCTGCCACGGCTCGAAGCGCAGCGTCTCGCGGAGGGGCTCGGGAAGATGCGCCGGGGCGGGCGGCATCGACACGCTCATCTCGCCAGCGTGTTCCGACCGCTGCACGATGTCGCCCGTTGCCATGTCCTGCGCCGCGCCGGTGCCTGCGGCCAGGATCAAAATCGTGGCGAACAGTCTGGATCTCATCGGTGACCTTTCACGGTGAAGTGGCCACGGGCCAGTGTGATCGGGCCCGTGGCATGCACCGTCAGTTGCGATTGATGATGAACTCGAGCTCTGCGCGAGAGGGTGTGTCGTCGCCGGAGTCGACGCGGCTCACGATCTCGGCGATCTGCGACAGGTCGAGCGACTGCGGGTCGGCTTCGATGCCGTATTGCGCGAAGATGCGCCCCACGTTGAGTTCGAGCATGGTCAGACCCTGCTGCATGCTTGCCAGGTCGTAGTCCTGTGCCGTTGCGGGTGCGGCATGTCCGAAGACCAGCGTCGCGGCAGCAGCGGCGGTGTAAAGAAGGTTTCTCATTGCGCGTTCCTTTGAGTGTTCATGGCGTCCCCGGATGTCTCGAAGACGTGTGCTGAAGATAGGTGAAGCGCCATGCCGGCACGTAGCTGGCCTTGCGCCGTCCAACCTGATCTTGCGCATTCCCCGCGCCGTCGGGTGATTGACGCCGCAGGAACCGCGCAGTCCTCGCGCGACAGGGTAGTGGTCACGCGGAACGTGGCGGCGAAACCCGCGCGGCAATACGGGTCCTGCTGCGCTGATGCCCGTCTTGCATCGCCGGTGTCCGCCGATCACCGGCGCCGGCGTGGCAAGACCAACGACGCTGCCAATGCCAGGCTTGCGCACAGCGAAATTGCCGCAACCATTGGCAGGACGCTGTTGTCCATGAACGGTCCGGTCGCTGCTGTCATGAGCGCTCCTGTCAACATCTGCGCCGCGCCGCCGATGGATGAGGCGAGCCCGGCGATTTCGGGGTGCGGGTCCAGTGACAGCACCATGGCGGTCGGTATCACGAGGCCAAGGCAGGCGAATGCCAGCAACAACCCCGCCACCACCACCAGCACCGCGTCCACGCCGACCCAAACGCCGGTCAGGCACACAGCACTTGCTGCAAACCCGGTAGGCGGAGCAACGGGCCGTGCGTTGAATGATCCCTCGATCCGGACGACGTGCCTAGTGTCGCGGGTTCCTGCTCGGCCCGGTCACGCATTCGCGCCGCCGTCCACGGTCAGGGTGCTGCCGGTCACCATGCTTGCGGCGGGACCTGCAAGAAACACGACCGCGTCGGCGATCTCTCGTGGCTCCGCGTAGCGCCCGATCGACGAGAGGCTGCGTTGGACGTCGGCGCCCGCGCCATCGGCCGGGTTCGACTCCGTATCGGTCGATCCCGGCACGACGAGATTGACCGTGATGCCCCGTGCGCCCAGCTCGCCCGAAAGGCCGCGCGAGAATGACAGAAGCGCCGATTTCGACATGGCGTAGGGTGTCACGCCAGGGAACGGCACACGTTCGGCCAGCCACGGATCGACCTCGCCACGCGGTGCGATCGGGATGCTGATGCTGACGAGAGCCCGAAACCGGTCCGGTCGCATCAGCGCACAACACGGAAGCGACCGTCGATGGCATCGACCATCCGACGCCGGACTGAAGAGGTGGCGGAGGACTTCCCACCGGAGCATCACCGCATCGCGATCGAGCGCACCGGATCGCGAACGGCCCGGCGAAAGTCGGTCGGGCTCGTTTTCTGGTACTTGGTGAACACCCGGGCGAGAACCTGGTTCGACGAATACCCGACCTCGAGGGCAATCTCGGTGACCGAAAGGTCCGTGTGTTCCAGCAGTTCGCAGGCTTTTTCCATTCTCAGCCGCGTCAGGTACACCCGTGGCGGCACGCCGACGCTCTGCTTGAACATGCGGGCGAAGTGATAGGGTGAGAGCCGCGCTTCGGCGGCCAGTTCGTCGAGGCTGATGTCCTCCGACAGCCGCGCGTGCATGAGTTCAATGCAGAGCCGCTCGGCCCAGGGCGCGAGGCCGCCCTTTGCCGGCGCGAACGGGGATCCGCCCAGGCGGCATAGTTCGGCCAGGATCTCGCAGCCTGCGGCCCGCGCCAGCAGACGCGACGGGGCGCCCTCTTCGTCGCAAAGCGTCCAAAGTTTCCGAAGCGTTGAATGGATTGCCGGTGCCCTGAATGCCCCTTTTTCAAGTCGCAGGCCTTCGACGGTGAACGCGCCGTCGGAGGCATCGTCGAGCACGTTCTTCCACTCCGACATCGGAAAGGCCAAGCTGCGAAGCAGAAAGCTCTCATCGACACCGACGGAATTGGCGCAGTTCGGGGGCGCAAAATACAAATCCCCCCTCTCGCTTCTCACATCGAACCGTCCGGGTCCCAAATCTCCGACAAGTCGGCGTCCTCCAAATGTATCCTGACTGAGGACTAGATCTGGAGTTCCCGGACGTGACATAACTCCGGCAGGCCGGATAGCCTCGATCAAATTGAGGATGCCGCCCGCGGATTTGAGCGTGCGCATGTTGTGGGCGCGGTCGCCGGCAGTGTACCATTTTACGACCGATGAACAGGCAGGCACAGTCATAGCGGTGTCGCCAGAGTTGGCGGCGAAACACGACGCACCGGATCGCGGACGGCCCGACGATAGCTGGTCGGGTTCATGTGCCGGTGCTTGGTGAAGACCCGGGCGAGGACCTGGTTCGACGAATACCCGACCTCCAGCGCGATCTCGGTGACGGGAAGGTCCGTATGTTCAAGGAGTTCGCAGGCTTTCTCCACCCGCAGCCGTGTCAGGTAGACGCGTGGCGGAACGCCGACGCTCTGCTTGAACATCCGGGCGAAATGATAGGGTGAGAGCCGCGCTTCGGCGGCCAGTTCGTCGAGGCTGATGTCTTCCGACAGCCGCGCCCGCATCAGTTCGATGCAGCGCCGCTCGGCCCAGGGCGCAAGACCGCCGCTTGCCGGCGCGAAGGGCGCCCCGCCCAGGCGGCAGAGCTCGGCCAGGATCTCGCATCCCGCGGCCCGCGCCAGAAGACGCGACGGCGCGCCTTCGTCCTCGCACAGGGTCCAGAGGTTGCGGAACGCCGAGCGGATGGCGGGCGAGTGAAACAGCCCCCTGTAAAGATGCGGCCAATCCAACGAGGGCGCGCCGTCGGACGTTTCGTCCAGAACGCTCTGCCATTGGGCCAAGGGAAGTATCAGGCCCCGAAGACGATGGTGGTCGTCGATGATGGATTTGTTGCTGTGGTTCGGCGCAGAGAGGAAAAACCCGCCCTTTTCACTTGTGACGTGGAAGCATCCCCCACCGGACTCGCCGTGGGCACGGCTGCCTCCAAGCAGGTCCTGACACAAAACGAGATCAGGCAGGGCGGGCCGGGACATGTCGCCGGCCGGGCGTTCGACTTCCAGAAGATCGACGATCCCGCCGGGGGATTTCAGCGTGCGCACATAGGATGCCTGTCGGCCTTCGGAGGACCATTTGGCGAAGGACGAGTAGGCGTGCAGGCTCATGCAGGGTCTCCTAAGAGCTGGCGACGGAACCGCCATCGGCAAGTTGGGCCGTCACCTGAGCGCCAGCAAGACCGGCCCCATGGCAAGTACGATCCCGACCAATCTAGGGGTCGGGCGGTCAGGTTGCGGCGCGGTCATTGCGGTCTTTTTGCCGATCTTGCGCCTTTCCGCCGTGGGTGACCGGCGCAAGCACCGCCATCCATGCGGGCTCGCCTTGCACCAGGCGCGGCGCACCCGGTTAACTCGGGCAGGAGAAAATGCGCACCAACCTGATCGACCTTCCCGTCTTTAAGCAGCAATCACTGCAGAATGGGCTATGCCTCTTGTGCGAGGCTGTCAACTGAATTATGCACCGATCAATGCACAAATACAGAACCGAGCCCGAAGTCTCCCTGCACCGACGCGCCCGCGGCCGTCCGCGCAGCTTTGATCGCGACGCCGCGCTCGAGGAGGCCATGCGGTTGTTCTGGGCGAACGGCTACGAAGGCACATCCATCTCCGATCTGACTGAAAGAATGGGGATTTGCGCAAAGAGCCTCTACGCGGCCTTCGGATCGAAGGAGCAGCTTTATGCAGAAGCGTTGCAGCTGTATCTCGCGACCTTCGACAGGGTCATCTGGGACGGTTTCGCCACGGCCGCGACCGCGCGGGACGCGGTGCACGCCTTTCTTCACAATTCCGCGATCGGAATGACGATGCCCCTCACCTTGCGGCCGCGAGGATGCATGGCAACGCTCACTTTTTTCGGCGATGACGGTCCTGCCGCACTCGACGGACAGGTGCGCTCGACCCGCGCCGGATTGTTCGAGGCGCTCTTGGCGCGTATAAGAACCGCTGTCGACGAGGGCGATCTTCCGCAATCGACGAACGGTGTTGAACTGGCAAGATTTGTCCAGGTGGTTCACAGCGGCATGACCGTCCGGTCTCGTGACGGAGCGGACCAGGCAGAACTCGACGCGGTGGTCGACATTGCCATGGCGGGTTGGGACAGCATTGTCGGCCGCGCGGCGACGCAGACCCCGCAGTGACATTACCGCGTTCGTGCGATCTGGCTCGCCAGCACCCTTGCACGCCATCGAGCGAGCCATCCGGCAGGGAGACAGAACGATGACACGATCCACCTATGCGTCGTCCTCCCAATGGTACCTGCAAGGCCGGCAGGCGTCCTACCTGCGTGCGAGCAAGTCCCCGGGGGGAATCCTCGATCTGTTCGAGGTCGCGCGGCCGGCCGGCGACATGTCGCGCCCGGCGTTGCCGGACATGGTCCTCTACCAGGACCTGATCGGGGGCAGCCGTGTCACCGGCGACCTGGGCGGCGGGCGCTTCGACCTGATCGGGACCAGGGGCGATTTCTGTCTCGCCCCGCCGGATTTCGCCACGACGGCCATCATGGACGAAAGTCATCAGCTTCGAAGCCTGGCGTTGCCCATGGAGCAGTGGCAAGGCCTCCTCGACGAAGCCACGGATGGCAAATTCTCGGACAGCTCCTGTATCTACGGCCGAATGTTCGACTCGCCTGCCGTCCGTTCGGCGTTCCGCAACCTCTGGACGCTATGCGACGAAGAGGGCGCCCCGTCGCGTCTGCTGGCACGCGCCGCCGGCTGCGAGATCCTGGCCGAACTCTGCCGGCTGGGCGGGTCGCCGTTCGCCCCGGCAAAGGGCGGCCTCGCGCCCTGGGCCGAGCGGCTCTGCATCGAACTGATGCACGCGCGGCTGTCGGAGGACATCAGCCTCGACGAACTGGCCGCCGAGGCGCGGCTGTCGCCCTATCACTTCGCCCGCATGTTCAAGCAGAGCGTCGGCGTGCCGCCACGGGTGTACCTGACGCGGCTGCGCGTGGAAAAGGCCTGCGAATTGCTGGAATACACGGACCTTCCCGTCACCGAGATCGCGCTGGCGGTCGGGTATTCGTCGAACCAGGTTCTCGCCCGGGTGTTCACCAAGCATCGGAGGGTCAGCCCGACCAGCTATCGCCGGGCTGTTCGCGATCCGGTACGCTCGACTGCGACGCGGTGATTTCAGCAGTCATTCCACCGCTTCGGCGGCCTGGCGGATCACCGCGGCCACCTCGTCGGGGCTCGTCATCGGCAGCATGTGACCATTCTCGATTTCGACAA
>CAKZPN010000035.1 GCA_937139335.1 uncultured Roseicyclus sp. | reverse complement strand
CGAAACCAGATGAGAATCCAAATTCGGACTCTTCCGTTTGGGTCAACCCCCTAACGTTCAGACTTGAGCGGGGCAGCTACTAGCGGATCATGTCTTCCGGGAGTGGCGGCATATAACCCAGCTTGTTGACGACGGTCGCAGCGATCGTATGATGGGCCTTCATCATGACGAGCGCGAGGCGATATTCATGTCGGCGTTGGTCAGCCAGGGAATCCTCACCACTCCCTTGTCCAAGGGTACCGAGCAGTTCATAGAGCTCTTGCGCTTTTGCCAGCCGACACCGTTGTTCGCGAATGATGTCGATCGCAAGTCGCTCAAGCTCGTCTTGCTCAAGTTCCGCGAGAATCGTCTCAATGGCACGCTTTGAGCAATCGGGTTTGAGTTCCAGGCTGCGGATATCCGGCAATACTGTACCACCCCTTCGGCTTGGTCCGCGGTGCGCCCCCGCGAACAAATAAGATCTAATGACCCCAAGCCGGGGGGTAGAAACCGTTTTCCGACGGCCCTGTGACCTTTAGCACCGAGGCACCTGGACATACGTCACAGGCCCCCGGCCAATGGCCAGAGGATCTCTGGTATTGTTCCGGTCAACACCAACCGCGGAAAAGGGGTTTCTACGCCCCGAGGCGGCGCGTACCGCCTCGGGGAGAATCATATTTCATCAGGCTAGCGAACGCCAGATGCCGGCCGGCATGTTCACATTGAATTTATTCGACATTCGCAACAAGTGCGGTTGCCGACGCTGGAGGTATTGCACCATCAGCGAGAACTGATGAACGAAAATCGCCCACCGCTCCAAGCTGTGACCGCATGACATCACTCATATCGAACAGACCGACATAGGTCATGACCTTCCCGATTCGCACTGGCGTACCGAGCTGTTCAAAACGGCAATCGATCGACCTGAAAATCCGCGCCATTCGGGCGTCGAAGACCGATACGATGTGTTCGATACCGGCCCGCTGGGCGGCTTCAACCATCCCGCACAAAAGCTCGACGGTGATTCGGTTGACCAGGTGGTTCGCTTCTGCACGATCCCTCGCCTCGAAGATCTGCGGATTGACCGCAAAACGTGAGCTTTCCCAGATCAATGGACTTTCGACCGTACCACCAGGCATCAGTACGGAAAACACGTCTCTGAGCATGTTGGGGCCAGTCGTGGCGAGCAGACGCACAGCGCCACGAAGCTGTCCTGACCTTTCATCGAGCGACAGAAGGTAGAGAGGGTCTTCGGAATCAAACCGGTCGATCTCCCGGCCGTTTTCGACTTTGACGTTCCAACCGAGGCGACCAGAAAAGACTTCGGCCCGCATGCGGAACATTTCGTCGAACAGTTCGGGATACTTGTCCTGATCGGCACTTTCGATTGTAAATATCATATTGGTGTTCTCCGTTCATTCATTGATGACGGAGGCACCAGTTATCGGCTGGGTTTCGAGAAGAACATCCGGTCCAATAGCTGGGTTTACAAGGGATCGAAGAGCAGCCCGGCTCTATGAGCGATTGAAACGGCATGGGTATTGCTGGTGGCGTGGAGCTTGTGGCGGGCGCTCTCCAGGTAGCAACGCACGGTGTGCTGGGACAGACCGAGAATGACAGCGCATTCCCAGGCCGTCTTACCCTCGGCGATCCACTGCAAGCACTCCAGTTCACGCGGAGAAAGACTGACAGGCTCGCTCGCATGCCCCTCGATGCCGAGCACACGATCGTGGATGTGCGTCGCAAGGACTTGGAAGTCACGCATATAGAGAAGTTTCGCGCTCGCCCAGTCGCAGGCGGAAAGATCTGACGTCACGGAGAACAAGGCACGATCGCCGAGGCGGCCGTGCACCGGAACTGTCAGTCCGCGGCTCCCGATACCGAATTCGCCGGCTTCACCAAAAAAGGTCTTCAGCCGCCCCATAGGCTTTCCAAACTCGTCCCAATCAAGGGGAAGCATACGGCGAAATCCAAGACGAACAACGGGATCGACATCGACATACTGCCTTTTCTTGTAATGATCGACCCATTCGGGAGGATAGGTTACGGCAAGATAGGGATCGGTTTCATTTTGACCGGCAACGCCGACACCAAAATACGCAATGGTTTTCAATGCGTATCGGGAGGCCACGTCTTTCAGGAACTCGATTGTTGAGTTTCGATCAGCAACATCTGAAATTTTCGAGAGTGCGTCCATCAAATCGGAATCTGCGATATTCTCCAACGTCCTACCTTTCCCGGAACCTGAGATCCGGGCGCAATATTTCCATTATGAGTCGCATATGCAATGCATAGTTGTCGAACTGAACAAATTCTAGAGCGCCAGCTTCCGAGCGTTGTTTGATGGGGAATCCTGTCAGGTATTAAAGGCGATCACGAGCGGCACGCCAAACAGCGATGCCCAGGCCCGGGCGGCCGCCTTTTGGATTGCAACAATGTTGGTGTCGCCGGTCCACCAGCCATTGCCGGTTGCCACAATGACACTCGGTTTGTAGATCATCGACTGCAGGATCGGCCAGACCAAGAGCTGCTCGTAGCAAATCAGAGGAGCGATGAGCGTCCCGGCAAAACTGCCGGCAGGCTTTCCAAAGACATGGGCCGTCGCGCCACCCGATGCCCAGGGTTGCCACATCGAAACCGGCACCGGCATGCGCTCCCGGTAGAGGATTTGTGCGACCTTCCCTGACACTTCGATCATGACGTTGTCGTAGCCCTCGGCACTGACAAGGATCGCACCCCCGTTCACCGTCACATCAAGGTCCTGAAGTGCGCGGACCCAGAGGTGTTCGGTAGTCTGCGTCCAGATTCCGAATGCGCTTTCGGGAAGGACGATGTTTTTCACGCCGGCTTTCGCCGCGTCTTGAACCAATGCCAGCGTGGCGAGATGCTGCGCATAATCCGCGTGCTGACCGGGAGAGGCATAGTTGAAGTGCGTGTCGATACCGATCCAGCCTTCCGGTGGACGCGGTTCGCTCCAGTTCGAGGACGACCAGGCGAAAACAGCTCCTATGACAAGAGCAACGATCGGCCATGACCGCGTCGTCATCGCAGATAAGGTGTGAGCCATGGCTATCAATCCAAACCAGCCGAGGCCCGGGAACAAGACACCAGCGGCCGTGATCGGGTTCGCCCAACCGGTGATGCCAAAAGGCGGAACGCTCATCAGGATCCATGCAAGCGCGTAGCGCAACGGTCTGTGCCATCCCGATTTTGAAGTCCAGAGAACGGCATGGACAAGTACGAACAGAAACGAGGCCGCGATCCAAAGGGCGAATCCCCGCCGCCGCCCGGCGGCGCTTGGCTCACCCTGGCGGACCGGGGCCGGCGCGCTTGCGCAAAGCCGCGGGAAAGGTGGTGCTGGCGCCATCCAATCCCAGATCGCGAGCCCCTCCCCATGCCCGATCCGATCCCGCCCGGCCTCTCGCCCACCTCGGCCCCCGCCTTCATGGCCCTGCTGCCCGACCTGCGCCGCAGCGCGCGGCGGCTGAGCCGCACGGCCGAGGATGCCGACGATCTGGTGCAGGACACGCTGCTCAGGGTCTGGTCGCGGCTGGCGATGGCGCGCACCTCCGCCCCGGACGCCGCCCCCGTCACCGACCTGCGCGCCTATGCCTTCGCCACGCTCAGGAATTGCGCGCGGACCCGCGGCGCGGGCGCGCCGCCCAATGGCACCGTCGCCAGCGATGACCGCGACGCCGCCGAGGCGCAGCCCGACGCCCGCGCCGACCCCGCCGCGCATATGGCCGCGACAGACGCGATGCGCGCGCTCTCGGCCCTGCCCGACGACCAGCAGGTGCTGCTGCGGCTGCGCGCAATCGACGGGTTGAGCTATGCCGAGATCGCGCGGGAAACCGGGTTGCCGATGGGCACCGTCACCTCGCGCCTGTCGCGCGGGCGCCGCGCGCTTCGCCAGGCGTTGGGCCTGCCGTCGGACGCGGTGGTGGCCGACCTGCTCGGGACGGGGATGGGGTAGGTTTGGTTCAGCTGGTGCCGAGGATGACGCGCACGTAGTCGCGCGTTTCCTGGAACGGCGGGATGCCGTTGTGGGCACGAACCGCTTCGGGGCCGGCGTTATAGGCCGCGAGCGCGTGATCCCAGCGGCGGAAGTTGCGATATTGCAGCGCCAGATAGCGCGCGCCGCCATCCAGGTTCGCGGTCGGGTCATGCGGGTCGATGCCGAGAAGGACCGCCGTATCGGGCATGATCTGCGCCAGCCCGATGGCGCCCGCGATGCTGAGCGCCTCGGTGTTCCAGCCCGATTCCTGCTGGACGAGGCGCAGGAACAGGTCCTCGGGGATGCCGTGGCGTTGCGCCGCGGCGCGCGCGACCGCGAGCCAGGGCCCCGCATACGCGCCCTCGAAGCTGGGGATCAGCTCCTGCCCTTCCTCGTAATCTGGCCGCAACCGGACCGAGGCCGCGTATTGCGACGAGGCGCGGCTGTCGAGGACGGAGAGCGAGCGGTTCAGACGCTCCAGCGCGTCGGCCGACACGGGCAGCGGCACGAGGGCCAGCGCAACAGCGGTCAGGGCGAAACGGGCGGCAGGGGTCATCGCGTAATCGGGTCTTTCGGAAACTGTCGCGCGGACCTTTAGGACATTTCCACGCGAAATTCCAGCCTGACGCGCTGTCCCCCCTTGCAGAGCACCGGGCAATTAACCTTTCCTTGACCAGAATGGGATGATCTAAGCGTCAAACACCGCGCCGCTGACTCGCAGCGGCCCGTGGCAAGCGTGCCAAAACCTGGGAGACTCGAGACATGGCCGGATCCGTCAACAAGGTAATCCTGATCGGCAATCTGGGCCGCGACCCCGAGGTGCGCAGCTTTCAGAACGGCGGCAAGGTGTGCAACCTGCGCATCGCCACCTCCGAGACCTGGAAGGACCGCGCGACCGGCGAACGGCGCGAGCGGACCGAGTGGCATTCCGTCGCGATCTTCTCCGAGCCGCTGGCCAAGATCGCCGAGCAATACCTGCGCAAGGGCTCCAAGGTCTATATCGAGGGCCAGCTCGAAACCCGCAAATGGCAAGACCAGTCCGGGCAGGACCGCTACTCGACCGAGGTCGTGCTGCGCCCGTTCCGCAGCGAGTTGACCATGCTCGACGGCCGTGACGGCGGCGGCAGCGGTGGCGGCGGTGGTGGTGGCAGCTACGGTGATGACCGCGGCGGCGGCTACCCCGACGATCGCGACAGCGGCGGCTATGGCGGCGGAAGCGGCGGCGGCGGCAGCCGGGGCGGCTCCGACGTGGACGACGAAATTCCGTTCTGACCGGCGACGCCGGCGCCCGCGGCAAGCTGCGGGAGCCTCCGGCGGGAGTATTTGAGAAAGCAAAGACGGGCGGGGCCGGATCGCGGACCCGGATCTTGGGGGCGGGAATGCGGCCGATCAATCCGACCTATGCGCGAACCTTTCCGCCGCCGGTGATGGAGGCGCGACGCTGGATCGAAGGCAAGAGCTTCGCCGCCGACAAGCCGCTCATCATGCTGAGCCAGGCCGCGCCGGTGGACCCGCCGCCGCCCGCGCTCGCCCGCGCCATGGCCGAGGCGCTGATCGAGAACCCGGCCTCGCATCTCTACGGCCCGGTGCTCGGCCTGCCCGAGCTGCGCGCCGAACTGGCGTCGCAATGGTCCGCCAGCTACGGCGGCAGCATCACACCTTCGCAGGTCGCCATCACGGCCGGATGCAACCAGGCCTTCACCGCGGTGATGTCGACGCTGGCGGGCGCGGGCGACGAGGTGATCGTACCCCTGCCCTTCTACTTCAACCACAAGATGTGGCTCGACATGGAGGGGGTGCGCTGCGTGCCCCTGCCCACCGGCGACGACCTTTTCCCTGACCCCGAGCGCGCGGCGTCCCTCATCACCGAGCGGACGCGCGCCATCGTGCTGGTCAGCCCCAACAACCCCGCTGGCGTGGAATATTCCGCCGACCTCTTGCGCGCGTTCCACGACCTCGCCCGCGCCAACGACCTCGCGCTGGTGCTTGACGAGACCTACCGCGATTTCCACAGCCGCACCGGCGCGCCGCATGACCTTTTCATCGATCCCGACTGGGACGAGACGCTGATCCACCTCTATTCCTTCTCCAAGGCCTACCGCCTCACCGGCCACCGCGTCGGCGCGATGATGGCGTCCGAGGCGCGGCTGGCCGAGGTCGAGAAATTCCTCGACACCGTCGCGATCTGCCCGCCGCAGGTGGGTCAGATCGGCGCGCTCTGGGGGATGCGGAACCTGGGCGACTGGCTGGCCAGCGAGCGGGAGGAAATCCTCGCGCGCCGCGATACGCTGGTGGCGGGGTTCGACCGCCTGCCGGACTGGCAGCTGTTGGGCTGCGGCGCCTATTTCGCCTATGTCCGCCACCCGTTCGACCGCCCCTCCGACGCCATCGCGAAGGACATGGTCGAGGCCGCAGCCCTCCTGATCCTGCCTGGCACGATGTTCGGGCCGCGCGTTGCCGAAGGCGGCACCGGCCAGGCCGAGGCGACGCTCCGGATCGCCTTTGCCAACGCCGACCGCGCGGGGCTGGCCGAAGTTGTGAACCGGCTCGCCGCCCTCGATCTCTGAGCGCGGCCCGCCCGCCCCTTGCCGCGCAGGGCGCGAGCGCGTAATCAACCGCGCAACATCGGGTCCGCAGAGGCCCGGACGGACCATGACAGGAAGGACGCGGGCACAATGGCGAAATCGGCGGTGAAAAAGGCGTCCAACCTGTTCGTCTGGGTGATCCTCGGGCTCCTGTTCGTGGCGCTGGCGGGCTTCGGCATCGGCTCCTTCTCGGGCGGCGGCAGCCAGGTCGGCCAGGTCGGTGAGGTCGAGATCACCGCCGACGACTACGCCCGTGCGCTCGACCAGGAAATCCGCGCCCGCATCGCCCAGACCGGCCAGCCGGTGACGCTGGCGACCCTGCGCGCGCAGGGCATCGACCAGGCCGTGCTGCAATCGCTGGTGGCGCAGGCGGCCTTGGCCAACGAGGCGCGTGCCATGGGCCTCTCGGTCGGCGACTCGGAGGTCGCGCGCCAGATCACCCAGATCGAGGCGTTCCAGGGCCTCGACGGCAGTTTCGACCGCGAAGCCTACGAGTTTACCTTGCGCCAGAACGGCCTGACCCCCTCCACCTTCGAGGATGACATCCGCGAGGATGCCGCCAGCAGCGTGCTGCAATCGGCCGTCGTGGGCGGGCTGCAGCCCGACCCGGGCATCGCCGAGCCGCTGGTCGCCTACCAGGCCGAGACGCGCGATTTCAGCCTGATGGCGATCACCGAGGCCGACCTGCCCGCCGGCCTTCCCGCGCCGACCGAGGCCGACCTGCAGGCGCATTACGACGACAACCCCGAGCAGTTCACCCGCCCCGAGGCGCGGCGCATCACCTACGCCTGGGTCACGCCCGCGATGCTGATGGACGACGTCGCCATCGACGAGGAGGCGCTGCGCCGGCTCTACGACGAGCGTGCCGATCTCTACCTCCAGCCCGAGCGGCGCTTGCTCGAACGTCTGGTCTTCATCGACACCGAGGCGGCGCAGGCGGCCTATGACGCCATCGCGGCGGGCGAGACCGATTTCGACGCGCTGGTCGAGGATCGCGGGCTGACGCTCGACGATGTCGAACTCGGCGAAGTCGGCCGGGGCGACCTGACCGCCGAGGCCGCCGAGGCGATCTTTGCCGACACCGAAAGCGAGATCATGGGCCCCCTGCCCTCGGCCCTCGGTCCGGCGCTCTACCGCGTGAACGCGGTGCTCGACGCCTCCGAGGTCAGCTTCGAGGAGGCGCAGGAAGAGCTGCGCGCGGAACTCGCCGCCGAGGCCGCGCGCCGCGCCATCGACGACCTGCGTGACCCCGCCGACGACCTGCTGGCCAGCGGCGCCACGCTGGAGGAGCTTGAGGACGAGACCGAGATGGTGGTCGGCACGATCGACTACACCCCCGTCTCCGAGGACGGCATCGCGGGCTACGACGCCTTCCGCGAGGCGGCGCAGGCCGCCGAGGTGGGCGATTTCCCCGAACTGCTGGAGCTGAGCGACGGCGGGCTTTTCGCGCTGCGCCTCGACGAGGTGGTGCCGCCCGCGCTGCCGCCGCTGGACGAGATCACCGACGAGGTCACGGCGGCCTGGCGCGCCAGCGCGCTCCGCCGTCAGCTGACCGCGCGCGGCGAGACGCTGGTGGGGCAACTCGCCACCGGGGCCACGCTGGAAGACCTCGGCCGGGTGGAAACTGAACGCCAGGTGCGGCGGCAGGATTTCATCCCCGACGCCCCCCCGACGCTGGTGGCGCAGGTGTTCCAGCTCGACCAGCCCGGCGACGTGGTGCTGGTGCCCGGCGCCGAACAGGCACTGATCGCGCGGCTCGACCGGATCAACTCGGCCACGCGCGACGACCCGACCACGCAGATCCTGACCCAGATCATCGGGCAGACTGTGACGCAGTCGATGGCGCAGGACATCTTCGAGGCCTTCGGCCAGGCAATGCAGGCCGAGGTCGGCATCCGCCTTGACCAGTCGATGATCAACGCCGTCCACACGCAGTTCCCGTGATGGCGCAGGTCTCGGATTTCGCGAGTTTCGAGGCCGGCTGGGCCGCCGGAAAGAACCAGCTCGTCTACGCGCGGCTCGCCGCCGACCTCGACACCCCGGTTTCGGTGATGATGAAGCTGACCGACGCGGGCCGTGACAGTTTCATGCTCGAATCCGTGACCGGCGGCGAGGTGCGCGGGCGCTACTCGATGATCGGCTGCAAGCCCGACCTGATCTGGGAATGCCACGGCACCGAGGCGCGCGTGAACCGCACGGCCCGCTACGACCGCGAGGCCTTCGAGCCCTGCAAGCAACCGCCGCTCGACGCGCTGCGCGCGCTCCTCGCCGAATCCGCCATCGACATGCCCGCCGACCTGCCCGCCGCCGCCGCGGGGCTTTTCGGCTATCTCGGCTACGACATGATCCGGCTGGTCGAACACCTGCCGGACGTGAACCCCGACCCGCTGGGCCTGCCCGACGCGGTCCTGATGCGCCCCTCGGTGATCGCGGTGCTGGACGGGGTGAAGGGCGAGGTGACGGTGGTGGCGCCGGCCTGGGTCTCCTCCGGCCTTTCCGCGCGCGCCGCCTATGCGCAGGCCGCCGAACGGGTCGGCGACGCGCTCCGCGACCTTGAACGCGCGCCGGCGATGGCCAGCCGCGAGATCGGCGAGGCGCTGCCGGTGGCCGAACCGGTGTCGAATTTCGCCAAGGCGGACTACCTCGCCGCGGTCGACAAGGCCAAGGACTACATCCGCGCCGGCGACATCTTCCAGGTCGTGCCCTCGCAGCGCTGGACCCAGGATTTCCCCGAGCCGCCCTTCGCGCTCTACCGCGCGCTCAGGCGCACCAACCCGTCGCCCTTCATGTTCTTCTTCAACTTCGGGCCGTTCCAGGTCGTCGGCGCCTCGCCCGAGATCCTCGTGCGGGTCTTCGGCGGGCAGGTCACGATCCGCCCCATCGCAGGTACCCGCAAGCGCGGCGCCACCCCCGAGGAAGATCGCGCGCTGGAGGCCGACCTGCTGTCGGACCAGAAGGAACTCGCCGAACACCTGATGCTGCTCGACCTCGGGCGCAACGACGTCGGCCGCGTGGCGAAGATCGGCACGGTGAAGCCGACCGAGGAATTCATCGTCGAGCGCTACAGCCACGTCATGCACATCGTCTCGAACGTGGTGGGCGAGTTGCGCGAGGATCAGGACGCGCTGTCGGCGCTCTTGGCCGGCCTGCCCGCCGGCACCGTCTCAGGCGCGCCCAAGGTCCGCGCGATGGAGATCATAGACGAGCTGGAGCCCGAGAAACGCGGCGTCTACGGCGGCGGCGTGGGCTATTTCAGCGCCGGCGGCGACATGGACATGTGCATCGCGCTGCGCACGGCGGTGGTGAAGGACGGCAAGCTCTACATCCAGGCGGGCGGCGGCGTGGTCTATGACAGCGATCCCGAGGCCGAGTACCAGGAGACCGTCCACAAATCCAACGCTATCCGGCGGGCGGCGGCGGATGCGGCGCGTTTCTCGGGAAGCGGAAATCGCTGAACCCGGTCCGGCTTGGCCGACTGCGGGCGATTGGGCGCGGGCGCGGACGTACCGTCGCAGGTCCACAAACTGCAATTATAGCGTCCGAACCCATCGCGGCTCGGATTACGCCGCCTCTCAGCGATCGGCCACAGACTGTTTCAGCACTGCCGAAACCGGCGCCAGCGCCACGCGGGCGGCACGGTCCTGCAAGCCCCACAGCAGCAGGGCCGAGATGGTGTCGGGCCGGATACGGCCCAGCATGATCACTCCGCCCTCCTGCCCGGCGCGGAACGCGGCCTGGTCCAGAAAACGGCGCATCACCGTCGGGGTCTGCCCGGCACCGTCAAAATCTCGGAAGATGGCAACGGCCGGTACGCCATCGCGCACTGCCAGCTTCTGCACCGTGTTCAACCCATTACCCTGCGTGATCAGCCCCCGGCCAGTGGCGCCCGCAAAGGCCGTGACCTGATCTGACAGCGCCCGGTTGCCCTGGATGCCGCTGACAGTCCCCTCCAGGACCGCCACAGCTTCGTCCAGTTGATCCAGGCCCGCCGAAAGCGTCACCTCGGCGTCCTGCGCCGTAGCCCCCGCAGGCATGTCGACCAGCGCCACCACTTCGAAACCGGCGGCTCTGTGGCGGGCCATCTTGGCCGCGGCGGTGAAGCCGGCGAGCAGGCCCAGCACCGCGTATTCGGTGAGCAGCCCGGCCCGCACCACCGTCCGCGGC
>CAKZPN010000034.1 GCA_937139335.1 uncultured Roseicyclus sp. | reverse complement strand
TGTAGCTCAGTTGGTTAGAGTACCGGCCTGTCACGCCGGGGGTCGCGGGTTCGAGCCCCGTCAACCGCGCCACTTTCCCCCCGAATGCTCGATGGTCCCAAGCCGGCTGGACGCGGACGCGCCACGCCCTAGGCTTGGCCCATGCGCGCGACCTGCCTTGTCCTTGCCCTTCTCGCCGGTCCCGCCCTTGCGCAGCAGGGGGCGCCGACCGTGCTCGACCCGGCCGCGGTGCTGGCGTTGGGGCTGGAGCCGTGGCGCGACCGGGCGGGCTTCGTGACCCGGCTGGAGGAGGTGCTCGGCCCCGTCACCGTCGACCGCTCGCCGCTGCCGGCTCCCCTCGACGACACCGACCCGTTTCTCTGGTCGCTCACCGGCCGCTTCGGCGCGCCCTTGGCGGGCAGCACCGTGGCCGGGGGCATCGTCACCTGTTCGCGCTACGGCATCCCGACCCGCGACCGGCTGGCGGCGACCACGCTGTCGGACCCGGAGGTCTTCGCGCTCTTCGCGGCACTCCAGCCCGCCGCCGATGATGTCGCCGCCTGGCCCGAGGCGGGGCTCGCGCGGCTGGCCTGCCTCCTCACCTGGGACGACACCCGGCGCGTCGCGATCATCCCCGAGGCGGCGGCGCGCGCGGCGGCCGCGGCGCGGTTCGCCACCGTCACCCGCACCGGCGCGGCCGAGCATGACGGGGCGCAACCCGGCTTCGCCCCGGTCTATGGCGATAGCGGCTACCGGATCGAGGGGCAGGACGGGGCCGGGGCCAGCGTCGTGGTCTACGACCACGCAAGGATCGACCTGCTGGTAAGCCACCAGACGATCCGGTTTCGCGCCTACCTGCTGAACGGCGGCGTCTGAGGCGGCTCAGCCCCTGTGGATCCAGCCACCGCCGAAGATCCGGCTGCCGTGTGCGTCGTAGAAGACGCAGGCCTGGCCGGGGCTGACGCCTTCCTCGGGGGTCACAAGCTCCACCTCGGCCTCGGTGGCCGAGACCGGGCGGATCACCGCGGGCCGCGGCGGGCGGGTGGAGCGGATCTTGACCTCCACCTCCCAGGCGTCGCGGGAGGTGAGCGGCGCATCGCCGAGCCAGTTGATCTCCCGCACCGGCACCGTCCGGGTCGACAGCAGCTCCTTCGGGCCGACCACGACGCGGCGCGCATCGGGGTCGAGCTTCACCACGTAGAGCGGGTCGGCGAGCCCGCCGATGCCAAGGCCCCGGCGCTGGCCGATGGTGTAGTGGATGACCCCCCGGTGCTCGCCCAGCACATTGCCGTCAGCGTCCACGATCTCACCCGGATCGGCCGCGCCGGGGCGCAGTTTCTCGATCACCGAGGCGTAGTCGCCGTTCGGCACGAAGCAGATGTCCTGGCTGTCGGGCTTGTCGGCGACGCTGAGGCCGTATTTCGCCGCAAGCGCCCGCGTTTCGGCCTTGGACGCCAGGTGCCCGAGCGGGAAGCGCAGGAAATCGAGCTGCGCCTGCGTGGTGGAGAACAGGAAATAGGACTGGTCGCGCGCGGCATCGGCGGCGGCATGCAGCTCTGCGCCCGCTGCGCCCAGCTTGCGCTGGATATAGTGCCCTGTGGCCATGCAATCGGCGTCGAGATCCTTCGCCGTCTCCAGCAGGTCCTTAAACTTCACCCGCTCGTTGCAGCGGATGCAGGGCACGGGCGTCGCGCCCGCAAGGTAGCTGTCGGCGAATTCGTCGATCACCGCCTCGCGGAACGTGTTCTCGTAGTCGAGCACGTAATGCGGAAAGCCCATCACCTCGGCCACGCGACGCGCATCGTGGATGTCGCGCCCGGCGCAGCAGGCGCCTTTCTTGGCCAGCGCCGCGCCGTGATCGTAGAGCTGCAGCGTGACGCCGACGACGTCGTAGCCCTCCTCGGCCAGCTGCGCCGCCACCACCGACGAATCGACGCCGCCCGACATGGCGACGACCACGCGCGTCTCGGCCGGCGGCTTGGCGAAGCCGAGCGAATTGAGCGTATCGGGCCGGTCGAGGGCCATGTTGATGTCCTTTGGTCTGGGCGGAAGGGCGGGGAGTCTCGGGGAATATAGGAAAAACCTGCCTATCCACAAGCGCCCCGCTTACCTCGAATTAAGCTAATGCAGCGCACCTGTCACGACACCCGAGACCAAGGAGACGTGGCAAGCGATGTATATCCGACGCATTCCCGGCCCGCAGTCGGTGACCCTGCCCGACGGGCGCACCATGACGCGCGCCGACCTGCCGCCCCCCGAAACCCGCCGCTGGGTCGCGAGCCGCAAGGCCGCCGTCGTCCACGCGGTGGACGCGGGCCTGATCAGCGCGGAGGAGGCGGTGTCGATCTGGGACCTGTCGGATGAGGAGCTGGCAAGCTGGCGCGCCGCCGCCGGACGCTTCGGTGTCGCGGCCCTGAAGGCGACGGCGCTGCAGCGCTATCGCGGATAAGATGTCGCGCGGCTTTGGGGGGTGGTGACCTGTCCAAAAGGGTAACTTGTAATTAACCATTTGCCCCGACGGTGAACGCGCCCATTGAAGGATTCGGAGTAGCCAGATGCGCGTTTTGCTTGTCGAAGACGACCCCACCACGTCCCGCTCTATCGAAATGATGCTAAGGCATGCCAATCTGAATGTATATGCCACTGATTTGGGTGAAGAAGGGATCGATCTGGCTAAACTTTATGACTATGACATTATTCTTCTCGACCTCAATCTCCCCGACATCCACGGCCATGACGTGCTGCGCCACCTGCGCAGCGCCCGGGTCACGACCCCGATCCTGATTCTCTCCGGCCTCGACGACCCGGAAACCAAGCTGAAAGGTTTCGGTTTCGGCGCCGACGATTACCTGACCAAACCCTTCCACCGCGAGGAACTGGTCGCGCGCATTCACGCGATCATTCGCCGGTCCAAGGGCCATGCCCAATCGGTGATCCGCACCGGGCGCATTGCCGTCAATCTCGACGCCAAGACGGTCGAGGCAGAGGGCCAGACCGTGCATCTGACCGGCAAGGAATACCAGATGCTGGAATTGCTGAGCCTGCGCAAAGGCACGACGCTGACCAAGGAGATGTTCCTCAATCACCTGTACGGCGGAATGGACGAGCCGGAATTGAAGATCATCGACGTCTTCATCTGCAAGCTGCGCAAGAAGCTCTCGGTCGCGACCGGCGGAGAGAATTACATCGAGACGGTCTGGGGCCGTGGCTATGTCCTTCGCGACCCGATGCCGGGGCAGGAGGCGATCGGCATGGCGATGAACGCCTGACGCGCACTGGAAATCCGCGCGCGACCCTCCTAAACCGATTTCTGCGGGGCAGGCAGGAGCGGGGGGTGCTGCGTCATGGCCGATGAGACCGAGCGCGCGGACGACGCGGCCGCCAAGCTGACCGAGGCCGAGGCGCGGGAACGCCTGGCCGATCTTGCCGCCGCGCTGGAAGCCGCGAACCGCGCCTACCACCAGGACGACGCGCCGGAGATTTCCGACGCCGACTACGACGCGCTGAAGCGCGAGAACGCGGCCATCGAGGCGCGTTTTCCAAACCTGAAACGCAGCGACAGCCCGACCGAGCAGGTCGGCGCGGCCCCGGCGGAGGGGTTTTCCAAGATCACCCATGCCGAGGGGATGCTGTCGCTCGCCAATGCCTTCGACGACGCGGACGTGACCGATTTCGTCGCCGGCATTCGCCGCTACCTCGGCCTCGCCCCCGAGGCGCCGCTGGCCTTCACCGCCGAGCCCAAGATCGACGGCTTGTCCCTGTCGCTGCGCTACGAGGGCGGCGCGCTGGTCAGCGCCGCGACCCGCGGCGATGGCGTGACGGGCGAGAACGTGACCGCCAACGCCCGCACCATCGACGACATCCCCACGCAGATCACAGGCGCGCCGGACGTGCTGGAGGTGCGGGGCGAGGTCTACATGAGCCACGCCGATTTCGCCGCGCTGAACGAGCGGCAGTCGGCGGCGGGGACCAAGACCTTCGCCAACCCGCGCAACGCCGCCGCCGGTTCGCTGCGCCAGCTCGACCCCGAGGTCACGCGCGCCCGCCCGCTGCGGTTCTTCGCCTATAGCTGGGGGCAAGTGTCGGCGCAGCTCGCACCGACCCAGAAGCAGGCCATCGCGCGGCTGGAGAAGCTGGGGTTCCAGACCAACCCGCTGACCCGGCGCTGCGAAACGCTCGACGAGATGCTCGCACAGTATGCGACGATCGAGGAGGGCCGCGCGACGCTCGGCTATGACATCGACGGCGTGGTCTACAAGCTCGACGATCTCGCGCTTCAGGACCGGCTCGGGCTGCGCTCGACCACGCCGCGATGGGCCATCGCGCACAAGTTTCCGGCCGAGCTTGCCTGGACCCGGCTCGAATCGATCGACATCCAGGTCGGCCGCACCGGCGCGCTGTCCCCCGTCGCGCGGCTGACGCCGGTGACGGTGGGCGGCGTCGTGGTGTCGAACGCGACGCTCCACAACGAGGATTACATCGCCGGGCGCGACGCCAAGGGCGGCGAGATCCGGGGTGGGCGCGACATCCGCGTCGGCGACTGGGTGCAGGTCTACCGCGCCGGCGACGTGATCCCGAAGATCGCGGATGTCGATCTGTTGAAACGGCCGGAAGACGCGCAGCCCTACCGCTTCCCCACGACCTGTCCCGAATGCGGCTCGGACGCCGTGCGCGAGGAGGGCGATGCCGTGCGCCGCTGCACCGGCGGGCTGGTCTGCCCGGCGCAGGCGGTGGAGAAGCTGCGCCATTTCGTATCCCGCGCGGCCTTCGACATCGAGGGGCTGGGGGCAAAGCAGGTGGAGGCGTTCCATGCCGACGGCTGGGTGAGGGAACCCGCGGATATCTTTGAACTGAAAGAGAAATACGGGCAGGGGTTGCAGCAGCTGAAGAACCGCGAGGGTTGGGGCGAGCGGTCGGCGCAGAACCTCTTCGACGCCATCGACGAGCGGCGGCGCATCGCGCTTGGCCGCGTGATCTTCGCGCTCGGCATCCGCCATGTCGGGGAGGTGGCGGCCAGCGATCTCGCCCGCCACTTCGGAACCTGGGCGGCTTTCATCGACACCGTCGATCGCGCCGCCGCCGAACCCGCGGCCAGCGCCCCCGACGCGAAGGCGCGCAGGCCGCTGCTGGCTGACAGCCCGGCCTGGTCCGAGATCACCGGCATCGACGGGATCGGCGAGGCGGTTGCGGTCGCGCTGGCTACCACGCTGAGCCAGGAGGCCGAGCGCGCCTCGGTCGATCGGCTGATCGGGCATCTCGACATCCAGCCGCCGCCCGCGCGCGCCACCGACGGCAGCCCGGTCGCGGGCAAGACCGTGGTCTTTACAGGCACGCTCGAAAAGATGACCCGCGCTGAGGCCAAGGCGCAGGCCGAACGGCTGGGCGCGAAGGTCTCGGGCTCCGTCTCGGCCAAGACCGACATCCTGGTCGCAGGGCCGGGCGCGGGGTCGAAGGCCACGAAGGCCGCCGAGCTGGGGATCGAGACGCTGGACGAGGACGAATGGCTCGCGCTGATCGGGCGCGGCGATGGCTGAGCCGAAGATGCCACGGGGCCGGCCCGACGAGCTCTGGCCGCTTTTCGCCGGGCTCGAGACGCTCGACGGTGTCGGGCCGAAGACCGCCAAGCATTACAAGGCGTTGCAGGTCGAAACGCCGAAGGACCTGATCCTGACCTTGCCGGTCGGCGGAGTTGATCGCGCGCGCAAGGCGTCGATCCGCGACGTGGACCTGCCTGGCATGGCGACGGTGGAGGTGACGGTGGGCCTGCACCGCGCACCGTCGGGCCGCGGCCCGCACCGGGTCGAGGTGGAGGATGCAAAGACCAGTTTCCAGCTCGTGTTCTTCCACGCCAAGGGCGACTACCTCGCGCGCATCCTTCCCACCGGCAGCCGCCGGATCGTGTCGGGCAAGGTGGAGCTGTTCGACGGCATAGCCCAGATGCCGCATCCCGATCACATCCTGCCGCCCGACGAGGCGGACGAAATCCCGGCGTTCGAGCCGGTCTACCCGCTGACCGCTGGCCTGACGCAAAAGGGGGTCCGCCGCGCCGTTCTCTCGGCGCTGGTGCGCGCACCGATCCTCGGCGAATGGATCGACCTGCCGCTGCTGGACCAGAAGCGCTGGCCGGCCTGGCATGACGCCATCGCCACCGCCCACGCGCCCGCCACGCTCGCGGACCTGTCGCGCGGTGCGCCCGCGCGCGAACGACTGGCCTTCGACGAGTTGTTCGCCCACCAGCTGACCCTCGCGCTCGCCCGCGCCTCTGCCCGGCGGGGCAAGGGGCGGTCCACGCAGGGAAACGGGCGTTTGCGGCAAAAGGTGCTGGAAAGCCTGCCGTTCAAGCCAACGGCCGCGCAGCTGCGCACGATCGAGGAAATCGCCGCCGACATGGCCGCGCCCGCG
Organism: uncultured Roseicyclus sp.; assembly: GCA_937139335.1. Taxonomy (GTDB): domain Bacteria; phylum Pseudomonadota; class Alphaproteobacteria; order Rhodobacterales; family Rhodobacteraceae; genus Roseicyclus. The sequence continues at coordinate 31,587 of CAKZPN010000034.1, read as the reverse complement.
CGGATGAACCGGCTGCTGCAGGGCGACGTGGGCGCGGGCAAGACGCTGGTGGCGCTCATGGCGCTGCTGGTCGCGGTCGAGGCGGGCGGGCAGGCGGTGATGATGGCGCCGACTACGATCCTGGCCGGTCAACACTACGCCAACCTCACGCCGCTGGCCGAGGCGGCGGGCGTCGTGATCGAGATGCTGTCGGGTCAGGACAAGGGAGCGGAGCGCAAGGCCAAGCTCGCGGCGCTGAAGCGGGGTGATATCCACATCCTCGTCGGCACCCACGCGGTGTTCCAGGGCGACGTGGAATTTGCCGACCTGCGGCTCGCCATCGTCGACGAACAGCACCGTTTCGGCGTGCGCCAGCGGATCATGCTGGGCGCCAAGGGGCAGGGCGCCGACGTGCTGGTGATGACCGCGACGCCGATCCCGCGCACGCTGAGCCTCGCGCAATACGGCGACATGGACGTGAGCGTGCTGGACGAGAAGCCGCCCGGTCGCACGCCGGTCACGACCGCGCTGGTCTCCTCGGGGCGGATGGACGAGGTGATTGATCATCTGCGCAAGGCTGTCGCCGAGGGGCGGCAGGCCTACTGGGTCTGCCCGCTAGTCGAGGAAAGCGAGACATTCGACGCCACCGCCGCCGAGGAACGCGCGAAGCTGCTGCGCGCGGCCCTGGGTGAAGGGATCGTGGGGCTGGTCCACGGCCAGTTGCCGCCCGAGCAGAAGACGGCCGCGATGGCGGCGTTCTCGCGCGGCGACACGCGGGTGCTGGTGGCGACGACGGTGATCGAGGTGGGGGTGGACGTGCCCAACGCCTCGATCATGGTGATCGAGCAGGCGGAGGTCTTCGGGCTCGCGCAATTGCACCAGCTCCGCGGGCGGGTCGGGCGCGGCGCCGCGGCCTCCACCTGCCTGCTGATGTACCGCCCGCCCTTGGGGGAGACCGCGCGGCGGCGTCTGATGGTGCTGCGTGACACCGAGGACGGCTTCCGCATCGCCGAGGAGGATCTCGCGATCCGCGGCGCGGGCGACGTCATCGGCACCGCGCAATCGGGCCTGCCGCGCTTCCGCATCGCGGATCTGGAGGCGCAGACCGGCCTGATGGCGCTGGCGCAATCGGCGGCGCGCACGCTTCTTGTCCGCGATCCCGAGCTGATCGGGCCGCAGGGGCAGTCGGCCCGCGTGCTGCTGTGGCTCCTGGAGCAGGACAAGGCGATCCGGCTGATTTCGGCCGGCTGACCCTCTTTGTTCGCAAATGTTCTCAAAAAGTTCTGGACAGGTGCCGCGAAAAATGAGAACAAAGCGTTAACATGGACCAGAGGAGACGCCCCATGACCCGCATCGCCGACATCCTGACCCGCGCCAGCGACACGCTGATCGGCGATACCGCCGGGGTTCTGGCGCTGGCCGGCTTCACCTTCGGGCTGCTGCATCTGCCCGGTCTGATCTGAGATTTTCGAGTTTCTGCCTGCGGTCCGGCAGGGCCAAGGGGCGCGGGGATTGTCCCCATTCGCTCGCGCCCTCATCTGCCTGTTGCCCGGTTTGCCTCCCGGGTCGGCCTTGCCGATGGATACGCTGACTGCCGCCGCCCTCCCCCCGGAGGTGCGGCGGTTTTTTCTGTCGGGTTCAGGGGATCAGGCGCATTCGGCCTGTTCGGCCTCGGCCATCGCCTCTGCGGTGGCCTCCAGCGACAGCAGGATCGAGGCATGGCGGTTGCGGTAGTCGCGCGCCGGTTCCAGCACCTCGTATCCGTGAAAGGGCGCGGCGGGCGGCGGGGCGCCGTCCTTCAGCATCGCGCGGAGGGCATCGCGCGCGGTTTCCACCTCGGCCCGCGTGCGGCCGAGGATGTCGGCGCCCATCAGCGCGGCGGAGGCCTGGCCCAAGGCGCAGGCCTTCACGTCCTGCGCAAAGCGGCTGATCTTGCCGTCTTCCATGTCCAGATCCACCGTCACGGTCGACCCGCAGAGCGGCGCGCGCTTGCGGATGCTGGCCTGCGGCGCATCGAGCCGCCCGCGGTGCGGAATGTCGGCGGCCAACGCCAGGATGCGCTGCGAGTAGAGCTTGATCAGGTCGCTGTCGCCGGACATGGGTTTCGCCTCTGCTGCCGTGACCCTATAGGTAGCGGCGAGGGATGCATTTGCAAAGAGGATGGCCATGGCCAGGTTCGATCCAGCGACATTGCGCTACGACGCCAACGGCTTGATCCCCTGCATCGCGCAGGAGGAGGCGACCGGCGAGGTGTTGATGCTGGCCTGGATGACGGCGGAGGCGGTGGCGCGCACGCTGGACACCGGCCGCGTGACCTATTGGTCGCGCTCGCGCGCGGCGTTCTGGGTGAAAGGCGAAAGCTCGGGCCACGTGCAGGAGCTTGTCGAGATGCGCCTCGACTGCGACCGCGACTGCCTTCTCGCGATCGTGCGCCAGACCGGACCCGCCTGCCATACCAACCGGCGGGTGTGCTTCTACACCGCGGTGCGGGACGGGGTCGAGGTGGAGCTGATGGCACCCGAATAGGGGGCTCTGCCCCCGGCCTTCGGCCTCCCCCGGGATATTTTTGAAACAGAGAAGGCTCAGAGACCGACCATCCGGCGGATGTCTTCGGGGGTCGCACCCGCGTCGCGGAAGCTCTGGATCGCGCGGGCGTCGTCGCGTTTGGCCAGCCGCTTGCCAGCCTCGTCGCGGATGAGGCGGTGGTGGTGGTAGGTCGGCAGCGGGCGGCCGAGCAGCGTGGCGAGGAAGGCCTGCAGGATAGCCGCCTCGAACAGGTCTTCGCCCCGGATGACATCGGTGACGTGTTGCGCGGCGTCATCGACAACGACCGACAGGTGGTAGGAGGCGGCCATGCCGGGGCGGGCGAGAACCACGTCGCCAACAGTTTGCATCAGTTGCGATTTTTCAAGCTGATGCGTGCCGCGATGCGCCGCGCCGGTCTCGATCAGGCCGGGAAGATCGGCACAGGTGGCGACAGCCTTGGCCATGTCGAGGCGGATCGCATCGCCCGGTCCGGCTTCCGCCATGGTGCGCCCGCGGCAGGTGCCGGGATAGACGATGCCGTCGGGGCCGTGCGTCGCGCCCTCTTGCGGGGCGGAGGCGGCCTCGCGGATGTCGCGGCGGCTGCAACGGCAGGGATAGGTGAGGCCGCGGGCGGCGAGACTGTCGAGCGCCGCGCGATACTCGGGCAGGTGGTCGGACTGGCGGCGGATCGGCGCGTCCCAGGTGATGCCGAGCCAGGACAGGTCCGTGACGATCTGCGCCTCCCATTCCGGCCGCGCGCGGCCCTGGTCGATGTCGTCGATGCGCAGGAGGAAGATGCCCTCGGCCGCGCGGGCGCGGTCATGGGCCAGCAGCGCCGAATAGGCGTGGCCAAGGTGCAGCGGGCCGGTGGGGGACGGGGCGAAGCGGGTGCGGAATGTCATGACTTAGCAATGGCGTGCGGCATGACATTCACGCATCGCTTCAGGCCGCGTCCTGGGTTTTCAGGCCGAGCCATCCCTGCCAGGCTTCCTTGGCGCGGTCGGTGTAGGCCTTGTAGCGGTCCTTGCGGCCGCGGCGACCGGCCTTCAACCCCTCGACCGGCGGGAACAGCCCGAAGTTCACGTTCATCGGCTGGAAGGTCTTGGCCTCCGCCCCGCCGGTGATGTGGTGGATGAGTGCGCCCATTGCCGTCACCTGCGGCACCGGCGGCAGGCTTTCGCCGCGCAGTTCCGCCACTGCGAGGCGCCCCGCCAGCAGGCCCATCGCGGCCGATTCCACATAGCCCTCGACCCCGGTGATCTGGCCCGCGAAGCGGATGTTCGGCCGTTTGCGCAGCCGCATCTGCGCGTCCAGCAAGGTCGGCGAGTTGATGAAGGTGTTGCGATGGATGCCGCCCAGACGCGCGAAACTGGCCTCGTGCAACCCGGGGATCATCTTGAAAACAGCGGCTTGCGCACCGTACTTCATCTTGGTCTGGAAGCCCACGATGTTGTAGAGCGTGCCAAGCGCGTTGTCGCGGCGCAGCTGCACGATGGCCCAGGGCTTCACCGTGGGGTCATGCGGGTTGGTCAGGCCCACGGGCTTCATCGGCCCGTGGCGCAGCGTCTCGCGGCCGCGCTCGGCCATGACCTCGATCGGCAGGCAGCCGTCGAAATAGGGGGTGGGATTGGGGCCAGAAGGAGCCTCGCCCTCGTGGAACTCGGTCTTCTCGGCGGCGAGCAGCGCGTCGATGAAGGCCTCGTATTCGTCCTTCGTCATCGGGCAGTTGATGTAGGCGCGCTGTTCCTCGAGCGTCTCGCCCTTGTCGTAGCGCGACTGTTCCCACGCCACCGACATGTCGATCGTGTCGGCGTAGACGATCGGCGCGATGGCGTCGAAGAAGGCGAGGCTGTCCTGCCCGGTCTCGGCGGCGATGGCGGCGGCGAGCGCGCCGGAGGTGAGCGGGCCGGTGGCGAGGATCGCGGGACCGTCGGGCAGGGCGGTGATCTCGCCCGACCGGATCTCGATGTTCGGATGCGCGCGAAGGCGCTCGGTCACGGCCTCGGCGAAGGGGTCACGGTCGACGGCGAGCGCGCCGCCGGCGGGCAGGCGGTGCGCGTCGGCCATCGCCATGATGAGCGATCCGGCGGCGCGCATTTCCCAATGCAGCAGGCCCACGGCATTCTGCTCGTCATCGTCCGAGCGGAACGAGTTGGAGCAGACCATTTCTGCCAGCGAGCCGGTGCGGTGGGCGAAGGTGCCGACTTCGGGACGCATTTCGTGGAGGATGACGCGGGTGCCGGCCTCGGCGGCCTGCCAGGCGGCCTCGGACCCGGCCATGCCGCCGCCGATGATCTGGAGAATGGGTTGGGTCATGCAGCGGGGCATACGAAAACGCGCCCCGCCCGGCAAGGGCGGAGCGCGGTCTGCCCCGGACGACCTGCGGCAGAGACCCGTGGTTACGTCGTCACGGCGGCATCGTCGGCAAAGATGTTGTCGATCTCGTCCCGGTCGGCCCAGCCTGCCGTGCGGGCCAGGGCGGCGGCATGCTGCCGGCGGCGGAAGAAGTCGCGGGCATCCTCGACCTCGGGGCGCACCGGGGTTGCGATGGCCCGCAGCGCCGCAAAGTTGGCCGCCGGCGCCGGGCGCGGCGTCTGCGGGTTCAGCGCGTCGCGGACGATGGCCGCGATGCGCCGGGGCGTGACCTGGCGGTGCAGCAGGCGGCGGCGTGGGCGGGTGCCGGCCTGGGGCTCCGAATAGGTCAGCAGCAGCGCCGCGATGAGCGCGAGGTCGCGCCAGAAAGACCCGAGTTGATCGCTGATGCCCAGCGAGATCATCGTGAGGTAGCTGGCGTAGAAGGTCATCAGCGCGATCAACAGGGCCGCGCCGCGGGTGGCGATGCCGCCCATGACCATGAAGGCGAGAATGAACACAATCCCCGCGGAGGTCGCCGAATCGTAGGGCGCGGGGAGAACACCGGAAAACAAGATCCCCAGATTGGTGCCGGGGATGAGCTGCAGAGCGACCGCGATGAAGTAGGAAGCGATCAGCAGTCTCAGGACGGCCTGGGCGGCCGTGTTCAGCGCAACGTGGTCAGCGGTCCCGTGTTGCATGGCGTGTATCCTTTTCAATGCCTCGTCCGTTGGCGACCCGGGCCCCTCATCTGGCGTGCTGGATACCGGTCTCAACGAACCATCCTTGTCTCACGACTGTTGCCAATTCAGGGTCAAACTGAGGAGAATTCAGCAACACTCCAAGGCAATAGTCAGACAGATTACGGCGACTCTTGGGCAGAGACCCGAAATTTCGGTGCCGAAGTCATTTTCATACTGAGAATCGCTGCAGGGACGGGCAGGAGCAGCGCCGAACGGGCATGCCGAGGCGCGACTTACGCCTCGGCCGGCCCGTCGTCGGGGCCAAGTGCCTCGTCTGCTTCGGCTTGATCGGCAATCCAGGCGACGCTCACGACCTCTTCGCCCGCGGCCGTGTTCAGCACCTTGACCCCGCCCGCGCTGCGCGACCGGAAGGAAATGCCCTCCACCGGCACTCGAATTGACTGCCCTGTGGAGGTCGCGAGCATGATCTGGTCGTCCATCTCGACCGGGAAGGAGGCGACAAGCGCGCCGCCGCGCATTGCCTTGTCCATCGCCATGACGCCCTGGCCGCCACGCCCGCGCACGGGGTAGTCGTGGCTCGACGACAGCTTGCCCGACCCGCCCGCGCTGATGGTGAGGATCAGGTCCTCGGCCGCCGACATCTCGGCGTAGCGGTCGGGGGAAAGCTGCCCCTCGGCCACTGCATCCTCGTCCTCGTCCGGCTCGACCTCTTCCTCGGGCGCACCGGCCATCAGCCGGCGCTGCTTGAGGTAGGCGGCGCGTTCTTCGTGTTCGGCCTCGAAATGGCGGATGATCGCCATCGACACAACGCTGTCACCTTTGGCGAGGCGGATGCCGCGCACGCCGGTCGAATCGCGGCCCTTGAAGACGCGCACATCGGTCGTCGGGAAGCGGATCGCGCGGCCAAGCGCGGTGACAAGCATCACGTCGTCGGCCTCGCTGCAGATGCGCGCGTTCACCAGCGACACCGATCCATCTTCGGGCAGGCGCATGGCGATCTTGCCGTTGCGCATGACATTGGTGAAATCGCTCAGCGCGTTGCGCCGCACCTCGCCCTGGGAGGTGGCGAAGACGATCTGCAACTCGTCCCAATGCGCCTCGTCGCGGTCGACGGGCATGACGGCGGCGATGCCGGTGCCGGGCGCGATCGGCAGGATGTTCACGATGGCCTTGCCGCGTGAGGCGCGCGAGCCCAGCGGCAGGCGCCATGTCTTGAGCTTGTAGACCATGCCCGAGGTCGTGAAGACCAGAAGCGGCGTATGGGTGTTGGCAACGAAGAGCGAGGTGACGACATCGTCATCCTTCAGCGCGCCGCCGGACAGGCCCTTGCCGCCGCGACGCTGCGCACGGAAATCGGCCAGCGGCGTGCGCTTGATGTAGCCGCCCTGGGTGATGGTCACGACCATCTCCTCGCGCTCGATCAGGTCCTCGTCTTCCATGTCGCCGGACCAGTCGGTGATCTCGGTTCGGCGGGGCACGGCGAAGAGCTCGCGCACCTCCGCCAGTTCCTGCGAGATGATCGCGAGGATGCGGTCGCGGCTGGCGAGGATGGCGAGGTATTCCTTGATCTTGCCCGCAAGCTCCTGCAGCTCGTCGGTGACTTCCTTCACGCCGATCTGGGTCAGGCGCTGGAGGCGCAGTTCGAGGATGGCGCGGGCCTGCGTCTCCGACAGATTGTACGTGCCGTCCTCGTTGATCGTGTGCGTCGGGTCATCGACCAGCTTGATGTAGGGCGCGATGTCGGCGGCGGGCCAGCGCCGCGTCATCAGCTTCTCGCGCGCCTCGGCGGCGTCGGCGGATTGACGGATGGTTGCGACGACCTCGTCCACGTTCGAGACCGCGACGGCCAGACCGCAGAGCAGGTGCGCCCGTTCCCGCGCCTTGCGCAACTCGAAGGCGGTGCGCCGGGCCACGACCTCTTCGCGGAAGTCCAGGAAGGCGGTGAGAAAGCCACGCAGCGTCAGCTGCTCGGGCTTGCCGCCGTTCAGCGCAAGCATGTTGCAGCCAAACGAGGTCTGCATCTGGGTGAAGCGGAAGAGCTGGTTCAGCACCACCTCGGGCGTCGAGTCGCGCTTCAGCTCGATCACCACGCGCACGCCGATCCGGTCGCTTTCGTCGGCGACGCCGGAAATGCCCTCCAGCCGCTTCTCGCGCACGAGGTCGGCGATCCGCTCGATCATCGCTGCCTTGTTCACCTGGTAGGGGATCTCGTCGATGACGATGGCGTAGCGATCCTTGCGGATCTCCTCGATATGGGTCTTGGCGCGGATGATGACGCTGCCGCGCCCCTCCAGATACGCCTTGCGCGCGCCGGACCGCCCGAGGATCAGCGCGCCGGTGGGGAAATCGGGGGCAGGGATGTAGGCGATCAGATCTTCCGAACTGAGATCGGGGTTCACGATCAGCGCCTGGCAGGCGTCGATGACTTCGCCCAGGTTGTGCGGCGGGATGTTGGTCGCCATGCCGACGGCGATGCCGCCCGCGCCGTTGACCAGCATGTTGGGAAAGCGAGCGGGCAGAACCGAGGGTTCCTGCTGCTTGCCGTCGTAATTGTCCTGAAAATCGACGGTGTCCTTGTCGATGTCGGCCAGCAGGTAGGCGGCCGGCTTGTCCATCCGCACCTCGGTGTAGCGCATGGCCGCCGGGTTATCGCCGTCCATCGAGCCGAAGTTGCCTTGCCCGTCGAGCAGCGGCAGCGACATCGAGAACGGCTGCGCCATCCGCACCAGCGCGTCGTAGATGGCTGAGTCGCCATGCGGGTGGTACTGGCCCATCACGTCGCCCACGGGACGCGCAGACTTGCGGTAGGCCTTGTCATGGGTGTTGCCGGTTTCCGACATCGCAAAGAGGATGCGGCGGTGCACCGGCTTCAGCCCGTCGCGCAGATCAGGGATCGCGCGCGAGATGATCACCGACATCGCGTAATCAAGGAAGGAGGTCTTCATCTCCGCCGCGATATCGATCGAGGGGCCGTGGAAAGGCCCCCGCTCGGGCGCGGTTTCGTGATCGTTCTCAGGGGGTTCGGGGGTGTCGCTCACGGGGTCCGCCTGTATGTCTGGCCGCGTCTATATCTTGTTGCCGCGCAGTATACGTTCCCCGGATATGGGGTGCAATGGCACAGGGCAGTTCGGTTTGGCAGCCACCCGGATGGATTGCCAACAGATTGTTTTCGTTGATTTTTAATCTGTCTCGGGCAAGCTGGTCCTGTGGAAGAGGCAACATGAGAGGTGCCCGATGGCAACGACCGAAACCGAGCTGATGCTGAAAGGCTACGGGCTGACCACCGCCGAGATGTTCTATCGGCTGCCCGATTACCGCAACGTTCTCAACACCTTCGTCTGGCAGGACTACGATCTTGCGCCGGATTACCCCCGGCTTTTCGAGTTCATCGAATTCTGGCAGGGCGAGATCGAGGGGCCGCTGCATTCCGTGCGCTTCGTGCATCGCAAGATGATCGCGCCGGGCGAATGGCGCAACGTGACGGGTGAGTTCACCTATCACTGAGGGTGTCCGGCCTAGACCGCCTGGCGCGTCCGCGCGGCCGCGATCCAGACGCCCATGAGAACGAGGCTGGCGATGGCGTTCCACGACGCCATCGACAGGCCCAGAAGCGACCAGGCGACATCGGTGCAGAGCACGATGGCCTCGCCCTGCGTCGGGTCGAGCAGGGCTGTCACGTCCATCGATCCAAGGCTCTCGCCGCCGCCTGTGCAGGTGAGGTTCAGGGTCCACCAGCCGCGCTCCACGCCGGTGTGCAGCAGCGCGATGCCCGCGTTCAACAGCATCGCCAGCGCGCCGGCCCAGGCGATCACCGCGCGGGGCAGGGCGAGGCCGACGGCGCCGAGGGCCACGGCCACCGCGTGCGGCCAGCGCTGCCATAGGCACATGGCGCAGGGCGCCAGCCCGCCGAAGTATTGAAACCCGAAAGCGCCCGCCAAAAGGCCGAATGACCCCAGCGCTGCCAGTGCAATCAGATGCTTGCGTTCCATGTGTCCCTCACAGTCCAAGCCACGCCTTGATCAGGCTTGCCAATGTCGCGCCCGCAACCAGCAGCGTCCCGATCCACGCTGTGCCCAGGACGGCGCCCAAGATCACCAGAATGCCGTCGCGCTGCAACAGGCCCATCGACAGGATCACCACCGCAATCCCCGGCACCGTGTTCGTGCCGGGCAAGGGCACGAGGATCGAGGCGCTGAATACCACCAGCGCGATCCCCACCAGCTGATCGAACGGGCGCCGCGTCAGCGCCGCGAGCCGCGGACGGCTGACCGCCTCGATCCGGCGCAGCCAGGGGCCCGCGCGCTCTGCCAGTCCCTCGAGGCTGGCCGTCGCCACCTGTCGCGCGCCCAGCTTTCGCGGAAGCCACGGGGTCGAGCGCCCCAGCAGCATCTGCCCCGAGACGAACATCAGCGGCAAGGCGACAATCTGCGGCACGCCGTAGAGGAACGGGATGCAGCACGGCAGCGCCAGCACCAGCAGGAACAGGCCAAAGGCGCGTTCGTGCAGTTGCCCCATGATCCAGTCGAGCGTGACCATGTCGCCCTCTGCATCGCGTGCCAATTGGTGCAAGCGCTGCGAGATCGTGATCGGCTCATGGGCAGGTGCTGTCATCGGCCCGTCTCCCTATTTGGTCCCGAAGCGGGCGCGGCTCCACGATTCGTCGGCATCGGTAGCAAACCTGGCGTCGGCTCACCAGCATGCAGCGGACGGGCGGCAAACTCGATGTCGCCACCGGGGCGGCGCATGGATTCGGGCTGGACGGGTTAGGGTGGTTTCGCTATCGAACCGCTGTTGCCCGAGTGGCGGAATGGTAGACGCAGCGGATTCAAAATCCGCCGCCGAAAGGCTTGCCGGTTCGAGTCCGGCCTCGGGTACCACCTCTCCCTGTTTGGACCCTGACGGTCCGATTCTCCCGCACCGCCGGCGGCGGTGGTGCGATTCGCGTGATGTGGGCCGACGCAGGGCAAAGGACCTGTCCTTTTCGACAGGTTTGCCCAGATGGTCGGCAGCGGTGAATTCGGGCAAGACCAAGGCAGCCGACACACACTGTTTCCAAATCGGGCACCGCCGATTGTTTCAGATCCGAAGACATTTCCGTTGCGTGGATCCTCGCGGGCGTGACCCGGGATTCCCACCGGCACCCAAGCTTTTCAGGGAATCCGGGGCCTGATCGGGAGCCATCCGGCCGACCTTGTTGTTGGAAAGGCGCAAACAGTTTGGCTGTGGATTGTAGCGAAGCAGGCCGAATTCAGGCGAACACCGCCGCAATCCTGACTACTTTCACAAAATTTTCCCTTCCTGCTTCTCCCTCATTCCGGCTATCAAAACCCGAGCCCAACTGGGGGGCGATGTTTGCATAGGCCAAGGGGGCGGCCGCACGATCCGTGTTGTGAGACATGGGAGAGTTGCGCGCTGTCGAACCGATCATCACGATCGGTCAAGGTCGCGTCCCGACGTGCCGTTTCGCGGCGCGCCGCGGTGCTGCGTGTACCCCAAGCACGTGGTTCTCTCCCTCAGTTCATGATGCGTCGCGTTGCGGCCGTCCGGTCGTTTGCAGGATTGCCTGCGCGTTGGAAATGAAACGCTTGTGTCCGCTTCAGGCGGACGGGCCGCCGGAGCGGTCTGGTATCAGGAGAGAGAGTAATGACCAACTTCAGTGACCCCGCCAACGTATCGCATCTTGTCGGGCTGTGGGATTTCCGCTCCGGGCACGAAACCAAGGACACCGGCCTTGCCGACGGGATCGCGCAGAACGGTCATTTCGAGAACGGCGCCTATGCCTCGGGCGACCAGCTTCGCACCGACGGCTACAACGACATCTTCGAGGTATCGGGCGCCGACCACCCGTTCGACCTGGCGGAAGGCACCGTCGAGGTGCAGTTCACGCAATCGCATCACATCGGCACCTCGCCCGACACGATCGTGAACCGCGGCGAATATGCCGACCGCAGCAGCGAAGGCTTCTTCGAGATCCGCGTGACCATCGACGGCAAGGTCGAGGTCTTCCACCAGATGTCCAATGGCGACGGCGGCGCGACGCTGACGCTGTCGACCGACAAGAATTTCTTCAACCCCGGCGACGTGGTGAACGCGACCTACAGCTGGGACGAGACCGCCGGCGCGATCTTCACGGTCGAGAACCTGACCAAGGGCACGACGACCGAGCTGACCTCGGACGTGACCGGCCTGACGCTCGACATCGGTGACAACGACGACGAGAATTTCACCTTCGGCGCGCGCGAGTCCGATGACGGCGACTACGACCGCTTCTTCAAGGGCGCGATCGACTACGTCGCGGTCTACGACATGGACATTCAGGCCACCGGCTCCGACGAGATCGTCGAGGGCACCTCGGGCGCCGACGTGATCGACCTCGCCTATACCGGCGACCCCGATGGCGACATGATCGACGCCAACGACAATGCCGCCGGCACCAATGACGACGTCGTGGATGCGGGCGCGGGCGACGACACCGTGAAGGCCGGCGACGGCAACGACACCGTGTTCGCAGGCAGCGGCGATGATAGCGTGCAGGGCGAGGCCGGCGACGACGTGATCTTCGGCGACCAGAGCCTGGGCCTGGCCGACGAGACCTCCGGTTCGGTGCGCGAAAGCTTCGAATGGGACAAGGCGCCCGACCTGAACGGCGGCGGTCTGGTCAACGGCGACCCCATCGGCAACTTCACTCAGAACACCGGCTCGGTCGACGTGGAATTCACCATCGGGCCGTCGAGCAAGGGCGTGTTCCACGGTTTTGAATCGACGAACCAGAACGTCGCCGGGATCGACAGCGGGTCGGAGACGATCGACCCCAAGTCGTCCTTCTACAGCGAAGCCGGCGGCAACGGCAAAATGGCCACCTACACGATGGAGTTCAAGGAGCCGGGCACGGACACCCTGTCCTCGGTCGAGAACGTGTCGTTCCGCATCAACGACATCGACGGCGACGGCATCGTGCGCGTGCAGGCCTATGACGCCGACGGCAATATGGTCGAGATCGAGCTGACCGCCGGCTCCAAGCTGACGATGAGCGACACCGACGGTGTGGCGGGCAATGACACCGCCGACTCGAAGGGCGGCTATGCCGACGACGACTCGCCCGACTACTCCATCCTCGTCAGCATTCCGGGCCCGGTCGCCAAGATCGTCGTGCAGCATGGCCAGGACGGCCACGACAACTCGGGCGTCCAGATCACCGACGTGTTCTTCGACGTGCCCGTCGCGGTGGATGACGACGGCCCCGGCGACGACACGCTCGAGGGCGGCGCCGGCGATGACCTGATCTACGGCGAAACCGGCAACGACCTGATCGACGGCGGCGCGGGCAACGACACGCTTTACGGCGACGACGCGCCCGACGGCACCACGATCGGCCCGAACCTGATCGTGAACGGATCGTTCGAGGACACCAGCGGCCTCGCCTCGACCGGCTACGGCTACGTCGGAACCGGCGCCATCCCCGCCTGGACCGAGGCCAACGGCTCGGAAATCGACGTGCACAACGACGGTCGCGGCGGTCTCGACGCCACCGACGGCAACAACTGGCTCGACCTCGAGGCCAGCCCCGGCAACAACAAGGTCGGCCAGGACGTGGCCGGCATCGTCGACGGCAAGACCTACAAGCTGACCTTCGACGCGGGTGACTCGAGCGGCGCGGTCGGCTCGGGCCCGAACGAGAACCTGGTGAAGGTCTATTGGGGCGGCGAGTTGATCGCCACACTCGACCCCGCGCAGGGTGATTTCACCAGCTACGAGTTCGAGGTCGTGGGCGGCGCAGGCGACGGCAGCGACCGGCTGGAGTTCCAGGGCACCGGCGTGCAGGACAACATCGGCGCCTCGATCGACAACGTGAAGCTCTACCTCCTCGCCGGTTCGACCGGCCCGGCCGGCAATGACACGATCTTCGGCGGCATCGGCGACGACGTGATCTACGGCCAGGGCGGCGACGACCAGCTCTTCGGAAACGACGGCAACGACCTGATCGATGGCGGCGACGGCAACGACTCGATGGGCGGCGGCACCGGCAACGACACCATGTCGGGCGGCGCGGGCAACGACACGATGACCGGCGGGTCGGGCGATGACGTCATGGACGGCGGGGCCGGCGATGACATGATCACCGGCAGCTCCGGCAACGACGCGATCACCGATCTCGACGGCGCCAACACGATCAACGCCGGCATCACCGGCACGCCCGATCGCGGCTTCCCGAACCCCTTCGGGCCGCCGAACGTGGTCAACCCCGACACCAACGCCTTCGATGACCGCGACACCGTCATCACCGGCATGGGCGACGACAGCATCACCACGGGCGATGACAACGACATCATCACTTCGGCGGGCGGCAACAACACCATCGACGCCGGCTACGACGACGACAGCATCACCACCGGCGACGGCGACGACCTGATCACCTCGGGCGAAGGCTCGGACACGGTCTATTCGGGCGGCGGCAACGACACGATCTACGGCGGCCTCGGCCCGACCGAGCCCGATGCCTTCAACGTCATCAACTACGATCTCGACGGCAACCAGGTCGATCCGATCCTCGACAACGGCAAGGATTACATCGACGCGGGCGACGGCGACGACCTCGTCTACGGGCAGGATGACGACGACACGATCTATGGCGGCGCGGGCAACGACACGCTCGACGGCGGCATCGACAACGACCTGATCTTTGGCGGGGCCGGCAACGACAGCATCATCGGCGGCCAGGGCGCCGACACGATGGACGGCGGGTTCGGCAATGACACCTTCACGATCGGGCTCTACACCGATCCGCTCTCGGGAGATGTCCATGCCGAGGGTGCGGGCGACATCATCGTCGGCGGCGAGGATGCGGACGACGGCGACAACGACGTGCTCGACCTCTCCGGCGCAGGTCCGCTCAAGATCATCTACGACGACGCGATCGACCCCACCGGAACCTCGGGCGAATCGGGCAAGGTCATCTTCTACAAGGATGCCGCGCAGACCGAGATCGCGGGTGAGCTGACCTTCAAGGAAATCGAGAATGTCATCCCCTGCTTCACCCCCGGCTCGCTGATCGCGACGCCGAAGGGCGAGGTGCCGGTCGAAAGCCTGAGCGTGGGCGACAAGGTCATCACCCGCGACAACGGCATCCAGGAAATCCGCTGGGTCGGCCAGCGGACGCTGAACCGGGACGAGCTGGCGCGCGCGCCGAACCTGAAGCCGATCCTGATCAAGGCCGGCAGCCTCGGCTATGGTCTGCCCGAGCGCGACATGGTCGTCTCGCCGCAGCACCGGGTCCTGGTGTCGGGCGACCGCACCCAGCTTTACTTCAATGAAAGCGAAGTGCTGGTGGCGGCCAAGCACCTGGTGAACGCCGGGGCGATCCAGACGCTCGACACGCTGCGCACAACCTACATCCACTTCATGTTCGACCGTCACGAGGTCGTCTTGTCGGACGGCGCCTGGACCGAAAGCTTCCAGCCCGGCGATCAGACGCTCGGCGCGATGGGGGCGGAAGAGCGGAACGAGATCGTCACGCTGTTCCCCGATCTCGCGACGGAGGAGGGGATTTCCGACTACACCTCCGCCCGCCGTGCGCTGAAGGCGCATGAGGCCAAGCTGCTGCAGCTCTGATCCTGCGGCCCCGACCGGCCTGACGGTGAAGACAAGGAAACGGGCGGCCGACTGGGCCGCCCTTTTTCTATAAGGACCGGCGCGCGCGCCAATCCGCCCAATCCTCTGGTGTGTCGAGGTCGACCACCGCGCGGTCATCGGCCAAGGGCAGCAGGTGCAGGCGCTTGGCCTCGCGGCTCAGGACCGTTTTCGCGCCTTCGTCGCCGGTGAGCTGGGCCAGATCCTTTACAAGATCGGCCGGGAACAGCACCGGGTGGCCGGGCCGCCCGTCCTGCGTCGCGGCGCGCAGGATCGCCTTCGGCGCCTGCGCCGCCAGCGTCACCATGAGGTAGAGGTCATTGGCCGTGATCTCGGGCATGTCGGCCAGCACCAGCAGCACCGGGGTTCCGAGCCCCGCGACGCCCGCCCGGATCGAGGCGGCCATGCCGTCGCTGTCCTCCGCCTCGACGATCTCGATCGCCAGCCCCTCCAGCGCCGTGCGCCGCTCGGGCTGGCCGGGGCCGAGCACCACGCGCACCGGGACGCCCGCCTTCACCGCGCGCGTCGCCATCAGCCGCAGCAGCGGCTGGTCCGCGACCACCTCCAGCAGCTTGTCGCGACCCTGCATCCGGGTGGACCGGCCGGCGGCGAGCAGGAGGATGGTGGGCGCGCTCACGCCCGCATCCGCGGATCGTCCCAGAGCGGCGCCGTCACCACGCGGGCAGGGCGCATCTCGCCCAGGATCTCGATCTCGACCTTGAGCCCGTCTACGATCCTGTCGGCGGGAAGGAAGCCCATCGCCACCGATTGCCCGGTCCAGTGCGAATAGCCGCCCGAGGTGCAGAAGCCCGCGACCGCGCCGTCGAGCCAGATCGGCTCGTAGGCGACCACGTCGGCATCGGCGGCCTCTACCACGAATTGCGTCAGCCGGCGCTCGGGCGGGGTGGCGCGGGCCGCTTCGGCGGCGGCCCGACCGATGAAGGGGCCGGGCTTGGCGAATTGGATGAAGCGGTCGAGCCCGGTCTCGGCGGGCGTGTAATCCGGCGAGAACTCCCGCATCCACGACCCGAAGAACCGGTCGAGCCTGAGCGACATCATCGCGCGCATCCCGAAGGGCTTGATCCCGAACGCCTGCCCCTTGTCCCACAGCGCCTGCCACAGCGCGCGCTCATCCATCGCGTCGACGTAGATCTCGTAGCCCATATCGCCGGTGTAGCTGACGCGCTGGACGATCGCGTCGCACATCCCGACGCTCATCCGGCGCACGTCCATGAAACGGACCGCCTCGGCGCTGACATCGGCGCGGGTGACGGCGGCCAGCAGATCGCGCGCGCGCGGTCCCGCGATCTGGAACCCGGTGCGGCGATCCGACAGGTTCTCGACCTGCACGTCGCCGTCCAGATGGCTCTCGAACCAGCGCAGGTGATAATCCTGCGCGCCGTAGCTTGCGGTCACCTGGAACTCGGTCTCCGACAGGCAGGACACCGTGAAATCCCCGATGATCTTGCCGCGCTCCGACAGCATCGGCGTCAGCGACAGTCGCCCCGGTTTCGGGATGCGCCCCGCCATGATCCGGTCGAGCCAAGCGCGGGCCCCCGTGCCGGTGACGCGATACTTGCCGAAGTTCTGCAGCTCGTTGATGCCGACGCCCTCGCGCACCGCCGCCACCTCGCGCGCGGTGGCCTCGAAGGCGTTCGAACGGCGGAAGGACGGCGTCTCGTAGCGCGGCTCGCCCTCGGCGGCGAAGTAGTTCACAACCTCCAGCCCGTATTGCTGGCCCCAGACCGCGCCGAGCGCGTCGAACACGTCATACATCGGCGAGGTTCGGAACGGGCGGGCGGCCGGCAGTTCCTCGTTCGGGTAGACCACGGAAAACCGCGTCTGGTAGTTCTCGATCACCTTGGGCAGCGTGTAGCCCGGCGTGATCCAGCGGCCGAAACGGGCGACGTCCATCGCCATCGTGTCGCGCTCCGTTTCGCCCTCGATCATCCACTGCGCCAGCATCAGGCCGACGCCGCCGCCTTGGCTGAACCCTGCCATCACGCCGCAGGCCGACCAGTAGTTGCGCAGGCCCGGCACCGGGCCAACCAGCGGGTTGCCGTCGGGCGCGAAGGTGAAGGGGCCGTGGATCACCGATTTCACGCCCGCCCGTTCCAGCACCGGAAAGCGGCGGTAGGCAAATTCGATGCTGGCCTCGATCTTGTCGAAATCGTCGGGCAGCAACTCGTGCCCGAACTCCCACGGGGTGCCATCGACGGCCCAGGGCCGGCATTTCTGCTCGTAGAACCCGATGCAAAGCCCGCGCCCCTCCTGCCTGAGATAGCTTTCGCCCGAGGGATCCATGACATGCGGATGCTCGCGGCCGAGGTCGAAGATCTCGGGCGTGTCCTCGGTCACGATGTACTGGTGCTCCATCGGGTGCAGCGGCAGGTAGCAGCCCGCCATCGCGCCCACCTCGCGCGCCCAGAGACCACCGGCGTTCACCACGTGCTCGGCGTGGATCGTGCCCTTGTCGGTCACCACGTCCCAGGTGCCGTCGGCGCGCGGATTGGTCTCCAGCACCTTGGTATGCAGCACGATCTCGGCCCCGCCCATGCGCGCGGCGCGGGCGTAGGCATGGGTGGTGCCGGAAGGGTCGAGGTGGCCGTCGAGCGGGTCGTAGAGCCCGCCGAGGATGCCGTCGATGTTGGTGATCGGGGCCAGTTCCTTGATCTCCGCCGGCCCGATGATCTCGGTCTCGAGCCCCATGAACCGGTGCTTGGCGCGCTCGGCCTTCAGCATGTCGAGCCGTTCGGGCGTGTCGGCCAGCGTCACGCCGCCGACATGGTGCAGCCCGCAGGACATGCCGGTGAGCGCCTCCAGCTCGCGGTAGAGCCGGATCGTGTAGCCCTGCAACGCCGCCATGTTGGTGTCGCCGTTCAGCGTGTGGAACCCGCCCGCCGCGTGCCAGGTGGAACCGCTGGTCAATTCCGAACGTTCCACCAGCATCACGTCCGACCAGCCCAGCTTGGTCAGGTGGTAGGCGACCGAGGCGCCGACAACGCCCCCGCCGATGATGCAGACGCGGGTGGTGGTGTTCATGGCTGACCTCTACTAGCGTGACCCGCGCACCGTCGCGCGAAGCTCCCGCGCCCGACAAGTCCAAAGGCGACATCCCGTGTCGCAGACCGGAGGCTTCCGAAAATGTTCGCGTCGATCTGGCGATGGGTGCGGCAGCAATCCCGCCGCATCTATGTCCGCGTCATCCTCGTCGCGGTGATGAACGTGGTGGCGCTTGGCGTCACCGTCCTGGCCGGTCCGCTCATTCCCGAAGGGGCCGCCGATTTCGTGGGGGCCGAGGCGGTCGACTCGATCCTCTCGGTCATCGCCAGTTCGATGCTGGCCGTCGTCACCTTCTCGCTCACCATCATGGTCACGGGCTTCTCGCGCGCCGAGGGGCAGTGGACGCCGCGCGCGCATTCGCTGCTCCGCCAGGACACGGTCACCCATTCGGTGCTGGCGACGTTCCTGGGGGCCTATGTCTACGCGCTGATCGCGATGATCCTGCGCGCCGCCGACCTGTTCGGGGAACGCGGACTGGTGGTGCTGTTCTTCACCACCGTCGCGGTGGCGCTCTGGATCGTCGCGGCGATCATCCGCTGGATCGGGCATCTCGACAGCTACGGCGGGCTGACCCACACCGCCGGGCTGATCGAGAACCGGGCGGAGGAGGCCTTGACGGCTATGGCCCGCCGCCCGGCCCAGGGTGCGCGGCGACTGGCGCCCGACGCCAGCATCCCGGCCGGCGGTATCGCTGTGACGGCGCCGCGCGCGGGCTACATCGAACAGATCTTCGAGACCGCGCTGCAGGACCGTGCCGAGGACCTGGGGGCCCAGATCTACGTGGTCGAGCCCGTCGGCCGGTTCGTGCAGGCAGGCGATGCGCTGGCCTCGGTCGTGGGCGGCACGGAGATGGACGCGCAGGCCGAAGGCGCGATCCGCTCGGCGATCCCGGTGGGCGAGCAACGCACCTTCGAGCTGGACCCGATCCATTCTGTCGCCATGCTGGCCGAGGTCGCGACGCGGGCGCTGTCTCCGGGCGTCAACGACCCCAACACGGCGGTCGACATGGTCTACCGGCTGGCCCGCGTCATGGGCCTGCTGGCGCGCGAGGAGCCGGAGGAGACGCCGACCTGCGAGCGGATCTGGATCCGCCCGGTTCCGCTGCCGCGGCTTTTCGAGGTGAGCTTCGGCGCCGTGGCGCGCAATGCCGCCTCGGCGCTGGAAGTGCACCTGGCGCTGCAGGCGGCGCTTGGCTCGCTCACCCGGCTCGGCAACCCGGAATTGGCCGAGGCGGCGCGTGCGGCGGCGGCCGATCATGCCCGCCGCGCGATGGACATGCTGGACGACCCCGCCGACCGCGCGCGGTTGCAGGGCGAACTGGTCAGCCGAGCTTCCGCACCTTGATCTTTGTCAGGCGGTTGCGGTCGCGCTCGGCCACCTCGAAGCGGAAGCCGTGGAAGCTGAAGCACTGGCCGGTCACCGGGATCGTCTGCGCCTCGTGGATCACCAGCCCCGCGACCGTGTTCGCCTCGTCATCGGGCAGGGTCAGGTCGGTGGCGCGGTTGAAGTCGCGGATCGTCATCGCGCCGTCGATCAGGTAGTTGCCGTCGGGCGCGGGGGTCAGCTCCGGCGTCTCGGCAATGTCGAACTCGTCGGTGATCTCGCCCACGATCTCCTCGAGGATATCCTCGAGCGTGATGAGGCCGCGCAGCGCGCCATATTCGTCAACCACCAGCGCGAAATGCGTGTGGCGCTTGAGGAACTGGCGCAGCTGGTCGTCGAGCGTCGTGGTCTCGGGGATGAAATAGGGCTTCACCGCCACGTCCATGATCTTGAACCCGGCGATGCCCGGCGCATCCTCGCCCCGCGTCAGGCGGTCGATGGCACGGAGCAGGTCCTTGGCATGCACCAGCCCGATGATGTTCTCCTGCTCGCCCTTGAAGACCGGCAGGCGGGTGTGGGGCGATTGCAGCGCCTGGCTCAGGATCACTTCGGGGTCGGCCTCGGCGTCGATCATCTCGATCCCGGAACGGTGGAGCATGATCTCTTCCACCGTCCGCTCGTGCAGGTCGAGCGCGCCGAGGAGCCGGTCGCGCTGTTCCTTCTCGACCGTGCCTTCGGAATGACCGAGCGACAGCGCGCCCATGATTTCCTCGTGGACCGAGAGCATGTTGGCGCTGGCGTCGATGCGCACGCCGAAGAGCCGCAGGACGAAGCGCACGACCAGACGCACGACGGCGACGACCGGCGCCATGATCGCGATGACCAGCCCGATGGGGCGCGCGGCGCGGGCGGCGGTGCGCTCGGGGTCGTTGATCGCGTAGGTCTTTGGCAGCACCTCGGAGAAGATCAGCACCAGCGCCGTCATCACCAGCGTGGCGATCGCCACGCCGCCCTCGCCGACGATGGTGGTGAAAAGCGCCGTGGCGAGCGAGGTGGCGAGGATGTTGACGAGGTTGTTGCCGAGCAGGATGCCGCCGATCAGGCGTTCGTTGTCTTCCTTCAGCGCCAGCGCGCGGTTGGCCCCCTTGGAGACGTTGTCGCCCCGGTCCGACATCGAGCGCAGCTTGCCACGAGAGGCGGCGGTCAGCGCGGTTTCCGAGCCCGAGAAGAATCCCGAGCACAGCAGAAGGATCACGATCACCGCGGCGGTGATCCAGGTGGAGGGGTCGGCGAGGGCCGATGCGGTCTCGGAAACGGGTGTGGGGTCCATGGCGTGGTTATGGGGTGCGGCGTGCGGTGCTGCAAGATGGTGCCGCGCGGCACTTGGCCGGTGTTGCCGGGGGGCTTTGCCTCCCGTCGCCTTGCAGTGCCTCCCCCCGAGGTAGTTTCGAAGCAAGGAAAGGGACGCGCGCGTTGACCTTGAGGCGGGGTTAACGGGTCGCGAGCGGGTGGTGGTCGAGGACGAGGCGCTTCAGCCGCTCGTCGAGGATGTGGGTGTAGATCTCGGTCGTGGCGATATCGGCGTGCCCCAGCAGCGTCTGGATCGCGCGCAGGTCGGCGCCGTTCTGCAACAGATGCGTCGCGAAGGCGTGGCGCAGCGTGTGCGGCGTGATCTTGGATGGGTCGAGGCCGGCGGCGAGGCTCAACTCCTTGATCAGCGTGAAGAAGCGGATGCGGGTGAGGTGCCCGTCCTTGCCATGCGAGGGAAAGAGGAAGGGCGAGGGTTTCGCACCGCGCTCCGCCCGCGCGCGCTCCTCCTCCGCGTCACGATGAGCGAGCCAGGCGGTGATCGCGGCGCGCGCGGGCGGCGAGAGCGGCACCATCCGGTCCTTGTCGCCCTTGCCGCGCACGAGGAGCAGTTGCGGGTTGCCGCGCACGGCCGCGACGGGAAGCGAGACCAGTTCTGTCACGCGCAGCCCGGTCGCGTAGAGCACCTGCATCAGGCAGGTGTTGCGCAGCCGGTCGGCTTGCGTGCGCCCATGGGCGGTAGCGGCGGCAAGCAGCGCGTCGACGTCTTCCAGGCTCAGCGTGTCGGGCAGACTGCGGCGCTTGCCCGGACCCTTGATCTGCAGCGCGGGGTTGTCGGCGCGCCAGCCCTCGTCGACCGTGAAGCGGTAGAGCTGTTTCAGCGCCGAGAGCCGACGCGCACGGGTGGCGGGTGCCAGACCCTGCGCGTCGAGATGGGCGAGGTAGGCTTCGAGGTCTTGCCGCGTGGCGCCGCCCAGCGTGCCGCCGCGCCGCGCCAGCCAGCCCGCCGCGTCGGCGAGGTCGCGGCCATAGGCCAGACGTGTGTTGCGCGCGGCACCCTGTTCGGCGGCCTGTGCGTCGAGGAAGGCGGCGATCTGGCGGGTGTCGCTGGCGGGCGCGGCCATGGCTCAGCCCCGCATCAGGATCAGTTGCAGCGCCGCCCGCCGCGCCACGGTCTCAAGCCCCACGGCGCGGTAGAGCGCCAGCGCGTCGGTGAGGTCGGCGGGATCGCGGCCGGGGTTCGACAGAACCAGCGCCGCACGCAGCAGCGCCTCGCCCAGCCGGTTGTTTTGCAGGAACCAGGCGTAGCGATGCTCGGGCGGGGTCGGGCCGAAGGCGTCGGCGACGGCATTGGCGACCATGTCGGCAGCGGGGGGTGCCGTCGCGGTCTGGCCGGTGGCGATGGCGAAGGCGAAGCGCTCGTCCTCGCTTTGCGGCACGGCGGCCTGCGCGACCTGTTCGTAGCGCGAGGACAGCAGCGCGATGCGCCGCGCGAGCAACCCGGCCTCGCCGGTCAGCGGCAGGCGCAACAGGTGGTCGGCGTAGATTTCGGCGAAGGCGATTTCCAGCCCCGCGCCCTCCATCGCCTCCCAGGCGGCGGGCAGGCGGGCGGCGGTGCCGGAGGTGTCACCGGCCAGGATCGCGCCGTCGAATCGTTGCAGCGCCGCGACCCGGTCCCAGACGCCGCCCGAGGCGGAGGGGACGCGCGAGGTGTAGATCGCGAGCCATTGCGCGGGCTCGATGGCGCCCGAGCGTGTCAGCCGCTCGGCCGCGTCAAGCTGCGCGCGCCAGCCTGCGAGGTCGCTCAGATCGGCATGGGCGAAGGCCAGTGGCAGGCCGGTGGTCGCCGGGCGTTCGCCGATGGCCGAACGCATCTGGAAGGTGAGCGGCGTCAGCGCCGGGTCGGGCGGCAGCGGCGCGGCGCCGTCGGACAGCTCGGGGTCGAGGAAGCGGGCGATCAGGTCGCCCTCCTCCTCGGTGATGCGCCCCAGAGCCTCGCCGGTGTCGAGCGTCAGCGCGGCCGCCGACCAGTCGCCGGAGCGCGCGAGGCAGAAGATCCGCGCGGGCAGGGTGGGCGCGATGTCGGGGTTGGCTGCCATCGCGGCGCAGGCGCGCTCGGCGTAGCCATTCAGAAGCGAGATGTCGAACCAGCGCCGGAACACGTCGGGATTGCGCGGCGAAGCTCGTTCGATGAGCGCCTGCGCGGGGTCGAGCGCACCGCGCGCCAGCAGCAGGTCGAGCCGGGCAAGGAACAGCGCGGCTCGGTCCGGGTCGGCATCGGCGGGCGGGTCAAGCTCGGCCAGCGCCAGGGTCTCGGTGAAGGCCTGGATCGCGGGCAGCCCCTGCACCGGCTGCGCGCCCAGAAGGCGCGACAGCGTGTCGGTCTCGGACGCGCCCCAGAGATCGCGCGGCAAGCCGGTGATCGCGGGCGGCAGAAGGCCGATCGCCTCGATCTCTACCGCGCCCAGCGGCATCACGGTGATCTCGGGCGGCAGCGCCGAGGTCGCGACATTGGCATGCGGCCGGGTGATCGTGTCCGACAGCCATTCGGGCGTGGTCTGTTCCGGCAGGTCGGACAGGTCGGCCGGGTCCGGCTGCGCCGCCAGCGGCAGCGCGGACAGGAGGATGACGCAGAGCGCGCCCGCGGCGGGCCTAGTCGACATCGAGCTCCACCGGGGTCGTCACCGTCTGCTGCGTGGGCACGAGATAGCCCGAATAGGAATATCCGATCAGCCCGAGCACGACGAGCACGATCAGAATGAGAAGAAACCGGATGATGCGCCCCATGGGATTGCGTCCCCTTGCCTCAGGTGTGCCGCCGCGCCGGAACCCCGGTCCGCGTGCGGATCGACGTTTGCCGCCGTTCTCAATTCCTTATAAGCCATGACCGGCGGAATTGCGCCAGTCGGGGGAAAGAAAAATCGGGACCATGGGCGAAACGACGCCACAATCGCGTGAACGGCGCAGGGAACGCCTGCTGCGCACCGTCGTGCTGGTGGGGATGATGGGCTCGGGCAAGACCGCCGTGGGTCGGGCGCTGGCGACGCGGCTGGGGGTGGCGATGCGCGACTCGGACGCCGAGATCGTGACCTCTGCGCAGCTCTCCATCGCCGAGATCTTCGAGCGCTACGGCGAGCCGTTCTTCCGCGAGAAGGAAAGCGCCGTGATCGCGCGCCTGCTCGACGGGCCGCCCTGCATCCTGTCCACCGGCGGCGGCGCCTGGATGTCGGATGCCAACCGGCGGCTGTTGACCGGCCGCGCCTCGGTCTTGTGGCTGAAGGCGGATCTCGACCTGCTCTGGACGCGGGTGCGGCACAAGACGACGCGGCCCTTGCTGCGGACGGCGACACCGCGCGCGACACTGGCGGCGCTGCTGACCGAGCGCGACCCGGTCTATGCGCTGGCGCCGCTGTCGGTCCATGTTCAGCCGAGCTGGTCGATCGAGGATACGGCGGGCCATGTGATGGCGGAACTGGCGCGCGCGGGCGCGGTGGAAAGGGACGGATCATGATCGAAACGGTGCATGTGCCACTTGGCGAGCGCGCTTATGACGTTCGGATCGGTCAGGGCTTGATCGCGCGGGCAGGGGCCGAGATCGCGCCGCTGTTGTCGCGGCCGCGGGTCTGGATCGTGACCGAGGAGACGGTCGCGGGCCTGCACCTCGCGGCGCTGCAGGACGGGCTGCGCGCCGGCGGCGTGGACAGCGCCGCGCTGGTCCTTCCGCCGGGCGAGGGCACGAAAAGCTGGCCGCACCTGATCCGCGTGGTGGACTGGCTGCTCGACGAGCGCGTGGAGCGGCGCGACATGGTGCTGGCCTTCGGCGGCGGCGTCATCGGCGACCTTGTCGGCTTTGCCGCCGCGATCCTGCGGCGCGGGGTGCGGTTCGTGCAGGTGCCGACCTCGCTGCTCGCGCAGGTGGACAGTTCCGTCGGCGGCAAGACCGGGATCAACACCGGCCACGGCAAGAACCTGGTCGGCAGTTTCCACCAGCCGAGCCTCGTTCTGGCCGATATCGACGTGCTGGGCACGCTGACCGCGCGTGATTTCCGCGCGGGCTACGGCGAAGTGGCGAAATACGGGCTGCTGGGCGACGCCGGTTTCTTCGACTGGCTGGAGCAGAACGGTCCGGCACTGGCCGCCGGCGATGCCGCGCTGCGCGCGGAGGCGGTGCGCCGGTCGGTGCAGATGAAGGCCGACATCGTGGTGCGCGACGAGACCGAGCAGGGCGACCGGGCGCTGTTGAACCTTGGCCACACCTTTGGCCATGCCCTGGAGGCCGCAACCGGCTATTCCGACCGGTTGCTGCATGGCGAGGGCGTGGCCATCGGCTGCGCGCTGGCCTTCGAGCTGTCGGCGCGGCTGGGCCTGTGCAGCCAGGAGGACCCGAGCCGGGTGCGGGCGCATCTGGCGCAGATGCAGATGAAGCGTGATCTGTCTGACATCGAAGGGGAATTGCCGGATGCCGACGGCCTCCTGTCGCTGATGGGGCAGGACAAGAAGGTGGTCGACGGCAGGCTGCGCTTCATCCTCGCGCGCGGCATCGGCGACAGTTTCGTCACGGCGGACGTGCCGGGCGACGCGGTGAAGTCTGTTCTTGCGGAAGCCCTTGCCATGCGGTGACGACAGGTCGTGACCCGGCGATCGGACGGCGGCGGATCAGTCCTTGCCGCGATAGGGTTCGACGTACTGCAGCGCCATGTCCCAGGGGAAGAAGATCCAGGTATCCTGGCTCACCCCGGTGATGAATGTGTCGACCATAGGCTCGCCCTTGGGCTTGGCGTAGATCGTGGCGAAATGCGCCTTGGGGTAGAGCTGGCGAACCAGTTCCAGCGTCTTACCGGTATCGACCAGGTCGTCGACGACCAGGATGCCCTCGCCATCGCCCATCATGTCCTTGTCAGGGCTTTTCAGCACCTCCGCCTCGCGCTGCGTGTCGGCCTTGCCGCCGCCCGCGTGGTAGGATTTCACGCTGATCGTATCGACCGTGCGGATGTCGAGCTCGCGCGCGACGATCATCGCGGGCGCCATGCCGCCCCGCGTGATCGCCACCACCGCGCGCCATGCGCCACCCTCACCGGGCCCGCGCTTGTCGAGCCGCCAGGCCAGCGCGCGCGCGTCGCGGTGGAGCTGATCCCAGCTGACGTGAAAGCCCTTTTCATGCGGCAGCGGCGTGATCATGGCTCAGGCCTCCTTCTTCTCGAGGCTCATGTCGGGGGCCTCGGGATTCTTCATGCCGATGACGTGGTAGCCCGCATCGACATGGAGCACCTCTCCGGTGACGGCGCTGGCCAGATCCGACAGCAGGTAGAGCGCCGATTTCCCGACCTCGTCCTGCGTCACCGTGCGGCGCAGCGGGGAGTTGTTCTCGTTCCACTTCAGGATGTAGCGGAAATCGCCGATGCCCGATGCCGCCAGCGTCTTGATCGTGCCCGCCGAAATCGCGTTCACGCGGATGCCGTCGCGGCCCAGGTCCTCGGCCAGATACATTACCGAGGCTTCGAGCGCGGCCTTGGCGACACCCATGACATTGTAATGCGGCATGACCTTCTCGGCGCCGTAATAGGTGAGCGTCAGCAGGCTGCCGCCGTTCTTCATGATCTTCTCGGCGCGCTGGCAGACGGCGGTGAAGGAATAGACCGAAATGTTCATCGTCATCGTGAAATTGGCCGGGCTGGTCTCGACATAGCGGCCGCGCAGCTCGTTCTTGTCTGAGAACCCGATGGCGTGGACGACGAAATCGAGACCGCCCCATTTGTCCTCGAGCGCCGTGAAAAGCGCGTCGAGCGACGCCTCGTCCCCGACATCGCAGGGGATCATCACGTCCGATCCGAGGCTGGAGGCCAGCGGCTGCACCCGCTTCAGCAGTTGCTCGCCCTGATAGGAGAACGCCAGTTCCGCGCCCTCGGCCGCAAGCGCCTTGGCGATGCCCCAGGCGATGGATTTGTCATTCGCAAGCCCCATGATGAGCCCGCGCTTGCCAGTCATCAAACCCATCTGTGCCCTCGTTTTCGTTCTGATCGCTGCGGGTCTCGTAAGCCATCGTCTGCGGCGCTTCAAGAGAGGCAGGCTTGCACCATCGCGGTGCCGGCGCTAGCTGACGCGCAGGGGTGACACAAAAGGGGACATGCGATGAGCGACCGGGGCGGCATTTTCGCGGGTGACGACCCGTTCGAGATCGCGAAAATCTGGCTGGCCGAGGCGGAAGCCACCGAGCCGAACGACCCCAACGCCATCGCGCTGGCAAGCGTCGACGCCGACGGGATGCCCAACGTGCGCATGGTCCTGCTGAAGGAGATCGAGGCGCAGGGGGCCGGGCAGGGCGCGTTCATCTTCTACACGAACTACGAGAGCGCCAAGGGCCGCGAGATCATCGGATCGGGCAAGGCCGCGTTCGTGATGCACTGGAAATCGCTCCGCCGCCAGATCCGCGTGCGCGGCACGGTCGAGCGCGAAGAGGGGCCGCGGGCCGACGCCTATTACGCCTCGCGCTCGCTCAAGAGCCGGCTGGGCGCCTGGGCCTCGAAGCAGTCACAACCGCTTTCGGGGCGCGCCGCGCTGGTCGCCGAGGTCGCCAAGGTGACGGCCCAGCACGGGCCCAGCCCCCGGCGCCCGCCGTTCTGGGGAGGCTTCCGGATCACCCCCGTCGAGATCGAATTCTGGGCCGATGGCGCCTTCCGGTTGCACGATCGTTTCCGCTGGAAGCGCGCGACCCCGGGCGCGGATTGGGCGGTGCAGCGGCTCAACCCCTGAGGCGGGTGGCGGCGCGCCCTGCCGTGAATTTCCGCGTCAAACAGCCGCCCAAAATTTCAACCCACTACATAAAATGACTATTTCGACCTTGTGCCTGCGGCATCGGCAAGCCAAATCTAGATGTGATAGCTTTCGATCGCGGGCCGAAGATATGGGATATTCGAGCATGGTGGATGTGGACGCGGACGGCCCTGCCACCGTGCACGGCCGTGTGAAATGGTTCGATGTCGGCAAGGGATTCGGCTTCATCCTCGATGATGATGGCGGGCCGGACATCTTGCTTCATGCCAATGTACTACGGAATTTCGGCCAGGGGTCGGTGGCCGAGGACTCGAAGATTTCCGTGCTGGCGCAAAGCACCGAGCGCGGCATTCAGGCCGTTGAGGTGCTGCAGATCGAGCCGCCCGAGGGATTCGGCCACGATGGTGTCGTGGCCGATCTGGCCCCCGATGTCGCCTTCGTTCCGGCGCGGGTGAAATGGTTCGACCGCGCGAAAGGCTTTGGCTTCGCGAATGTCTTCGGTCATCCTGAAGATGTATTCGTGCACATCGAGATCCTGCACCGCTGCGGGCTGGCCGACCTGCAGCCGGGCGAGGCGGTCGCGATCAAGGTGGTGGACGGCCCGCGCGGCAAGATGGCCGCCGAGGTGCGCAGCTGGGAATTCGTCTGAGGAGGGGCTCGTGCGCCTAGTCAAGTTGATTGTTGTGGCGGTTCTCGCCCTGACCGTGCTGCCTGCCGCGGCGCAGGCCGCCTGCAGCGCGGACAGGCTTGAGATCCGTGGCGATTTCGGCACCGTCCGGTTCCGCGTCGCAGTCGTCGACACGCCCCAGGGGCGTGCCCAGGGTTTGATGCACGTGCCCGAGATGCCGCGCATGACGGGGATGCTGTTTGTCTACGAGCGGCCCCAGCGGGTGAGCTTCTGGATGGAGAACACGCTGATCCCGCTCGACATGATCTTTGCCGACGAGACCGGCGTTGTGCAGCGCATCCACGAAAATGCCGTCCCGCTTGACCGCACGCCGATCCCCGGCGGCGACGGCATCCAGTATGTGCTCGAGATCAACGGCGGCATGGCGGCGACGCTAGGCCTGTCGGAGGGTGACGTGATGCGCCATCCGGCCATCGTTCAGGACGTTGCCGCCTGGGCCTGCGCGGCCGAGTGATTGCGACTGCCGGCGGGGCTTTTCAACCGCCCCAGCGCGCGGTAACAGGACCCACGTCGGGGCGTAGCGCAGCCTGGTAGCGCGTCTGTTTTGGGTACAGAAGGTCGTGAGTTCGATTCTCGCCGCCCCGACCATTTCCTTTTCACCGCCGAATGACTCGCTGCCTGTGGCAGGGATGTCGCCATCACACACCATATGTAGTGTGGGTATGAGAGGCTGACCCGGGCCGAGGCAGGCGCATTTTGCGCCGCCCGTCTGTGCAGAAGGTTCAGGCATCGCCTTCGCCGGGCGCCGCAAGCCTCAACGGGCAAAGGGAAAACCGGATTCTGTCAGAAGAATTAACGCTCTGGGGATGAATCACCCGCATCCCCCGGGCCCAAGTCCAGGGTCCCATTGCAACAGAAAAAACTGTCACGAAGTCGTAAAAAATACGTTGACCCGTGGGGGCAACCTACGTCAGGTTGTGTGGGCCGAGACGATCACCACAACATATGGTGGGCGCCGGCGGGACGGGGAACACACCCACCACAATCCGGATTTGCCCGGCACGACCGGGCAGCGGGGGTCTTTCAGGCCTTGCCGCGGAGCGTGTTGCTGTCCCTCCAAACAAGACGGTCCGAGCGCAACGACGCTGGCAGGCCGCTCACGACGAAGCACAGGGCTAAAGGGGCAGCCAACATGAAGATCGAACGCAGATTTACACGGGCCGGTGCGGACACCTACGCCGATCTCGAGTTCACCACGACCACCTCCGAGATCCGCAACCCGGACGGGACCGTCGTCTTCAAGCTGGAACATGTCGAAGTGCCCGTGGGCTGGAGCCAGGTGGCATCGGACGTGATCGCGCAGAAATACTTCCGAAAGGCCGGCGTGCCCGCGCGCCTGAAGCCGGTGAAGGAAAAGGGCATCCCCGAGTTCCTGTGGCGCCAGGTCGCCGACGAGAAGGCGCTGGAAGAGCTGCCCGAGGACGCGCGCTATGTCGGCGAGACCTCGGCCAAGCAGGTGTTCCGCCGCCTCGCGGGCGCCTGGTGCTACTGGGGCTGGAAAGGGGGCTATTTCACCTCCGAAGGCGACGCGCAGGCCTATCTCGACGAAATGCAGCTGATGCTGGCGCGCCAGA
Organism: uncultured Roseicyclus sp.; assembly: GCA_937139335.1. GTDB lineage: Bacteria > Pseudomonadota > Alphaproteobacteria > Rhodobacterales > Rhodobacteraceae > Roseicyclus. The sequence goes on along the minus strand of CAKZPN010000034.1, from coordinate 1,672 downwards.
TGGCGGCGCCCAACAGCCCGCAGTGGTTCAACACCGGCTTGCACTGGGCCTACGGCATCGATGGCCCGGCGCAGGGCCACTACTACGTCGACTGGAAGACCGGCAAGCTGACCAAGTCGACCTCCAGCTACGAGCACCCGCAGCCGCATGCCTGCTTCATCCAGGGCGTGCAGGACGACCTCGTGAACGAAGGCGGGATCATGGACTTGTGGGTGCGCGAGGCGCGCCTGTTCAAGTACGGCTCCGGCACCGGCACCAACTTCAGCCACCTGCGCGGCGAGGGCGAAAAGCTGTCGGGCGGCGGCAAGTCGTCCGGCCTGATGGGCTTTCTCAAGATCGGCGACCGGGCGGCCGGCGCGATCAAGTCGGGCGGCACCACGCGACGCGCCGCCAAGATGGTCATCGTCGACGCCGACCACCCCGATATCGAGGCCTTCATCGACTGGAAGGTGATCGAGGAGCAGAAGGTGGCAAGCCTCGTCGCCGGCTCCAAGACCCATGAAAAGATGCTGAACGCCATCTTCGCCGCGATCCGCGAGTGGGACGGCAGCCTTGAGGACGCGGTCGAGCCGACCAAGAACGAGGCGCTGAAAAAGGCAATCCGCGCGGCGAAATCGGCCGCTATTCCGGAAACTTACATCAAACGGGTTCTCGACTACGCCAAGCAGGGCTACACGAGCATCGAATTCCCCACCTACGACACCGATTGGGACAGCGAAGCTTATTCCAGCGTGTCTGGCCAGAACTCAAACAACTCGATCCGCGTCACCGATAAATTCCTGAAAGCGGTTGAGAACGACGAGAACTGGGACCTGACCAACCGCGTCGGCGGCAAGGTGGCGAAAACCATCAAGGCGCGGGATCTTTGGGAAAAGGTCGGGCACGCCGCCTGGGCCTGCGCCGATCCGGGCATCCAGTTCCACGACACCGTCAACGCCTGGCACACCTGCCCCGAGGATGGCGCGATCCGCGGCTCGAACCCGTGCTCGGAATACATGTTCCTCGACGACACCGCCTGCAACCTCGCGTCGATGAACCTGCTGACCTTCTACTCGGCCGGCAAGTTCGACGCCGAAAGCTACATGCACGCCTGCCGGCTCTGGACCCTGACGCTGGAAATCAGCGTGATGATGGCCCAGTTCCCCTCGCAGGAAATCGCGCAGCGGTCCTATGATTTCCGCACGCTCGGCCTCGGCTATGCCAATATCGGCGGTCTCTTGATGAACATGGGCCTCGGCTACGACAGCCCCGAGGGCCGCGCGATGTGCGGCGCGCTGACCGCGATCATGACGGGCGTGTCCTATGCCACCTCGGCCGAGATCGCGTCGGAACTTGGCGCCTTCGCCGGCTTCGAGCGCAACCGCGAGCACATGCTGCGCGTCATCCGCAACCACCGTGCCGCCGCCCATGGCAAGACCGAGGGTTACGAGCAGGTGAACGTGAACCCGGTCGCACTTGACCACGCCAATTGCCCCGACCAGAGCCTTGTGGCGCTCGCGCGGCAGGCTTGGGACGAGGCGCTGACGCTGGGCGAGGCGCATGGCTATCGCAACGCGCAGGCCACCGTGATCGCGCCGACCGGCACCATCGGCCTGGTCATGGATTGCGACACCACCGGCATCGAGCCCGACTTCGCGCTGGTGAAGTTCAAGAAGCTCGCCGGCGGCGGCTA
>CAKZPN010000033.1 GCA_937139335.1 uncultured Roseicyclus sp. | reverse complement strand
ATCAAGTTCTTCGGGCCGGACGGCTTCAAGCTCAGCGACGAGGCCGAGGCCGAGATCGAGGCGCTGGTCTTCGGCGAGTTCGAGGCGGCGATGGCCCCCAACATCGGCCGGGCCAAACGGATCGACGATGGCCGCTTCCGCTATGTCGAGCGGGTGAAGGGGACGTTCCCGCAGGGTGTCACCCTCGACGGGCTGAAGGTGGTGATCGACTGCGCCAATGGCGCCGCCTACCGCGCCGCGCCCGAAGTGCTGTGGGAACTGGGCGCCGAGGTCATCGCCATCGGCGTGTCGCCCGACGGGCGCAACATCAACGCCGGCGTCGGCTCCACCGCGCCCGAGGCGGCGGCGGCGAAGATCCGGGAGGTTGGGGCCGACGTGGGCATCTGCCTCGACGGCGACGCGGACCGGGTGATCCTGCTCGACGAGACCGGGGCCGTGGCCGACGGCGACCAGATCATGGCGCTGTTCGCGAACCGCTGGGCGGAGGAGGGGCGGCTCAAGGGTCAGACGCTGGCGGCCACCGTGATGTCGAACCTCGGGCTTGAGCGCTACCTCGGCGAACGCGCGATCCACCTGCACCGCACGCCGGTGGGCGACCGCTACGTGGTCGAGGCGATGCGCGCGCTGGGGCTGAACCTGGGCGGCGAGCAGTCGGGCCACATCGTGATGACGGATTATGCCACCACCGGCGACGGGCTGATTGCGGGGTTGCAATTCCTGGCCGAGATGGTGCGGACGGGCAAGCCGGCGAGTGCCCTGGCCCATAGTTTCGAAGTGGTGCCGCAGCTGTTGCGCAACGTGCGCTACGCCGCCGGGCAGACGCCGCTGGACATGCCTGCCGTGCAGGCCGCAATCGCGGCGGGCGAGGCGCGGCTGAACGGGACCGGGCGGCTTCTGATCCGCAAGTCGGGGACCGAACCGCTGATCCGCGTGATGGCCGAGGCCGAGGACGAGGCGCTGATGGTCTCGGTGGTGGAGGATATCTGCGGCGCGGTGCAGGCGGCGGTGTAGGGGGGCTCTGCCCCCGCCGCGCTTTGCGCGTCTCCCCCGGGATATTTCCGAAACAGAGAAGGTCAGGGCCTGACCGGTCGGCCGGCGACATAGACCTGCGCCACGGCGCGGTCGTCGCCCATCATGATGGTGGGAAACACCGTCTGCCAGATATCCTCGGCGCGTGCCGCGGCCTGGGAGATGGCTTGGGTGGAGGCGAGGTCGAGCACCACGAGGTCGGCCTCGTATCCGGGCGCGAGCCGCCCGATCCGGTCCCCGAGGCGCAGCGCCTCGGCCGAGCCGCCGGTTGCGAGCCACAGGAGTTCGGAGGGGTGCAGCGCGGTGCCCTTGAGCTGCGAGATCTCGTAAGCCGCCGCCATCGTGCGCAGCATCGAGAAGGACGAGCCGCCGCCAGTGTCGGTGGCGAGCCCGACGCGGAGCCGCGCGCGCAGCCCCATGTCGAAGAGGCCCGATCCGATGAAGCTGTTGGAGGTCGGGCAATGCACCACCGCCGCGCCGACCTCGGCCAGCCGCTCCACCTCGCGCGGCTCGAGGTGGATGGCGTGGCCGTAGAGGCCGTTCGCGCCGAGAAGGCCATGCGCCTCGTAGGTGTCGAGATAGTCGCGCGCCTCGGGGTAGAGCGATTTCACCCAGGCGATCTCGTCGGTCTGTTCGCTCAGGTGGGTCTGCATCAGGCAGTCCGGGTGTTCCGCCCAGAGCGCGCCGAGCGCGTCGAGTTGCGCCTCGGTCGAGGTGGGCGAGAAGCGGGGTGTGATGACGTAGGACAGGCGGTCCACGCCGTGCCAGCGGTCGAGCAGGGCGCGGCTGTCGTCATAGGCCGCCCGCGCGGTGTCGCGCAGAAAGACAGGGGCGGTGTCGCGGTCCATGCAGGTCTTGCCGGCCAGCGCGCGCATCCCGCGACTTTGGGCGGCGGCGAAGAAGGAGTCGACGCTTTCGGGGTGGATCGTGCAGAAGCTTGCCATCGTGGTGGTGCCGTTGGCCAGCAGCAGGTCGAGGTAGCGCGCGGCCACTTCGGCCGCGTAGGCGGGGTCGCAGAAGCGCGCTTCCTCGGGGAAGGTGTAGGCGTTCAACCAGTCGATCAGCCGCTTGCCCCAGGAGGCGATGATCGCGGTCTGCGGGTAATGTGCGTGCGCATCGACGAAGCCGGGCAGGATCAGCGCGGCGCCATGGTCGGTCACCTCGGCCCCCGGATGGCGGGCGCGCAGGCTCGTGCCGTCGCCCAGCTCCGCGATCACACCGTCGCGGATCAGCACGCCGCCGCACTGCTCATGGGTCGCGACGGCGGGGCCTTCCGCGACGGGATCGCCCGCGAAGGCGAGCGTCTGTCCCAGGATCAGGCGGTCTCTCATGGCGCGTGTCCCCTTTTTCTGCCGATCGGTCCGCGCCGGGTGATAGCCGTGCGCGAGAGGCTATGTTAGGGGCAAGTGACCGCAGGACGCAGGAAAAACGGAGGCAGGCATGGCAGATCCCGAGGAAGAGGACATCGCCCTGCGCGAACGCGACCCGGACGAGGGGCGCGACGCCTATGCGCTGGACGACACATTGCGCGGCCGGCTGAAGGCGTTGGTCGTCGCGGGCGACGTTGCCGCCATCGACGATCTGATGGAGCCGCTGCATGCCGCTGACATCGCTGACCTTCTGGAGCAGGTGTCCGACAGCGAGCGCGCGGCCTGGCTCGCCCTCTGGTCCAAAGGCATCGACGGCGAGGTGCTGTCGGAGCTGGACTGGGGCCTGCGCGAAGAGGTGATCGCGCTCCTGCCCGACCAGGTGCTGGCCGACGCGGTGCGCGAGCTCGACAGCGACGACGTGGTCGACCTGGTCGAGGATCTGGCGGATGCGCAGATCGAGGCCATTCTCGACGTTCTGGAGCCGTCAGACCGGGTCGCGGTCGAAAAGGCGCTGGCCTATCCCGAAGACAGCGCTGGCCGGTTGATGCAGCGCGAGGTGGTCCATGCCCCCGAGCATTGGACCGTGGGCGAGATGATCGATTACCTGCGCGCCCACAAGCGCGAGCTGCCCGAGCAGTTCTACCACATCATCCTGACCGATCCGCGGATGAAGCCCGTCGGCTATGTCACGCTGGGGCGGATGATGGCCTCGGCCCGCAAGACGCGGCTCGCCGACATCACCGAGGACAGTTTCCGCGCCATCCCCGCCACCCAGCACGAGGATGACGTGGCCTATGCCTTCAACCAGTACCACCTTATTTCCGCCCCGGTGGTGGACGAGGACGGGCGGCTGGTCGGCATCATCACCATCGACGACGCGATGATCGTGCTCGACGAGGCCGCCGAGGAGGACCTGCTGAAGCTGGCCGGGGTCGGCGAGGAATCGAGCCTGTCGGACCGCGTGATCGAGACGACGCGGCAGCGGTTCCCGTGGCTCTTCGTGAACCTGATCACGGCGATCCTCGCCTCGCTGGTGATTTCCCAGTTCGAGGAGGCGATCACGCAGATCGTGGCGCTGGCGGTCTTGATGCCGATCGTGGCCTCGATGGGCGGCAATGCCGGAACGCAGTCGCTGACCGTGGCGGTACGGGCCATCGCCACGCGCGACCTGACGCGCTCGAACCTGATGCGGGTGGTGATGCGCGAGGCGACTGTGGGGCTGATCAACGGGCTGGTCTTCGCCGCCGTGATGGGCGTGATCGGGTTGATCTGGTTCGGCAGCGCGGCGCTCGGCGGCGTGATCGCGGCGGCCATGGTGATCAACCTGCTGGTGGCGGGGCTGGCGGGCATCCTGATCCCGGTGACGCTCGACCGCCTGAACGTCGACCCGGCGCTCGCCTCGGGCGCCTTCGTCACCACGGTGACGGACGTGATCGGGTTCTTCGCCTTCCTCGGGCTCGCGGTGATCTTTCTGCTGTGAGGGGAAGGGGCGCCTGAACGCGCACCCTACCTTGTCCGGTCCCTCGTAGGGTGCGCGTTCAGGCGCACCGCCACCACCGTGGACCCTACCCCGGAATTTCCAGCGTCACGTTGCGGCCGTTGCGGACGTATTGCAGCGACGCCTCCCCGATCGCGGCGACGCGGCCGCCGTCGAGCCGGTCGCCCACGCCCACCCGCACGAAGCGGCCCGAGGGCAGGCGCACCAGCGCGCGGCGGTCGGAGGGGGCGCCGGTGACGCCGATCAGGTTCACCTCGCGCAGGCGGATCGCGTTGCGTTCCGTCGCGGCGCGCGTCACGTCCGCGTTGGCGGGGATGCTGGGCGCGCGGGCGATGGATTCAGGCGCCACAGCAGGCGCGGGGGCCTCGGCCGCCGCGGCGACGATGGCCGCGATGTTGCTCGGCCGGACCGGCGGCACGCGCGACGCGGGGATGGCGAGCCGCGTTCCCGCGATCTCGGGGGCGGGCGGCGCGGCATCCGCGGTTTCGGCGGCGGCGTCCGCGTCCAGCGTCGGCGCACCTTGCGGAAACAGCGAGGCGCGCGCGGCGGCTTCCTGCGCCGACAGCGGGCGCGGGTCGGGGCGCAGGCCCGCCAGTTCGCTGGACGAGAAGCCGCCCAGCACCTGACGCTCGCGGGTTTCCTCGAGGTCCGCGGGGCGCGGCTGCGGTGCGAAGGTGCCGAGAATGGCCTCGTCCGCGTCGATCTGCGGCGTGGGTGCCTCCGACGGCTCAATCTCGCGCGGGCGCGGGATGGCGGCGACGGGCGGGGCCCCTGAAACGACAAAAGCCCCCTCGGGGGTCAGCACGCCTTCGGGCGTCGGTTGGACAAGGCCGCGGGCGTCGCGATCCGGCGTGACGCCGAAGGGCGGCGGCGGCGGGACCCGGCGCAGCTGCTCGGCGATATTGACGCCGGGGGCGGCCATCGCGATCGCGTCCACCGTGGGCACATCGGGGTCGATGGAGGCGATGTAGACGTCGTTCACGTTGCTGAGCGCCGAGATCGTCGGCCGCTCTGGCGTTCGCGGCCAGATGCCGTCCTCGGCATAGATGCGCTCGGTCTCCTCGAGCGAGGGCAGCATCTCTTCGGGCAGCGGCGGGAGCGGCGGCAGGTCGAGATCGGCGTCGATATCGGGCAGCGTGCCCTGGGCGATGGCGAGGGCCTCGGCCAGGACCTCCTCGGGCGTGGCGGCCTCGCGTCCGGTCGTGGTCCCGGCGGCGACCTCGGGTTCGGGGTCTGCCTCCGGTTCCGGAGCGGCCACCACGGCGGCGGTTTCGACCTCGGGCTCGGGCGGTTCCTCGACGGGTGCCGCTTCGGGCGTGCGCGGGGGGCCCTGCAGTTCGACGGCCCCAACGTCAAGCGCGCCGAAGGCCGGCGGGGCCGTCACGGCGGTCGGGGGCGCGGTGAAGGACGCACCCTCGGCGCTGGCCGTCTCGCTGTCCGAGCCGCCGAGGAAGAGCCGCGCCATCGGGCTGTCGGGCAGGAACAACGCCGACCAGACCGCGATCACGGCGAGCAGGATCAGCAGGACGACCGTCAGGATCAGGCCGGTGCGGAAGGAGGGGCCGCTCTGTTCCGCCGGTTTGCGCGCCAGAAGGCCGCTGGTGAAGGCGTTGTCACCGTTGGCGCTCCGCGACGGGGAGGGCGGCGGCGGCGTGCCGCGCCGGCGGCTGAAGCCAAAGCCGCGACCGGCTTCGTCAAAGGCCGATGTGTCCTCCGGGGCTGTCTCGCGCGGCGTGGCCGGGGCCGTTCCGAAGGCGGGGGCGTGTTCGGTGCGGCGGTCGGGCGCGGGCGGGGTGGCCGGCGCCTGCGGGCGGGCCTTGCTCGCGTCGCGCACGCGGGCCAGTTGCGCCGCGAGGCGGTTGCCGGGCCGCGCCGGGCTGGCCGGGGTTGCTGCCATGGCGGGGGCCGCGTCGGGGTGCAGGACTGGCCCCGTCTCCGCGCCCTCGGCCGCGCCGAAGCCAAGCCGCGAGCGGCGGGTGGAGACGAGTTCGCCTGCCGTGCTTTCGGGTTTCGCCGCCTTGCCGCGACGTGCCGCGAAGCCGAACGCCGGGGTGCTGGTCGTGTCGCCCTCGTCTTCGGGAGCGGTGGGGGCCGTTGCGCCTGGGGTGCCCATCGCGCGGGTCGGGCGCGGGGGAAGCTCGGTCGGCTTGTCGGCGGTCAGCGGGCGCGCCGGGGCGCCGTCCACCTTGCCGCGTGTCGCCGTGGGGGCGGAAGGCGGCTCGCTCGCCTGCATTGCCTCGCGGGTCGGCGTCGGATCTGGCGTCGGGTCGGGCTCCGGCGCGGTGGCCTGTGCCGGTTCGGGCTGCGGGTCCGGCTCGGGCTCCGGTTCCGGCTCCATCCTGGCCTGCGGCCTCGGCGGCGCGACGGGCGGAGCCTCGGGTTGGTCCTCGTCCTCGGGCGCCAGCGGGGCGATGGGGTGGTCGAGCGTCGGGTCCGCGATCGGCGTCAGCGTATCCTCCTCGCCCGCGGTGTCGTGCGGGGGCGTATCCTGCGCGACGGTCTCACCGGCGGGGGGGTGCGTTTCGTCCGGCTCGGGCGTCTCACCTGCGTCCGGTTCCGAGGCCTTTGCCCCGGGCGGGATGGCGTCAGGTTTCGCCGCCTTTGCCGGGGCCGGCACGGGCGGCGGCGCAGGGGCTTCCCCGGTCTCGGGTCCAGGCTCGGGATTTGCGTCGGGGTCGGCTTCTGGATTGGCGTCCGGCGCGGGCTTGGCCTCGGGCTCGGGTTTTGCCTCTGCCTTTGCCTTGGTCGCATCCTCTGTCGCCTCGGCTTCCGCCGTCTTGTCCTCGGGGGCGGCCTCCGGCTCGGGCTCTTTGGCTGGCGGCTCGGGCTCGACCCAATCGTCCGAGCCGAAGGCCATTCCGGACCCGTCGAGCCCGCGGTCGTTCCGCGCCTCGCCGAAGAGTGGCATGGCGGGGAAGCGTTCGGCCGGCGGCATCGCGGCGAAGCCCGCCGCCTTGAACCCGTGCGCGGCGGCGAATTCCGTCGCCTCGCCCAGCGTTTCCTTGGCAACCACGGCGACCTTCACCCGGTCCTCCTCGATCGGGCGCCAGTCGTAGCTCAGATCGGACACCGGGTAGGGCGTCATGCCGTCGAGGCCCTCGGTGATCCGCGCCTCGACCTGCGCCACGTCATCCGTCGGCGCCATGAAGGAGGTGTAGAGGACCTGGTCGTCGGGCAGCACCAGCAGCACCGGCGCCTCGGCCCCGCCGCGCGCGGTGGCGGCGGATTTCAGCGCCGCCATGCCGGCGTCGAGGTCATCGCCGTCCAGCGGCGCCTCGTCGATCAGCGCCCAATGGCCCGCCGGCTGGCGATGCGCCAGGGCAATGCCTTCCGGCGACAAGAACAGTGCGAATTCGACCGTCACATCCGACCTCAGTCGTCATCTCGGGGCGCGGCCCCGCATTCGTCCTGACCGTCTACAGCACAACACCCGCGGGGAAAACACTTGCCCGCGGTCCTGTGCCGTTATCGGCGGAAATCAGTCTATGGCCAAATGCCGAAAGAAAAAAGAGGCGCGCGCACCGCGCCTCTTTCACGTCGATGCGGATGCTCAGGCGGTTGTTGCGGCCAGTGCCTGATCGAGATCTGCGATCAGGTCGGCCACATCCTCGATCCCGATCGACAGGCGCACGACGTTCGGCGCAGCCCCCGCCGCGGCCTGCTGTTCGGGGGTCAATTGCCGGTGCGTGGTCGAGGCGGAATGGATGATCAGGCTGCGCGTATCGCCCAGGTTGGCGACATGGCTGAAGATCTCCAGCGAATCGACCAGCTTCACGCAGGCGTCGTAGCCACCCTTCACCGCGAAGGTGAAAAGCGCGCCCGCGCCCTTGGGGCAGACCTGCCTCGCGCGGTCGTGGTAGGGCGACGACGGCAGGCCGGCATAGGTCACGAAGTCGACCCGCGGATCGTTCTCCAGCCAGGTGGCGACCTTCACCGCGTTCTCGACATGACGCTCCATGCGCAGGCTCAGCGTCTCGATCCCCATCAGCGTGTAATGCGCCGCCTGCGGGTTCAGCGTCATGCCGAGGTCGCGCAACCCGATGGCGATGCCGTGGAAGGTGAAGGCGAGCGGGCCGAAAGTCTCATGGAACTTGAGCCCGTGATAGGCGGGTTCGGGCGCCGAGAGGGACGGGAACTTGTCGCTGGCCGACCAGTCGAACTGCCCCGAATCGACCACCGCGCCGCCGGTGACGGTGCCGTTGCCGGTCAGGTACTTGGTGGTCGAATGCACCACCAGCGTCGCGCCATGCTCGAACGGGCGGCAGAGGTAGGGCGTGGCGGACGTGTTGTCGACGATCAGCGGCAGACCCGCCGCATCGGCCACATCGGCCACCGCGCGCAGGTCGGTGACGTAGCCGCCGGGGTTGGCGATGGATTCGCAGAACACCGCGCGGGTATCGTCGTCGATGGCGGCGCGCACGGCGTCGAGGTCATCGAAATCTACGAACTTCGCCGACCAGCCGAAGCGCTTGATGGTGTGGCTGAACTGCGTGACCGTGCCGCCGTAAAGCCGCGTCGAGACGACGACGTTGCGCCCCGGCCCCATCAGCGGGAACAGCGCCATGATCTGCGCGGCATGGCCCGAGGAACAGCAGACCGCGCCGACCCCGCCCTCCAGAGTCGCGATGCGTTCCTGCAGCACGGCGACGGTGGGGTTGGTCAGCCGCGAGTAGATGTAGCCGACTTCCTGCAGGTTGAAGAGCGCCGCGGCATGCTCGGCGTCGCGGAAGACATAGGCCGTGGTCTGGTAGATCGGCGTCTGCCGCGCGCCGGTGGCCGGGTCGGGGCGCGCGCCCGCGTGGATCTGCAACGTGTCGAAGCCGTAGGACGGTGCGTCGGTCATGGCTGGGGTCTCCTCCCTTGAAATGCTTGCGAAAGGACTACGGCAAGCCGGTCGCCGCGACAATCGGGGGTTCGGAAAAGGAACGCCCGGATCGCGTGCAGGCCGGTCGTGGATCGCCGGTTCACGCCATGGCGCAGGGATCGAACGCCCGTTCGCCGGGCCGGATCTGCGGCGCGCGCCCGGATCGGTCGGGCGCGGGGCGACAGGGTAGGCCGGGAGGTTTCGCCGCCGACGCGGTCGGGAGGTCTGCCCCTGCGCCGGCCGGGCGGTGTCCGCGACACCCGGCCCCGGCCTTGGCACTTTACGCCCGTGCCCGCTTGGGGCATTACCGGGGCAATCCAAGGGGCGGCGTCGCGCGCCCGGTTTGAAGGCGGAGCCAGATGTTCAGTTTCCTCAATCGCCTCGTCACCTGGTGGAACGGCCAGACCGTCGGCACCCAGATCTGGACCGCGCGCTACGGCGTGAAGGTCGGCGAGGACGAGCAGGGCAACCTGTTCTACCGCTCGAAGGACGGCAAGCGGCGCTGGGTGATCTACAATGGCGTGGCCGAGGCGAGCCGGGTCGGCGCCGACTGGCACGGCTGGCTGCATCACACCTGGGACGAGACGCCCGCAGACCGGCCGCTGCCGCACAAGACCTGGGAAAAGCCGCATATCGAGAACCTGACCGGCACGGCGCAGGCCTATGTGCCCGCCGGTTCGATCCGCCGGACGGAGCCGGTCGAGCGCCGCGATTACGAGGCCTGGACGCCCGAGTGACGGCAGGTTTCGGCCGGGCGCCCGCGCAAGACCCCTTGGATCGTGCTCAGGCACTTGCGATAAGCGGTCGGTGACAGGGGGCAGGCAATGGCCACGCAGGACAACACGATCACCGAGGTTCTTGTCGGCGCTTGCGTGATGGCGGTGGCGGTGGGCTTTTTCGTCTACGCCTCGAACAGCACCGGCGGCGGTCCGGTCGGCGGCTCCTACGCGATGTCGGCCTCGTTCCGCAGCGCCGACGGCATCACCGTCGGCTCCGACGTGCGGCTTGCAGGCGTGCGCGTCGGCACCGTGACGGGCATGGCGCTGAACCCGCAGACCTTCCGGGCCGAAACCACCTTCACCATCCGCGACGACGTGGAACTGCCTGACGACAGCGCCATCGCGATCTCGTCCGAAGGCCTATTGGGCGGCAATTTCGTCGAGATCATTCCGGGTGGTTCGCCCTTCAACTACGCGCCCGGCGACCAGATCATGGACACGCAAGGATCGGTCAGCCTGATCACGCTGCTGATGCGCTTCGTCGCTGGCGACGAGGCGGAATGATGGGTGCGCGGCTCTGGCTCTGCGCGGCGGGTCTCGCCGCCGTGGCGGGGGCCGCCCCGGCGCAGCAGTTCGACAATTTCGGCACCAGCCCGCTGGAAGGCTTCGAGTTCGACACCGAGGGCACGGACGGAACCACGATCCCCTCGCTGGGCGAGGACGGCACGCTGACCCAGACCGGCCCCGAGATCCAGTTGCAGATCACCGAGGGGCAATCGGGCGTCGGGTTGCAGTCGTTCCCGGGCACCGGCACGCCGGTCACCTCGGTCACGCAGCCGGCCACGGCGCAGGCCGGCCGCGTCACGCTGCGCGCGCTCGACAAGATGCTGGGCCGCCCCACCGACGTGGAGCTTGCGGTGGGCGAGACCGTGATGTTCGGGCGCCTCGCCATCCGCGCCGTCGAATGCCGTTACCCGGCCGAGGACCCGTCGTCGGACGCCTATGCGCATCTGGAAATCCTCGATCCCGAAGGCAACACGCTGTTCGATGGCTGGATGATCGCCTCGAGCCCCGCGCTGAGCGCGCTGGAGCACCCCCGCTACGACGTCTGGGTGCTCCGCTGTACGGACGCCTGATCAGGCGGCGTGGTCGATGCCCAAGCGCGCGCGCAGAGCGGGCGGAAGGTGCCGTGCTGCCGTGATCCGGGGCCGCGTCATTTCCGGCAGTGCAGTTTCCACGCCGTAAAGCGCGAGATATTCGGCGTGATTGTCGAAGGCTTGCCGCCCGACATAATCGACGTAGCTTTCCGCCGGCGTCCCCTCGGCCAGGATCACGTCATGGTCCGCCGTCTCGATGTGGTAGACCGTGTAGCTGCCGTCGAACCGGTCGAGCGGCTCGCGCGTGATGGTCGTGCCATTAACCAGCGCGCCCGCGTTCACAAGCAGGCCGTCGATCAGCAGGGCGTGATCGGCGGTCAGGCACAGGTCGCGCAGTGGCAGGTCGTCGCCAAGCGCACCCGCACTGATGCGCACGAGGCGTAGGCGGTCGGGCGCGCCGAAGCGGGTCGAGACGGTCTGGCGGCCGACCCATTTCACGGCAACGAAGCGCCCGTCGGCGGTCAGGATCTCATCGCCGATGGCGAGGGAGTCGATGGGCGTGCTGCCCGTCGGGGTCGAAATGGCGGTGTCGGCGAGGAAGCAGGTGACATATGCGCCGTCGTCGAGGCCCGATAGGTCCAGGGTCGCCGGTACGGTGATGGTCGTCGGGTCCCGGGGGTCGATCACGACGTAAGCCCCATCGGGGAATTGGTTCTGCAGATCCGAGGGTGGGCCGGGCAGCTCGAGTTGCGAAATGAACCCGACCGGCAGGCTCAGTCCCGCGAAGTCGATGAAGCCGATGTAGTCCACATTGGGAGTGAAGGGCGCATCGCCATTGGTTGGATCCTCGAGTTCCACATCTGCGGCATCCCCGATGGTGAACTCGGCGTCCAGTTCTCCATCGTCCGCCACATCGGGCGTGTCATCGGTTGCGATGAAGGTGTTCGGGGAGGACGCGCTGTAGATATGCAGCGCCTGATAGTTGAATGTGGCCATGGCAAGTTCTCCAGTCTCTTTGACCATACCGACACGGTTCGATTAGGTCATTGATTCGCGGGGCGAAAACCCTCTGCTCCATAGATGGTAGCCGTTTGAGTTCCGACCGCCATAGATTGATTGGCCGGACCAGAGGGCTTTTGGAGGAACCTGTTGCGTCCAGACCGCACTGTAACCGTCACTTGCGCAAAAGGCACGCCGCCTGCCTGATCACACGTGATCCACGTATGAGCGATACTATCCTTATGGGCTGGGATGACGATCCATAACAAAGAAATCCGCCGGGCTCGTCACCGCGATCTGCAATTGCCGCCGGTACTCCGCGCGCGGAATTTCCACCGCGCCCAAGCTCTCGAGATGGGACGTGGTGAACTGCGTGTCGAAGAGCTGGAAGCCGCCCGCGCGCAGGCGGTCGATCAGGTGGACCAGCGCGAGTTTCGAGCCGTCGGTGCGGCTCGAGAACATCGATTCGCCGAAGAAGGCCGCGCCGAGCGTCACGCCGAAGATGCCGCCGGCCAGCGCGCCGTCGATCCGGACCTCGACCGAATGGGCCTGTCCCAGCTCGTGCAGCGACAGGTAGGTCTGGGCGATCTCGGTATTGATCCAGGTCTCGTTGCGGTCCGCGCAGGCGGCGACGATCCCGGCGAAGTCGCGGTTCACCGTCACCTCGTAGCCGCCTTGCCGGATGCGGCGGCGCAGGCTGCGCGAGATATGGAACCCGTCGAGCGGGAACACCCCCCTGCGCTGCGGGTCGACCCAGAAGATCCTGTCGTGATCGGCGCCATCCGACATCGGAAAGATGCCAGCCGCGTAGGCCCGGATCATCAACTCGGGGGTCAGGCCCGGCCGGGCCGGAGAGAACATATCGTGCGCCATGGAACGCGAGATAGCGTTGGGCCCGGGAAAGTCCTGCGGAAACCGAAACAATCTTGCGGGCGGAAATCCCTCGCCCAGTTCGACCATGGTTCCGCGCTCGGGCAGGCGCGGGATCTGGTCCCGCCCAAGCGGCAGGGACGGGCCAGGCCCCCCGGGCCGCTCAGCCGAGGTTTTCGGCAAGCCAGCCCTCCAGCCAGTGGATCGTGTAGTCGCCGGACTGCACCTCGGGCGTGTCGAGCAGCGCGTGGAACAGCGGCACCGTGGTGTCGACGCCATCCACGATCAGCTCGCCCAACGCGCGGTGGAGACGCGCCAGCGCCTCGGGACGGTCGCGGCCATGCACGATCAGCTTGCCGATCAGGCTGTCGTAATAGGGCGGGATCCGGTAGCCGTCGTAGATCGCGCTGTCCATCCGCACGCCGAGCCCGCCCGGCGCGTGGTATTGCGTGATCTTGCCGGGGCTTGGCGAGAAATTCGGCAGCTTCTCGGCGTTGATGCGGACCTCGATCGCGTGGCCGTTCACTTCGAGATCGCCCTGGTTGAAGGACATCGGCAGTCCGGCGGCAACGCGGATCTGTTCGCGCACGATGTCTACGCCAAAGATCGCCTCGGTCACCGGGTGTTCGACCTGCAGGCGGGTGTTCATCTCGATGAAGAAGAACTCGCCGTCCTCGAACAGGAACTCGATGGTGCCGGCGCCCTCGTAGCCCAGGTCGGCAACCGCCTTTGCGCAGGTCGCGCCGATGCGGTCACGGGTGGCGGGGTCGATGGCGGGGCCGGGGGCCTCTTCGAACACCTTCTGGTGACGGCGCTGCAGCGAACAGTCGCGCTCGCCCAGGTGCACGGCATTGCCGCGCCCGTCGCCGAAGATCTGCACCTCGATGTGGCGCGGCCGGCCGAGGTATTTCTCGATATAGACCTCGTCGTTGCCGAAGGCGGCCTTGGCCTCGGTGCGCGCGGTGCGGAAGGCGGTTTCCAGCTCCGCCTCGGAGCGCGCCAGTTTCATGCCGCGCCCGCCGCCGCCGGCGGTGGCCTTCACGATCACCGGGTAGCCTGATTCCTTCGCCACGGCGAAAGCGGCGTCGAGGTGATGCACGCCGCCGTCCGAGCCCGGAACGCAGGGCACGCCCAGCTTCTTCATCGCGTCCTTGGCGCTGATCTTGTCACCCATCAGGCGGATGTGTTCCGCCGAGGGGCCGATGAACTTGATGCCGTGGTCCTCGACCGCCTGCACGAAATTGGCGTTCTCGCTGAGGAATCCGTAGCCGGGGTGGATCGCCTCGGCGCCGGTGATCTCGCAGGCCGAGATGATCGCGGGCATCGACAGGTAGGATTGCGACGAGGGCGGCGGGCCGATGCAGATCGCCTCGTCTGCCATGCGCACATGCATCGCGTCGCTGTCGGCGGTGGAATGCACCGCGACGGTCGCCACCCCCATCTCGCGCGCGGCCCGGATGACCCGCAAAGCGATCTCGCCGCGGTTGGCGATGAGGATCTTGTTGAACATGAACCCGGCTCCGCTCACTCGATGATCATGAGGGGGGCGCCGTATTCGACCGGCGCGCCGTCCTCGACGAGGATGCGCTTGACGGTGCCGGCGCGCGGCGCGGGGATCTGGTTCATCGTCTTCATCGCCTCGACGATCAGCAGCGTCTGGCCCTCGGTCACCTGGTCGCCGACCGAGACGAAGGGTTTGGAGCCCGGTTCGGCCTGCAGGTAGACCGTGCCGACCATGGGCGAGGCCACCGCGCCGGGCGCGTCCGACGGATCGCCCGAGGGGGCGGGCGCGGACGGCGCGAGCGAGGGGGAATGTGGCGCCATCGGCGCTTGCGGGGCGAACTGCATCTGCGGCTGCATCATCACGCCGCCGCGGGCGACGCGGACGTTCAGCCAGTCATGGTCGCTGTACTCGCGCTTCACCTGGATCTCGGTGAGGTCGTTCTTGTCCAGAAGCTCGGCCAGGGCCTTGATGAAGGCCACGTCGCTGGCGCGGGTTGCATCCGTTTCGTCGGTCATCTGTGTCCTCGCACTCCGGGGCCGAGGGAGTCTCGCCCGCAGCCTCCATCGGCCCTGTCAGCCGGGCCGTCTGGATGACCGCTATAGCGCAGGGTTTCTCCGGGGAAAACCCGCCCCGTTATCCTGACGAGAGAGTGAATCAGGCCGATGTCAGCCAGAGCCTGCCCGAATTTTCGGCAAATGCCCGTGGCTTCGATGAAATCCCCCGTCGCGACTGCCCCGCAAGAAATTTACCGTTTGATAAAAAAACAGACCCGTGCCAGCCTCGGATCAGAAAAACGCCATTCGCTCGCAGGGAGACTTGCCCGTTGACGAACAGCCCTTTCACGCCCGGCATCGCGCCCGCGCGGCTGGATGCACAGACCCTGTCGCAGAATTTCGCGGATCTGCATGGCCCGCTCGACGATCACGAGGCGCTGGTGGCCGCTGACCGCTGCTATTTCTGCCATGACGCGCCCTGCGTGACGGCCTGCCCGACCTCCATCGACATCCCGCTCTTCATCCGCCAGATCGCGACCGGAACGCCCGAGGCGGCGGCCAGAACGATCTTCGAGCAGAACATCCTCGGCGGCATGTGCGCCCGGGTCTGCCCGACCGAGACGCTCTGCGAGGAGGTCTGCGTGCGCGAGTTGGCCGAGGGCAAGCCGGTC
>CAKZPN010000032.1 GCA_937139335.1 uncultured Roseicyclus sp. | reverse complement strand
AGGAGCGACATCTGGCGGTAGGCGACGGCCTGCTTGGAGAGGTCATCGTAGACGATCAGCGCGTGGCGGCCGTTGTCACGGAAGAATTCCGCCATGGCTGTCGCGGAATAGGGTGCGAGGAACTGCATCGGCGCCGGGTCGGACGCTGTCGCGGCGACGACGATGGTATACTCCATCGCGCCGGATTCCTCGAGCTTCTTCACCAGCTGCGCCACGGTAGAGCGCTTCTGGCCGATCGCGACGTAGATGCAGTAGAGCTTCTTGCTCTCGTCGTCGCCGGCGGCGTCGTTGTAGGATTTCTGATTCAGGATGGTGTCGAGTGCCACGGCGGTCTTTCCGGTCTGGCGGTCGCCGATGATCAGCTCGCGCTGGCCGCGGCCGATCGGGATCATGGCGTCGATGGCCTTGATGCCGGTCGCCATCGGCTCGTGCACGGATTTGCGCGGGATGATGCCCGGCGCCTTCACGTCGGCCACGCGGCGTTCGGAGGCCTTGATCTCGCCCTTGCCGTCGATCGGGTTGCCGAGGCCGTCGACCACGCGGCCGAGCAGCGCGTCACCGGCCGGCACGTCCACGATGGACTTAGTGCGCTTGACGGTGTCGCCTTCCTTGATGTCACGGTCGGACCCGAAGATCACGACGCCGACGTTGTCGGCTTCGAGGTTCAGCGCCATGCCGCGGATGTTGCCGGGAAATTCCACCATCTCGCCGGCCTGGACATTATCCAGCCCGTAGACGCGGGCGATCCCGTCGCCGACGCTCAGCACGCGGCCGACTTCGGCCACTTCGGCGTCCTGGCCGAAATTCTTGATCTGGTCCTTCAGGATCGCAGAGATTTCTGCAGCTTGGATCGCCATATTAACCGACCTCTTTCATCGTGTTCTGGAGTGCGTTGAGCTTTGCCTTGATCGAGGTATCGATCATGGTCGAGCCAACCTTGACGACAAGACCGCCGATGAGGCTTTCATCGACGGTCGCATTCAGGTTCACCTCGTGGCCGGTTGCGGCCTTGAGCACCTTGGAGAGCTTGTCCGACTGCGCCTTGGTCAGCGCCTTGGCCGAGACCACGTCGGCGGTCACTTCGCCCTTGTGATCGGCAATGCGCGCGCGCAACGACGCGAGCATCGCGGGCAGCACGAACAGGCGGCGTTTCTGGGCCATCAGGCGCAGCGTGTTTCCGGTGACGGGGCTGAGATCCATCGCCTCGGCCAGCTTGCCGACGGCGGCCATGCTCACGTCGCGCCCATAGATCGGCGAGGTGATCAGGTCGCGCAGGTCGGCGCTTTCGGCCAGCGCCGTCTCGAGCGTGCCGACATCGGCCTCGAGCGCGGCAAGCGCGCCATCATCTTCGGCCAGGTCGAACAACGCGGTCGCATAGCGCGCAGCGATGCCGGTCGAGATTGAAGCAGGTTCGCTCACGTCCACCCTTTCTTCATGTAGGTAGCCCGGCTGAAGCGCGGTAACGCCTCCGGGCAAGTCGCGTCTCGGCAGCGGATGGCGGCCGTTTCCCCTTAGATCGCCGGTCATGTAGCAGAGCACCTTCCATGCTGCAACCGCGATAGACGGTGCCCGTCCCGGTACAAAATCCCTTGAAAACAAGGCCGCGGCGCGGTGGCCCCGTCAAGCGGCACCCCGAAGGCCGTGGATGCGACGCTTTGCCCGCGCTCCGCCCCGATTCACGGCAGGCACTGGCGCCCGGTGCCGTCGCACGCGACGGCCTGCGCGACGCCACCGACAAGGCCCCGTAAACAAACGGTTTCAGCCTCGCCTTGTGGGAAAACTCTTCGCACCTGTGGCCGTCAAGAGGCGAGGGACGAGATCATGTGCGGTTGGTGGCGCCCGCCGGCGCGGGCGTCCCCTCGAGGATCTTCAGCGGCTGGCGCACGCGTTCGGCCAGACCGGGGCGCGTCGGCGCATAGACGCGCTTGGAGACCTCCAGCAGTATGACCCCGCCGGCGTAGTAGCTCGACAGTTTCGAGCCCATCTTCTCGAACACCTCGGCCGAGCGCAGCCAGAACCGCCGGTGCGAGGGCGGCGCGAACAGCGCGGCGGCGTGGCGTTCGGGCATGAAGTCGTGACGTTTCAGCTGCGCTTCGAGCTGGCTCAGCGAATAGGGCCGGCCGAAGCCGAAGGGCGTCGCGTCGCGCCGCGCCCACATGCCCGAGCGGTTCGGCACGATGAAAAGCGCCTTGCCCCCTGGCCCCAGCACGCGCTGGCATTCCTCCAGCACCGCCGAAGGATGTTCCGAGGTTTCCAGCCCGTGCAGGCAGACGATCTTGTCGGCGACGCCGGTCTGCAGGGGCCAGAGCCCCTCCTGACACAGCACCGAGACGTTCTCCATGCCGGCGGGCCAGGGCATCACGCCCTGTTCACCGGGCATCAGGCCGACGACGCGGCGCGCCTTGCCAAGGTAGGGGCGCAGCAACGGCACGGCGAAACCGAAGCCCACCACGGTCTGCCCCTGCGCCTCGGGCCAGAGCGCGAGCATGCGGTCGCGCACGGCCTTTTGCGCAATGCGGCCCAGCCGCGTGCGGTAATAGAACTGGCGCAGATCGGTGACGTCGAGATGCATTGCACTACGTCCTAGGGTGCGCGAGGGTGGCCACCCTTGCAACTTGACGGAACCGCCACGGAAATTCCATGCCCGAGACCGCGACAGCCCCAGAAATCGTCACCGTTCCCTGCCTTCGGGACAATTACGCCTTCCTGCTGCACGATCCCGTAACCGGCGCCACGGCGGTGGTGGATGTGCCGGAGGCCGCCCCGATCGAGGCCGCGCTGGCAGAGCGCGGCTGGCGACTGAGCGATATCCTCATCACCCACCACCACGCGGACCATATCGACGGCGTCGAGGCGCTGCGCAAGGCGACCGGCGCAAAGGTCTGGGGTGCACGCGCCGACGCGCACCGGTTGCCGGCGCTGGACCACGCGGTGAGCGAGGGCGACAGCGTCACGGTCGGCGGCTTGAGCGGCGACGTCATCGACGTCTCGGGCCACACCGTCGGCCACATCGCCCTGCATTTCCCGCAGGCGGGCGCCGTTTTCACCGCCGACAGCCTGATGGCGCTGGGTTGCGGGCGGCTGTTCGAGGGGACGCCCGAACAGATGTGGGCGAGCCTTTCGAAACTGGCCAAGCTGCCGCCGGAAACGCTGGTCTGTTCGGGGCACGAATACACCGCGTCGAACGCGCGCTTCGCGCTGACGGTTGATCCTGACAATTCCGCGCTTATCTCTCGTGCAGCCGCGGTCGACGCCGCCCGCGCCGCGAACCGCCCCACCGTCCCCTCCACCCTGGCCGAAGAACTGGAAACCAACCCGTTCCTGCGCGCCGCTGACCCCGCCATCGCCCGGCACCTCGGCCTCGATGGCCGTGACCCGGCCGCTGTCTTCGCCCGCATCCGCAGTCTCAAGGATGCGTTCTGAGGCGACGCCAATCTGGCGCACAAAATTTGAGCGACGTCACCGCGGCCAAGGGATAGAGGCCACGGTCACAAACAGACACGAGTGCTTGAGCAGTTTCTCCTTGAAAGACGACCGGAGAAAGCAAAGCTTAAGATGATCAGGCCATGATCGCGTCAGGCCCCGCCGACCCGATCTAGAGGAAAGGAGCACGCTGGTGCCGTCTTTTTCGACAACACTGGAGCAGGCCATTCACGCGGCGCTGGCCAACGCAAATGCGCGCCGCCACGAACTCGCAACGCTGGAGCATCTGCTTCTGGCGCTGATCGACGAACCCGAGGCCCGCAAGGTCATGCTGGCCTGTTCGGTCGACATCGAAGCCCTGCGTGAGACGCTGACCGCCTTCGTCGACGACGACCTGTCGACGCTGGAAACCGACATCGAAGGCTCCGAAGCGGTGCCGACGGCGGCGTTCCAGCGGGTGATCCAGCGCGCCGCGATTCACGTGCAATCCTCCGGCCGCACCGAGGTGACCGGCGCCAACGTGCTCGTCGCGATCTTTGCAGAGCGTGAAAGCAACGCCGCCTACTTCCTGCAGGAGCAGGACATGACGCGCTACGACGCCGTCAACTTCATCGCGCATGGCGTTGCAAAGGACCCGTCCTACGGCGAAAGCCGCCCGGTTTCCGGCGCCACCGACATGGAGGAAGAGGCCCGCGCGACGCAAGGGTCCACCTCCGAAGGCGGCGACCAGAAGGAATCCGCGCTGGCAAAATACTGCGTCGACCTGAATGCCAAGTCCCGCAAGGGCGAGGTCGACCCGCTGATCGGCCGCGCGCATGAGGTGGAACGCTGCATCCAGGTGCTCTGCCGCCGTCGCAAGAACAACCCGCTTCTGGTGGGCGACCCCGGCGTGGGCAAGACCGCAATCGCCGAAGGTCTGGCCAAGAAGATCGTCGAGGGCGAAACCCCCGAGGTTCTGGCGAATTCCACCATCTTCTCGCTCGACATGGGCGCGCTGCTGGCCGGAACGCGCTATCGCGGCGATTTCGAGGAGCGTCTGAAGGCCGTGGTGAAGGAGCTTGAGGATCACCCTGACGCGATCCTCTTCATCGACGAGATCCACACCGTGATCGGCGCCGGTGCCACCAGCGGCGGGGCGATGGATGCCTCCAACCTGCTGAAGCCCGCGCTGCAGGGCGGCAAGCTGCGCTGCATGGGGTCCACGACCTACAAGGAATACCGCCAGCACTTCGAGAAGGACCGCGCGCTGTCGCGCCGGTTCCAGAAGATCGACGTGAACGAGCCTTCGGTCGATGATGCGGTGAAGATCCTGAAAGGTCTGAAGCCCTATTTCGAACAGCACCACAGCGTCCGGTACACCGCCGAGGCGATCAAGACCGCCGTGGAACTGAGCGCCCGCTACATCAACGACCGCAAGCTGCCCGACAAGGCCATCGACGTCATCGACGAGGCCGGCGCGGCTCAGCACCTGGTCGCGGAATCCAAGCGCCGCAAGACCATCGGCGCGAAGGAGATCGAGGACGTCGTGGCCAAGATCGCCCGGATCCCGCCCAAGAACGTCTCGAAGGACGATGCCGAGGTTCTGAAGGACCTCGAGGTGTCGCTCAAGCGCGTCGTCTTTGGCCAGGACGCCGCGATCGTGGCGCTGTCCTCGTCGATCAAGCTGGCCCGTGCAGGCCTGCGCGAGCCCGAGAAGCCGATCGGCAACTACCTGTTCGCCGGGCCCACGGGCGTCGGCAAGACGGAAGTAGCCAAGCAGCTCGCCGATACGCTGGGCGTGGAACTGCTGCGCTTCGACATGTCGGAATACATGGAGAAGCACGCGGTTTCCCGACTCATCGGCGCGCCGCCGGGCTATGTCGGCTTCGACCAGGGCGGGCTTCTGACCGACGGGATCGACCAGCATCCGCATAGTGTGCTGCTGCTGGACGAGATCGAAAAGGCGCACCCGGACGTGTTCAACATCCTGTTGCAGGTGATGGACCACGGCACGCTGACGGACCACAACGGGCGCAAGGTCGATTTCCGCAACGTGATCCTGATCATGACCTCGAACGCGGGGGCAGCCGACATGCAGAAGGCCGCCATCGGCTTTGGCCGCGACAAGCGCGAGGGCGAGGATACGGCCGCGATCGAGCGGACCTTCACGCCGGAATTCCGCAACCGTCTGGACGCGGTGATCAGCTTTGCTTCGCTGCCGAAAGAGGTGATCTTGCAGGTGGTCGAGAAATTCGTCCTCCAGCTCGAGGCACAGCTGATGGATCGCAACGTGACCATCGAACTGAGCCCGGCCGCGGCCGAATGGCTGGGCGAGAAGGGCTACGACGACCGCATGGGCGCCCGCCCGCTCGGTCGCGTGATCCAGGAGCACATCAAGAAGCCGCTGGCCGAGGAACTGCTGTTCGGCCGGCTCGCCAAGGGCGGCAACGTCAAGGTCGGCATCAAGGACGGCAAGATCGACCTGCGCATCGAGGAGCCCGGCAGCCCGCGGCTCAGCTCGAAAAAGCCGCCGCTGCTGACGGCCGACTGAGCCACGGCAACATCACATCGAAAGGCCCGGCCCTCATTGGGACCGGGCCTTTTTCTTTGGCTCTCAGGGTGTTGACGGCGTTACCGCTCGGTCAGTTTCATCTCGATCCGGCGGTTCTGCGCGCGGCCGTCCGCGGTGTCGTTGTCGGCGATCGGGCTAAATTCCCCGAAGCCCGTCGCAGCCAGCCGGTCGGCGGGAAAGCCCAGTTCCTGCGACATGTAAAGCACGACCGACAGCGCGCGGGCCTGGCTCAGCTCCCAGTTCGAGTTGAACTCGCCACCCGGACGGATCTGCTGATCGTCGGTGTGGCCGTCGACGCGCACGATCCAGTCGATCCCCTCGGGGATGTCGTCGGCGACCTCGGAGAGGAGTTGGGCCACGTTGCGGATCTGGTCCAGACCTTCGGGCGCGAGATCGGCCGAACCGAGGTCGAACAGAACCTCGGAGGAAAACACGAAGCGGTCGCCTTCGATCCGCACGCCCTCGCGGCCTTCCAGAAGCTCGCGCAACCGGCCGAAGAATTCTGAGCGGTAGCGTTCCAGGTCCTCGGCCTCGGCCGCGAGGCGCGCGACCTCCGCCGCTTCCAGTTCCGCCACGCGGGATTGCTCGGCGGCCAGCGCGCGCTGTTCCTGCGCGACGCGGGCCAGCGCCGCGTTCAGCCGGGCGCCAAGGGTCGAGATCTGGATCTCGGCCTCGGCGTCGCGGTCGGCCGAGTCGTCAATCAGCGCCTGCAACCCGCCAAGCTGCTGACGCAGCGCCACGATCTGTTCGTTCAGGAGCGCGACCTCACGCTGGGCTTCAGCCGATTCCGCCTCGGTCTGGTCCAGCTCCAGGTTGGCCTGGGCCAGCAGGGCCGCACGCTCCTCGGCCGCGGACAGCGCCGTCGCGCGCGCTTCCTCCGCCGCCAACCGGGCTGACAGTGCATCGGCCAGTTGCTGTTCCAGCGTCGCCATCGCCTCGGCGCGGCTGGCCGCGGTTTCGGCCTGGCCGTCGGCCTCTTCCTGCAGCGCCGCGATCTGCGCCTCAAGCTGGGCCAGCCGCGCCGCCGCATCGGCCTCGGCGCTTTCGATGCGCGCCAACGCGAGCGCCAGCGCCGCCTCGGTTTCGCTCAGGTCGCCGGCCCGGTCGGCGGCCAGCGCCTCGAGCCGGTCAGCCTCGGCCTCGGCGGCGGTGAGCTGTTCTGCGAGGCTGGCGCGTTCGTCGGCCTGCACCAGCGCCGCGGCCAGACGGGCCGCAAGGCTCTGCTCCGCGGCCTGCGCGGCGGCGAGCAGGGTCAGCGTTTCCTCCGCACGGCGACGCTGTTCCTCCAGCGCCAGCGTCATCGCGGTCAGTTCCGCATCCGCGTTCTCCAGCCGGTCGCGCAGCGCCTGGGCCGCGGCGGCCTCGACCAGCCGCGCGGCTTCCTCCTCGCTCAGCTGCGTCTCAAGTGTCGCGATGGTTTCGGTTTGCGTCTCGGTCTCGGACCTCAGATCGGCGATCAGCGCCTCCAGCGCCTCGCGCCGGGCGGCGGCGAGCCGCGCTTCCTCGGCGGCGCTGTCGATCTCGGAGCGGGCGGAGGCGAGGGCCAGATCCAGCGCCTCGGCCGCGCTCAGCGCCTCGGTCAGTTCGGCCGCGGTCTCGTCACGTTCGGCCTGCAGATCGGTGTTGGCCGCGATCAGGGAGGCGACCTGCGCCTCGAAATCCGCGATGCGGGCGGCCTGCGCAGCGGCCTCATCGGTCAGCGACGCGATCAGCGCGCCTTGCGCCGCGACCTGCTGCTCGGCGGTGGATAGCGACCCGGTAAGCGTCGCGACCCGGCTTTCGAGCGTGGCCGCGCGCTGCTCTTCCAGACCCAGCGCATCGGCCAGCGAATTCAGCCGCGCGTTCAGCGTGTTCAGCTCGTCATCCTGGCTCGTGATCTGTTCGGACAGGACGTACTGGATGACCATGAAGATCGACAGGACGAAGATCATCACCATCAATAGCGAGGTGATCGCATCGACGAAGCCCGGCCAGATCACGCCGGACATGCGGTTTCCGGCTCGGCGCTGGAAAGCCATCGGGCGTCACTCCCCCCCTTGCGCGGGGCTGGCGGGGGGCTGCGGCGCGGGCTGCGGGCGGCGCGGCGGGGTGCGGGCGGCCGAGACCAGTTCGCGGATCGCTGTGGTGAGGTCGGTCAGGTCGCCGCGCAACGCCGCGACCTCATCGTTGCGGCTGGCGCCCAGATCCTCGTAGATCTTCAGCAGCTGTACGTCGATCGACCGCAGGCGCATCCGGCTTTCGTCGTCGATGCCGCCGCCGCGTTGTCCCTCTTCCAGAACCTGGCCCAGCCGCTCCTGCGCGGCGGCAAGCCGTTCGGTCGCCTGCACCGGGCCGGGGCCAAGCTTGGCGGTCAGCCGCTCCACCGCGCCGGTCAGATGCGTCATCCGCTCTTCGGACGCGCTGCGGCGGGTTTCGGATTGGGCGAAGAGCGATTGCAGCGTCTCCATCTGGTCGACCATGTGGTCGAGCACGGTGGCGATGGCACTGCGGTCGACGCCGCCACCCTCGCCCTCGCCGCTGGCGAAGCTGACCCGCGTGATCCCGGCCAGCCATTCCTCCAGCTCGCGGTAGAAGCGGTTCTGCCCATGGCCGGCGTAAAGCTCCAGCAGGCCCACCACGAGCGAGCCGGCGAGACCCAGCAGCGACGAGGCAAAGGCCGTGCCCATGCCGCCCAGCTGGTCCTCGAGCCCATCCATCAGCCGAGCAAAGACCGCGACGCCGGCCTCGCCCTCGCCCGGTTGCAGCGAGCGGATGGTATCGACGACGGCCGGGATGGTCGTGGCAAGCCCGAAGAACGTGCCGAGAAGGCCGAGGAAGATCAGGAGGTTGGCAATATAGCGCGTGATGTCGCGGCTTTCTTCCATCCGCGACCCGACGCTGTCGAGCATCGATCGCGCCACCGCGCCCGTCACCTGCAACCCGCGCCCCCGCACCCGCGCGATGCCGGTCATCGCGGCCAGCAGCCGGGGCGGACGCTCGGTCGCGTCCTGCGGCGCGGCGCCGGCGATCTGCTCGATCCAGGTGACCGAGGAAAACAGCTGGAACACCTGGAAGAAGCAGGCCAGCACGCCGACGATGAACACCAGCCCGATGGTGCCGTTCAGGTATGGCGAGGCGAGGAACACAGGCTGAACCTGCGGCCAGATCAGCACGCCGCCCGCCGCGACCGCAGCGCAAATGAGAACCATCAGCACGATCTGCTGGGTCGGACGTGTGATGCGCTGCCCCTGTGCCTCGGGGGCGGTGTCTGCTCTGCTCGCCATGGCTCTAGCCCGGTTCTTGGTGTTGCCTGCCCCAACCTACAAGGGCAGGCGCCATAAGCCAATGCCGCAATGCGGCCGGACGATCAGCCCTGCTTGATCTGGCGCACGCGGGCCACCAGCCAGTCCAGATCGGGGTCCGGCAGCCCCAGTTCGTGCAGATGGGTGGCGGTGTTGGTGAGATATTCATCGTTCGGTCCCCGCCCGCCGACGGCATGGGCGATGATCCGGGCCTGATCTTCCAGCGTGAGGGTGCAATACTGCACATGCGCGGGGTCGATCACATAGGTCAGCACCTCGCCCTGCCGCCCGCCGTCGGTGAACTCAACCTCCTGCCGGGTCTCGAGATAGGCCGAGGAGATCAGCTCGCGCTCGCGCAGATAGGCGATCGTGGGCTCGGCATGGTCGGGCGCGACGCGAAAGGCGATGCCGTGGCATGCGGCCTCCGGCGCGTGGTCCAGCGCCAGCACCAGCCCCGGCGCCTCGGGCGTGCCGCGATGGTGGATCGAGGACATGCAGAAGCTGCGCCGCCAGCCGTGCAGGATCGCCACGCGCGTCTCGGCCACCGGAAAGCCGGGGTTCCACAGCAGGGAGCCGTAGCCAAATACCCACAGATCGCCCATTTCTCGCGTCGCCTCGTGCATGGTCACTTTCCTCGGACGGGGCTATATCGGGGCGCAGGGCCGGACGGTAGGGGTGTGGCATGAAACGTGTGGTGTTGGCGGTCATCCTGGCGGCGGCGGTGGCCTCGGTCTCGTGGTTCGGCTGGGCCATCGTGACCGAACGCGCGGTGACCGGTTGGCTCGACGCGCGCGAGGCCGAGGGCTGGGTGGTGAGCCGCGACAGTGTGGCCGTGTCGGGCTACCCCACGGCCTTCGTGACCGAGTTCGCGGAGCTGACGCTGGCCGACCCGGCGACCGGGCTCGTGTGGTCGGCGCCCGCCTTCACCTTGCGGCAGGCGTCCTGGGACCCCAGCCGGATCGAGGCGATCTGGCCCGAAACCCACAGCTTCGCCTCGCCCTACGAGCGGTTGACGATCACCGCCGCCGAACTGGCCTCGGTCCTCGACGTGCGGCCGGCCGCCAATCTGGCGCTCGACGCCTCGGAAACGCGGATGCGCAACCTCGCCATCGACAGCACGCTTGGCTGGCGCAGTCACCTGGCCGAGGGGCGCTTCGACATGGTGCGCCAGCCGGGCGAGACGGCCAGCTACGCCATCCGCTTCGAGGCCACAGACCTGACCCCGCCTGCCGAAGTGGCCGAGCGGCTGGACCCCGCCGGCGTACTGCCCGAGGCGATCCCGGTGGTGCTGACCGACGCCGTCATGGGCTTCGACCGCCCCTGGGACATGTCCGCGCTGGAGGACGCGCGCCCGCAACCGGTGCGCATCGAGCTGGCCGAGGCGCGGGCGGAATGGGGCAACTTGATGTTGCGTCTGTCGGGCACGCTCGACGTGGACGAGGCGGGCCGTGGCACCGGCGAACTGGCGATCCGCGCGCAGAACTGGCCCGAGATGCTCGACATGGCCGAGCGCGCGGGCCTGATGGGCAACGGTGCGCGGCGGACGGTGGAAACAGCGCTCGGATTTCTGGCGGGGATGTCGGGGCGGCGCGAGGATCTGGACGTGACGCTTCGCTTCGACGACGGGTTCATGTATCTCGGACCGCTGCCCATCGGCGAGGGGCCGATCCTGCGCCTGCGCTAACGGCAGTAGGAGCCCGACCGGTAGGACGCCACGTCGAAGTGGAAATGGTCCTGGTGGAAGCGGTCGGAATTCGGGCCGAGCACGGTGCCGAAGGGTCCGCAGGCGCCCCGGTGCAGGTCACGCAGCATCGCGCCGGTGCGGCGCTCGCGCCAGCCGGTCAGCACGGTCAGCTCGGACCCGTTCTGCAGCCCGATCCCCGCGATGTCGATGGCGTTGCCGCGCCCGTGTTCCGACACCCGCGCGCCGGCCTGGTTGTTGCGCGACCGGCAGGCGTAGGAGGCGACGACGCGCAGCGACCGGACCCCGCCCCCGGTCCGGCCCACGGTCGGCACGAGGCTGCTTTGCACCCAGGTCTGCAGCGCCTGCGCGGTGGTGCAGTTGATCGTCGCGGGCGTGCTGAGCGCGATGCCGTCGACCGCGCGCAGGCGCACCGGCTCGGCGATGCCGCAGCCCTGGATGCGGCCTGGGATCGGCTCCAGCCGGTCGCCGACAAGGCCGGGGATGCCGCAGAGCGCGCCGCGGCTGTTGCCCGGCTGCGCGACGCGCGCCGGGGTTTGCCGGGTCGCCGCCGCGCGCACCCGCTGGACCAGCCCGTCAGGCCGCAGCTGCGGCCGGAGCGAGCTGGAGGCGGCAAGCCGGGTGGTCCCCGGCACGACCTCCACCCGCGGCCCCAGCGCGCCGCCAAAAAGGCCCCGCCGTTCGGTCTGCTCGGGCGGTGGGGCGGCCGGGGCCTCGGCGACTGGCGGGGTGGTGGGGGCGGTGCCGCCGGGCCGGGCCTGCGGCCGGAGCGAGGCGCGAGGGGCCTGCGCCGCGGCCTCGATGACCACGCGCGCCACCGCCGCGGGCTGTGGCTCTGCCTGCGGCTCGGGTGCTGCGGCGACGGTGGGGCGCGGAGCGGGGCGGGGCGAGCGGTCTAGCGGATCAGCCGCGGCGGCCGAGGCGAGAGAGACGGCAAGGGCCAGCACACCCGCCAGATATGCCGCCCCCGATCTCACGCGTCGGGCACCTCGCCGCTCGCCTTCTGGCGCGTCTTGGCGCGGCCGAAATCGGGCGCGTCGGTATCCTGCCCGGCCTGGATGATGCCGCGCCGGATCGCGCGGGTGCGGGTGAAATAGGCGTGCAGATGGTCGCCGTCGCCACGCCTTATCGCGCGTTGCAGCGCGAAAAGTTCCTCGGTGAAGCGGCCAAGGATCTCCAGCGTCGCGTCCTTGTTGGTCAGGAACACGTCACGCCACATCGTCGGGTCGGAGGCGGCGATGCGGGTGAAATCGCGGAAGCCCGCTGCGGAATACTTGATGACCTCGCTGTCGGTGACGCGGCGCAGGTCGTCGGCGACGCCGACCATCGTGTAGGCGATCAGGTGCGGCGTGTGCGAGGTGACGGCGAGGACGAGATCGTGGTGATCGGCCTCCATCTCCTCGACGATTGCACCGCAGCCTTCCCAAAGCGCGCGGAGCCGCGCCGTCGCCGCCGGGTCGGTGCCCTCGGGCGGGGTCAGGAGCGTGTAGCGGTTGTCGAAAAGCTCGGCAAAGCCCGAGCGCGGACCAGAATGCTCTGTGCCCGCCAGCGGGTGGCCGGGCACGAAATGCACCCCCTCGGGCAGGTGCGGGCCAACCTGCGCGATCACGTCCTGCTTGACGGAGCCGACATCCGTGACCGTGGCGCCGGGGGCCAGATGCGGCGCGATCTCCTCCGCGACGCGCCCCATGACGCCGACGGGCAGGCAGAGCACCACGAGGTCGGCCCCCTCCACCGCCTCGGCGGCGGTCTCGGTGATCCGGTCGCAAAGCCCGATCTCGGCCGCGATGGCGCGGGTCTCGGCCGAGCGCGCGGTGCCGACGATCTCGCCCGCCAGCCCGGCGCGGCGCATGGCGTGCGCGAGCGAGCCCGCGATCAGGCCGAGGCCGATCAGCGCGACGCGATTGTAGATGACGCTCATGCCGCCCCCTTGAAATCGGCCAGCGCGTCGAGCACGCGGCTGTTGTCCTCGGGCCGCCCCACGGTGATGCGCAGCGCCTGCGGGAAACCGTAGTTCTTCGGATGCCGCACGATGATGCCCCGCGATTTCAGATGGGTGTCGGCCGCCAGCGCCTCGGCTTCGTTGGCGAAGCGGGCGAGGACGAAGTTTGCGGAACTGTCGTCGCAGCCGATGCCCAATTGGCGCAGCCCGCCGGTCAGGCGCGCACGCTCGGCGGCGTTCACGCGGATGCACTCCGCCACCCAATCCACATCGCGCGCCGCGGCCTCGGCCCCGGCCAGCGCCACGCCCGAGAGGTTGAACGGGCCACGGATGCGGTTCAGCACGTCGATGATCGCGCGGGGCGCGTAGCCGTAGCCCACGCGCAACCCGCCGAGGCCATAGGCCTTGGAGAAGGTGCGCGTCATCACGACGTTCTCGCGCGCCTCGACCAGCGCGGTGCCGCCGTCGTAACCCTCGGCGAATTCCGCGTAGGCGCCGTCGAGGATCAGAAGGCAGGTGTCCGGCAGCCCCTCCGCCAGCCGGGCAAGCGCCTCCATCGGCAGGAGTGTTCCGGCGGGGTTGGCGGGGTTGGCGATGAAGACCAGCCGCGTGTCAGCGCCCGCCCGCGCGAGGATTGCGTCGACATCTACCACGCGGTTGCGCTCGGCCACCTCGACGGGCGTGGCGCCTGCCGCCAGCGCGCTGATGCGATACATGGCGAAACCGTGCTCGGTGTGCATCACCTCCGTGCCCGGCCCGACATAAGCCTGGCAGAGCAGGTGGATGATCTCGTCCGAGCCGACGCCGCAGATGATGCGGTCGGGGTCCAGCCCCCGCACCTCGGCGATGGCGGCGCGGAGGCTCGCGTGATCGGTCGAGGGGTAGCGGTGGCTGTCCGCCAGCGCGCCCTGCATCGCGACAAGCGCGGCGGGCGAGGGACCGGAGGGGTTCTCATTCGAACTGAGCTTCAGCGGCGCGGTGTGGCCGTCGAGTGCGGATTGCCCGCCCTGATAGAGCGCGATGTCGAGAATGCCGGGCTGCGGGCGGATCGGGGCGGACATGGAAGGCACCGGGGCTCAGGGTTTGATCGGGTTTCTGTAGCGGGGTTCGGAGACCATGAAAACCGCAATCAGTAGAAGCTCTGCGGGTCGATATCGACCGCAAGCCGCAGTTTTGCCGAGAGTTTCACAGGCGCTATCCAGCGTGCGATGGCGGGTTGCAGGGCCACGCCCTTGGGTGCCTTCACCAGCAGCCGCACGCGGTGGCGGCCGCGCACGCGGGCGATGGGGGCGGGCGCGGGGCCGTAAACCATCGCGCCGACGTCGCGCAGGGCTGTGTCGTTTCGCGCCAGCGCCGTGCCGAGGTCAAAGGCCGCCGCCGCGTCGTCGGCGCTGATGATGACGCCGGCGAGACGGCCGTAGGGCGGCATCCCCGTCGCCTCGCGCTCGGCGGCCTCGGCGCGCCAGAAGCCTTCCTCGTCGCCCGAGAGGATCGCGCGGATCACCGGGTGTTCGGGCTGGAAGGTCTGCAGCAGCGCCACCCCCGGCGCCTCCGCCCGCCCGGCGCGGCCCGAGACCTGCCGCATGAGTTGGAACGTGCGTTCGGCGGCGCGCAAGTCGGAGCCTTGCAGCCCGAGGTCGGCGTCGACCACGCCGACCAGCGTCAGGCGCGGAAAGTTGTGGCCCTTGGCGACGAGTTGGGTGCCGATGATGATGTCGGTCTCGCCGCTCGCGATCTCCTCGATCTGCGCCTTCAGCGCGCGGGCGGAGCCGAAGAGGTCGGAGGAGAGAATGGCGAGCTTGGCGTCGGGAAAGACGCGGGCGGCTTCCTCGGCGATCCGCTCCACCCCCGGCCCCACGGCCGCCATCTTGCCCTCGACGCCGCAGGAGGGGCAGACGGTTGGCAGGGGTTTCGTCTCGCCGCACTGGTGGCAGACGAGGCGTTTCTGGAATCGGTGTTCCACCATCCGCGCATCGCACTGGTCGCAACCGACCTGCGCCCCGCAGGCGCGGCAGAGCGTGACGGGGGCGTAGCCGCGCCGGTTCAGGAACAGGAGCGCCTGCTCGCCCTTGTCGAGCCGCTGCGTCACCTCGCGTTGCAATGTGGGCGAGATCCACGCCTGCCCCGGCAGATCCTCGGCGCGCATGTCGATGGCGCGCATCTGCGGCAGGACGGCGGTGCCGAAGCGCGCGGTCAGGTCGAGCCGCGCGTATTTCCCGGCCTCGGCGTTGGCCCAGCTTTCCAGCGACGGCGTGGCCGAGGCCAGCACCACCTGCGCGTCGTTCAGCGAGGCGCGCAGCACCGCCATGTCGCGGGCGTTGTAGAGCGCGCCTTCCTCCTGCTTGTAGGAGCTGTCGTGTTCCTCATCCACGACGATCAGGCCGAGGTCCTGGAACGGCAGGAACAGCGCGGAGCGCGCGCCGACGATCAGCTGCGCCTCGCCCTGCCCGATCATCTTCCACGCGCGGCGGCGTTCGGTCATCGTGACGCCAGAATGCCATTCGGCGGGTTTTGCGCCGAATCGCGCTTCGACGCGGGTGAGAAACTCGGAGGTCAGCGCGATTTCCGGCAGCAGCACCAGCGCCTGCCGCCCTTGGCGCAGGCATTCCGCGACCGCCTCAAGGTAGACCTCGGTCTTGCCCGAGCCAGTGACGCCCTTCAGCAGCGTGGTGCCGTAGCGCCCGCTTCGGACACCCGCGCTGAGGGCCGCCGCCGCTGCCGCCTGATCCTCGGTCAGCGGCTTGCCCGGCAGGTCGGGGTCGAGCGGCAGGAAGGGCGTGTCACGCGGCGTGTCGGCTTCCTCCACCACGCCCTGCGCGGCCAGTCCCTTCACCACCGACGAGGTCACGCCGGCCAATTCCGACAGTTCCTTGAGCGTGAAGGCGAGGCCGCCGTATTCCACCAGCGCGGCGATCACGCGGCGGCGGGCGTCGGTCATCCGGTCGGGCTCCCCCTGCCCCAGCCTGTAGACCTTGCGCATAGACGGCGGATCGCTGAGGCCCGGCGCGCGCGTCGCCAGCCGCAGCATCTGCGACATCGGCGTGAGCGTGTAGGCGCCGGCCTTTTCGAGGAACACCCGCAACTCCTCGCGCATCGGGGCTGCGTCGAGGGTGCGGTTGACCGCGCGGACCTTGGCGAGGTCCCAATCGCCCCGTCCCGGCCCCCAGACCACGCCCAGAACCTTGCGCGGGCCCAGCGGCACCTCGACGAAGGCCCCCAGCCAGCAGCCGCCCTCGGGCGCGCGGTAGTCCAGCACCCGGTCCAGCGGCTCGGGCGTGAGGACGCCGACGAGCGCGCCTTCCTCGAAATAGCTGTCCGTCATGACTTCCCGCCCGGGGGCCTCTGCGATAGAAGGCCCGCAACTCACCACGACCTCCGAACGAAAGGAAGGGCCGCCATGAAATTCTTTGTGGATACCGCCGACATCGACGCCATTCGCGAGTTGAACGAACTGGGCATGGTGGACGGCGTCACCACCAACCCCTCGCTGATCGCCAAGTCCGGGCGCGACTTCAAGGAAGTGGCCGCCGAGATCTGCGCGATGATCGCGGGCCCGGTGTCGACCGAGACCGTGGCGCTGGACGCCGAGGGTATGATCGCCGAGGGCCGCGAGCTGGCCAAGATAGCCGAGAACATCGCGATCAAGGTGCCGCTGACCTGGGAAGGGCTGAAGGCCTGCAAGGTTCTCTCCGGTGAGGGACGCATGGTCAACGTGACGCTGTGTTTCTCCGCCAACCAGGCGCTGCTGGCCGCCAAGGCAGGCGCGACCTTCATTTCGCCCTTCGTCGGCCGCTTGGACGATCTCAACATCGACGGCATGGAACTGATCGCGGAAATTCGCCAGATCTATGACAATTACGTCTTTTCCACAGAGATCCTCACAGCCTCGGTGCGCACCGCGAACCACATGAAAGAAGCCGCTCTGCTGGGCGCCGATGTGGCCACCGCGCCACCCGCCGTGATCAAAGCGATGGCCAGCCACGTTCTGACCGACAAGGGGCTGGACGCCTTCCTGAAAGACTGGGAAAAAACGGGGCAGAAAATTCTGTGACTTTCCTGTAGGGTCGCAGCTAACGAAAAAACCACCCGAGGGGCAGCATCCGTGAGCAGCGTTGAACCCGACGACCTGTCGACCTATTCCAATGACGATTGGCGGCACCGGATCATTGCTGACCCGGACCTGATCCTGGACGACCGCGACCTGATGCGGGCGCTGATCTCGGCAAATGACCGGCAGATGGGCGGCAACATCGTCGATATGCGCGGGATCGCGATGGAGCGTCTGGAAAACCGCCTCGACCGGCTGGAGGATACCCACCGGTCGGTCATCGCGGCGGCCTACGAGAACTTGGCCGGCACGAACCAGCTTCACCGCGCCATTCTCACCCTGCTCGACCAGACCGAGTTCACCGGCTTCCTGCGCGCGCTCGGCACCGATGTGGCCGGCACGCTCCGCGTCGACCGGGTGCGGCTGGTGCTGGAAAGCCCCGAGACGACGGCGACCGCCGCCCCGCATGTCCAGAAGCTCGAGGACGTGCTGACCGTGGTCGCGCCCGGGTTCGCCGAGACCTACATCACCGGCGGGCGCGCGGTGCCGCACCGGCAGGTGACGCTCAGGCAGGTGGGCGACGCCAGCACACTGATCTTCGGCGCCGACGCGGTCTGGATCAAGTCCGAGGCGCTGATGTCGCTGAACCTCGGTCCCGGACGGCTGCCTGCGCTGCTGGTCATGGGGTCCGAGGACCCGCACCAGTTCCGCCCCAGCCAGGGCACCGACCTCCTGACTTTCTTCGCCGGTGTCTTCGAGCGGCTGATGCGACGCTGGCTCGACTGAGATGAGCCTCGCGCTCAGCCCGGCGGTCCGCGACCTGATGGCTGGCTGGCTGACCGACCTGGGCAGCCTGCGTGACGCGTCGGACGCGACCGTCGACGCCTATGCGCGCGACCTGACCGATTTCCTGGGCTTCCAGGCGCAGCACGCGGGCGAGGTCATCGCCCCCGCCGCGCTGCGCGCCTTGACCGCGTCCGACATGCGCGCCTGGATGGCCGCGCAACGCACGCGCGGCGTCGGATCGCGCTCGCTGGCGCGGCGGCTGTCGGCGGTGAAGGGCTTTTACCGCTGGTGGGCGGAGCGCGAAGGGTTCGACGCCACCGCGATCCTGTCGATGCGCGCGCCGAAACACGGCCGCCGCCTGCCCCGCCCCCTCAGCGTCGAGGGCGCGCGCGACATGATCGAGACGGTGGGCCAGCACGACGCCCGCGACTGGGTCGCGGCGCGCGACGTGGCGATCCTGACGCTGCTGTACGGCTGCGGGTTGCGCCGGTCGGAGGCGCTGACGCTGGATGCGGGCTTCCTGCCGCTCCGCGACACGCTGCGCATCCGAGGCAAGGGCGGGAAGGAGCGCGAGGTACCGGTGCTGCCCGCGGCAGCCGACGCCGTCACCCGCTATGCCACGCTCTGCCCGCATGACCTTTCCCCCGGCACGCCGCTTTTCCGTGGCATCCGGGGCGGGCCGCTGAACGGGCGGCTGGTGGCCAAGGTGATGGAAAGCGCGCGGATGCAGCTTGGCCTGCCCGCGACCGCCACGCCGCACGCGCTGCGCCACAGCTTCGCCACGCATCTGCTGAACGCAGGAGGCGATCTGCGCGCGATCCAGGAGTTGCTGGGCCACGCCTCGCTCTCGACCACGCAGGCCTATACTTCGGTCGATACCGCGCGCCTGCTCGAGGTCTACGCCGCCGCCCATCCCAAGGCCTGAGGTCACAAAATCGTCACGCGGCGGTTGCGTTCGCACGCACATGCGGTCAAGTGAACACGATGCGTATCAGAGCCTATTCCGTCCACCTGTTCACGGCCGCCGGCGCCTCGCTTGCCATGCTGGCCTTGCTCGAGGCCGCGCAGCAGGACTGGGCGACGATGACGATCTGGCTCACCGTCGCCTTCGTGGTCGACGGCATCGACGGGCCGCTCGCGCGCCGCTATTCGGTGACCGAGAACGCGCCGATCATCGACGGCGTGCTGCTGGACCTCATCATCGATTTCCTGACCTACGTGATGATCCCGGCCTATGCGCTCTACGGCTCGGGCCTTCTGCCGGGCTGGTCGGGCTGGCTGGTAGTGCTCCTCATTCCCTTCGGCTCGGCGCTCTATTTCGCCGACACGCGGATGAAGACCGCCGACAAGAGCTTTCGCGGCTTTCCGGGCTGCTGGAACATGGTCACGCTGGCGCTGCTGGTGATCGTGCCGCCGTGGGAGGTGATCCTCGCCCTCGTGCTGGTGCTCAGCATCGCGCAGTTCCTGAACCTGAAATTCGTCCACCCGGTGCGCACCGCGCGCTGGCGCGTGGTGACGCTGCCGGTGGCGCTGATCTGGACCGGCGCGATCGCTGCCGCGGCCTGGACCGGGTTCCACCCCAACCCGCTGGTGACCGGCGTGGTGACGGCAACCTCGCTCTACCTGCTGCTCGCAGGGGCGGTGCAGCAGATGATCCCGGCGCGCGCCTAGGCGACGCGGTCGCGGATGATCTTGGCGAACTGGTCGAAGATCGGCTCGGCGCCCGCGACCACATGGCCGTCGTTCACCAGGTCCTGCCCCTCGCGGATCGGCTGCACCAGCCCACCCGCCTCGCGCACGAGGATGATGCCGGCGGCCACGTCCCAAGGGTGCAACCCGCGTTCCCAATAGCCCTCGTAACGGCCCGCCGCGACATAGGCGAGGTCGAGCGCCGCAGCCCCCCAACGCCGCACGCCGGCACAGGTCGGCATCAGACGAGCCAGATCCTGCAAGGTCGCGGGCAGGTACTGGCCGCCGGCGAAGGGCACGCCGGTGGCGAAGACGCTTTCGATCAGCTTGGTGCGGCCCGAGACACGCAGCCGCTTGCTGTCGTTCAGCCAGCAGCCGGCGCCCTTCTCGGCATAGAACATCTCGTCCTTGGCGGCGTCGTAGACCACGCCGGCGACGATCTCCCCCTTGTGCTCCAGCGCGATCGACACGGCCCAATGCGGCATCCCGTGCAGGAAGTTGGTAGTGCCGTCGAGCGGGTCGACGATCCAGCGGCGCGTCGGGTCGGTGCCCTCGATCACGGTGCCTTCCTCGCCGAGGAACCCGTAGTTCGGACGCGCCTCCATCAGCTCGGTCATCAGGATTTCCTCGGCGGCGCGGTCGGCGCGGCTGACGAAATCGCCGGGGCCCTTGGAGGAGACCTGCAGGTTTTCGACCTCGCGGAAATCCTTCACGAGGCTCCGCCCCGCCTTGCGGGCGGCCTTGAGCATGATGTTGAGATTGGCGGAGCCTTGCATCGGTCGTTCCCTCGGATCGGACAGGGGCGAGCCTATAGACCCCGCGCGCGCCGGTGCCAAGGGGCCGGAGGCGTCAGCCCCGGCGCTGCAGTTTCGGCGGCTCGGTCCGGCAGAGCTTCAGCATCTGCGCCATGAAAGGCTTGGCGGTATCGTCGGCGCGGGTGGCGCCGTAAAGCCGCCGGGTGATGCCGCCCTCGGTCAGCCGCCGCGTGACCAGCGAGGGGTGCTTGCCGGTGTCGCGCACCACCCAGTCGGGCAGGACCGAGACGCCGCGCCCCGAGGCGACGAGGAGAAGGATCACGGCGGAGAGTTCGACCTGCCGGATCGACTTCGGCTCTACCCCAGCCGGGAATAGGAGCTGCGAGAACACGTCGAGCCGCGCGCGCTCGACCGGGTAGGTGATCAGCGCCTGATCCTCGAAATCCTCGGCCTCGATCCAGGGTTTGGCGGCGAGCGGATGGTCGGCGGCGCAGACGAAGACCGGCTCGTAATCGAAGAGCGGCGAGAAATCGACGCCGGGCAGCTTCTCGGGGTCGGAGGAGACGACAAGGTCGACCTCCTCGCGCAGCAGCGCCGGCAGCGCCTCGAATTGCAGGCCGGGGCGAATGTCGACGTCGATGTCGGGCCAGGCGACGCGGAACGCCTCCAGCACCGGCAGCAGCCAGTCGAAGCAGGCGTGGCACTCGATGG
Organism: uncultured Roseicyclus sp.; assembly: GCA_937139335.1. GTDB lineage: Bacteria > Pseudomonadota > Alphaproteobacteria > Rhodobacterales > Rhodobacteraceae > Roseicyclus. The sequence goes on along the minus strand of CAKZPN010000032.1, from coordinate 31,054 downwards.
CGATGTGGAGCCGCCCCGACTTGCCCTTGCGCAAATTGTCGAATTCATCCTCCAGCGCGGCGATGCGCGGCAGCACGTCCTCGGCCAACCGCAGGAGCTTGATGCCCGCGGGCGAGAGCTTCATCGGTTTCGAGCGGCGCACGAAGAGGTCGAGGCCCGCCTGGTCCTCCAACCCTTTGATCTGGTGGGACAGCGCCGATTGCGTGATGTGCAGCCGAGCGGCGGCGCGGGCGAGCCCGCCCTCCTCGTGGATGGCCTTGATGGTGCGCAGGTGGCGAAACTCGAGATGCATGTGAAACTCATATTGATCTTGAGGATTATGAATTTGTCGCAAAGCCGAGTCTATGCGACATCCGTTGACGACACTTCAAGCACTGGAATCGCCATGTCCGCCCCGAACGTCTCCTTCGAGTTCTTCCCGCCCAAGTCGCTCGAGGCGTCGTTCCGGCTGTGGGAGACGCTGAACGTGCTGTCGCCGCTGGCCCCGACCTTCGTGTCGGTCACCTACGGCGCGGGCGGCACGACGCGGGCGCTGACCCATGACGCGGTCAAGACGATCCACGCCAATTACGGGGTCGAGGTCGCGGCGCATCTCACCTGCGTCGACGCGACCCGCGAAGAAACGCTGGAGATCGCGGAAAGCTATGCCGCCGCCGGCGTGACGCAGATCGTGGCGCTGCGTGGCGACCCGCCGAAGGGCCAGGGCCGCTTCACCCCGCACGCCGACGGCTTCGCCGATTCCATCGAGCTGATCGGGGCGCTGGCCAAGACTGGCAAATTTCAGCTCCGCGTCGGTGCCTACCCCGACCCGCACCCCGAGGCGGGCTCGATGCAGGATTGCGTCGATTTCCTGAAGCGCAAGATCGACGCCGGCGCCTCCTCGGCGATCACGCAGTTCTTCTTCGAGGCCGAGACCTTCTTCCGCTTCCGCGACGCCTGCGCCGCGTCGGGCATCACCGCGCCGATCATCCCCGGCATCCTGCCGATCAATTCGTGGAAAGGCGTGCGCAAGTTCGCCCAGATGTGCGGAACGCCGATCCCCGCCTGGCTGGACGAGGCCTATGACAAGGCGATCCGCGACGGGCGCGAGCAGCTCCTGTCGACCGCACTGGCGTCCGAGCTTTGCACCGACCTGATCGAGGGCGGCGTGGAGGACCTGCATTTCTACACGCTGAACGCCCCCGACCTGACCCGCGACGTGTGTTCCGCCCTGGGCGTCACCCCCAAGGTCGCGCTGTCCGAGGTGGCGTGAGAGGGGGCTCTGCCCCCGCCCGCCCCGGCATCCCTGGAGCGATTTCAAAAGCACAGACCGGCAGGTGTCATCACGCCGGCCACTTGACCCCATCAGCGGTCCTGAATTGACTTATGGTCAGCCCTGCGCCATGCGAGGGGCTTCCTTTCAGTCCCATGGGAGCCGGTCAATGATCCCGCCTGTCCTGCCTAGCTACAACCGCGCGAAACTGTCTTTCGTCAAAGGCGAAGGCTCGTGGATGATCGAGGCGGATGGCCGACGTTTCGTCGATTTCGCTGCCGGCATCGCGGTGATGTCGCTGGGCCACGGGCACCCGGCGCTTGTCAAGGCGCTGACCGACCAGGCGAACGCGCTCTGGCACACCTCGAACCTCTACACCGTGCCGCAGCAGGAGGCGCTGGCCGAGCGGCTGGTCGAGCATACTTTTGCCGACACCGTGTTCTTCTGCAACTCGGGGACCGAGGCGACGGAACTGGCCGTGAAGATGGCGCGCAAATACTGGTACGGCAGCGACACGCCGGAGCGGACGACGATCCTGACCTTCGAGGGCGCGTTCCACGGCCGCTCGATGGCCGCGATTTCTGCCGCAGGCTCCGAGAAACTGACCAAGGGTTTCGGCCCGCTGCTGCCGGGGTTCCGGCAACTGCCCTTCGGCGATCACGACGCGCTGCGCGAGGCCGCCGCGGCCCCGGACGTGGGCGCGATCATGGTCGAGCCGGTGCAGGGCGAGGCGGGCATAAGGCCCCTGCCCGATGCCTGCCTGAAGGGGTTGCGCGACCTCTGCGACGAGCATGGGCTGCTCTTGATCCTCGACGAGATCCAGAGCGGCGTCGGCCGCACCGGGCGCCTCTTTGCGCATGAATGGGCGGGCATCACGCCCGACATCATGATGGTCGCCAAGGGGATCGGCGGCGGCTACCCGCTGGGCGCGCTGCTGGCCACCGAGGCCGCCGCGCGCGGCATGACGGCGGGCACGCATGGCTCGACCTATGGCGGCAACCCGCTGGGCTGCGCCGTGGGCGTCGCGGTGATGGACGAGATCACCCGCGACGGCTTCCTGGATGAGGTGCGCCGCAAGGCCGGCTTCCTGCGCCAGAAGCTCGAGGGGCTGGTCGCCGCCCACCCCGACGTCTTCGAGGGCGTACGCGGATCGGGCCTGATGCTGGGGCTGAAGTGCAAGGCGACCAACACCGACGTGGTTGCAGCCGGCTATGACGCCGAGATCCTGACCGTCCCGGCGGGCGACAACGTGGTGCGCATCCTGCCCGCGCTCACCATCACCGAGGAGGAGATCGCCGAAGGCATCGCGCGTCTCGACAGCGCCGCCTCCGCGGTCAGCCGACAGATCAAGGCGGCCTGAACCCTTCTTCGTTTCCCAAATATCCCGGGGGGTCCGGGGGGCTGGCCCCCCGGCATCCCGACGCCAGACAAAAGCGCAGACGCATGAGACATTTCCTCGACATCAACAAGACCGACCCGGCCGACCTCCGGACCATGATCGACAGCGCGGCGTCGATGAAATCTGCCCGCGCCGGCCGGCCCAAGGGCGCGCCCGACGACGACCAGCCGCTGAAGGACCGCATGGTCGCGCTGATCTTCGAGAAACCGTCCACCCGCACCCGCGTCAGCTTCGACGTGGGCGTGCGGCAGATGGGCGGGCAGACCATGGTTCTGACCGGCAGCGAGATGCAGCTCGGCCATGGCGAGACCATCGCCGACACCGCCCGCGTGCTGTCGCGCTACGTCGACCTGATCATGCTGCGCACCTTCGAAGAGGACGTGCTGCTGGAAATGGCCGAGCATGCCACCGTGCCGGTCATCAACGGGCTGACGAACCGCACGCATCCCTGCCAGATCATGGCCGACATCCAGACCTATGAAGAGCATCGCGGCCCCATCACCGGCAAGAAGGTGACGTGGTGCGGCGACGGCAACAACGTCTTCGCGAGCTTCGCCCATGCCGCCGGGCAATTCGGCTTCGACCTGACCTTCGCCGGGCCACCGACGCTCGACCCCGAGGCGGTGTTCCTTGACGAGGCGCGCGCCAGGGGCGCCACCGTGACCATCGAGCGCGATGCCGCACGCGCCGTGGCGGGCGCCGACCTTGTCGTCACCGACACCTGGGTGTCGATGCATGACAGCCAGACCACGCGCGAACGCCGCCACAACCAGCTGCGCCCCTACCAGGTGGACGAAGCGCTGATGGCAATGGCCAGGCCCGATGCGCTGTTCATGCATTGCCTGCCCGCGCATCGCAACGAAGAGGTCACGGACGCTGTGATGGACGGGCCGCAATCGGTCGTCTTCGACGAGGCCGAGAACCGCCTGCACGCGCAAAAGGCGGTTCTCCGATGGTGTCTGGGCGTCTGAAACTGGCGCCCGGCCACAGGCGGCGCTATAGCTGATCGTGCCAGCCTCGGGGCCTACCCCGGCGAGCCATCTCAAAATTGTCGGATTGCTCTGGAGGTTGCCATGCGCCTTGCCCTTCTCGCGACGATGCTCGCCGCTGGTCCCGCCCTGGCCGAACCGGTGGAGATCACCGCCGATCGCCCCTTCGGCCTGTTGTCCGGCACGCTGGAACGCCCCGACGGCGCGCCCCACGCCGCCTCGCTGATCCTGCCCGGCTCCGGCCCGACGGATCGCGACGGCAACAGCGTGCTGGGCGTCTCGACAGACGCCTACCGGCTGCTGGCCGAGGGGCTGGCGCGGGACGGCATCGCCACCGCCCGGATCGACAAGCGCGGCCTTGGCGCGAGCGCGGGAGATGGGAACGCCGTCAGCCTGTCGGACTACCGCGTCGATACCGAGGCCTGGATCGAGGTGATCCGGTCGGAAACCGGCGCGCCTTGCGTCTGGCTGATCGGCCATTCCGAGGGGGCGCTGCTGGCCAGCGATGCCGCCGCGTTGCCCGGTGTCTGCGGGCTGGTCCTGCTGGCCGGGCCGGGCCGCCCGCTTGGCGCGGTGATGCGCGACCAGCTCGCGGCGCAGCCAAACCTTGCGCCGGTGCTGCCGGAATTCGAACGGGCGCTTGCCGACCTGATCGAGACCGGCGAGGTCGATACCGCGTCGCTGCCGCCTGCGCTGGCCGCGATCTTCGGTCCGGCAACGCGTGACTACCTGCGCGAGTTGGTGATGACCGACCCGGCGGCGCTGCTGGCCGCGACCGACCTGCCGACGCTGATCCTCCACGGCGATGCCGATCTGCAGGTGCCGCCGTCCGATGCCGACCCGCTGGCCGAGGCGCGACCCGACGCCACGCGGATGACCCTGTCGGGAATGACGCATGTGTTGAAGCAGGCAGTCCCCCGGGGCGAGGCCGAAGACCTCGAGACCTATGTCGCGGCAAGCCTTGCCACCTATGCCGACGCCAGCCTGCCGCTGCATCCGGCGCTGGTGCCCGCCATCGCAGAGTTCATCGAGGCGGCGCGATGACCGCACCCGCTCCGGTGTCCCCGCAAGGGTCGATCCCCGCAGGCGCGGTGCCGCCGGCGCTGCACAGGCCCGCACCGGGGCTCGCCGTGGCGCTGATGCTCTGCGCGACCGGTTTCATCGCGGCGACGACGCTGATCGCCAAGGCGCTCGGCACCGACGCGCTGGGGCCGCCGCTGCACCCGTTGCAGGTGAGTTTCGGGCGGTTCCTGTTCGCCTTCCTCGCGATCTCGGCGACGGTCGCGGCGCTGCGGCCGCGCCTGACGCGACCGGACGTGAAGACGCATATCGCGCGCACGCTCTGCGGCTGGGCCGGCGTGTCGCTGATGTTCGCCGCCGCCGCCGCGATCCCGCTGTCGGACGCGACCGCGATCAGCTTCCTCAACCCGGTGTTCGGCATGATCTTGGCCATTCCCCTGCTTGGCGAGCGCGTCGGCAAGTGGCGCTGGCTCGCGGCGCTCATTGCCATGGTCGGCGCCGTCATCCTGATCCGGCCGGGGACGGAGGCGATGCAGCCGGGCGCGCTGCTGGCGCTGGGGGCCGCGCTGGGGCTGGGGCTGGAGCTGATCTTCATCAAGCGGCTCTCCGGGCGCGAACGCCCACTGCAGATCCTCTTCGTGAACAACTTCATCGGCCTCGTGATCGCGGGATGCGCCGTGATCTGGGTCTGGCAGGCGCCGACGCCGGCGCAATGGGCTGGGCTTGCCGCCATCGGCCTCGTGATGGCCTGTGCGCAGGGCTTCTTCGTGAACGCCATGGCGCGGGCCGACGCCAGCTTCATCACGCCCTTTTCCTACCTCACCCTCGTCTTCGCCACGCTCTACGACGCGGCGCTGTTCGGGGTGATCCCCACACCGTTCAGCCTGGTCGGGGCCGCGACCATCATCGCAGGCGCGGCGCTGCTGGCCTGGCGCGAAGCGGTCAACCGCCGCAGCGCCTGAGCCTGCCCACCCTTGCGCCGGGCGGGGGGGAGGGTAGAATGGGGCTTTAATTTCCGCGCCCGGGTCGTCATATGACGGGACCTTGGGCGGGCCATGACGGCCCAGCAATCAGGAGACGGGCATGTCCTGGACCGACGAACGCGTAGACCTGCTGAAAAAGATGTGGTCGGAAGGCCAATCGGCCAGCCAGATCGCCAAGGAGTTGGGCGGCGTGACGCGCAACGCCGTGATCGGCAAGGTGCATCGGCTTGGCCTGTCGAACCGCGTCAGCGGCACACCGGGCGCCAGCGCCGCGGCCAAGGCGACGCCCGAACCCGTCAATTCGACCGAGGCCGAGGCGAGCCCGGCCGCTCAGCCGCGCAAGCCCGAGACGCGCTCCGCCCCGGCCGAACCGGAAACGCCCGACGCCGTGACCGAGCCCGAACCTGCCCCGCGCCCCTCGAACGTGACACCGCTGCGCAAGCAGATCGTGCCGGCCGGCCAGCCGCTTCCGCCGCAGCCCTCGGCCAACGAGATCAGCCCCGAGGCGCTGGCAAAGGTGCACGAGGTCGAAAAGACCGCCAAGCGCATCAGCCTGATGGAACTGACCGAGCGGACCTGCAAATGGCCCATCGGTGATCCCGCGACGGATGACTTCTATTTCTGCGGGCTGCCGGTGCAGCAGGGCAAACCCTATTGCGAGGCGCATGTGGGCGTGGCGTTCCAGCCGATGTCCTCGCGCCGCGACCGGCGCCGGTGAAGCCGCCGATCCCGATCCTGCGGAGCTTCTCCGAGGCCGAGGCGCGCGCCTTCTACATCGACTGGCTCGGCTTCGAGGTGGTGTTCGAGCATCGCTTCGGACCGGAGTTCCCGCTTTACCTCGCGGTGCGGCGCGGGGCGTGCGAACTGCACATTTCCGGGCATCACGGCGACGCGACGCCAGGCAGCGCGCTCAGGATCGAAGTGGACGATCTTGACGCGCTCCACGCGGAGCTTGGCGCGCGGGACTATCCGAACCTGCGTCCGGGGATCGAGGAGATGCCCTGGGGCTTTCGCGAGATGCGCCTCACCGATCCGTTCGGCAACCGGCTGGTGATCTGCCAACGCGTCGCGGAAAGCTGACGCCTAGCGGCAATGCCGCGCGATCTCTCGCGTGTTGAGGCCGGTCGCCACCAGCAGGCAGCGGTCGCGCGCCTCGTAGTAGTAGCCGCGCGCGTACCAGCCCACCGCCTCGTCGATGTCGCCGTCGCTGACCAGCCACGCCCCGCGCAGGTAGCGGCCGGCGTATTGCAGGTTCACCTCGGCGTTCAAAAGCTCTTCCGGCGGGCCGTTGTGGCCCATGGTGCGCGCGGTTTGCGGCAGGATCTGCATCAGCCCATAGTATGGGCCGTTTCGGGCGTCGGCGCGGTAGTCGCTTTCGCGCTGGATCACGCGGTGCAGCAGCGGCTCGGGGATGTCGTGGACCCGCGCGTAGCGGCTGACCAGCGCCCGCATCTGCGGCGTCTCACCGGGGTAGAGGCCGGCCGGTGCCGCGCTGTCGTTGCGCCCGCCGCAGGCTGCCAGCCCCAGCAGGACGAGAACCGCCAGCGCACCCGTAATTCTCCGCATCCCGCGTCTCCCCGTCTCAGTCGCCGCGCCCCAGGAGGCGCAGGAGTTGCTGTTCCGCCTCTTCCCGCAGGCGCTGTTCGATCTCGTCGCGTGCCTCGTCGCCGGTGGTGTCGGCGTCGAACTGGGTGCCGAGCAGCTCGTTGGCCCGCGTGCGCGCCTCTTCCTCCAACCGACCGGCCTCCTCGTCAAGGCGGGCACGGGCCTCGGCCTCCAGGCGTTCGCGCTGTTCGGCCAATTCCTGCTCAGCGAGAAATTCCAGGTCGGGGCGGATCGTGGGGTTGGACCAGGCGCCCGAGATCAGGATCGGAACCCGGATCGAGGCGCCATCCTCGCCGCGCATCACCTCGGGCGTCAGACGGTAGCTCAGCGTTTGCGCGCCGAGGTTCACGGTGCCCTCGCCCGCGACCTCGCCCCAGGGCGCCTCGAGCAGCAGGTCGTCGTTCGACACGACGCCGCCCGCGATGGTGAGGTTCGCGCTGACCCGGTCATAGACCGTGCGCGCGCCTTCGCCCCGATAAGACGCGTCGAAGTTGCGGATCATGCCGGCCAGGTCGAGCCCTCGGATCGCGCCCGAGCCAAAGGCGAAATCGGCCTCACCCTCGAGGCTTGTCATCAGCGTCGCCATGTCATTGCCAACGCCCAGCACCTGCAGGCTCATGCTTCCGGTGCCCTCGAGCCGGTCGTAATCCGCAAGGTCGGTCAGCAGCGGGTTCAGGTCGACGCCCGCGAAGAGAAGGTCGCTGCGCACCGACAATCCGCCGCGCCCGTTCACCACCGCCTCGCCCGCCAGCACGCCGCCATAGGCGCCGATGCGTTCGATATCGAGCACGAGCCGCCCGCGATCGAGCGTGGCGCGCAGATCGACCGGGCCGAGGGTGACGCCCGCGCCCTCGATCTGCTGGACCGCCAGCGCGATCTCGGCATCGGCCGCGAACAGGCCGGAGACGTCGATGGGCGTGCGCGACCAGCCTTCGCCGGTTGCGCCCGTGCCACCGCCCGCACCGTTTTCGCCGTCGGGCAGGCTCAGCCGCGCGCCGGAGACCGTACCGCGGATCATCGGCCGCTCCGCCCCTTGGGTGATGTCGAGGTCCAGCTCCAATTCGGTCTCGTCAAGCGTCAGACGCGCGCCGCGCAGATGCACGCTGCCCTCGTTGGCCAGCGTGACCTGCCCCGCCAGCGCCAACCGCTCGCGACCGTAGCCCTGCGGCAGCTCCGGCATCGCCGCGCCGAGGATCGCCAGCAGCGGGCCAAGGTCGCTCGCCTCGACCTCCAGCGTGCCGTCCAGTGCCGGGGCAAGGCCGAAGGTGCCGTCGAAGCTGCCCGCGCCGCCCTGCCAGTCGAGCGCCGCGACGATCGGGCTCAACGCGCCCTCGGCCAACGCGTGCGGCGCGGCGAGCGTCGCGGATACGTTCAAGGCGGTACCATTCACCTCGGCGCTGCCCTCGATCGTCGCGGGGCCGGAGGACGGCAACCCGAGCCGGGCATCAAGCTCCGAGATGCGCAGGCTCTGGTCGGCGGCCTGGTCGATGTAGGTGAAGGTGCCGCCGGTGATTTCGGCCGCGGTGATGCCGAATTGTCGGCTCTCGCCCGCGCCGACCGGTTCCGGCCCGCCGGTCCCGGCGCCGGACGTGCCGGCCATGTCCCAGCTCACCTGCCCGTCCGCGCTGCGCACCAGCGTGATCTCGGGCGCGACCAGTGTCACCTCGTCGATCTGGATATCGCCGGAAAAGACCGAGGCCCAGGGCACGCGAACCGACAGCGCCTCCGCCGCGATCAGCGGCCCTTCGTTGACCCAGGCCGGGTTGCCGACGCGCAGCCCCTCGGCGCGGACGCCCAGATGCGGCCAGAGCGTCGGGCGCACAGAGCCCGCCAGCGTCACCTCGCGGCCCAGCGCCGTGCCCAGCCGGTCGGCGGCGAGGCTCGCAATCCGCTCGCTTGGCAGGGCGACCAGCGCCCCCACCGACAGGATCGCCAAAAGGGCCAGACCGCCCAGAACCCGTACCAACCACCGCATGAAAGATGCCCCTGCCCTTTTGCGCGATCCTAGCGCGAAGACCAGCGCCTTGTGCACCCCATTTTGCGCGCCGCCCCGCGCGGATCAACACCGCGTGCTGCCCCCTTTCGCGCAGGCCCGCAACGCGCTATCTGCGGGCGCCATGAGCCAGAACCCGCCCCTCCTGCGTCCCGACCTCGCGCGCGCGCAAGTGCCCGACGCCGCCCGCCCCGGACAGCCCCGGATCGGGATGGTCTCGCTCGGCTGCCCCAAGGCGCTGGTCGACAGCGAGCGCATCCTGACGCGGCTGCGCGCCGAGGGCTACGCGATCTCGCCCGACTATGCCGGGGCCGAGGCGGTGATCGTGAACACCTGCGGGTTCCTCGATTCGGCCAAGCTCGAAAGCCTCGACGCGATCGGCGAGGCGCTGCGCGAGAACGGGCGGGTGATCGTCACCGGCTGCCTCGGGGCGGAGCCTGACTACATCACCGGCGCGCATCCGCAGGTGTTGGCCGTGACCGGGCCGCACCAATACGAGCAGGTGCTCGACGCCGTCCATGCCGCCGTGCCGCCCGCGCCCGACCCGTTCGTGGACCTGCTGCCCGCCACCGGCGTGTCACTGACGCCGCGCCACTACAGCTACCTGAAGATCGCCGAGGGCTGCGATCACAAGTGCAAGTTCTGCATCATCCCCGACATGCGCGGGCGGCTGGCGTCGCGCCCGGTGGCCGCGGTGCTGCGCGAGGCGGAAAAGCTGGTCGCGGCGGGAGTGAAGGAATTGCTGGTGATCAGCCAGGACACCTCCGCCTATGGCACCGACTGGAAGGGGCGCGAGGAGAAGTTCCCCATCCTCGAGCTGTCGCGCGGGTTGTCCACGCTGGGGGCCTGGGTGCGCCTGCATTATGTCTATCCCTACCCGCATGTGCGCGAGCTGATCCCGCTGATGGCGGACCCGGCGAACGGCTTGTTGCCCTATCTCGACATCCCGTTCCAGCATGCCCATCCCGACACGCTGAAGCGCATGGCGCGGCCAGCCGCCGCCTCGCGCACGCTGGACGAGATCGCGGCCTGGCGGCGCGACTGCCCCGACATCACGCTGCGTTCCACCTTCATCGTCGGCTACCCCGGCGAAACGGAGGCCGAGTTCCAGACGCTGCTCGACTGGCTGGACGAGGCGCAGCTCGACCGGATCGGTTGCTTCCAATACGAGAATGTCGCCGGCGCGCGGTCGAACGCGCTGCCCGACCATGTGCCGGACGAGGTGAAGCAGGACCGCTGGGAACGTTTCATGGAGAGGGCGCAGGCGATTTCCGAGGCGAAGCTGGCGGCCAAGGTCGGGCGCCACATCACCGTGCTGGTGGACACGGTCGACGATGAGGGCGCGACCTGCCGCACCATGGCGGACGCGCCCGAGATCGACGGCAACCTCTTCATCGACGAGAATTTCGAGGGGCTGGCCCCGGGCGACCTGGTCGAGGTCGAGGTGGAGGAGGCCAGCGACTACGACCTCTGGGGCCGCAGGCTGGGCTGAGGCTCAATCCGCCGGCTCACCTAGCCGTCAGTGCCGCCAGCACGCGGGCGAAGACGTCGGCGTTGGGGCAGGCCTCCGGCACGTCGGCCGACGCCTTGCCCTGCGTCGACAGCCAGTGATTGCAGCCGTTGGTCCAGCCGCAGCCGCGACAACGCTGCACCAGCGTCGCCCAGTCCCCGTGGCTGATCACGCCCGTCTCCAGCGCCGTCTGCATGTCGGCGCCGGTCTTCTGCGCCATCGTGACGGCAAGCCAGTAATGGCGGTTTTCCGGCCCGAGCGGGTGCGGGTGGGTCTGGGTCATCTCGGCCTCCGCACGCGGGGGGCGGACTCAGTCCGTCGCAAGATCGTGCAGGATGTCACGGTTACGGCAGAAGCCCGGCGCGTTCTCTGCCTCGTGGTGCTGGTCGAGCCACTGGGCGCAGGCCGCGGGGTCGGCGCAGCCGGCGCAGGCGCTCAGCATGTCGTCGCGCGCCTCGGGCGGCAGGTCGCCGCGCAGTTCGGCATCGTCCAGATCGGTGCCGAGCGTTTCGGCCATGCGGGTCATCAGCGCCTCGTGACGGGCGCGGGTCATGTTGGAATGCATGCGCGGTATCCCCTTGCTGCCTGAAAGGCTCCCATCCTTGCGGGCAAACGGTATGCGTGCGCGATTGGCGTGCCTTGACGCAGATCAAGGTCAGGCTCAGCGGGCGGCGCGGCCCATCGCCCGCAGCGTGCTGCGCACGATTTCGATTCGGGCCGCGTTCGGCGGGTGGGTCGACAGGAACTCGCGCGCCGGATCGGGGATGACGGTGAAGAAGGCCGCGCCCCGGATCGGGTCGTAGCCCGCCCGCGCCGCGATGATCGTGCCGATAGCGTCAGCCTCGAGCTCCGCCCGCTGGCCGAACTCGCGCGACGCCACGAAGGAGCCGATCTGCGCGGCTTCGCCGATCTCGACGGCGGTGGCGCCGCGCGCGCGCGCCAGGTCGGCAAAGACCCGCGCCCCTTCGGCCGCCTGGAGCCTGCCCTGGGGCAGGTGTCGGCCGATGTGGTGGCCCGCCTCGTGGCCCATGATGAAAGCCAGTTCGTCGGTGTTCTGCGCCACGGCAATCAGCCCCAGCGTGAAGATGATCGCGGGTCGGCCCTGCGGATCGATGGTGTGAAAGGCGTTCACGCCGCTTTCGGGCGCGCGGTCGACGTAGATGGCGAAATCGCAGGTCTGGTCCGGCGTCTCTTCGCGGCAGACCTGTTCGGCGACAGGTTCGACACGGGTCACGACCTCATCGAAGTTCAGGACCGCCTGGCGCGCGCGGGCGGCCATGTCGCCCTGCGGCAGAGGCGATGGCGGCGGGGCCGCCATCTGCACGCAACCCGACAGCATCAGGGCGGCACAGACGATCAGAGCGGGCAGGCGCAGGGGGACGGTCATCCGGGGCATGGGCGGGAGCCTAGCCGCCCCGCGCGCAGGGTCCAGCCCCGATCACGGGAATGTCGCCGGAAACTGGCACTCCGGCAGGTCGCGCCCTTGCGGGCCGGCGGCGGCACCCCTAGGCTCCGACCCATGTTCACCATCGAGCACGAATTCGACGCGACCGTCATCACCATCGTCGACGAGGGCGGGGACGGCCAGCCGTTGCAGGAAGACGTCGCCATCGCGAGCTTCGCGGAATGCGTGACGGTCACGCAATACGATGCGCGGACGGACCGCGAACATGTGGTGACGCTGTCCATGGCGCAGGTCCGCGACCTTGCCGCGGCGCTCGACCTGCCCGAGGGCGTCTACCGGCTGGAACGCGGCTAGTCTTCAGTCGAGGCGGACCCGCTTGTCGCGTGCACTGGCGCCGCGCAGCAGCGTGAGCCGTGTCCTCGCCACGCCCAGCGCCTTGGCCAGCAGCGCGAGCACGGCTGCATTGGCCGCCCCCTTGTCGGCCGGCGCGGTGACGTAGACGCGCAGCGGGTCGCCCGGCTCGATCCGGTCGCGGGCGGCCTTGGGGGTGGCGCGGATGCGAAACTCTGCACCCGGCACCGCCAGATCGCTCAGATCGGGCAGATCTCTTGCCATTGCGCAACCTACTCCCGGAGTTTTCCACATGGCCGATTCCGCCATGGACAGGGCCCGGGCCTGCCCGCCATAGTCCAGAAACCACGCGAAGGGGGACGTGCATGACGACCGGCTTCTACGTCAACGAACGCTGCTTCTGGCATTCGGGCGGCAACTACAGCTTTCTGGTGCCGGTGGGCGGGCTGATGCAACCCCCGACCGGGACCGGCCTGCCGGAAAACCCCGAGACCAAGCGCCGCTTCCGCAACCTGGTCGAGGTGACGGGCCTGATGGCGGAGCTTGCCACGCCCGGCGCGGAACCCGCGACCGAGGAAGACCTGCTGCGCATTCACCCGCAGAGCTACGTCGACACGTTCCGCCAGAAATCGGCGGAGGGCGGCGGCGAGCTCGGCCTTCGCACGCCCTTCGGCCCCGACGGCTTCGCCCTCGCCTCGCTGTCGGCCGGGTTGACCAAGGCGGCGCTCTTCGACGTGTTGCAAGGACGGATGACCAACACCTACGCCCTGTCGCGGCCACCGGGACACCACTGCCTGCCGGATTTCCCCAATGGGTTCTGCCTGCTCAACAACATTGCCATCGCCGCCGAGGCCGCGCGCGCCGCGGGGCTGGCCGACCGGATCGCGGTCATCGACTGGGACGTGCACCACGGCAACGGGACCGAGGCGATCTATTACGAGCGCCCCGACACGCTGACTATCTCGATCCACCAGGAACGCAACTACCCGCGCGACTCGGGCGATTTCGAGGATCGCGGTGCGGGGGCGGGCGAAGGCTTCAACCTCAACATCCCGCTGCCCCCCGGCGGCGGGCACGCAACTTACCTTGAAGCCTTCGAGCGGCTGGTGGTCCCGCAGCTCTACGCGTTCCAGCCCGACGTGATCGTCGTCGCCTGCGGCTTCGACGCCTCGGGCGTGGACCCGTTGGGGCGGATGATGGCCACCTCCGACACGTTCCGCGCGCTGACCGAGATGACGATGGAGGCGGCAGCGGACCTTTGCGACGGCAAGCTCGTCCTGACCCACGAGGGGGGCTATTCCGAGGCGCATGTGCCGTTCTGCGGCCACGCCGTGCTGGAGGCGCTGTCAGGCTCCGCCATCACCGCGCCCGACCCGCTGAAGCCGCGCCTGGACAGCCAGCAGCCCGGCGCGCGGTTCGAGCATTATTGCTCGACGCTCATCGCCGAGATGGAGGCGGAGCTTTAGGAGTTGGCGCGGTCGACGAGCCTGAGCATCGCCGCCAGATAAGGGGCCACCGGCGCGCCACCTGCGACGGACAGGGCGGCCCGGTCGAAGGCCGCCGAGAGGACCTCTGCCAAGGCTATCCGCTCGGCGTCCGTCATGTCCGGGGCATCGGCGGCAAGACCTTCGAGAAGGCTTGCGCGGCCGCCGCCCGCGTCCACCTCGTCCATGCGAACCACGCCGAGGACGGCGGGGCCGTCGACAAGCAGCAGGCGCGCGCGACCGGGCACGGTCATGGCCTCGAAGAAAGCGCGGGTGCCGTCGGCCAAGGCGGCCGGTCCGCGCGCAGCGGCGTCGATGTCGCGCCGGAGCGCGTCGGCTTCGGCGACCACGACCGCGTCGAAGAGCGCGTGTTTGTCGGCGAAGTGGTGGTAGAGCGCGCCGCGCGTCACTCCTGCCCCGCGCACGATATCGGGCGTGGATGTAGCGGCGAACCCATGGTGGACGAACTGCGCGCGGGCCTCGACGATGAGCTTTTTTCGCATTTCGGCACGGCGGGTGGCGTTGCTCCGCCGGTCAGGTTTATCTTGCATACATGCAGCCTGTATGTTTGTAATCCACATACACGATGTATGATTCTTCAAGGGAGTGCAACGATGCATCTCACGCAATACTACCCGGTGATCCAGACCCGCGACGTGGCGGCGACGGCGGCTTTCTACGAGGCGCAGTTCGGGTTTCGCCCGCTCTTCGCGGCGGACTGGTACGTGCATCTGCAGATGGCCGACCACCCCGAGGTGAATCTTGCGATCCTTGATTGCCAACACGAGACCATTCCCAAGGTGGGGCGTGGTGTTTCCACCGGCGTGATCCTGAACTTCGAGGTCGAGGACGTGGACGCGGAATATGCCCGCCTGACCGCTGCCGGCCTGCCGATGCTGAAACCGCTTTGCGACGAGGATTTCGGGCAGCGCCACTTCATCACGGCCGACCCGAACGGTGTGCTGATCGACGTGATCCGGCCGATCCCGCTATCGGAGGATTTCGCCGGGGCCTACGACGATGCGGCTCGGCCCATATAGCCGCTGCAGCGCGGCGCGGCCCGCGTTGACTTCGCCCGCACCGCCGGGCAGTTTGCGCGCCAAGCACAGGATAGACAGGGACACACGACATGAAGAAGGTCTACGGCTCGGCCAAGGACGCGCTTGAGGGGGTTCTGTTCGACGGCATGCTGATCGCCGCCGGCGGCTTTGGCCTCTGCGGCATTCCCGAACTGCTGATCGACGGTATCGTCGCGTCCGGCGTCAAGGATCTGACCGTCGCGTCCAACAACGCAGGGGTCGATGATTTCGGCCTCGGCAAGCTGCTGGCCACGCGGCAGGTGAAGAAGATGATGTCGTCCTACGTGGGCGAGAACGCCGAATTCATGCGGCAATACCTGTCGGGCGAACTGGAGCTGGAGTTCAACCCGCAAGGCACCCTGGCCGAGCGCATGCGCGCCGGTGGTGCGGGCATCCCCGGCTTCTACACCAAGACCGGCGTCGGCACCGTGATCGCCGAGGGCAAGGAAGTGAAGAGTTTCGACGGTCAGGATTACATCCTGGAACGCGGCATCTTCGCCGACGTTTCCATCGTCAAGGCCTGGAAGGCGGACGAAACCGGCAACGCGGTGTTCCGCAAGACCGCCCGCAACTTCAACCCGCCCGCCGCCATGTGCGGCAAGGTCTGCATCCTGGAGGTGGAGGAGATCGTGCCGACCGGCTCGCTCGACCCCGACCTGATCCACCTGCCCGGCATCTACGTCCACCGCCTGATCCAGGGCGACCACGAGAAACGCATCGAACAGCGCACGACGCGCAAGAGGGAGACCGCCTGATGCCCTGGGACCGCAACCAGATGGCCGCGCGCGCCGCGAAGGAACTGCGCGACGGCATGTATGTGAACCTCGGCATCGGCATCCCGACGCTGGTGTCGAACTACATCCCCGAGGGTGTGACTGTCACGCTGCAATCGGAAAACGGCATGCTCGGCATGGGCCCCTTCCCCTACGAGGGCGAGGAAGACCCCGACCTGATCAACGCCGGCAAGCAGACGATCACCGAACTGCCGCACACCGCCTATTTCGACAGCGCGACCAGTTTCGGCATGATCCGCGGCGGCAAGATCGCCATGGCGATCCTCGGCGCGATGGAAGTGTCCGAGCGCGGCGACCTCGCGAACTGGATGATCCCCGGCAAGCTCGTGAAGGGCATGGGCGGCGCGATGGACCTGGTCGCGGGCGTGGGCCGCGTGGTCGTGGTTATGGACCACGCCAACAAGCATGGTGAATCGAAGGTGCTGAAGGACTGCACCCTGCCGTTGACCGGCACCGGGGTGGTGGACCTGATCATCACCAACCTCGGCGTTCTGGAAGTGGTGGAGGGCGGCCTGAAGCTGCTGGAGCTGGCGGATGGCGTGACCGAGGACGAGCTGCGCGCCGCCACCGAGGCGACGCTTGTCTGATCGTGTTCCACAAGGCACGCTGACGCTTCAGACCGTGCCGATGCCCGCCGACACCAATTCCGGCGGCGATGTCTTCGGCGGCTGGGTCGTCAGCCAGATGGACATCGCCGCCGGCACCACGGCGATGGACCGCGCCAAGGGCCGCTGCGCCACCGTGGCAATCGAGGCGCTGAGGTTCCACGCCCCGGTGCTGGTGGGCGACCTGTTCTCGGTCTATTCCGAGATCACGCGCACCGGGCGCACCTCGATCACCATGCACCTGGAGGCCTGGGTGCGGCGCCAGCGCACCGGCGAGCGGATGCTGGTGACGGAGGGGGATTTCACCTTCGTCGCAATTTCGGATTCGGGGGTCACCCGCCCCCTGCCCCCGGAGGAGACCGCGCCATGAGCGAGATCGCCCGCGAGATTGACGGCAGCAAGGGCCGCTACGTGCTGCGCGAGGGCGCGGCGGAGGCGGAGCTGACCTATTCCATCCTCTCGCCCGGGCGCATCATCGCCGACCACACCGGGGTGCCCGACGCGATGCGCGGCACCGGGGCCGGGTTGAAGCTGGTGGAGCGGTTGGTGGCCGATGCCCGCGCCGAGGGGGTGAAGGTGGTGGCGCTCTGCCCCTTCGTGAAGGCACAGGCGAAGCGTCACCCGGATTGGGCCGACGTGATCGAGTAGGCGTCAGTTCACCGCGATCGGCTGGAACACGCAGCCGTCCGAGATCAGCTCGGGCGGGGTGCGGCAGAGGCTGCGGGCCATCATCCAGGCTGCCAGCACCTTGGGCACGTAGTCGCGGGTTTCGGCATAGGGCGGCACGCCGTTATTGCGCCGCACCGCGCCTTCGCCCGCATTGTAGCCGGCCAGCGCCAGCACCGGGTCGCCGCCGAATTCTTCCAGCAGCCAGTCGAGGTAGGCCACGCCCCCGGCGATGTTCTGGCGCGCGTCGAACGGATCGGCGACGCCGAAGCGCGTGGCGGTGGCCGGGATCAGTTGCATCAACCCTTGCGCGCCCGCGTGGCTGATCGCCTCGGCCCGGCCCGAGGACTCGACCGCCATCACCGCCAGCACCAGCGCGGGCGAGACGCCCGTGTCGATGCTCGCCATCAGGATGTCGGCGCCATGGCTCTCGATGATCCGGTGCAGCGTCGTCAGCCGCGGCACGCTCAACGTGGCGGTCTCGGGCGCGGAGGCGAGAAGGTCCTGCGCCGCCCAGAGCCGACCGGGATCGGCCGGCAGCGCGGGCGAGATCGCGGACCAGAACCACGCCGCACTTCCCTCACTATCGTCACCGGTCTCGGGCGCATCGGGCCGGGGCGTGATCGTGAACGGCGACGCGGCACGCTCGGGCGGGGCCGTGGTGTTGCGGGCGTGTTCCGCGGCGGTGATCTGGATGTTGATCCGTGGCCCTTCATGGCCCTGCCCCGGCACGACAACCCGCCGGATCGAAGCCGCCGGCGCCGGGGGAGTCCCGGCAGGCTCCTGCGCCGCGGCGGCAAACGGAATCGCCGCGCAAAGAAAAACGGCGCCAAGCCGCGCCAGGATCGGTCGCATCATCGGAATGCCTGCTCGCTACTGCCTCGCGCGCCCTTGTTTTATTGGATCAGACGCTGCGTTGGATGGTTTATAGCACGAATTCGCGGGGCGATCTGCCCTTAAAGAACCCGAGAGAATTCGCGGTAATTTCCCGAACAGGCCCCATTCCCGCCCCGATTGAACAGCAAAACACACTCATCCCACGGGGCAGAGGCAACCTGGGCAGTAATGGAAACCTGAACCTAACTGGAGCACTTCAAATGACCAACCTGATCAAAAACTTCGCAAAATCCGAATCCGGCGCAGTCACCGTCGACTGGGTCGTTCTGACCGCAGCCCTCGTGGGCCTGGGCCTGGCCGTCATGGCCGTCGTTTCCACCGGCGTCGAGGACCTGTCGATGTCGATCGCTGGCGACCTCGCTGCCACGGACCCGACTGGCAACCCCTTTGCGACCAACGATACCGACATCGCTGGCAACGACTGATCCGCCGCACTTCGGAAAATCTACCGGGGCCGCGCCGACACTGGCGCGGCCCCAAACCGTTCCGGTCCAGGCCAGATCGCATGTCTTGTGCGATGGACGCGGTCAGGCGCGCCGCAACCAAACGCCGATAAACGCCCATAGGCCGGAAAAACACCCCGCAAATTTCCCTGGATGATCCCGGAATGGTCGGTTTCCCGCCGCATTCGGGAGGGATAACCGCCCCATCCCAAGCGGCCATGTTGGCCAGGGCGAACCGAAGACCCGAACCCCACTGGAGAGAACACATGACCAACCTGATCAAGACCTTCGCAAAATCCGAATCCGGCGCCGTGACCGTTGACTGGGTCGTTCTGACCGCAGCGCTCGTGGGCCTGGGCCTGGCCGTGATGGCCGTCGTTTCGACCGGCGTCGAAGACCTGTCGACCAGCATCGCCGGCGATCTGACGGCAATCGACCCGGCCACCAACCCCTTCGTAACCAACGACACGGATATCGTCGGCAACGATTGAATCCCTCCGGGTTCCGACCCTGCCGAGGGGCCGCGCCAGACTGGCGGGGCCCTTTTGGCATATCGTATCCTTGACCCACCAAGCCGGCGACATCGCTTGCCGGTCCGAGTCGGGCAGCACAGGTGGGCGCGCCGTCTCAAAGGAAACAAAAGCGTGTGTTTCGCGCTTTGACCATCAAACGGCCCCAATTGGCGGCCAGGGTCGGACCGAATTTAGAAATGGCTCCCGGTCGCATGGCGGAGCATTAGAGCAGACGACGAAAGGACCAAACGCATGAGACTGGTTTTCGGATTGGTGCTTCTGATCGGAGTCGGACTGGCCGGCTTTGCCGTAAAGATCGCGATGGAGCAGTTCAACCAGTATCAAGTGGCCCTCGCGGAGCAACGCGACGCGATCCTTCCCACAACGGACATCTTCGTCGTGACCCGCCAGTTGCGCTATGGCGAACGTCTCGCACCCGGCGACGTGCAGGCGATCCGGTGGCCGGCTGAATTCGTGCCGTTCGGCTCCTTTACGACCCTCGAGGAGATCTTTCCGAACGGCGAGGAAGACCGCCGCGTCGTCCTGCGCGCCATGGAACAGCACGAGCCGCTGCTGGCCGCCAAGGTCACCGCACCTGGCGAAGATGCCGGCGTCGCCTCGCGGCTGGAGCAGGGCACCCAGGCCTTCACGCTGCAGATCGACGTGGTCGCTGGCGTGTCCGGGTTCCTGCGGCCCGGCGACCGCGTCGACGTTTACTGGACCGGCACCGGGCGCAACGGTGACAGCGTGACCCGGCTGATCCGGTCGAGCCTTCAGATCGTCGCGCTCGACCAGACCGCCGACACCGACCGCAACAACCCGATCATCGCGCGCACCATCACCTTTGCCGCGCGGCCTACGGACATCGCCGCCCTGACGCAGGCGCAGGCGGCCGGGCGGCTCACCCTGGCGCTGGTCGGACTGAACGACGAGTCCGCGAGCGAAACGGTGGAAGTCTCGCGCGACGAACTGCTTGGCGAACGCGAGGTCGTGGCCGAAGCGGCCGAGGGCCCCCGGGTCTGCACCGTGCGCCACCGCCGCGGCGCCGACGTGGTCGAGATGCAGGTGCCCTGCACCAACTGACCGTGACGCAAGGGAAATTCGGCGCGGCCCGGCAGGTTCCCCTGCCGGGCCGAACACATTTTATTCCATGCGTTGTGCAAAAGGCACATGAAGGTTGCGCGGCAATACACTGATTCTTGCGCGAAATCCTTTTTTGAGGCAGGGTGCGTCGAAAGCCGGTGCGCAAGATGCCGGATCAACAGTGATCATAGAGGCGGGATCACCATGAGCATGATGGGTTTCATGCGCGCATGCCTGATCGGCGGCGCGTTGGCGTTTTTCCCGGCAATCGACGCCGCGGCACAGGCCCTGCGGGTCGTCGAGGGGCAAACCTCGGCCACCCTCTCGGTTCCGATGAACCGCGCGGTGGTGGTCGAAAGTGACCTGCTTTTCGCGGAGATCAGCGTGGCCAACCCGGCCATCGCCGATATCGCGACGCTGTCGGAACGGTCGATCTACGTCCTGGGGCGCGCGCCCGGACGGACCACGATGACGCTTCTTGGCCCGGATGGCACGCTGATCGCCAACATCGAGGTGCAGGTCGTGCCCGATGTGGCCGAACTGCGCGAACGCCTGCGGGAGATCTTGCGCAACGAACCGATCGAGGTGCGGACCGCCAATGACGGCATCGTGCTGTCGGGGACCGTCAGCTCGGGCCGGGTGGTCGAACGCGCGATGGAACTGGCCGAACGCTACACGCCGGGCCGGGTGTCTAACCTGATGCTCGTCGGCGGCAGCCAGCAGGTGATGCTGCAGGTCCGCTTCGCCGAGATGAGCCGGACGATCCGGCAGGAACTCGGCGTCGAGCTGGGCCTGACCGACGCGGGCGGCGGATCGACCTTCGCGGGATCCTCGGCGCCCCCGAACGGCATGCTGAGCTTGACGACGACGCTGGGCGGGAACGTGCGGCTCAACATCATGCTCGAAGCACTCGAGACCGAGGGTCTTGTCCGTACGCTGGCGGAACCGAACCTGACCGCCCTGTCGGGCCAGACCGCCAATTTCCTGGCAGGCGGCGAGTTTCCGGTGCCGGTCGAGGATGACGACGGCATCAGCGTTCAGTTCCAGCCCTTCGGCATAGAATTGGAGTTCACCCCGACGGTGGTGGACGCCGACATCATCAACCTTGTTCTGGAAACCACGGTCAGCTCGATCGACGCGGAACTCGCCAACGCCAGTACCGGCGTCCCCGGCCTGCGCACGCGGGAGGCCTCGACCACCGTCGAATTGCGGGACGGGCAGAGCTTTGCCATCGCCGGCTTGCTTCAGGACGATTTCCGCGACTCGATCAGCCAGGTTCCCTGGCTGGGCGACATCCCGGTCCTGGGCGCGCTGTTCCGCTCGGCCAACTACCAGCGTGAACAATCCGAACTGGTGATCATCGTCACCGCCCATCTGGTGCAGCCGGTCCGGGGCGAGGCCCTGGCCCTGCCGACCGACCGGGTGACGATCCCGACCGAACGCGACCTGTTCCTGAACGGGCGCCTGACCGGCGCACCGCGGGCGGGAACGGCCGCGGGCGATGTCGCGCGGCAGGATTTCACGGGTTCCTATGGCTATGTGATGGAGTGAGATGATGCGGATCATGACGCTGACCCCGACAATCGCCCTCGGCTCCCGCGCTGGCCTGCCCGTGGCCCTGATGCTCGGCGCGGCATTCGCCCTGACAGCCTGCGGCCCCGGCCAGGTCTTCGATGGCGGCCGCCAGGTGGGCTCGCAGCTCAACGAAGGCGGGTTCGGCGACCCGACGCGGACAAACGCGCTCTACCACACCGGCCGGCTGCAATATGCGCAGGTGCTGGGCGAACGCTTTGCGCAAGAGGTGCCGACCACCATCAACTTCGCCTTCAACTCGGCCACCCTCGACCCCGAGGCGCGCGCGATCTTGCAGCAACAGGCGGCGTTCATCCGGCATTTCCCCGAGGTGCGCTTCTCGGTCTATGGCCACACCGACCTCGTGGGCAGCAACGCCTACAACCAGCGGCTTGGTCAGCGACGCGCCCAGGCGGCGGTCAACTTCCTTGTCAGCCAGGGGATTTCGCGCTCGCGGCTCGACGCGCTGGTCTCGCTGGGGGAAACCCAGCCGATCGTCGCGACCGAATCGCAAGAGCGGCGCAACCGCCGGACCGTGACCGAGGTCACGGGCTTCGTCGAGGATAACCCGCTGGTCCTCGATGGCCGCTACGCCCAGATCGTCTACCGCACCTACGCCACGGGCGCTGCCGGCGGCGGCTGATCCATGTCCCCTCGGCGGCATTGTGTCCGGCGAGGGCGAAATGGGTTCTCGGCTGCAAACGAAATCCCCTTTTTCTGTCCTATTGTTGCCGCTTTTGCCCGCGAGAGTTCAGGCAATGCGCTCCTGGTTCGATCCGTCTGAGGTCGTTGGGTTGGGGCACGGCCGGCACATGCCGCGCCGGGGCAGAATGACGATCCGGGGAACCCGGGCAGCATAGGACTTGAGGAATGAGTAGCGGACTTGCACTGCGATCAGATCCGGCGCCGATTCTGGCGTGCACGGTGTCCCGAAACGTTCACCAGTTCGATCTGTTGATCGAGGACATGGAAGCGGCGCTTGGCGACGCCTGGGGCGACCTGACCTTCGACGAGGCGCTGGCGTTCCTGGACCAGCCCGACGCCTCCGACCTGGAATTCTTCGCGCTTGCGGTGACCTCGGACGACGCGGCCGACCTTGGCCATGTTGGCGAGTTGATCGTGTCCTGCAAGGCGCGCGCCATCCACACCGTGATCGTGGCGCAGGACCTGAGCCCGGCGGCCCTGCACGAGTTGCTGCGGCTCGGCGCCGATGATTTCGTGCCCTACCCGCTGGCGGAAGGCGCGTTGCACGATGCGATCGCCCGGATCCGGGATGCGAAGACGAAACAGCTTCAGGCCGTCGCGATTGCGCCGGCGGCAGACGACGCCGCCGCAGACCCGATCGCCGAGAAGAACGCGGCCCCGCCCGCCCAGATCGCGCCCCGAATGGACGGAAGCGCGGCGGTCTTTGCGGTGCAGGGCCTTGCCGGTGGCACCGGCGCCTCGACGCTGGCCGTCAACCTGGCCTGGGAACTGGCCATCATCGACAAACAAAAGGCGCCGTCGGTCTGCCTGATGGATTTCGACCTTCAGGCCGGCACGATCTCGACCTATCTCGACCTGCCGCGCCGCGACATGGTGATCGAACTGCTGCAAGACGCGCAGACGATGGATGTCGACGCCTTCAAGCAGGCGCTTCTGGGCTACGACGGCAAGATGTCGATCTTCCCGGCCCCGCCGGAACTGCTGCCCATCGACATGATCGGCCCCGAGGATGTCGAGGCGCTGCTCAACCTCGCCACGCAATGTTTCGACATCGTCGTCGTCGACATGCCGCACACGCTGGTGATGTGGACCGAAACCGTGCTTCAGCGCGCCGACGTGTATTTCGTCACGATGGAACTCGACATGCGCTCGGCGCAGAACGCGATGCGGTTCATCAAGGCGCTGCGCGGCGAGGGCCTGCCGACCGAGAAGCTGAACTTCGTTCTGAACCGCGCGCCGGGAATGACCGACCTGAACGGCAAGGGCCGGGTCAAGAAGCTGGCCGAAAGCCTCGGGGTGAAGATCTCGACGCAATTGCCCGACGGCGGCAAGCAGGTGTCGCAAGCGGGCGATCACGGCGAACCGCTGGCCCAGACCGCCAAGAAGAACGCGCTGCGGCGCGAAATCGCCAAGCTTGCCGGAGGCCTGCACAAGGCCATGCTCGGCGAGGTCGCGGCCAAAAGATAACCGAGGGGACGCCTCCAGATGTTCGCCAAATACAAGAAACCCGCCCCCACCGGCAATGCCCAGACCGCAGGTCAGGACGCGCCGCGCCCGGCGCAACCTGATGCGCCCGAAGCACGCGGGCTGTCGAAGGTCATGCGCAAGCCGGTCGTCGCGGCCGAGGCGCCGCGCCGTCCGGCGCAGGTGGGCGAGGTGGACAAGGACGTGAAGCGCCGCCAGCGTCTTGACGAGATCAAGACGGAGATGCACTCGCGCCTGCTCGACAACCTGAACCTGTCGGCGCTCGAGGGCGCCAAGGAGACAGAGCTTCGCGCAGAGATCACCTCCATCGTGTCCGAGCAGCTGAACGAACTGGGCATGGTGCTGAACCGCGAGGATCGCCAGACCCTCAACGTCGAGCTGTTCGACGAGGTGACGGGCCTTGGCCCGCTGGAGCCGCTGCTGAAGGACCCGGATGTCAACGACATCCTCGTGAACGGCCCGAACCGCGTGTTCGTGGAACGCGCGGGCAAGCTGTCGCTGACCGAGGTGCGGTTCAAGGACGAACGCCACCTGCTGCGCATCATCGACAAGATCGTGTCGGCCGTGGGCCGGCGCGTGGACGAGTCGAACCCCTATGTCGACGCCCGCCTCAAGGACGGCTCGCGCTTCAACGCGATGGTGCCGCCGGTGGCGGTCGACGGCTCGCTCGTCTCGATCCGAAAGTTCAAAAAGGAAAAGCTGGGGATCGACGACCTCGTCCGCTTCGGCGCGTTCTCGGAAGAGATGGCCGCATATCTGCAGGCCGCCGTCGCCACCCGCCTCAACGTCATCGTGTCGGGCGGTACGGGTTCCGGCAAGACCACCACGCTCAACGCGCTGTCGTCCTTCATCGACGGCAAGGAACGCATCCTGACGATCGAGGATACGGCCGAACTCCAGCTGCAGCAGGTCCACGTGGGCCGGATGGAAAGCCGCCCGCCCAACGTCGAGGGCAAGGGCGCCGTCACCCAGCGCGACTGTCTGCGGAACGCGCTCCGGATGCGCCCGGACCGGATCATCGTCGGCGAGACCCGCGGCGAGGAAGTGATCGACATGCTGCAGGCCATGAACACCGGCCACGACGGCTCGATGACCACGATCCACGCCAACAACGCCCGCGACGCGATCTCGCGTCTGGAAAACATGGTCGCCATGGCCGGCATCGAAATGCCGCTGAAAGCCGTGCGCGCGCAGGTCTCGAGCGCCGTCAACCTGATCGTGCAGGCCTCGCGCCTGCAGGACGGCTCGCGCCGGATGGTGTCGATCACTGAACTGACCGGGATGGAGGGCGAGGTGATCTCGATGCAGGAGGTGTTCCGCTTCCAGCGCACCGGCCTGAAGCCCGACGGAACGATCATCGGCCATTTCACCGCCTGCGGGGTGCGCTCGTATTTCGCCGACCGCTTCCGCCAGTGGGGCTATGACCTGCCCTCCTCGATCTACGAACCCATCGCGGCGGAGTAAGCCCAATGCAGCTGTCCATCGAACCGCTCATCTATATCGGGATCTTCATCGGCATCGTGATGCTGGTCGAAGGCGTCTATCTCGCGATCTTCGGCAAATCCATCAGCCTGAACGCGCGCGTGAACCGCCGCCTGTCGATGCTGGAAAAGGGCGGCTCGCGCGAGGACGTTCTGGCCAAGCTCCGCAAGGAGATGGATCAGCACAAGGGATCGGTGAAACTGCCGCTCTACACGCTGATCGCGGACAAGGCGCAGAAGGCCAATATCGCCTTCACGCCGCCGCAGCTGATGCTGGTGATGCTGGGCCTGGGCGTCGCGGCCTTCCTGGGGCTGACGATCATGACCACCGCGGCCTTTCCGATCCGGCTGCTCGTGTCGATCGGCATGGGCGTGGGCGGCGTGTTCTTCTGGGTCAACTCGAAGGCCAAGAAGCGGCTGGCGATGATCGACGAGCAATTGCCCGACGCGGTCGAGCTGATGGTCCGGTCGCTCCGCGTCGGCCATCCGTTCATCTCGGCGATCAACACCGTGTCCAAGGAAATCGCCGATCCGCTCGCCTCGGAACTGGGCGTGATCGCGGACGAGGCCGCCTATGGCCGCGACATCTCGGAATCGATCCGCGCGATGGCCGAACGGCTCGACAGCCAGGATTTGCGCTTCCTCGCGGTGGCGGTCGGCATCCAGCAGACCTCGGGCGGCAACCTTGCGGAGATCCTCAAGGGTCTGGCCGAGGTCATCCGAGCGCGGTTCAAACTGTTCCGCAAGGTCAAGGCGATCACCGGCGAGGCGAAATGGTCGGGCACCTTCCTGTCGGTGTTCCCGCTGCTGGCGCTGGTCGGCATCAATGTGATGCAGCCCGATTACTACAGTGAAGTCATGGGAACGCCCGTGTTCATCCCGGCCTGTGCCGTGGTGGGCGTCATGCTGGTCGTGAACATGATCTTCATGAAGATCCTCGTGAACATCAAGGTCTGAGCCCCAAGGAATCCCGCCGTGCAATTCGTGACCAATCTTTTCGATCAGGCCAACGCCCTTCTCGTCTCCTACCTGGGTGACCTGGGCCCGTTGATCGCCGCGGGCGCCCTGGGCCTCTTGCTGGTGCTCGTGGCGCTGCCCTCGATCCTGTTCAAGAAGAAGGATCCGCTCGACCGCATCAAGGAGATGCGGCTTGGCTCGGACAACAGGGGCGACTCCGCGACCGCGCTTCGCCGCGGCGGCAAGGACGAGCGGCTCGACCGCTTTGCCCAGTATCTCGAACCGCAGGACCAGGCCGAATACAGTGCGGCGCAGATGACGCTGGTGCGCGCCGGCTACAGATCCAAGGGCGCGGTCCAGACGTTCCACTTCGCACAATTCGCGCTCGGCATCGGGGGCCTGCTGCTGGGCACGCTTTTCGTGATGATCTCGGGCGGCGGCGGCTCGGCGCAAAGCTCGATCCTGACCGTGCTGATCCCCGGCTGCGTCGGCTATTACGCGCCGAAATACTGGGTGCAGCGCCGGGTGCAGAACCGCACCGAGGAAATCACGGGCGGCTTTCCCGACGCGCTCGACCTGATGCTGGTCTGCGTCGAGGCGGGCCAGTCTCTGGACCAAGCGATCATCCGCGTCGCCAAGGAAATCCGCACCGGCTACCCCGCGCTCTCCGAAGAGTTCGAAATTGTCGCTTACGAGATGAAGGCGGGCAAGGACAAGACACGCGTCTTGCGCGACATGGGCGAGCGTGTTGGTGTCCAGGATGTGAACAGCTTCGTCACCACGCTCATCCAGTCCGCGACCTTCGGCACCTCGGTGGCCGAGGCGCTGCGGGTCTATGCCGCCGAGATGCGCGACAAGCGGGTGATGCGGGCCGAGGAAAAGGCCAACAAACTGCCGACGAAACTGACCTTGGGCACGATGATGTTCTGTCTGCCGCCGCTCCTGATCATCCTGATCGGACCGTCGATCTACGGCATCGCCCAGAACCTAGGGGGGATGTGACCCGACCGGGCCGCACCCCGAAAAACCAGAGGGAGGGCATGATGAGGGGGCTCATCATCCTGACAAGCGCGGCAGGCCTTTCGGCCTGCCTTGGCACTTCGAACACAGACAGGCTCGACCCGATCGACCGCGAACTCGAAGTCGCGGCGCCGGCGGGTACCGTGGTGCTGGAAAGCGAGGTCGACCAGATCCTGGTCGGGGACCGCCTGATGGACGCAGGCCAGCACGAACTGGCGCTCAGGGCCTATTACCGCGCCGCCAGCAACCGCGGCCTCGACGCCGAGGTGATGACCTCGATCGGGGCGGCGACCCTGGCACTCGGGCGCGTGGGCCAGGCCGAAACACAGTTTCGCCAGGCGCTCGACATCGACGACACCTTCGTGCCGGCCTGGAACAACCTCGGCGTCGCGCTGATGGAGCAGAGCCAGTACGGCGAGGCGCGGCGTGTGTTCGAACACGCTTTCGCGCTGGATAGTGGCCGTTCGGACGCGATTCGCGACAACCTGCGTCTGGCTATCGCGCGAATGGAAAATACCGTCTATAGTGAAACCAATAACCAGAATGGCCCTGGGCTTATCAGGCGTGGGGGCGGAGTTTTCGAACTTCGCGTCGACCCTTGACGGGAACCGGGGCCAAGAGATCGAGCAGTAAGAGGTCACAGATGACACTCAGTCCCCGGATCCTTCCGGTGGTCGTGATTGCGCTGGCCACAGCGGCCTGCGACAGCACCCGGTCCGCCGATGTGGACCGCGCGAACGGCCCCTTGAACGTGATCGACGAAAGCAATCTCAACGACATCATGCTGACCGCCGCGTCCCCGGAGGAGGCCGTCGCGTATTTCCAGCGCGCCTATCGCGAAAACCCGGCGCGCATCGATTTCCGGCGCGGGCTGGCCGCGAGCCTGGTGCGCGCCGGCCGCGCGGACGAGGCGGTGCCGCATTGGCTGGCCATCGTCGAGGGCGACGCCGCCATCGAACAGGACCGCATCGACTATGCCGGCGCCCTGATCCGGTCCGGCAACTGGGACGAGGCCGAGCGCCAGCTCGACCAGGTCCCGCCGACCTTCGAGACCTACGAGCGCTACCGGCTCGAGGCGATGGTCGCCGACAGCAACCAGGAATGGTCGCGCGCGGATTCCTTCTACGAGACCGCAGTCGGCCTCACCACCCGTCCGGCCAACGTGTTGAACAACTGGGGTTATTCGCGCCTGACCCGCGGCGACTACAGCGGCGCCGAGGAACTGTTCCTGCGCGCGATCAGCTATGACCCCGACCTGTTCACCGCCAAGAACAACCTCGTGCTGGCCCGCGCCGCGCAGGGTAACTACCAGCTTCCTCTGGTGCGCCTGACCGAGGTCGAGCGCGCCCAGCTTCTGCACACCGCCGCCCTTGCCGCGATCCGCCAGGGCGAGGTCGATGTCGGCCGCGGTCTGCTGGCCGAGGCGATCGAGACCCACCCGCAGCATTTCGAGGCTGCGGTGCGCGCGCTCAACGCGCTCGAAACGGAGGTTCGCGGCTGATGACGCTGGCCCTGACCTTCGCCGAGGCGCTGTGGTTCCTGCCCTTCGTCCTGCCGATCTGCATCTGGGTCGCGTTCAGCGACCTGCGCACCATGCGCATCCCCAACGTCGCCGTTCTGGCGCTGGTGGGGGTGTTCCTCGTCATCGGGATGGTCCTCGTCTTCGGCGTCGGGGTCTGGACGCTGGAGACCTTCCTCTGGCGGCTGGCCGGACTTGGCATCGTGCTGGTGGCGGGGTTCGTCATCACCTCGCTCGGCATGGTCGGCGCGGGCGACGCGAAATTCGCCGCCGCGATGGCGCCCTTCATCGCACCGGGCGACGTGCTGTTCTTCCTGATGCTGTTCTCGCTGGTGCTGATCGCGTCGTGGCTGACGCATCGGACCGCCGGCCGGGTTCCGGCGCTCAGGCGCGCTACGGCGGATTGGGCATCCTGGGACCAGGGCAAGCTCTTTCCGATGGGCGTGGCGCTGGCCGGCGCGCTGGCGATCTACCTGGCGCTGGGGCTGTCCGCGGGGCTGTGATGGCCCTGCCGCTTTCCCATCCGCGCCGAAAAACCGCCGTATTCGCGGGCCAGTGTCTCAACCGTTGATGTCACGGGGGTCGACCACATGAACGTGCAGGTTTCTCAGTCCGAATTGATGGCGCCGCCGCCGCTGCGCAAGCTGTCGGACACCGGGCTGACGCCGGTGATGATGCGCGACATCCTGTTGAAGACCGTGTTCCGCAAGAACGTGGAAAAGGCTTCGGAGATCGCCAAGGCCATCGCGCTGCCGATCCCGCTGGCGCAGGAGCTGATCGACACGCTGCGCGACCTGAACCTGATGCAGGCCACCGGCACGATGCACGCGACCTCCAGCTCCGAGATGGGGTTCCAACTGACCGACGGCGGCAAGGCCCGCGCGCTCGATGCGCTGTCGCAGTCCGAATACTACGGCCCGATGCCGGTTCCGCTGGAAGACTACAAGGCCCAGGTGAAGCGCCAGTCGATCCGGGACGTGAAGCTGACCCGCGACATGCTGGAACGCTCGATGGGCCACCTGATCCTGCCCAAGGGCCTGATCGACCAGCTTGGCCCCGCCGTCGGATCTGGCCGCTCGGTGCTGATGTACGGCCCGCCGGGCAACGGCAAATCCTCCATCGCCGAGGGCATCCGCGCCGCCATGGGCGACAACATCTACGTGCCGCACGCCTTGTCCTATGCGGGTCAGGTGATCACCATGTTCGACCCGATCGTGCACAGCCCGGTGAAGGTGACCGAGGACAGCGCCGAGGCCAGTCCGCTGCGCAAGGCCGCCGCCCGGTTCGACACCCGCTACATCCTGTGCACGCGCCCCACCGTGATGACCGGCGGCGAATTGAGCCTATCGATGCTCGACCTCAACTACAACGCGGTCAGCCGGACCTACCAGGCGAGCCTGCAGCTGAAATCAACCGGCGGCGTTTTCATCGTCGACGACCTTGGCCGCCAGGACGAACCGCCGCAGGCGCTGATCAACCGCTGGATCGTGCCGCTGGAGGAAAGCAAGGATATCCTGGGGCTGCAATCGGGCGAGAAGTTCGAGGTGCCGTTCGACACGCTGGTGATCTTTTCGACCAACTTCCATCCCAACGAGATTTTCGACCAGGCCGCGCTGCGCCGGATCTTCTTCAAGATCAAGATCGACGGACCGACCCAGGAAGATTTCCTGAAGATCTTCGCGATGGTCGCCCGCAAGAAGGGGATGCCGCTGGACGAGGCCGCGCTGGTGCATCTGCTGAAGGTGAAATACCCGACGATCGACAGCGTGTATGCCAACTATCAGCCCGTGTTCCTGATCGACCAGATGATCTCGATCTGCGAGTTCGAGGGCATTCCCTATCAGATGACGCCCGACCTGATCGACAGGGCCTGGGCGAACATGTTCGTCAGGGACGAGAAGATCATCAAGTAGGGCCTGCGATGGATCGGGCCTTGGCGCGGGCAATAGTTCGCAAGAACTTCCGGCAACCCTTCTATTAGAATGCCTGCCCTACTCGGCGGGCGTTCTGGCGGCAGGCAGGGTGTCGGATAGCGGGCGCTCGACCATCAGCAGCGCGATGCCGCTTGCGACGCAGGCAAGTGCGGCAGAGATCCAGAACACCGGATGCAGCGCGCTGGCGATCCCCTGCGCGACAACATCGCGCATCGCGGGTTCCATCGCGGCTATCTGCTGTGCGCTCAGTCCCCGCGGATTGGTGGCAGGCAGGACCTCTCCCAGTTGGCGCGTCAGCCCGGCCGCGAAGA
>CAKZPN010000031.1 GCA_937139335.1 uncultured Roseicyclus sp. | reverse complement strand
GACGTGACGCTTTACCCGATGTATCGCCGCGCGCGCGCCGGTATCGGCTATCTGCCGCAGGAAATGTCGATCTTTCGCGGCTTGTCGGTCGAAGACAACATCCTCGCCATCCTCGAGATCGTGGAGCGCGACAGGTCGAAGCGTCATGAACGGCTCGAGGAGCTGCTGTCGGAGTTTTCCATCGGCCACCTGCGCCGCGCGCCGTCGCTGTCGCTTTCGGGGGGCGAGCGTCGCCGCGCCGAGATCGCGCGCTGCCTCGCCTCCGACCCGCGCTACGTGCTTCTGGACGAGCCGTTCGCGGGGGTTGACCCGATCGCCGTCGGGGACATCCGCCACCTTGTGCAGGAGTTGAAGACGCGCGGCATCGGCGTGCTGATCACCGACCACAACGTGCGCGAAACGCTCGAGATCGTGGACCGCGCCTATATCCTGCACGACGGCACGATCATCAAGTCTGGCTCGCCGGACGAGGTGGTGCGCGACGAAACCGTGCGCCGGGTCTATCTGGGCCAAAGCTTCCGCATCTCATGATTTCGCCGCACCGCTTTGCGTTGACAGCCGCCCTGCGCCGTCGCCTACTGTGGGGGATGTTCGCGTTTGCTTCATCCCATGCTTCCCCGTCCACCGACCGGACGCAGGTCCGGTTGATCGGCCCGTGGAACAGATTTACCGCACACAGATCGAACATCCCTTCGCGCGGGGCGGCCGTCCCATTCCGGGCCTGCGCCCCGCGTGCACGACGTACGGAGGACCCATGCGCTACCAAATCAGTGGAAAACAGATCGACATCGGCGAGGCGCTGCAAACCCATGTGAGCGACACCCTCGGCGCGGCCGTGAGCAAATACTCCGACCGCCCCACCGACGCGACGGTGATCTTCTCGAAGTCCGGGGCAGAGTTTGTCTGCGAAACCACGGTGCACCTGTCGACCGGCCTGACCGCTTCGGCGAAGGGCCACGCGCATGAGATCTACGCCGCTTTCGACGCGGCCAGCGAGAAGATGGACAAGCAGCTGCGCCGCTACAAGCGCCGGTTGAAAGACCATCACCGCGACCGCCAACAGCCCGTTGAAACCCTGGACGCGCCCATGTATGTCCTCGCCGCATCCGGGTACGGCGAAGATGACATCGAACCGGAGGATCTGCAGCCGATCATCGTTGCCGAGATGGAGACCAAGATCCCCTCCCTCTCCGTCGGCGAGGCCGTGATGCAGATGGAGCTGTCCGGGGCGCCCGTGCTGGTGTTCCGGAACGAAAAGCACAGTGGGGTGAATGTCGTCTACCGACGTGACGATGGGAACGTCGGCTGGGTCGACCCCCGGACAGACTGAGCACAACGCGCGGTGCGGGCCCGGGGACGGCCCGCCGCGCACAATTGATCCGACACCAGGGTCAGATGGGGAAATGGATGGACCTGTCGTCGCTGTTGAGGCCGCGCGCCGTAAGGGTGCTGACCGACGTGACCAGCAAGAAGCGCCTGATGCAGGCTATCGCCGACCTGGCGCATGACCTGATCGGGCTGCCCGAATCGCAGATCTTCGAGGCTTTGCAGGAACGCGAAAGCCTGGGGCCCACGGGCGTCGGCCATGGCGTCGCGCTGCCGCATGCCCGGCTGTCGGATCTCACCGAGGTTCACGGCGCATTCTTCCGGCTGGAACGGCCGATCGAGTTCGATGCCGCCGACCGGCAGCCCGTCGATCTGGTCTTCGCGCTGTTCGCTCCGGCCGACAGCGGCGTCGATCACCTGAAGGCGCTGGCGCTGGTGTCGCGGACGCTGCGCGATCCGGCTCTCTGCGCCAAGCTGCGCGCGAACACCGACTCCGCAACGCTGCACACGCTGCTGACCGACCACGCGTCAAGCCAGGCGGCCTGACGCCTAGAGCCTGTTCCAGCGCGGAAAGCCGAGCGTGAGATAATCGCGGCGGTAGGCGTCGATCGCCGTCTTCTCGATCTTGCCATCATAAATGTCGGACAGCGAAACGGGCGTGGGGATACTCTCTTCGCGCGGCGCGGGCGGCTCGACCACACCCGCCGCGCGGGCGAGCGCCGGCAGCGCGGTGGCCATCTCTTCCTCCTGCACCAGTTGATGCGGCGTCATCAGCTGCGCGAATCCCTGCAAGATCGCCGATTGCGTGGCCCAGGCCGGGTCCACGCGCACGCTGGTCTGACCGTCGAGGTTGGGTTTCAGGAACTCCAGAAACGCCATGAAGCCCGCCTTCTGATCCGCCGCGGTCCAGTCGCTGTCCGGTGTCCTGGCGGGGATCGGCAGCTTGTAGCGTTGCCGCATGACCCGGCGCGGGTCTTCGTAGGCCGGGCGATCATCGGGCAGGATGAAGCGGCAAAAGGTGTTATATGCGCGTTTCACCGGGTGGCGCAGAACCGTGAAACTGCGATAGCCGGGATGGCCCTTCATCCAGGCTCTGAGGTCCTTCTGCGTCATCTTGCGTAAAAGCGCCTCGCGCCCGACGCCGCCGATGGCACCCATCCAGTCCAGCACCGCCTGTTCCGGCGCGCCCTTCAGCGGCAGGAACAACAGCCCCGCCTGCGGATGCGCGACAAACCCCGGCACGGCGGCGCCGCGCACCGGTTCGGCATCCACGCTGGCGGTGAGGCCGAACCGATCCACGTCGCGCAGCGCGGCCAGCATCTCCGCGTAATTCCCGACCTTCTCGGCCAGGTCCCCGGGGTTCTGCCGCTTGAGCTTGGTCGACACCGCATCGACCCGCGCCGCGGAGCCGAGGAAGGCGACGAGACCGTTCAGCACCTCGGCATCGTTGATGTCCTCGTAGCGTAGCCGGAACGCGGTCTGGCCGGTCACCTGCAACCCGCGCCTCAGCCGGTCCTGGAACGCCGCCAGCCGGTCCATCAGTTCGGCGAACTCGTCCGCGTCGAAATCCACCGTGGCGCTCTTGCGGTTCTTGGAATCGGTCAGCCGCCATTGCCCCGTCGCGGTGGCGATCTTGCGGCTGACGTAACTGTCGAGCGGATTGCGCGTCAGGATCACCTTGGCGATGCGCGGATCGGGCAGGATGCGGTCCACAACCCGGTCGTCATGGTCGTGGAACAACCGAAAGCCCGGCAACCCCTCGGTCCGGGCGATCATCGCGTCGAGCAGGCCCAGCGGATCGGTCTCGCGCCGGTCCATGTCGTAGCCGAACAGCTCGAACTGATTGTGATGGCCGAGGAAGGTCGGGTTGTAGACCTCGCCGTGGCAGGTGAGATCGGGCAGCGCGTTCAGGCTGTCCTCAAGGTAATTCGACCCGGTCCGCATCTCGGCGAACAGGACGAAGGCATCGAACCGGCGGTCGGCCATGGCTCAGGTCACCAGATAGGGGCGGTTGCGGTCACCGGGGGGGCGGTGGGTGATGCCTTCCTGCGGGAAGTCGCCCACCGTCATCGGGTTCATGCCCTGGTTCTTCAAGGATTGCAGGAAGCCTGCGAACCCGCTCAGGTCGACCATCCGGGGCGCTTCGGTCAGGCGCAACGCGGTGGCGCCCTCCATCGCGTCAAGGATGCCTTGAAGGTTTTCCATCGGCTCCTCGACAAATTCGGCCAGCGTCCAGATCCGGATATCCGCGCGGCTTTTGACGTGGCGCAGGGTGTTCACGAAATCGACCTCGCGGCGCTGCATCCGTGCTGCTTCCTGCCGGATCTCGGCGAAATTGCGGTTGGTCTGGAACAGCCGCACGGCCCAGGCCCCGGAAATGACCGACAGCTGCGCGTTGGAATCCGATGCCATGAACGCGCCCACGCGCTGGTTGTCGCCGGGGCCGAACATGAACACCTGCCGGTCGCCGCGCGTGTTCCAGATCAGGTTGGTCAGGAACCGCTCGGGGTTGTAGTCGCGCAGGCTCGCGGACGACGACAGGCAGCCGGCATATACGTCCGCGCCACCGGCAAAGCGCACCTTCTTCGGGTCGAAAAGGTTGCCATGCACCGAGGTCGCCAGCCGGCGGGTCAGCCAGGTCTCGAAATCCTGGAACAGGTCGTTGAAGCCGTAGAACACCGAATAGGGCGCCGCGGTCTTGCCGTTTTCCCAGTCCGGGTTGGGAAAGCGGCTGTGCATGAACAGACCCGGCCGCCCGCGCGTCCGCCGCTCCAACGCCTTGGAGAACACCCGGTCGATCTTGCCAGGCGCGGGTTCCGCCATGCGCGTCGCCGCCCCGTCATCGGTCAGGAACGTCTTGTAGAGCCTGTTGGCCTTGGGCCAGATCTTGCGCGCAACGAAACAGTCCGACCGCCGCAGCAGGTGCAGGTGATCGTCGTAGAAGACATGCGGCTTGCCCTGGAAATCGAATTTCGACAGCGTCAGCGACCGGCTTTCGATCGAGCGCGAATAGTTGCGCACAAGGGTCTGGTAATAGCTTTCGTCGGGGATCCAGACGAGCTTGAAATACCGCTCGATCTCGGCGCGACGGGGGTCCTGCAGGATCGCGGTCAGGGTCTGCCGGGTC
The DNA here is from genome assembly GCA_937139335.1 of uncultured Roseicyclus sp. Classification (GTDB taxonomy): domain Bacteria; phylum Pseudomonadota; class Alphaproteobacteria; order Rhodobacterales; family Rhodobacteraceae; genus Roseicyclus. The sequence goes on along the minus strand of CAKZPN010000031.1, from coordinate 20,649 downwards.
AGGCACCACCATTGGCTGCCCAGATGCGGCACGATCCCCTCGGGCATCCGGCGCTTGAACCCCATCCTGCGCTGCAATTCGACGTAACGGTCGAACAGGAACCTGTGCCGCTTCCACGAAAACGGGAACCGCAGGTTGAAGCGTTCGTCGTTCAGCCCGCCGACGGTCCAGTCGACATCGCGGATCGTGACACTTTCGATGAAATCGGTCATCGGCCGCGCGGCAAGATAGGCCCGCAATTCATCCACCGGCCGAAGCGGCAGGCACGAGCCCGAGGCGAGATAGACATGCCGCACGCCGGGAAATTCCTGAAGCAGCATCTCCGCCGCCGATTGCGACGCGCCGACCAGCGACCAGGTTCCCCACTCGCAGTGCCGGCGGGGCGAGAACCGCACGTTGGGCAGGTCGGACAGTTCCTTCCTGAATGCGTCGAACCGCTTGCGCTGCACCTGCCGGTCGACGTGGATGACGATGGGGCAATCGCGCTCCGCCCAATGCCGCGCCACCTGCGCGGCCCGGTGCAGCGCGGTGTGACACAGCATGACGAAGCCCAGCGCGCTCATGCCCAGTTGCCCTTCGACATGAGGCCGAGAATCTCGAGCTGGCGCCAGTTGATGTAGCGTTCCGACCACTTGGTCCAGAAATCGGGGCTTTCGGTGAGACCGGCGTGGTAGGCCTTGTATTCCGCCGAGGCGGCGTAGTGTTCGTGCCGCTCCAGCTCCTCCGCGGCCTTGTGGGTGAAGGTGTCGAGGAACTTTGCGTGCAGCAGCACGCCCGAGGTCTTTTCGCCGCCCCATTCGTCGTAGACGAGGTTCAGCCCGCGCGGCAGCAGCATATGGGTGGAACTGGCATAGGCATAGCTCTTGTGCCATTTCACCAGCGGCACCTTGTTCAGCGCCGGGGCCTTGGCCGGTTGCTCGGCGAAGAAGGACCGCGCGCGCGGCCCGCCCTGAATCCAGAGGTTGCCGTATTCCCAGTTGCGCTCGATCACGTAGTTGCCGGTGTCGAACCAGCAGGCGATGTCGAACGGGTCCTGCCCGTCGGCATAGGGCTGCGCGGTGATCGGCCCCTTGGGATACATGTCGAGGATCATCGCCCCGAAGCTCTTGATCGAGGATGATTCGAGCCAGTCGGTCAGCGCCGGGATCGGCCGCGTGTCGCTGAACGGGTAGACGAGGAACTCGTCCGGGTCGACCACGAGGCACCAGTGCCGGTGCCCGTAAAGCCGCAACAGGCGGTTCATCCAGTCCATGCCGAAACGCGCCCGCTTGTAGCTGTCGGGCGTGGTCCAGACCGAGCAATCGGGCTGGTCGGCCAGGAATTCTCGGGTGCCATCGGTGCTGTCGTTGTCGACGAAGAGGAAATGCGACACGCCCCGGTCGCGGTAATAGCTCAGGAAATACTTGAGCCGGACCTTTTCGTTGCGGAGCGTGCAGAAACACAGGACATCCTGAGGCCCGATCGCGCTGGTCCGGTTGGCTACCGCGCGCAAGGACCGGCTCTTTCGCCAGGCGCGAACAAGGTATTTCCTGCGCTCAAGGCGCAAAGCATACCTCCGGGCCGCCTTCATTCCTGTCCCTTCCGCTCGATCCCCGCCAAAGCGCGGTTTACTTGGTCAAAATGCGCCGGCCAGCCCGGAACCTCCGGTGTCGGCAGGGCTGGCAGCGTTTCGATACCCAAGACGTGTTTCTTTATCGTATCCGACCAAGAATAGGCATCCCTGACGTCCAGGTAAACGGCACTGTGACCAAGCGTTTCCCGGAACACCGGCAAATCGCTGCAGATCGGCAACGCCCCCATCATCGCGGCCTCGAGCGGCGGGTAGCCGAAGCCTTCGGCGAGCGATGGAAACAGGAGGGCGGTGGCGCTGGCGAGGTGCGCATGCACCTCGGCCTCGGACAGCGGGCCGTGCCGGTGGATTGAACGGTTTTTGAGCGGATGCGCGGCGATGCGCTCCATCAGCGCCTCGACCCGCCAGCCGACCGGGCCGATGATGTGCAGGTCCGGCATCTGGTCAGGGCGCAGTTCGGCGGCGAGAACCTCCCAGACATCCAGCATCAGCGCGTGGTTCTTGCGCGGCTCGATCGTGCCCAGCATGACGAAGCGGCGCGGGTCGCGTTGGCCGGTGACGCGCGGCACGGGGTCGACGCCAAGATGGACCACACTGGTCGGCGGACGGTGCGGCGCGGAGTGCCAATGCGCAGCCAGATCGGCCGCGGTCGCGGCGGAGTTGCACAGCACGAGGTCGGCATGGGTCCGAACACGCTCCAGCCGCCCGGCGAAGCTTTCCGGCATACCCTCGGCCACCAGGTCGGGATGCGTGATCGGGATCAGATCGTGAATCAGCACCGCGACCCGCGCCCGGCCGGACGCGGCGAACGTCCCGAGGGTGGCTTGCGACAGGTTCGCGTGACCAAGGTTGAGGTAGATGAACCCGGCGGGCGATTGGCGCTCGATCAGCCGGGGCAGCCGGCTCGGCAGGGCACGATCGACGGCCAGGGGACGCAGGGTCGCTTCGACCCTGTGCCGCGGGTTCGAGCCTTTTCGAAGCAGCCGGGAGAGGAGGTCGGCAGGCCCGGCGGCTCTCTCCCCGGCGACCACCGCCGCAAGTTTCGCCGCACCACGCTGGTCCAGCAAAAGATACCCGCGCGTCGTGCGGACCAGGTAGCGGGTCGCAGGATTGCCCTCGCTCAGAAGATGGCGCAACCACGCGAGTTCGACCCGGTCGATCCCGGTCAGCACCCCACGCCCGACCCGGCTGACCAGCCGGGTCAGGTCGAGCCAGACTGGCGTGGCCTGGCCCGATCCGGTCATCGGATGCTCCCGCGCCTTACTGCGCCGCGCTGCGCGAGGCCATCAGGTCGCTCAGATAGGCACCGAACTCGTCGCGCAGATCGTCACGCGCCATCCCGAAGGCCACGGTGGCCTGCAGGAAGCCCGCCTTCGAACCGCAATCGAACCGCTGACCGCGGAACCGGAAGCCGTAGACGTTGTCCGAGGCCGCGATCTCGTCCGCGATGGCGTCGGTCAACTGAACCTCGCCGCCAGCGCCGGTCTTGATCTTGTTGAGATTGTTCATGATCTCGGGCGTCAGGATGTAGCGCCCGATCACCGCGAGGTTGGACGGCGCGCTGCCTTCCGGAGGCTTTTCGACCATGCCCTTCACCGACACGACCGAGCCCATGTCTTCCTTGATGTCGAGCACACCATAGGCCGAGGTCTTGTCGGCTGGCACTTCCATCGCGGCGACCATGTTGCCGCCGGTTTCGGCATGCGCCTCGACCATCTGCTGCAGGCAGGGCGTTTCGGCGGCGATCACGTCATCGGGCAGGATCACGGCGAAGGGTTCGTTCGACAACAGGCGCCGCGCGCACCAGACGGCATGGCCCAGACCCAGCGGTTTTTGCTGGCGGACATAGGCGATGGCGCCGGAATCCATCGTGGTGTTCTTCAGCATGTCCAGAAGGTCGGTCTTGCCCTTCTTGCGCAGCGCGGCTTCCAGTTCGGGCGCGTGGTCAAAATAGTCCTCGAGCGCGGATTTTCCGCGGCTGGTGACAAAGATGAATTCCTTGATCCCGGCGGCCCGCGCCTCGTCGATGGCATACTGGATCAGCGGCCGGTCGACGAGCGTCATGATTTCCTTCGGGATGGACTTCGTGGCCGGCAAGAATCGGGTTCCGAGACCCGCAACTGGGAAGATTGCCTTGGTCACACGTTTCTTCATCTCTGAGCCTTTTTAACCTTGTTCAATGTGCAGGTCGGCGCGACGCCGCGCGGGACCGGATATGACAGCAACGTTACCGCATCGCGACAGCGGATGCACCCGCGATAAGGATCGCACCGGGTTCACGCCCGAAACAGCCGAGCCCACTCGGCCGCCACGCGCGCGCGATAGCGCCAGAGCTGCAGCCGGGGCGCACCGCGATCCGAAGGCCCGAAAAGACCACCGCACTGTTCCCACCAGCCACCCTCCGTAAACACCAAACGATGCTTGCGCGGGGTTGGTTCCAGCATCAGGAGCGCGGCAGGCTGGCCTTGGGCGACATCCGCCGCCGCAGCGCGGCGCAGGGCGGCGGCGCGGTGCCGCCAGCCGTCCCGGCAGGTCATCGGCAGCGGCAAGGTAGAGCGGAGTGGCGCAAAGGTCCTTGGCGGCGCGGCTGTCAGGGTCGGAACATGGCTTTCGCGGGTGCGGCCCTCGGTTATCCCCGCCGCCAGGCTTTCCATCAGCGCACGCATCTCGACCGGGCCCAGCCGGCGTTGCTTGGCCATCCGCAACAGGCGCGTGCGTTGATCGGCAACCAGTTGCTCGAGCGCCGCGTCCATCTCGGTCGGCGCGTGCTTGCGCAGGAACAGCGCGCTTGAGGCGCCGATGTCATGAAGGCTGAGCGGCACCCGGTCCTCGCGCCGGCGCGTGCTGGCGGCAAAGCCGTGATGCACGACAGCGCCGGGCAGGTAGCGCATCGACGCGCCCAGATCCGTGAGCCGCAAGGCGAGGTCGGTCTCATCGAGATAGAAGCGGAAACCAGTGTCGAAAAGGCGGGTTCGGGTCAGAACACTCCGGCGAAGGGCCATGTTGGTGCCGTGGGGTTTCAAGGCCTCGTCCGGCGCCGGCACCGGATCGTCGCCCAACCACCTGTCGCGCCCCAGCCGGTCCACCGCCATCCGGCCCCATTGCAGCGAAATGCCGTTGCGGCCGATGACCGGGCCGGTGATGGCGCCCGTCTCGGCATCCTCGAAACCATCCAGAATCGCCTCGGCCCAGCCCGGTTCCGGCACTGCGTCATCGTCGATAAAGGCGATCACGTCACCGGCCGCAGCGCCGATCCCCGCGTTGCGCGCGGCCGATATATTCTCGACCTCCTGCGGCAACAGCACGAGACGATCCGCGAAGGGCTGCGACCCCGCCACCGCCAGCCCGTCGGCGTCCGCGACCACGATCACCTCGTAGCGGGTCGATCGCATCTGGCCGAGCGCGGTCAGGCAGCGGGCGAGGGCGCGGGCGCGCCCCGCGCTGACCACCACGACGCTCAACCGCAGGGTCATCAGGGCAGGCCCATCTCGGCCAGCATCGCCTCGATCCGAGGCACATCTTCCGGATTGTTCAGCTCCCAGAACTTGCGGCCGCGCGCCTCGACCTCGACACAGCGCACGGTCTGCCCGGCTTCGAGAAATCGGAGTTGCTCCAACCCCTCCAGCATTTCCAGTGGGCCAATGGGCCAGCCCGGATAAGCCCGCAGCGCATCGGGCCGGTAGGCGTAGACGCCGACGTGGTGGAATACGGGCGTCGGCGCATCGGGCGCGTAGGTTTCGGAGGTGAAGGGGATCACTTCCTTGGAAAAATAGAGCCCCCGCATCGCGTGATCGACCACCGCCGTCGTGCCGCCCACGCGCCCTGCGGCCCGGTCGGCCTTGAGCGCGGCCAAGGTCTCGCCGTCGCAGCGCAGGATCGGGGTGGCAAGCGCCGCCTTCGGGTCCGCGCGCAACCCTTCGATCAGCGCGGACAGGAACCACGGCGGGGTCAGCGGCGCATCACCCTGCAGGTTCACCACCATCTCGACATCGTCCAGCTGATCCAGCGCCTCGGCGCAGCGTTCGGTGCCGTTGCGTGCCTCGGAGGAGGTCATCAGCACGCTGGCGCCAAAGGCGCGCGCGGCGTCGGCGATCCGGTCATCGTCGGTCGCCACATAGACCGCGTCGAAAGCCGCCACTTCGCAGGCGGCACGCCAGCTGCGCTCGATCAGGCTCTGCGCTGCGCCGGTCGCCCCGCGCAGCATCACCAGCGGTTTGCCTGGATAGCGGCTGGAGGCGTAGCGGGCCGGGATGACGCAGACGGTGCTCATGCAGGTTTCAGCTCGACGCCCGGTGCGTGCGCGATGAAGAACCCGTTGGCGAAGCCCGGCTTGCCGTATGTGAACGTCTGGTGATCCTCGAACCGGATCACCTGGCCGCCCGCTCCGCGCAGGACGGCATCGCCTGCCGCCGTGTCCCACTCCATCGTGCGGCCAAGACGCGGGTAGAGATCGGCCTCGCCCGTCGCGACGAGACAGAATTTCAGCGAGGAGCCGGCGCTTTTCATGTCGGCAACTTCGTATTTGCCGATGTAGGCATCGGTCGCCGCGTCGCGGTGCGATTTCGAGGCGACCACGTAAAGCGCGGCGTTGTCGGGTGCCCTGACCCCGATGGGCCGCACCGCGCCCGAGATGTCAGCGGCGAAGGGTGCCTCTTCCTCGACGCTCTGCCCTTCAGCGTCGGTGTAGAAGAGCCGCCCCTTGGCAGGCGCGTAGACGACGCCGCGCACCGGCACGCCGTTCGCGACCCAGGCGATGTTCACCGTGAAGTCGCCGCGGCGCTGGATGAATTCCTTGGTGCCATCGAGCGGATCGACGATCAGGAAACTTTCGACGGACTGGCCGTGGCTGTCCGCCTGTTCCTCGGTGACTAGCGGCAGGTCCGGAAACGCCGCGCGCAGCCGGTCCGAGATCAGCGCATCGGCGGCCTCGTCGGCCTCGGTCACAGGGCTCGCGTCGGATTTCGACTTCACCTCGAAATCATCGGCATCGTAGATCGCCATGATGCGGTCACCCGCCTCGATCGCGGCGCTGCGGAACACCCGCATCATGTGTGCGTAATCCAAATCTGCCTCCATTTGGCCGTGATTGCCTGCCATGCTGGACCGCGTTATCCTCCCCATGGTCCACATGGGCAAGAGCGGCCCGCGAAAAGACGGGCCAAGTGACAAGAGTTCGGGCACCCGCGCATGTTTCAGGCACGACGCACGCAATCGACCTTCAGCCTTGCGCTGAACATGCTCGAGCTGACCTTTCACGCCGCCTCGCGCAAGGTGCGGCAAAGCCACCATAACGCGGTCATGGCGATCGTGCTCAGCGTTGTGCAGTCCATGCTGTTCATCGCCGCCTTCTACGTCATGTTCACGGTCCTGGGTCAGCGCGGCGCCGCCATTCGCGGCGATTTCATGCTCTACCTGCTGACCGGGATCTTTGCTTACCTGACGCACATCAAGGCCGTGCAGGCGATCATGGGCACGGAAAGCTCCACCTCGCCGATGATGCAGCATGCGCCGATGAATACGCTGGTGGCGATCCTGTCCTCGGCGCTCAGTACGCTCTATACCCAGACGGTGAGCCTTCTGGTGCTGCTTCTGGTGCTGCACACGGTGATCGCGCCACTGACATTCTATTACTGGCCCGGCGGCCTGATGATGTTCCTGATGGCCTGGGCAAGCGGTTGCGTCGTGGGACTGGTGCTGATGGCGCTGAAGCCCTGGATGCCCGATGTCGTCAACATCATGCAGCTGGTCTATGTCCGCGCCAATATGATCGCGTCGGGCAAGATGTTCGTCGCCAACATGATGCCCTCGGCGCTGATCGGGTATTTCGACTGGAACCCGCTGTTCCACATCATCGACCAGGCCCGCGGCTTCACCTTCGTGAACTACTATCCGCATCATTCGAACTGGGAATACCCGGTCTACGCGACGCTGGTCCTGCTGGTCATCGGGTTCATGGGCGAGGCCTATACCCGCAAATACGCCTCGGCGAGCTGGGACATGGGGCGCTAGATCAGTCGACCACCCGCAAGGTCAGGTTGATGCGGCCGCCCCTGGCCAGCAGGGTCGAGCTGCCCGGGCGGACGCGGTCGATGCCGTGATAGGCCAGCCGCGCCGCGCCGCCGAGAACCGCGACATCACCCGATTTCAGCCAGATCGACTGCGTCTTGCCGCCACGCTCCGTCCCGCCGACGCGAAACAGCGCATCGTCACCCAACGAGATCGAGACAACCGGCATCGCGAAATCCGCCTCGTCGCGATCCTGGTGCAGGCCCATGCGCGCGCCCTCGGCATACCAGTTCACCAGACAACATTGCGGGTCACGGTCCACACCGGCCACCGCCCGCCAGACCGCGAGGACCGATGCGGGAATCGGCGGCCAGGCCACGCCTGACGGATGCTGCGGCGCATAGCGATAGCCGCGGCGGTCCGAAATCCAGCCGAAGTGGCCCGCCGCCGTCATCTTCACCGACATTTTCCGACCGCGCGGCGTTTCCGGCGTGACCAACGGCGCCGCCGCCACGACCTCCCGAATCTCACCGACCATCGCGGCCTGATCTTCGGGGGACAGCCAACCCGGCCAGACTGTCACACCTCCCACATTCACCGATACCATGCTGAGATTTCCTTGGTTTCCCGGGCCCGACCGACGCTTGCAGGGGCATATGCACCTCCCTATATACCGTCCGAACCGGTCGGGCGTGCATCCCGGCCAAATCAAACACCATCACGAAGGCGGCATCGGGGGCCGGACTGGACCCGCCACCGCCTGTTCGCTTGAAGAAAGGGACCTGACCGACATGGCCAAAGTGATTGGTATCGACCTCGGCACCACCAACTCCTGCGTCGCCATCATGGATGGCAGCCAGCCGCGGGTGATCGAAAACTCCGAAGGGGCACGGACGACGCCTTCGATCGTCGGTTTTACCGAAGATGAGCGTCTGGTGGGCCAGGCTGCAAAACGCCAGGCCGTGACCAACCCCGAAAACACCATCTACGCCGTAAAGCGCCTGATCGGCCGCCGCCTGGGCGACGCCGAGGTGGAGAAGGACAAGGGCCTCGTGCCCTACAAGATCGTCAATGGCGGCAACGGCGACGCCTGGGTCGAAGTCCGCGGCGAGAAGTATTCGCCCTCGCAGGTCTCGGCCCACATCCTGACCAAGATGAAGGAGACCGCCGAAAGCTATCTCGGCGAGGAAGTGACGCAGGCCGTCATCACCGTGCCCGCCTATTTCAACGACGCCCAGCGCCAGGCGACCAAAGACGCCGGCAAGATCGCGGGCCTTGAGGTGCTGCGCATCATCAACGAGCCGACCGCGGCCGCGCTCGCCTACGGCCTCGACAAGAAGGAAGCGCGCACGATCGCGGTCTATGACCTTGGCGGCGGCACCTTCGACATCACCATCCTCGAGATCGACGATGGCCTCTTCGAGGTGAAATCGACCAATGGCGACACCTTCCTCGGCGGGGAAGATTTCGACATGCGCGTCGTCACCTACCTGGCCGACGAGTTCAAGAAAGAGCACGGCGTCGACCTGACCAAGGACAAGATGGCGCTGCAGCGGCTCAAGGAAGCCGCCGAAAAAGCCAAGATCGAACTGTCCTCGTCCAGCCAGACCGAGATCAACCAGCCCTTCATCTCGATGGGCTCGAACGGTCAGCCGCTGCACATGGTCATGAAACTGACCCGCGCCAAGCTGGAAAGCCTGGTCGGCGACCTGATCACCAAGTCGATGAAGCCCTGCGCCGCGGCCCTCAAGGATGCCGGCCTGTCGAAAGGCGACATCGACGAGGTCGTTCTGGTCGGCGGCATGACCCGCATGCCGCGCGTGGTCGACGAAGTGACCAAGTTCTTCGGCAAGGAGCCCCACAAGGGCGTGAACCCCGATGAGGTCGTGGCCCTTGGCGCCGCGATCCAGGCCGGCGTGCTGCAGGGCGACGTGAAGGACGTGGTCCTGCTCGACGTCACGCCGCTGTCGCTCGGTATCGAGACGCTGGGTGGCGTGTTCACCCGCCTGATCGACCGCAACACGACGATCCCGACCAAGAAGGCGCAAATCTTCTCGACCGCGGACGACAACCAGAACGCGGTGACGATCCGGGTATTCCAGGGCGAGCGTGAAATGGCGGCCGACAACAAGATGCTCGGCCAGTTCAACCTCGAGAACATCCCGCCCGCCCCGCGCGGCGTGCCGCAGATCGAGGTGACCTTCGACATCGACGCCAACGGCATCGTCTCGGTCGGCGCCCGCGACAAGGGCACCGGCAAGGAACAGAAGATCACCATCCAGGCGTCCGGCGGTCTGACCGACGAGGACATCGAACGGATGGTCCGCGAGGCCGAGGAAAACGCCGAGGGCGACAAGAAGCGCAAGGAACTGGTCGAAACCCGGAACCAGGCCGAAAGCCTGATCCATTCGACCGAGAAATCGCTGGAAGAACATGGCGACAAGGTCGACCCCTCGACCGTTGAAGCCATCGAACTGGCGATCAAGGCGCTGAAAGAGCAGCTCGAGACCGAGGACGCCGGCAAGATCAAGGGCGGCATCCAGAACGTGACCGAAGCGGCCATGCGTCTGGGCGAAGCCATCTACAAGGCGCAGGCCGAGGACGGCGAGGGCAGCGATGACCCCGACGCGGCACGCCCGGTGGATGACGACATCGTCGATGCCGATTTCGAGGATCTCGACGACGACCGCAAGCGCGGCTGACCGGGTGACGTGACCCCCAATGCGACCGGCCGGGGGTGACCCTGGCCGGTTCATGCGTTCAGGGAAGGAACAGCATGGCAAAGCGCGATTACTACGACGTTCTCGGGGTCTCGAAAGGCGCCTCCGCCGATGAGATCAAGAAGGGCTATCGCACCAAGGCGAAAGAGCTCCACCCCGACCGCAACGCAGACAAACCCGACGCCGAGGCCCAGTTCAAGGAGGTGAACGAGGCCTATGACGTTCTGAAGGACGCGGACAAGAAGGCGGCCTATGACCGCTTCGGCCACGCCGCCTTTGACGGCGGCATGGCGGGCGGTGCCCGCGCCGGCGGCTACGCCGGGCGGCCCGGCCAAGGCGATTTCGCCAGCGCCTTCTCCGACGTGTTCGAGGACCTGTTCGGCGACTTCATGGGCGGCCAGCGCGGCGGCGCCCGCAGCCGGGCCACCCGCGGTTCGGACCTACGCTACAATCTCAAGATCAGTCTCGAAGAGGCGTATTCGGGCCTGTCGAAGCAGGTCACGGTGCCCACCTCGGTGGCCTGTTCCTCCTGCGACGGGACCGGGTCCGAGGGCGGGGCGGAGCCGACGACCTGCCCGACTTGTTCGGGCATGGGCAAAGTGCGCGCGCAACAGGGCTTTTTCACCGTGGAGCGGACCTGCCCGACCTGTTCGGGCAGCGGCCAGATCGTGCAGAACCCCTGCCGCACCTGTGGCGGCGCCGGACGCCAGCAGAAGGACCGCGCGCTGAGCGTGAACATCCCCGCCGGCGTCGAGACCGGCACCCGCATCCGCCTGTCGGGCGAGGGCGAGGCCGGGCTTCGCGGCGGGCCGTCGGGCGATCTCTACATCTTCATCGAGGTGGCCGAGCATCCGCTATTCCAGCGCGACGGCATCGACCTTTTCTGCCGCGTGCCGGTCTCGATGACCAAGGCCGCGCTCGGCGGCGAGATCGAGGTGCCGTCGATCGACGGCGGCCGCTCGCGCGTGAAGGTGCCCGAAGGCTCGCAATCGGGCCGCCAGATGCGCCTGCGCAGCAAGGGCATGCCGCAACTGCGCGGGCCGGGAATGGGCGACATGTATATCGAGCTGGCCGTCGAGACCCCGGTGAAGCTGACCTCGGAGCAGAAAGAGCTTCTCCGCAAGTTCGAGGAGGTGAGCGCCAAGTCGAACAACCCCAACGCGAGCGGCTTTTTCGACAAGGTCAAGAATTTCTGGGACGGGCTGGCAAGCTGACCCGTCCGTCGCTCGGTTCTATAAAGGCCCCGCTTTGTCGGGGCCTTTTTCGTGTCCCGCCGGCGCGGTTTTGCCGCTTCAATCCCGCCGCCCACTTGCGTAGGCTCGGCACGGTCGCAAGGGGGACGGGATGACAGCCCAGGTTACGCCGATGATGGCGCAGTATCTGGAGATCAAGGCGCGCCATGCCGATGCGCTCCTGTTCTACCGGATGGGCGATTTCTACGAGATGTTCTTCGACGACGCCGTGGCGGCCGCCGCGGCGCTCGACATCGCGTTGACCAAGCGCGGGCAGCACCAGGGCGAGGATATCCCGATGTGCGGCGTGCCCGCGCATAGTGCCGAATCCTACCTGTTGACACTGATCCGCAAGGGCTTTCGCGTCGCGATCTGCGAACAGATGGAGGACCCCGCCGAGGCGAAGAAACGCGGCGCGAAATCCGTCGTGCGCCGCGATGTCGTCCGGCTGGTCACACCCGGCACACTGACCGAAGATACGCTGCTCGAGGCGAGGCGGCACAACTACCTTGCCGCCTATGCCGAGATCCGCGGCGAAGGCGCGCTGGCGTGGTGCGACATCTCCACCGGCGATTTCCAGGTGATGGGCTGCCCCCAAGTGCGCCTCGGGCCGGAACTGGCCCGGCTGATGCCGAAGGAAGTGCTGGTGGCCGACGGCATGGCGCCCGAACGCATCGCCGCGATGGAGGAGATCGGCGCGGCCGTCACGCCGCTGGCCGCGACCAGCTTCGACAGTCGCGGGGCCGAGGGGCGCATCGGCGACCTGTTCCACGTCGCGTCGCTGGACGCCTTCGGCGCCTTCACCCGGCCCGAGGTTGCCGCCATGGGCGCCCTGATCGACTACCTGTCCCTGACGCAGAAGGGTAGCCTGCCACTGTTGCGCGCGCCAAAGCGGCAGATCGCGGGTCAGGTGTTGCAACTCGACGCCGCGACGCGGCGGAACCTTGAGCTGACACATGCGCTGTCCGGCGGGCGGGCCAACACCGTTCTATCCGTGCTTGACCGGACCCTCACCGCCGGTGGCGCGCGGCTGCTGGAGCGGCGGCTGTCCGGCGCGTCGACCGACCTGACCGTGATCCGCGACCGCCACGAGGGGGTGGCGTTTTTCGTCTCTGACACGCTGATCAGGGACGATCTGGAAAGCCACCTGCGCCGCATCCCCGACCTTGACCGCGCGCTGTCGCGCCTTGCGCTCGACCGCGGCGGCCCGCGCGACCTGGCCGCCATTCGCGACGGGTTGGCGGGGGCACAGGCACTGGCACGGGTGCTGGATGGCATCACGCTGCCCACAGGTCTCGCCGAGGCGCGCGCGGGGCTGTCGAGCCACGACGACCTTTGCGCGCTGCTCGACGTCGCCTTGGTGGCCGAGCCGCCGGTTCAGCTGCGCGACGGCAGCAGCATCGCAACCGGCTACAGCGCCGAGCTTGACGAGGTGCGGCAGCTCCGCGACCAGGGCCGCGGCGTGATCGCGGGGATGCAGACGGAGTATGTCGAGGCCAGCGGCGTGACCTCGCTGAAGATCAAGCACAACAATGTACTCGGCTATTTCATCGAAACCACCGCCACCCATGCGCAGAAGATGCTGTCGCCGCCCCTGTCAGAGCGGTTCATCCACCGACAAACCACGGCCAGCGCCGTGCGCTTCACCACGCTCGAGCTGTCGGAGCTGGAAACGAAGATCCTCAACGCCGGCAACCGCGTGCAGGAGATGGAGCGGACGCTGTTCCAGTCGCTGCGCGAGGCGGTGCTGTCCGAGAATGACACCATCGGCCTGACCGCCCGCGCGCTGGCGGAACTGGACCTGAGCGCGGCGTTGGCCCGGCGCGCGCTGGAGGGCGGCTGGACCCAACCCCACATGCGGGAGGATCGCGCCTTCAAGATCGACGGCGGTCGTCACCCGGTGGTCGAGGCGGCGCTTGCCCGCGACGGCGCGGGCTTCGTCGCGAACGACTGCACGCTCAGCCCCGAGGGCGAGGGCGCCGCGATCACGCTGCTGACCGGGCCGAACATGGCTGGTAAGTCCACCTTCCTCCGCCAGAACGCGCTGATCGCGATTCTGGCTCAAATGGGCAGTTTTGTGCCCGCCGAACGGGCCGAGATCGGGCTGGTGAGCCAGGTGTTCAGCCGCGTCGGCGCGGCCGATGATCTTGCACGCGGCCGGTCGACCTTCATGGTCGAGATGGTCGAAACCGCGACGATCCTGAACCAGGCCGACGACCGTGCGCTGGTCATCCTCGACGAGATCGGGCGCGGCACGGCGACCTACGACGGCCTCTCCATCGCCTGGGCCACTCTGGAACATTTGCACGAGGTAAACCGCTGCCGCGCGCTCTTCGCCACGCATTATCACGAGATGACGAGCCTCGCCTCCCGGCTCGACGGGCTGACCAACGCCACGGTCGCGGTGCGGGAGTGGGAGGGCGACGTGATCTTCCTGCACGAGGTGCGCGAGGGCGCGGCCGATCGCTCCTACGGGGTGCAGGTGGCCAAGCTGGCCGGCCTGCCGGAGCGGGTGATTGCCCGCGCCCAGACCGTGCTGAAGGCTCTGGAAAAGGGCGAGCGCGAGGGTGGCGACCGAAAGGCGGTGATCGACGACCTGCCGCTCTTCGCCGCCGCGCCGCCGACGCCTGTGAAACCAACCGGCCCCTCGGCACTCGAAGAGAGGCTCGGCGCCGTGCATCCAGACGAGATGACGGCGCGCGAGGCGCTGCAGTTGCTTTACGAGTTGAAAGACCTGGCCGAGCGGCGCTGACCCGGCGTTACTGCGTGTTCGACGACACACCGACCTGCGCCGGACGCACCAGCCGGTCGTGCAGGATGAAGCCCTCGGTCATCACCTGTAGGATCTCGCCCGCCTTGGTCCCGGGAACCGGCGCCTCGAACATCGCCTCGTGATCCTGCGGATCGAAATGGTCGCCGACCTGCGGCACGATGAGCGACACGCCATGCTTCGCCAGCACCTTGATCAGCTCGCGCAGCGTCAGCTCCACGCCTTCGATCAGTGCCTTGTCGGCGTCGCCGTCTGCATCGTTCGCGCTGTTCAAGGCGCGGCGCAGGTTGTCGTAGACCGGCAGCAGGTCGCGGACGATCTTGCTCCCGCCGTATTTCTCGGCCTCGCGACGGTCGCGTTCCGCGCGTTTGCGCACGTTCTCCGATTCGGCCAGCGTGCGCAGCAGGCGGTCCTTCAGATCGTCACGCTCCGACCGAAGCACGTCCAGTTCGTCAACAGGCGGCTCGCTCAGGTCGACCTCTGCCGCCATCGACTCCTCCGGCTGTTCCTGGTCAACGGTATGGTCATGTTTCGCTTCGGACATGCGTGCCTCTTCACCCTTGTTTTCAGCGCTTAACCGCGATCGGCAATCAGTTTGCCGACCAGCTGCGCCGTGTAATCCACGATCGGGACGATGCGCCCGTAGTTCAGACGAGTCGGGCCGATGACACCGACCGCGCCCACGATCTTCCGGTCAGCGTTCATATAGGGAGAGACCACCAGAGCGGAACCCGAAAGTGAGAAAAGCTTGTTCTCGGAGCCGATGAAAATGCGCACCCCGTCGCCCGCTTCGGCCAGTTCCAGGAACTCGGCGATGTCGCGCTTGCGCTCGAGGTCGTCGAACAGCAGGCGGATGCGTTCCAGCTCTTCCGCCTCGGCCGCCTCGGACAGCAAATTCGACCGTCCGCGCACGATTAGCCGGCCGTATTCGTTGCCATCGGCGTCCCAGACGGCAAGCCCTGCCTCGATCAAGTGGTTCGCGATCTCGTCGATCTGCGCGCGCCGGGTTTCGACCTCCCGCTGCATTTCGCCGCGCAACGTGCCGAGCGTCCGGTCCGCAAGATGCGCGTTCAGGTAATTCGCCGCCTCGCGCATCGCGCTGGGGGTGTGCCCTGGCGGTGGCTGGAACAGCCGGTTCTCGACGTGACCGTCAGAAAACACCAGCACCACCAGCGCACGATCCTGCGCGAGCGAGACGAACTCGATATGCTTGATCGGCGCCTCGCGCTTGGGGGCCAGAACGACGCTGGCGCCATGTGTCGCGTGCGACAGCGCCGAGCCGATCCGATCGAGCGCCGCGCCGACGTCGGCGGTGTTCGAGCCCAGCGTCGAATCGAGGCTTTGCTTGTCGCTCGCATTGAGCTCGCCCACCTCCAGGAACCCGTCGACGAACATCCGCAGACCCATCTGCGTCGGCACCCGGCCGGCCGAAATGTGCGGGCTGTCGAGCAGGCCCAGGTATTCCAGATCCTGCATGACGTTGCGGATGGTCGCGGCCGACACCTGTTCCGACAGGCTGCGCGTCAGCGTACGCGATCCCACTGGCGCGCCGGTTTCCAGATACCCCTCGACCACACGGCGAAACACCTCGCGCGAGCGGTCGTTGAGATCGCTCAGCGCCGTCGGGCTGCCTGTGGTTCGGTCGTTGGTCGTCATGATCCCGTGATCCATTCGGGCTTGCGTCTGGCGGTGCCTGCGGACTATCCCGCGTCTTGTATATCAGGGAGATAGTTATGCGCCCTTCTGGCCGAAACCTAGACGAAATGCGCGAAATTTCCATCGAGACCGGGGTGACGCGCCATGCCGAGGGCTCGTGCATGATCCGCTGCGGCGGTACGCATGTGCTGTGCACCGCCACGCTGGAAGAACGGGTGCCGCCCTTCCTGAAGAACTCCGGTCTTGGCTGGGTCACGGCGGAATACGGCATGCTCCCCCGCGCGACCCACACCCGGATGCGGCGCGAGGCCGCCAGTGGCAAGCAATCGGGTCGAACGCAGGAGATTCAGCGCCTGATCGGTCGCGCGCTCCGCGCCGGGGTCGACCGCTCGGCGCTCGGGGAACGCCAGATCACCATCGACTGCGACGTGATCCAGGCCGATGGCGGCACCCGCTGCGCCTCGATCACCGGCGGGTGGGTCGCGCTGCGGCTGGCGGTGAACAAGCTGCTCAAGGCCGGCGACATCACCAGCGACCCGATCACCGACCACATTGCGGCCGTGTCCTGCGGCATCTACGCCGGTCAGCCGGTGCTGGACCTCGATTACCTTGAGGACAGCGAAGCCGGGACGGATTCGAATTTCGTGATGACCGGACGCGGCACGCTGGTCGAGGTTCAGGCCAGCGCCGAAGGCTCCGCCTTCAGCCGGGCGCAGTTCGACGAGATGTACGGCCTGGCGGATACCGGCATCGCGGCGCTAGTCGCGGCGCAGAAGGCGGCATCGGCCTGATGCGACGCTTCACCGGCGACCACCTGCTCATCGCAACCCACAACCAAGGCAAGCTGGAGGAGATGGAGGCGTTGCTTGAGCCCTTCGGCATCTCCGTCAGCTCCGCCAAGGATCACGGGCTGCCCGAGCCGGAGGAAACCGGGACAACGTTTGTCGAGAACGCCCGCATCAAGGCGCATGCCGCGGCGCAGGCGACGGGCCTGCCCGCGCTCTCCGACGACAGCGGCATCGAGATTGACGCCCTGAACGGCGCGCCGGGGGTCTACACGGCCGATTGGGCCGAAACGCCCGGCGGTCGCGACTTCGTCATGGCGATGCGGAAGACCCACGAGATGCTGGAGGAGAAAGCCGCGGCCCATCCCCGCACCGCGCGGTTCTGCTGCACGCTGGTGCTGGCCTGGCCTGACGGCCATGACGAGGTGTTTCCCGGTGTCATGGAGGGGCAGATCGTCTGGCCGATGCGGGGTGCGCAGGGGCATGGATACGACCCGATCTTTCAGCCTGCGGGCTATGACGTGACCTTTGGCGAAATGGATCGCTGGGAAAAGAACAGGATCAGCCACCGCGCGAAGGCTGTCGAACAGCTGAAGCAGATCCTCCGTGGCTGAGGATTGGGAGGCTGGAGGCTTCGGCCTCTACATCCACTGGCCGTTCTGCCAGGCGAAATGCCCCTATTGCGATTTCAACAGCCATGTCGTGGCGGAGATCGACCAGGCACGATGGCTGAGCGGCTATCTATCTGAAATAAAAAGGGTTTCTAGCGAAGTCCCAGGCCGCCGGCTGACCAGCATCTATTTCGGCGGCGGAACACCGTCCCTGATGGCGCCCGAAACCGTTGCCGAGATTCTGGAACAGGTCCGCACCGCATGGCCCGTCGCCAACGACCTCGAGATCACGCTGGAGGCCAACCCGACCTCGGTCGAGGCCGCGCGGTTCCGCGCCTTTCGCGAGGCTGGCGTCAACCGCGTCTCCATGGGACTGCAGGCGCTGAACGACGCGGATCTGAGACGCTTGGGCAGGCTCCATTCCGCCGCAGAGGGTCGCGCGGCCTATGAAATCGCCCGCGATACCTTTCCACGCGTGAGCTTCGACCTGATCTATGCTCGCCAGTACCAGACGCTGCAGGACTGGCGCACCGAACTGACCGAGGCCCTCGGCTTTGCCGCCGATCACCTGTCGCTCTACCAACTCACCGTCGAACCCGGCACAGCCTTCGGCGATCGTCACGCACGGGGTCGCTTGCCCGGCCTGGTCGAGGATGATGACGCCGCGGCAATGTATGATCTCACGCAGGAGCTTTGCGCCGCCGCGGGTCTGCCCGCCTACGAGGTGTCGAACCACGCCGCGGACATGGAGCAGTCGCGGCACAACCTGATCTACTGGCGCGGCGGCGATTACGCCGGCATCGGGCCCGGCGCGCACGGGCGGCTCACCTTGAACGGACAGCGCACCGCGACCGAGACCGAGCTGATGCCGCTCGCATGGCTGCGCCGGGTCGAGCGATCCGGAAGCGGCGAGACGTTGCGAGAGGTAGTCAGCCACCGCGAACAGGCGGAAGAATACGCGATGATGTCCCTGCGCCTGTCCGAAGGGCTAGACCGGGCCCGTTTCGCGCGGTTCAACGGCGCTGAATTCGACCCCAAGGTGCTTCTCAGGCTCGAAGACCTCGGCATGATTGAGGTTTCTCCGGACCGGGTGCGCACCACACTTGACGGCCGCCGCGTGCTGAATGCTGTCTTACGAGACCTGCTGGCCGACAGCCCTTAGGTCTTGCTCAGCAACCGGATCAGGTCATCCAGCGCCTGTAGGTCGGAGTACCGGATCGACACGCGCCCCTCGCCCGAGGCCGCATCATGCTCGATGCTGACCGGCATCCCGATGTTGGCGCTCAGATCCCCTTCCAGCGCCAGGGTGTCCGCATCCTTGGCCGTCGCGGGCGGACGCGCGCCGCCTCGTCCCTGCGTCGGCCCGCCAGATTTCGCGTGCTTTTCGACATCGCGCACGGACCAGCCCTTGGCCACGGCCTTGCGGGCAAGGCCCAGCGCGTCATCCGCAGTCAGCAGCGCGCGGGCGTGGCCGGCGCTGAGCTGGCCTGCGCGCATCATGTCCTGAATCTCGTCCGGCAGTGCCAGCAAACGCATCAGGTTGGCGATATGGCTGCGGCTCTTACCCATTGCCTGCGCCAGTTGCTCTTGCGTATGGCCGAAACGGTCGATCAGCTGCCGATAGCCCTGCGCTTCCTCCAGCGCGTTCAGGTCGGCGCGCTGGATATTCTCGATGATCGCGACTTCCAGCACTTCGGTGTCGTTGAAGTCGCGGATGATCACTGGCAGATCGTGCAGTTGCGCCAGTTGTGCCGCACGCCAGCGGCGTTCGCCCGCGACGATCTGAAAACTGTCGGCGCCACGCGGATCCGGTCGGACGATCAGGGGCTGGATGACGCCCTTTTCGCGGATCGAGGCCGCCAGTTCCTCCAGCGCGCTGTCGGAGAAACTGCGGCGCGGCTGGTCGGGGTTGGGCCGAATGCGATCTGTCGGCACCCGCCGCGGCATCCGGACCTCGGCGGAGCTTGCCTCGGCCGCCACCGGACGCTCCGGCGCAATGCCCGGGGTCTCGATATCCGCCATCAAGGCCGACAACCCGCGCCCCAACCCGCTTCCGCGCCGCTTGACCATCAGGCCGGTTCCTTCCGTTTGGCGTGCCGCGCCATGATTTCTTCGGCCAGCTCGATATAAGCCTGGCTGCCCTTGGACAGCGGGTCATACGCCAGCACCGGCAGCGCATAAGACGGCGCCTCGCTGAGCCGTACATTCCGCGGGATGCGCGTGGTCAGCACCAGGTCGCCCAAAGTTGCCCGCGCGTCCGCCTCGACCTGCCCGGCCGCCAGCTGACGGTCGATCCCGCCGCCTACGCGCCGGGAGAGTGAAACCGGCGGTATCGAGCCCGCGCGGCGCTTGAACGATGACCGTCTGGCCCCGGCCGAAGACCGGGGGCGGCGGTATGAGATCCGCCGCTGTTGGGGATAGCCGCAGTCCGGCCGAGGTCTCTTTCTCTGGCCGAATGCCCTGCGGCTACTGCGGCAGCTCGATCTGCATCTTGACGTCGCCCTTCGGCGCCGAGGCGGCGATCTCAAAGGCCCGCACGCTGTCCTCGAAGCCGAAGGTCCGGGTGATCAGCGGCTTCACGTCGATGGCGCCGGAGGCGAGCATCTTCACGCAGCGCGGGAAGACGTGCGCGTAGCGGAAGATGTTCTCGACCCGCGCCTCGCGCACCATCGCCGCGCCGGCATCATAGGAGATCGGCTCGGCCTGGCCGCCGATCATCACCACGCGCCCGCCGGGGGAGAGGGGTTCGAAGACGGTGGCGGCGGCCTTCGGGCTGCCGGTCGCCTCGAAGACGATCTCGGCGCCCCAGCCCTCGGTCTCGGCGAGGATGACCTTGGCCGGGTCGTCGCGGGTGACGTTGATCGGCGTGATCGCGCCGAGGCCTGCCGCGATCTCCAGCTTGGCGTCGTCGAGGTCCGACACGTAGACCCGGGCGCAGCCGGCCGCCAACGCCGACAGCGCGGTGACGAGGCCGATCGGCCCGGCGCCCATCACGAGGGCGACGTCGCCGGGCTTTACCTGCGCCTTGGTGGCGGCATGGACACCGACGGCCAGCGGCTCCACCATCGCCGCCTCGGCGAAGGAGACATTGTCCGGCAGCTTGAAGGTGAAGGCCTCCGGATGGACGCTTACGAGCATGAAGCCGCTGACACCGTCTGGGATGCAGATGGTGGAAGCGTCCTTGTTATGGAGCCGGATACGGGGCGTATGCTTGCCATGGCGGTTTATCCAGACTTTAACTTAAATAAATATTCCGAGGTAGAAGATATTAATACATTTTTGAACCCCACTATCCATAG
>CAKZPN010000030.1 GCA_937139335.1 uncultured Roseicyclus sp. | reverse complement strand
CCTGACCGGCCGCGACCCTTACGTCGTCTACGACACCTGCTTCAGAAATCTCACCGGGGCGGGGCCGACGCGGCCCCTGATCCTGTGACACCCGACCGAACCCGGAGGCTATGATCCATGGTTGAATTCACGCTGCCCAAGAACTCTCGCATCCGCACGGGCAAGTCCTGGCCCAAGCCCGAGGGCGCGTCGAACCTGCGCAAGTTCCAAGTCTACCGCTGGAACCCCGACGACGGCGAGAACCCGCGCGTCGACACCTACTGGGTCGACATGGACACCTGCGGCCCGATGATCCTGGACGCGCTGATCAAGATCAAGAACGAGATCGACCCGACCCTCACCTTCCGCCGCTCCTGCCGCGAGGGGATCTGCGGATCGTGCGCGATGAACATCGACGGGGTGAACACGCTGGCCTGCATCTACGGCATGGACGAGGTGAAGGGCGACGTGAAGATCTACCCGCTGCCGCACATGCCGGTGGTCAAGGACCTGATCCCCGACCTCACGCATTTCTACGCCCAGCACGCCAGCATCCAGCCCTACCTGCAGACCAAGACGCCGGCGCCCGCAAAGGAATGGAAGCAGAGCATCGAGGACCGCAAGAAGCTCGACGGCGACTACGAATGCATCCTCTGCGCCTGCTGTTCGACCTCGTGCCCCAGCTACTGGTGGAACGGCGACCGCTACCTCGGGCCGGCGGCGCTGTTGCAGGCGCACCGCTGGATCGTCGATAGCCGCGACGAGGCGACGGGCGAGCGTCTCGACGACCTCGAGGACCCGTTCAAGCTCTACCGTTGCCACACGATCATGAACTGCACCAAGACCTGCCCCAAGGGCCTGAACCCGGCCAAGGCCATCGCCGAGATCAAGAAGATGATGGTCGAACGCCAGCTCTGAGGGCGGCTGAAGTCGCCCGCAAAAGGCCCCGCCGCATGCCGGCGGGGCCTTTTGCATTCAGGGACACGGGGCTGCCAGGGCCGAGCACGTGCCCCGCCCGGAGCTGCCACGAAGCGGCCCGAGGTCACGGGGACGTTTCACGCGCGCTTTCGCCCACTTCTGCACCCGGACACGTGGTAGGCTCCGCGCTGCATGCGGACAGCCTGTCTCATCCCGCATTCGAGCCCCCGGGAGGGTTGCATGTCTGCGAACGCGGAATTCGACAGTTGGAGTGCCGGCCAGAGTTACGAACATTACATGGGCAGGTGGAGCAGGAAGGTCGCCGACGACTTCCTGCCCTGGCTGGCGCCGCCGAGGGACGCGGACTGGCTCGAGGTCGGATGCGGCACCGGGGCGCTGACCGCAACCGTGCTGGCGTCGGCCGCGCCGCGCAGTCTGCTCGCGACCGATCCATCGCCCGATTTCATCGCCCATGTGCAGGCCGAGATCACCGACCGGCGCGCCCGGTTCGACCTCGCCAAGGCCGACGCACTGCCCTGCGCCGATAACTCCGTCGATGTCGTGACCTCGGCGCTGGTGGTGAACTTCGTGCCGGACCGCCCCGCCGCGCTGGGCGAGATGCTTCGGGTGCTGCGACCGGGCGGGCTCCTGTCGTTCTATGTATGGGATTACCCGAGCGGCGGCATGGGGTTCATCGACGCGTTCTGGAAGGCGGCCGCCGAGGTGGACCCCGCCGCGGCGGAGCTGGATGAAAGCACCCGATTCCCGTTCTGCACGCGCGACGGGCTCGCCGCGCTCTGCGACGAGACGGGCGTTGACGGCGCGGAGATCGCCGCGATCGAGATCGAGACCGGGTTTCCCGATTTCGAAGCCTTCTGGCGCCCGTTCACCCTCGGGGCAGGCCCCGCGCCCGGCTTTTGCAAGAGCCTGCCCGAAGACCGGCGGGCGGAGCTGAAGAGCCGGCTGGCGGCGCAACTTGGACGCGACGGCCCGGTGGTGCTGTCGGCGCGGGCCTGGGGCGCGAAGGCGAGAAAGCCCGCATAGCCGCACCCGGTTTGACGTGGGGCGCGCAGCCGTCTGCCGGTCATCCGCCAGTTTCATCCCATCTGCACCGGTTGCGCCGACCGCAATGGGGCCATGCAGTTTTGAGGGGCTGTCAGACGGGGGCATGGCACCTACCTTCGGTCACACGGGAGGAACACTGATCACAAGAGGTTTCCCGATGGCTGAGCAGCCCACCACCTCCGCACCCAAGACCGACGCCGATGCCGCCCTGCGCCTGCTGGACGAGGCTTGGGCCTATTACACCCCGTCGCGCGAGCCGGTGATGCCCGGCGACCAATACACCGATCTGCCGACCGCGGCCTGACCGCGAATTCCGGGCCCGGCGCCGTCGGGACCGTGTTAGCCTCCCCCCGAGAATCGGGGGAGGCCTGCGATGACCGGTGTGATCCACCTGCTGGTCGGCACCACCAAAGGCGCGTTCGTCCTGTCCAGCGCCGACCGCGAGGGCTGGAAAGTCAGCGGCCCGCATTGCGACGGCTGGACGATCAACCACATGACCGGCGATCCGGCCACCGGCACGCTCTGGGCGGGCGGGGGCGGCGACTGGTCCGGCGCCGGTGTGTTCCGCTCGGATGACGGCGGCCAAAGCTGGGACCTGTCGAAGCTGTCCACAGGTCAGATGGACCAATGGGCCGCCAACGACCCGGAGTTCGCGGCGATGGTCGGCTGGACGGACCGGCCGGCGCCCTTCGGCGACACGCTCCATTCGGTCTGGTCTCTGCACCATGCCCATGGCGTGCTCTGGGCCGGGGTTAAGCCCGGAACGCTGCTGCAAAGCACCGATGGCGGCGCGACTTGGGCCACGAATGACGCCTTCGCCACCTTTCCCGAGCGCGAGAACTGGTCGCCCGGTGCCGCGGGCCTGACGCTCCACACCATCGTGACGGCGCCCGACGACCCGGCGAAGATCTGGCTCGGCATCTCGGCCGCGGGCGTCTTCGCGTCGGAGGATGGCGGCGAAAGCTGGGACCGGCGCAACCGGATGTCGAACGCCGAGGCCTGCGCAGGGCACGACCACCCGGCCGCCCCGCGAGGCGGCGAGACCGGCCATTGCGTCCACAACATGGTGCGCGCGCCGGGGTCGGACCTGCTCTACCAACAAAATCACCACGGCGTCTGGCGCTCGCGCGATGGCGGACGGCACTGGGACGACATCACCGCGGGGCTGCCCTCGACCTTCGGGTTTCCCATCGCGGTGCATCCGAACGACCCGCTGACGCTCTGGACCGTGCCCTTGAACGGCGACACTGCCGGCCGCTTTCCGCCCGGCGCCAGCGCCGCGGTCTGGCGCTCGCAGGACGGCGGCGAAAGCTGGGTAGCGCAGCGCGAGGGCCTGCCGCAGGAGAACTGCTTTTTCACCGTGCTGCGGCAGGCGATGACGACCGACCGGCGGGCGCAGGCCGGGGTGTATTTCGGCACCAACTCCGGCTCGATCTTCGCCAGCCGCGATGCGGGCGAGAGCTGGGACGAGATCGCGCGCCACCTGCCGACGGTGCTGTCGGTCGACGCGGTGGAGATGGCCTGAGCCGCGCGGCACCTTGCGACGGCGGGGCCGGGCGCTAAGCTGGCGGCCGCAGCGATACGGGACGCCACGCAATGACCCTCTTCGGACTGGACCCGGTGCTGACCGGGCTGCTTCTGGCGACGCTGGCGGGTCTGTCGGTGCCGTTGGGCGCGACGCTGGCGCGGATCGAACACCTGAAATCGCGGCAGCTCGACCTCGAAGTGCAGAACACGATCGTGGCTTTCGGCGGCGGCGCCCTGTTCTCGGCCATCGCGCTGGTGCTGGTGCCCGAGGCCGCCGATCGCGCGCCGGCGCTGGTCGTGATGGCCAGTTTCACGGCGGGCGGCGTGGCGTTCCTGATCATCGACTGGGCGCTCGCGCGGCGCGGCGGCAAGGCGGCGCAGTTCCTGGCGATGATGCTCGACTACCTGCCCGAGGCGATGGCGCTGGGCGCGTTGATCACCGCCGATCCGCAGGCGGCGCTGCTCACTGCGATCCTGATCACGCTGCAGAACCTGCCAGAAGGCTTCGGGGCATGGCGCGAGATGATCCAGGGCAGCCACACGAGCAAACGGCACCTGTTCCTGCTCTTCGCGCTGATGGTCCCGCTGGGACCGGCGGCGGCGGCGGTGGGCCTTTTCGTGCTGGATGGCGCGCCGCAGGTCCTGGGCGCGATCATGGCCTTCGCGGCGGGCGGGATCCTTTATATCCTGTTCCAGGACGTCGCGCCCGGCGCGCACCAGGATCGCGCCTACGGGCCGGCCTTCGGCGCCGTGCTGGGCTTCGGCCTCGGCCTTGCCGGGCACCTCATGCTGGGCTGAGGCGTCTCAGCTGCGCAGCATGCCCATGATCTCGAAAGTCCGTTCCAGGATCGGCACGGTGATTTCGCGCGCGCGTTGGGCGCCGCGACCGAGGATGCGGTCGATCTCGGCCGGGTCGGCCATAAGCCGCGCCATCTCGGAGGAAATCGGGGCCATCTTCTCGACCGCCAGATCAGCCAGCGCCATCTTGAACTGCCCGAAGAGCGCGCCGGTATGCTGGTCCAGCACCGCCTGCGGCGCGATGTCGGCCAGCGCCGCGTAGATGTTCACGAGGTTGCGCGCCTCGGGGCGGCTTGCCAGCCCCTTCATGTCTTCGGGCAGCGGGTCGGGGTCGGTCTTGGCCTTTCGGATCTTCCGCGCGATCGCGTCGGCATCGTCGGTCAGGTTGATCCGGGTGCGGTCGGACGGGTCGGATTTCGACATCTTCCTGGTGCCGTCCTGCAGGTTCATCACCCGCGTGGCGGCGCCCTCGATCACCGGCTCGGTGAGGGGGAAGAAATTCACACCGTAGTCGTGGTTGAACTTGGCCGCGATGTCGCGCGTCAGCTCCAGATGTTGTTTCTGGTCTTCGCCCACCGGCACATGGGTGGCGTGGTAGACGAGGATGTCTGCCGCCATCAGCGCGGGATAGGCGAACAGGCCGAGCGAGGCTGCCTCGGCGTTCTTGCCGGCCTTGTCCTTCCACTGGGTCATGCGGCCCATCCAGCCCATCCGCGCGACG
Organism: uncultured Roseicyclus sp.; assembly: GCA_937139335.1. Taxonomy (GTDB): domain Bacteria; phylum Pseudomonadota; class Alphaproteobacteria; order Rhodobacterales; family Rhodobacteraceae; genus Roseicyclus. Next base: position 34,746 of record CAKZPN010000030.1, on the reverse strand, counting down.
CAGTTGAAGATCCACGCCAGCTGCGCATGCTCGGGCACCTGCGACTGGTTGATCAGGATGGATTTTTCCGGGTCGATGCCGATGGCGAGAAAGCCAGCGCAGAGCTCGCGCGTGTTGCGGCGCAGCGTTTCGGGATCGGGCAGCGTGGCGGTGATCGCGTGCAGGTCGACCATGCAATAGATCGTCTGGTGCGAGCCCGCGTCCTGCATCTCGACGAAGCGTTTCATCGCGCCGAGGTAGTTGCCCAGCGTCAGCCCGCCCGAGGGCTGGATGCCCGAGAACACGCGGGGGGTGAACTGCGTCTCTGCCATGATCGACCTCTGGGCTCGCGCGCCAAAGGCCCCTCTGGCCAAGCGCCGCGGCTTCGCTTACCCACGGGGGCAGATGGCGTCAACCGAAGGCGGCCCGCGATGGACCAGCATACCCAGTCCCCCTTCAACGCGCTGCCCCCGGTGGTGGTGGCGCTGGCGGCCGTGATCTTCGGGCTGGAGCTGATGTTCCAGGCCGCGACGGCGGGGTTTCTCGGCGGGCAGGGCGGTGTCGGCTGGCGGCTGGACGCGATCCGCGACTTCGGCGTCTTCGACGAACTGGCGCGCTACATGTGGGAGACGGGCGTGTTTCCCGGGCGCGAGTTGCTTCGCCTCGTGACCTACCCGCTGATCCATACCGGCTTTGTCCATGCCGCCTTCGTCGTGGTCTTCATCCTCGCCATCGGCAAGATGGTGGCCGAGGTGTTTTCGCCGCTGGCCTTTGTCGCGCTGTTCCTCGGCTCGGCCATCGCGGGCGCGCTGGGCTTCGTGGGGCTGATGAACAGCCCATACCCGCTTGTCGGCGGCTACCCCGGCGTCTACGGACTGATCGGGGCGTTCACCTTCATCATGTGGACCGAGGCCAGCCTGCGCGGCGGCAACCGCTACCGCGCCTTCGGGCTGATCGGGATGCTGCTGGGGATCCAGCTGTTCTTCGGGCTGATCGAGGGGCAGTTCGGCAATGTGGTGGCGGACCTGTCGGGCTTCGCCGCCGGGTTCCTCATGTCCTTCGTGCTCAGCCCCGGCGGCTGGCGCCGCGTCATCGCCAAGCTGCGGGCGCGCTAGCGGCGGCCAAGCGCCTCGCGGAACTCGGAGATGCGGAAGGCCCCGAGCGCCTGCGCGGCGACCCCGTAGACCCCGGCGCCGCCGACCACCAGCACGACAAGCGCGAGGTAGCGCCAGCCGGGGGTGCCCAGAAGCGGCATCAGCAGGGTCGAGGCGACCACGAGGGTCACGCCCATGATCATCGAGGCCAGCGCGATACGCCCGATCCGCCGGCGATAGCGCGCGTCGAAGGTCGCCACTTCGCCCATCGCGCGCTTGCCGCGCAGGAGCTGCCAGACCATCGTCCAGGCAGCGAGGCTGGTGGCGATGGCGGCCCCGATGAAGCCGATGAAGAACGACAGGCCAATGGCGGCGACCGCGTTCACGACCAGCGCGACAAGGGCGTAGCGGAACGGCGAGCGCGTGTCCTCGCGCGCGAAATAAAGCGGTTGCAGCACCTTTTGCAGCACGAAGGCCGGCAGGCCGAGACCGTAGGCCGCCAGTGCCAGCGCCGTCTGCACGGTGTCGTCGGCGGTGAAGGCGCCACGCTCGAACAGGACCGAGACCAGCGGCGTGGGAATGACGCAGAGCGCGACGGCGGCGGGAATGGTGAGCGCCATGCAGACCTCGCCCGCGCGGCTCAGCGCATAGCGCCCGCCGACCGCATCATCGGCGCGCAGCCGGCGCGACAGATCGGGCAGCAGGACCACGCCGATGGCGATGCCGACCACGCCCAGCGGCAGTTGATACAGCCGGTCGGCGAGGCTCAGCCAGACGATGGCGCCGTCGAAGAAGCTGGCGACCTGGCGCCCGACCAGCAGGTTGATCTGCACCACGCCGCCGGCCAGCATCGCGGGCAGCATGATGACGGCCAGTTGTCTCATCTCGGGCGTGAGGCGGGGCCGGCGGGGGATCAACCTGAACCCGGCGCGCTTGGCCGCGAACCAGACCAGCGCAAGCTGCGCGAGGCCCGCCAGCAAGATGCCCCAGGCCAGCAGCGTGCCGTGGTGCAGCCCCGTCAGATCGTCGCCCGGCGCAGCGGTCGAGACGTCGATGGTGACGCCGCCCAGGAAATCGGTGCCGGCGAGCACAAGAACCGCGATCAGGATCAGGTTCAGCAGGATCGGTGCGGCGGCGGCGACGGCAAAGCGGCCGATCGCGTTCAGCAGACCCGACAGAAGCGCCGCGAGCGAGATGAACAGGATGTAGGCAAAGGAGATGCGCCCGAAATCGGTGGCCAGTTCGAACCGCACGTCGCCGGCGAAGCCGCCCGCCATGGCCAGCACGAACCACGGCATCGCCACCTGCGCCACCAGCGTCAGCACGATCAGCACCGAGGCGAGCCCCGCGAAGGCGTCTTGCGCGAATTCCAGCGGGTTCTCGTCGGCCTCGAGCTTTTTCGAGAACATCGGCACGAAGGCGGTGTTGAACGCCCCCTCGGCAAAGAAGCGGCGGAACAGGTTGGGCAAAGAGAAGGCGACGAAGAACGCCTCCGACACCGGGCCGGTGCCCATGTAGGCGGCGATCAGGATGTCGCGCACAAAGCCCAGCACGCGGCTGCCCAGCGTCCAGACCCCCACCGTGATGAAGCCCGCCAACAGGCGGATCGGCCGTGCGGTTGCGGCCATGTCAGGCGCCCGCCCGTTCGGCCACGCGCGCGATGGCGTCGCGCAGCTTGCGCTCCAGCGTCTCCTGCTTGGAGCGGGTGTAGAGTTTCAGGCCGAACATGTCCTTGACGTAGAACGTATCCACGACCTGCGCGCCATAGGTCGCGATCACGGCCGAGGAGATGTAGATGTTGGAGGCCGCCAGTGTCTTGGTCAGGTCGTAGAGCAGGCCGGGACGGTCGCGGGTGTCGACCTCGATGATCGTGTAGATTTCCGAGCCCTCGTTGTCGAAGGTGATGTTGGTGGCGACCTTGAAGGGGCGCTCGCGTTTCTTGATCTTCTCGCGGCCTTCCAGCGCGCGCGAGGCCACGACCTCGCCCTTCAGCGTCTTGTCGATCATGTCGCGCAGGCGGGGCAGGCGGCGGACCTCGTAGGGGTTGCCGTCGGCGTCCTGCACCCAGAACACCGCGGTGCCGAACCCGTCCTTGGAGGTGTAGGTGCGCGCGTCGACCACGTTGGCGCCGACAAGGCTGAGCGCACCGGCCAGTCGCGAGAAGATGCCGGGGTGGTCGTTCAGCGCGAAACAGACGCGGGTGGCGTCGCGGTCGGGGTCTTCCTGCGTGACGATGCGGATCTCGTCGGTGCCGATGCCGCGCAGCATCCCGGCAAAGGCGACCTGCGTGGCCAGGTCCAGCCCCTGCCAGTAGGGGCCATAGTGGCGGTCCATCTCGATCTTGAGATCGGGTTTGGGCCAATCGGCCAGCGCGTCGCGCAGCGCGCGCTTGGCCTCGCCCTCCAGCTTGTCGCGGTTGAGGTCTTCGAGGCCGGTGTCCAGCGCCGTCGCCGTGGCGCGGAAAAGCCCGCGCAGAAGCGTCGCCTTCCAGTTGTTCCAGGTGTTCGGCCCGACGCCGCGGATGTCGCAGACGGTCAGCACGGTCAGCAGTTCCAGCCGCTCGCGGGTCTTCACCGCCTTGGCGAAGTCGCGCACCGTGCGCGGGTCGGCGATGTCGCGTTTCTGCGCCATGTCCGACATCAGCAGGTGATAGCGCACCAGCCATTCCACCGTCTCGCATTCCGCGGGCTTCAGCCCCAGCCGTGGGCAGAGGCTTCGGGCGATGCGGGCGCCGACGACCGAATGGTCCTCTTTCCGGCCCTTTCCGATGTCGTGCAGCAGGCACGCGACATAGAGCACCTTGCGGTTCACGCCGTGCTTCAGGATGCGCGAGGCGACCGGCAATTCCTCGATCAGTTCGCCACGCTCGATCTGGGCCAGCGTCGAGATCACCTGGATCGTGTGCTCGTCCACCGTGTAGCTGTGATACATGTTGAATTGCATCATCGCGACGATCGGCGCGAATTCCGGGACGAAGGCCCCCAGCACGCCCAGTTCGTTCATCCTTCTCAGCGCACGTTCCGGGTTGCCCTGTTTCAGCATCAGGTCGAGAAAGATCCGGCAGGCCTCGGGGTCGCGTCGCATCTCGTCGTCGATCAGGCCCAGATTGGCCGACAGCGCGCGCATCACGTCGGGGTGGATCAGGTAGCCGGTGCGCAGCGCCTCTTCGAAGAGCCGCAGGATGTTCAGCTTTTCGGAGAAGAACGCGGCCTCGTCCTCAACGGCGAGGCGGTTCTGCTTCAGCGTGTAGCCCTGCTTGAGCTTCTTCTTGCGCGAGCGTCCGCGCAGGAAACCGAGGATCGCGGGCTCCTGCTTGATGTGGCGCGCTTCCAGCTCGGTCAGGAAGATGCGGGTCAATTCGCCGACGCGGGTGGCGTGGCGGAAATAGTCCTGCATGAAATGCTCGACCCCACGGCGCCCGGAATGGTCGTGGTAGCCCAGGCGCTCGGCGACCTGCACCTGGTTGTCGAAACTCAGCTGGTCCTGCGCGCGGTCCGCGATCAGGTGCAGGTGGCAGCGCACCGCCCACAAAAACCGCTCGGCCGCGTCGAAGGCGGCGAATTCCTCGGGGGTGAAGACGCCGAGGCCGACCAGTTCCCCCGCCTTGCGCACCCCGTGCTCGTATTTCGCGATCCAGTAGAGGGTCTGAAGGTCGCGCAAGCCGCCCTTGCCCTCCTTCACGTTAGGTTCCAGCACGTAGCGCTGGCCGCCCTGCTTCTTGTGCCGCGTCGAGCGTTCGGCAAGTTTCGCCTCGATGAACTCCCCCACCGTGCCGCGAAACAGCTGGTCGCGGAGCGCGGTCTCCAGCTCGACCCCGATGCTCTCCTCGCCCGAAAGATAGCGCATCTCCAGCAGGCTGGTGCGGATCGTCATGTCCGGCTTGGCGAGCCTCAGGCATTCCTTCACCGTGCGCGAGGCGTGGCCGACCTTCATGTGCAGGTCCCACAGCATGTAGAGCGCGGATTCGATGACGCTTTCGACATGTGCGGTGATCTTCCAGGGCGTGACGAACAGCAGGTCGACGTCGGAATAGGGCGCCATCTCGCCGCGCCCGTAGCCGCCCACCGCGATCACCGCCATGCGCTCGGTCACGCTGGGCATCGGGTTCTTGTGCAGGTGGGTTTCCGAGACATGCAGCACGCCCCGCACCAGCCCGTCGGTCAGATGCGTGTAGGCCCGCGTGATCCGCCGCGCGGTCAGCGGGTTGGCGGAGATGCCGTTCTCGATCGCGTCGCGCCCGGCCGTCTGCGCCTCTTGCAAGACGCGCACGGCGGCGGCGCGGATCTCGCCCGCGTCGGTGAGGCCGGCGACGGCGGCATCGAGCCGGTCGCGCAGATCCGCCTCGTCGAGAATCGCCTCGGCCGGCGCGATCAGCTCGCCCGGTTCGGAGGCAGTCGGGGGAAGGGCCGGGTTCCGGTCAGAAACCGAAACCGCCAAGGCGTCCTGGGGCGGGGTCAACGATGGCCACCTGATTTTGGGTCACTTGGGCAATGGCCATCGCGCGTTCATTGGTGCCATCGCCCAGCAGCCGGAATACCCCGTTCGCGCCCTGGAAACCAGAGCTGGCGGTCAGGTCCGCCGCGCCGAGCCGGCCGGCCGAGGCCGCGGTCTCGCCCACGGCGCGGATCGCGTCGTAGCCGAGGGCGCCGAGGATATGGGGCGGGGCGCCGTAGGCCGCCGCGTAGCGGGCGTTGAACGCGTCGGTGGCCTGCGGGTCGGGCACGGCGAACCAGCCGCCCTGCAGCCCGGACAGTTCCAGCGTCTGCGGCGGCGTGTCCCAGCGGGTCAGGCCCATCACGCGCACGGCCTCTGTGTCGAGCCCGTTTTCCGGCAGCAGCTGCGCGAAGAAGGGCAGCGCGCCCGAACTGTCGGAGGTCAGCATCAGCGCGTTGGCATCGTTGTCGCGCACCGCCGAGACGATCTGCGGCACCACGTTGATCACGCCGGTCTGCGAGAATTCGTAGGGGATGGTGCCCACCACCGTCGCGCTCGACGCCTGCGCCGCGCGCAGCACCGCGTCGCGGGCGACCTCGCCAGCCAGGTTCTGGGCATGCGCGATGACGATCCGGTTGCGGCCTTGCGCGGCGCCGTAGCTGACCATCCGCGATGCAGTATTCTCGAACGTGTGGCCAAGCACGAACACGTTGCCGCCCGCGATCTCGGTGTTGTTGGAGAAGCTCAGCACGTTCACGTTGGAGTTCGCCACCGCCACGCCGACAGCTGCCGCCGCGTCCGAGCGGAGCGGCCCGACGATGATGTCCGCGCCCGCCTGCACCGCCTCGCGCGCGACCGAGGCCGCCTGCGCCGACTGGCCCGCGGTGTCGTAGACCGTGATCTCCACGGTGACGCCGGTCAGCTCAGCCGCCGCCATCCGCGCCGCGTTCTCGAGGCTCTGCGAGATCACCGCGTCGCCGCCCTGGCCCGAGGAAATCGGCAGCAGCATCGCCACCTGCACCGTCTGCCCGCCGACCCGCGGACCGGCGCCGCCGCGCGGCCCTGCGACCTGACACGCGGCAAGAACCGCCGTGAGGCCCAGAAGGGTCAGAAGGCGCATGGGGTTGCGCAGGAGACGCAAAGCGGAAAACATGAATCGAGGACCTCCGTGGGGCGCTGCCGGATGACGCGGACCTAGGCTAGAGCGTCCGGCAAGGCAAGTAAACGTTGCCCATGCACTGCAGGGCAGGCAGGAAGCCACCTATGCAACATGGTTCCGATACCAATGCCGGCGCGGCGCGGCAGGTTCCCCTGGCGCCGGGCCTGTGGTTCGTGGCGACGCCGATCGGGGCGGCGCGCGACATCACGCTGCGCGCGCTCGACATCCTGCTCAGCGCCGAGGTTCTGGTGGCCGAGGACACCCGCACGCTGCGGCACCTGATGGAGATTCACGGGCTGAAACTGGGCGACCGCCCGCTGATCGCCTACCACGACCACAACGGCGCCGAGGCGCGGCCGCGCATCCTGCGCGCGCTGGAGGGCGGGCGCAGCGTTGCCTATTGCTCGGAGGCCGGAACGCCGGTGGTGGCCGACCCCGGGTATCAACTGGCGCGGGCCGCGATCGACGCGGGCCACCCGGTGAACGCGGCGCCCGGCCCGTCGGCCGCGATCATGGCGCTGAGCATCTCGGGCCTGCCGTCGGACCGCTTTCTCTTCGCGGGCTTTGCGCCGTCGCAGGCAGGTGCCCGCGCGCGCTGGCTGGACGAGATCGGGAGCATCCCCGCAACACTCATCCTCTACGAAAGTCCCAAGCGGATTCAGCGTTTGTTAGGGGAATTGTGCGACCGCTGGGGCGAAGCACGTCCGGCGGCACTTTGCCGGGAACTGACAAAGCGATTCGAAGAGGTGCGGCGCGGTACGCTCGGCAGCTTGCGCGACGGCATCGGCGACGGTCCGGTGAAGGGCGAGATCGCGCTGGTCGTCGGGCGGCCGGTGGCAGTTGCGCCGGAGGCCGAAGATGTGGATGCGGCGCTGGCCGAGGCTCTGGGCCGGTTGCGCGTGAAGGATGCCGCCGCCGAGGTGGCCGAGGCGATGGGATTGCCCCGGCGGGATGTCTATCAGCGCGCGCTGGCGATGAAGGAGGGGGAGACGTGATGAGCGGACTGGTCTCATATCTCTCGGGCAAGGCCGCCGAGGATACGGTGCTGGCCGACTACACCGCCCGCGGCCACCGGCTGGTCTGCCGTCGCTGGCGTGGTCCGGGCGGCGAGATCGACCTGGTGCTGGAGAAGGATGGCGAGGCGATTTTCGTTGAGGTGAAGAAATCGCGGAGCTTCGCCGACGCCGCCGCCCACCTGACCGCTCGCCAGATCGCCCGCCTGCTCGCCAGCGCGGAGGCGGCGCTTGGCTTTTTCCCCGGTGGCTCGCTGACGCCGATGCGCTTCGACGTTGCGCTGGTCGACGGATCGGGCCGGATCGAGACGATCCCGAACGCGCTCATGGCCTGAGCGCGCGGTCTTGCACCCGCCCCCGCCCCGCGCCAAACAGGGGCGACGGAACCGCCGGGAGCTCGGGCCATGAAGATCGCCTTTCAGATGGACCCGATCGGGTCGGTGAACATCGACGCGGACAGCACGTTCCGCCTGGCCGAGGAGGCGCAGGCGCGCGGCCACGAGATGTGGACCTACGCGCCGGGCCAGCTCAGCTACCGCGAGGGCCGCATCATGGCGATCGCGCAGCCGGTCCGCGTGCAGCGGGTGAAAGGCGACCATGCGCAGTTGGGCGCGGCCACCGACCTCGATCTCGCCGATGTCGATGTCGTCTGGCTGCGGCAGGATCCGCCCTTCGACATGGGCTACATCACCACGACGCACCTGCTTGACCGCTTGAAGGGCACGACCCTGGTGGTGAACGACCCGTTCTGGGTCCGCAATTCGCCCGAGAAACTGCTGGTCCTCGACTTCCCCGACCTGACGCCGCCCACTACAATCGCGCGCGATCTCTCGGTGCTGCGGGAGTTCAAGGCGCGGCACGGCGACATCATCCTCAAGCCACTCTACGGCAACGGCGGCGCAGGCGTGTTCCGCCTGCCCGAGAGCGACCGCAACCTGAACTCGCTGCACGAGATGTTCACCGGCATCAACAACGAGCCATTGATCGCGCAGAAATTCCTGCCCGACGTGGCGGCGGGCGACAAGCGGATCATCCTCGTTGATGGCGAGGCGGTGGGTGCGATCAACCGCGTCCCGGCCGAGGGCGAGACCCGCTCGAACCTGCATGTCGGCGGCCGCGCCGAGAAGGTCGCCATGACCGAGCGCGAACTCGAGATATGCGCCGCGATTGGCCCGCGCCTGCGCGAGATGGGGCAGGTCTTCGTCGGGATCGACGTGATCGGCGGCTACCTGACCGAGATCAACGTGACCTCGCCCACCGGCATCCAGGAGCTGGAACGCTTCGACGGTATCAATGTCGCGGCCAAGATCTGGGAGGCGATCGAGGCGAAACTCTAGCCGGTCTTTCCGCCGATCAACCGATACCCCAGCGCCTCGGCGACATGGGGTGTCGCGACGGTCGCGTCGCCTTCCAGGTCCGCGATGGTGCGCGCGAGCCGCAGGATCCGGTGATAGCCGCGCGCGGTCAGCTTGAAGCGGTCCGCCGCCGCCAGCAGGAAGGCCTTGCCGCCCGCGTCCGGCGTCGCGATCTGGTCGAGCAGCGCGCCCTCGGCGTCGGCGTTCACCCGCGCCGAAGACCCCAGCGCCTCGAACCGCCGCGTCTGCACCGCGCGGGCCTCGGCGACCCGGCGCGCGATGTCGAGGCTTTTCTCGCCGTTCGCGGGCAGGTCGAGTTCGGCATAGGCCACCGGCGGCACCTCGAGGCGCAGGTCGAACCGGTCCATCAGCGGGCCGGAAATGCGGCCCATGTAATCCTCGCCACAGAGCGGCGCCCGCCCGCAGGCCTGCCCCGCATCGTAGAGATTGCCGCAGCGACACGGGTTGGCCGCGGCGATCAGCAGGAAGCGGCAGGGGTAGGTGACATGCGCGTTGGCGCGGGCCACCACCACGTCGCCGGTCTCGATCGGCTGGCGCAGCGTCTCCAGCACCGCGCGCGGGTATTCGGGGAACTCGTCGAGGAACAGCACCCCATTGTGCGCAAGGCTGATCTCCCCGGGTTTCGCGCTGCGCCCGCCGCCCACGATCGCAGCCATGGAGGCGGTGTGGTGCGGCGCGCGGTAGGGCCGGGTGCGCGAGATGCCGCCCTCGTTCAGGAGCCCCGCGAGCGACTGGATCATCGAGGTTTCCAGCGCCTCGGCGGCCGACAGGGGCGGCAACAGGCCGGGCACGCGGGCGGCCAGCATCGACTTGCCCGAGCCGGGGCTGCCCACCATCAGCAGGTGATGCCGCCCCGCCGCCGCGATCTCGATCGCGCGTTTCGCACGTTCCTGGCCGCGCACCTCGGAGAGGCATTTCAGATGCGTCGCCTCGACCACTTCGCCGGGACGGGCGGGGGACAGCGGCGCGCGGTCGGTCAGGTGGCCGATCAACTCGGCGAGGCTCCGCGCGGCGAAGACCGGCGTTGCGCCGACCCAGGCGGCCTCCGCCCCGCAGCCGATAGGGCAATAGAGCACGCGCCCATCCTCACCCGCCGCGAGCGCCGTGGGCAGTGCGCCGATCACGGAGACAAGCGTGCCGTCGAGCGAAAGCTCGCCCAGCGCCATCGCAGTTTCCACGCGCTCGCGCGAGATGATGTCGAGCGCCGCCAGCAGCGCCAGAGCGATCGGCAGGTCGAAATGCGAGCCTTCCTTGGGCAGGTCGGCGGGCGAGAGGTTCACGGTGATCCGCTTCGACGGCAGAGCGATGGCCATGGCCGACAGCGCCGTGCGCACCCGCTCGCGCGCCTCGGAGACCGCCTTGTCGGGCAGGCCGACGACCGAGAAGGCCGGGATGCCGGGGGTGACGGCGCATTGCACCTCCACCCGCCGCGCCTCGAGCCCTTCGAATGCGACGGTGTGGATGCGGGACAGGCTTTCGGGGCGCGCGGCGTCAAGCATGGTTAACCGCTACGCCGCAAGCGTTTACGAATCGTAAATGTTCATGAACTTCGGCCAGGCGGCGGGGTCCGCCACCGTCTTGTCGCGGCAGAACGGGTTGCAGAAGCCAAAGACCCGCCCGCCGATCTCGGCGAAATCGGTGACGGGCTTGCCGGAATAGGGGCAGGCGGCGTTCACCGAGGGGCCGGCGTCGACGGCGCGCGCCGGGATGGCCTCGGGCATCGGGAAGCGCGCGCGGGGCAGGCCCATCTCGTAGTGCGACTGCTCCGGCCCGAACGCCATCCCCATCGCGCGCCAGCGCCGCAACGACGGGTGCGCGAGGTGGGCGTCGACATAGGCCTGTGTCGACGCGGAGACCGGCAGGCCATAACCCGCGATCCGCATGGCGACGGGCGCGTAGAAGACATCGGCCAGCGTGTAGGCGCCGAAGAGGAACGGCCCGCCGGAGCGGTCCAGCGCCGCGCCCCAGCGCGCCTCGATCCGGGCAAGGTCGGCCAGCACGGCGTCCGAGGGCGCGACCCCCTCCCACGCGGTGCGCAGGTTCATCGGGCAGGCACCGCGCAGCGCGGTGTAGCCGGAATGCATCTCGGCGATCAGGCTGAGCGCCAGGGCCCGGTCGACGGGGTCCGATGGCAGCAACCCCCGATCGGGAAACGCCTCGGCCAGGTGCCAGGCGATAGCGATGCTGTCGGTCAAGAGCCCGCCCTCGGGCGTCTTCACGGCGGGCACCGTGCGCAGGCCGGGCGCGAAGCTCTCGAGGTCGCTGGCGAAGCTGTCGCGGTAGAGGATCGTTGCCTGCACCCGCACCGGGATCTGCCAGTGGTCGAAGGGCAGCCAGCCGCGCAGCGACCAGCTGGAATAGGATCTGTCACCGATGAGGAGCGCGTAGGTCATGGACGCATGGCGCATGAGCCGCCCTGCGCCGTCAATCGCGGATTCGTGATGGGGGCAATCACGGTGAACCATGAGCTTCGGTCAATTTTCTCGCCCCAAAAGTGAACCGACCGAGGTTTCGCTGCGTAACTCATACCAGAAGATGTTTGCGCAGGTGTTCAGGACAACCGTTTGGAGGGTGCGAGATGGCACTTGATATGGGTGGAGACCAAAGCCTTAGCCGCCGGGCGATGCGAGCGGAACTTCTGGATGCCGAGACGGAGCTGAGACTGGCCTATGCCTGGCGCGACGAGCGCGACGAGGAGGCGCTGCATCGGCTCATCACCGCCTACATGCGCCTCGCGATCTCGATGGCGGCCAAGTTCAAGCGCTACGGCGCCCCGATGAACGACCTGATCCAGGAGGCGGGGCTGGGCCTGATGAAGGCCGCCGACAAGTTCGACCCCGACCGCGGCGTGCGCTTTTCGACCTATGCGGTCTGGTGGATCAAGGCCTCGATCCAGGATTACGTGATGCGCAACTGGTCGATGGTCCGCACCGGTTCCACTTCGTCGCAAAAATCGCTGTTCTTCAACATGCGCCGCGTGCAGGCCCGCCTTGAGCGCGAGGCGATGGCGGCGGGGCAGAGCCTCGACAAGCACCAGCTGCGCCAGCTGATCGCAACCGAGGTCGGGGTGCCGCTGCATGATGTCGAGATGATGGAGGGCCGGCTCGCCGGGTCGGACTTTTCGCTGAACGCCACGCAGTCGGCCGAGGACGAAGGCCGCGAATGGATCGACGCGCTGGAAGACCCCGGAACGCAGGCCGCCGAGATCGTGGCCGACAGCCACGACACGGCGCAGTTGCGCGACTGGCTGATCTCCGCGATACAGGCGCTGAACGAGCGCGAGCGGTTCATCGTCTGCGAGCGCAAGCTGCGCGAGGATCCGCGGACGCTCGAAAGCCTCGGCACCGAGCTGGGGTTGAGCAAGGAACGCGTGCGGCAACTGGAAGCCGCCGCTTTCGCCAAGATGCGCAAGACGCTCGAGGCGCAATCGAAGGAGGTCCGGTCATTTTTCGCCAATTGATGCGGGATGCTGTGACCCTGTGAGCCTCGTTCGACACCTTGCGGTCGCCATTGCGCTTGCCGCTGGCCCTGCCTGCGCAGATGCACCTCTCTCCGACATCCTCACCGCCGCACGTGGCGCGCAGGTCGTGATCCTGGGCGAGGTCCATGACAACCCCGGCCACCACGCGCGGCAGGCGGAGGTGCTGGTGGGGCTCGACCCCTCCGCGCTGGTGTTCGAGATGATTTCCGCCGAGCAGGCCGCTCTGGTGACGCCCGATCTGGCCGGTGATGCTGAGGCGCTGGCCGCGGCGCTCGACTGGGGCAATTCCGGCTGGCCCGATTTCTCCTATTACGCGCCGCTCTTCGCCTTTGGCGCGGAGGCGCCGGTCTACGGCGCCGCCATCGATCGCGCGGCGGCGCAGGAGGCTTTCGCGGCAGGCGCGGCGGCGGTCTTCGCAGGTGACGCCGCGCGCTTCGGGCTGACGCAACATCTGCCCGAAGACGAACAGGCCGAGCGCGAGGCCGAGCAGATGGCGGCGCATTGCGACGCGCTCCCGCCCGAGATCCTGCCGGGCTTTGTCGAAGCGCAGCGCCTGCGCGACGCGGCGCTGGCCGAGGCTGCGCTGGCCGCGCTCGCGGCGCACGGGCCCCCCGTCGCGATCATCACCGGCAACGGCCACGCGCGCCGCGACTGGGGCGTTCCGGCGCTGCTGGCGCGCGCCGCGCCGGATGTCACGGTCTTCACGCTGGGCCAGTTCGAGGACGCGCCGGAAGGCGAGGTGCCCTTCGATCTCTGGGCGCTGTCGGACCCGGTGGACCGGCCCGACCCCTGCCTCGCCTTCCGCTGAGGTTTGCCATTGCCCTTGTCAGGGTGCGTCCTTACCTTCGTCCAGGGCAACCAGGGCGGTTCATCATGCTGGCGAACAAGCGCATTCTCCTGATCATCGGCGGCGGCATAGCGGCCTTCAAATCGCTCGACCTGATCCGCCGGCTGCGCGACCAGGGCGCGTCCGTGACGCCGGTCCTGACCAAGGCCGCGGAGGAATTCGTGACGCCGCTATCAGCCTCGGCGCTGGCCGCGCAGAAGGTCTACCGCGACCTTTTCGACCTCACCGACGAGGCCGAGATGGGTCATATCGAGCTGTCGCGCGCCGCCGACCTCGTCGTAGTCGCGCCCGCCACCGCCGACCTGATGGCCAAGATGGCGAACGGCCACGCGAACGATCTTGCCTCGACCCTCCTGATGGCGACCGACAAGCGCGTGCTGATCGCGCCCGCGATGAATGTGCGGATGTGGCAGCACCCAGCGATGCAACGCAACCTTGCGACCTTGCAGGGCGACGGCGTGCTGGTCGTGGGGCCCGACGAGGGCGCGATGGCCTGCGGTGAATTCGGGCCGGGCCGCATGGCCGAGGTGCCCGAGATCATCGCGGCCATCGGTGCGGCGCTGGCCGAGGGGCCGCTGAAGGGCAAGCACGTGCTGGTGACATCGGGCCCCACGCACGAGCCGATCGACCCGGTGCGCTACATCGCCAATCGCTCCTCGGGCGCGCAGGGCACGGCGCTGGCCGCGGCACTGCGCGATCTGGGCGCGCGCGTGACCTTCGTCACCGGCCCGGCGACCGTCCCGCCGCCGGGCGGCGTCGACGTGGTGCGGGTCGAGACGGCGCAGGAGATGGCGGGCGCGGTGAAATCCGCGCTGCCGGCCGACGTGGCGGTCTTCGCCGCCGCCGTGGCCGACTGGCACGTCGCCAACGCGGCGGAGCAGAAGATGAAGAAGGACAGCAGCGGCGGCTTTCCGGCGCTCGACTTCGTGGAGAACCCCGACATCCTGGCGGGCGTGGCGCAGATGGGTGAAGGCCGGCCGCGCCTCGTCGTGGGATTCGCCGCCGAGACCGAGAGCGTCGAGGCGCATGCCATCGCCAAGCGGGCGCGCAAGGGCTGCGACTGGATCGTCGCCAATGACGTCTCGCCCGCGACCGGCATCATGGGCGGCACCGAGAACGCGGTGACGCTGATCACCGAGGGCGGGGCCGAGGCCTGGCCGCGCCTGCCGAAGCCCGAGGTGGCGCGACGGCTGGCCGCCCGCATCGCCGCGGCGCTGGGGTGAGCGGCGCAAGCCGGAGGGGGTCGCCCGTGACCATCGTGATCGAGGTCCAGCGCGAAGATTGGGCGGACCCGGCAGTGGCGCTGCCCGACTACGCGACCGCCGGCGCGGCGGGCGCGGACCTGCGCGCGAACCTGCCCGTCGCGATGCGCTTGCAGGGCCTTTTGCTGAAGCCCGGCGCGCGGCTGCTGGTGCCGACGGGCCTGCGCGTGGCGATCCCCGAAGGCTTTGAGATGCAGATCCGCCCCCGCTCCGGCCTCGCGCTGAAACACGGCATCGGCCTGCCCAACAGCCCCGGCACCATCGACAGCGACTATCGCGGCCCTCTCGGCGTGATCCTGGTGAACTTTGGCGCCACCGCCTTCCGCATCCGCCACGGCGCGCGGATCGCGCAGGCGGTGATCGCGCCGGTCGTGGTGGCGGGTTTCGCACCGGTCGAGACGCTGGGCGCGACTCCGCGCGGCAAGGGCGGCTTCGGCTCCACGGGGACAGGCTGATGTTGTTCGTCCTCGGGCTTGCGGCGGTGCTCTGGGGGATCGGGCACCTGATGAGGGCGCCGGTGCGGGCGCGCCTCTGGATGCTCGGGGTGCTCTACCTGGGCGTGGTGGTCGTGCAGCTGGTCCTGCCGGCGGGGCATCCGCTACGCGAGTCGCTGGGCGGCTCGGCGGCGCTGTGGCTGATCCTCGGCGCGGTCGTGGGTCTGGTGCTGATCTACCGCGCCCTGCTGCAACGCATCCGCGCGCGGGCCGAAGCGCTGGACGCGGATCGTGCCGCCACGGCCCCGACCCCGCCGCAGGGGCCCTTTTCGGACGAGGAACTGGAGCGCTACGCTCGCCACATCACGCTCCGCGAGATCGGCGGCCCGGGTCAGCGCGCGCTGAAGGACGCCGCGGTGCTGGTTGTCGGTGCCGGCGGGCTCGGCTCGCCCATCCTGCTCTACCTCGCGGCGGCGGGGGTGGGGCGGATCGGCGTGATCGACGCGGACGAGGTCAGCCTCTCGAACCTGCAGCGGCAGGTGATCCACACCGACGACCGCCAGGGGATGCCCAAGGTCTTCTCCGCGCAAAAGGCCGTCGCGGCGCTCAATCCGCATGTCGACCTGCGCCCCTACAACCGCATGTTCACCCCCGACATCGCCGAGGCGCTTTTCGCCGACTACGACCTGATCCTCGACGGCACTGATGCCTTCGCAACCCGCGCCATGGTGAACGCGGCCGCCGTCGCCACCCGCAAACCGCTGATCGCCGGGGCGATTTCGGCGTGGGAGGGGCAGGTGACGCTCTACGACCCCGCGCGCGGCGCGCCCTGCATGGCCTGCGTGTTTCCGCAAGCTCCGGCGCCCGGCCTGTCGGCCACCTGCGCCGAGACCGGCGTGATCGGCGCGCTGCCCGGTGTCATCGGGTCGATGATGGCGCTGGAAGCGGTAAAGGAGATCACGGGCGCGGGCGCGGGCCTGCGCGGACGCATGGTGATCCACGACGCGCTCCACGCCGAGACGCGCGAGATCAGGGCCAAACGACGGGCCGATTGCCCAGTCTGCGGCGGCGTCTGACGCCGGTCGCGCCGGAAGAGGGATGCAGCCCGCGCCCGTTCGTCCTATGTCATGGGCAAAGGAGATTTGCCCAGATGACCAACCCGCTGCTCGAAGACTGGACCACCCGCTTTGCCCTGCCGCCCTTCGACCGGATCGAGGACAGCCAGTTCGGCCCGGCGATGGAGACCGCGCTGGACGAAGGCCGCGCCGCCATTGCCGCCATCGCCGACAACCCCGAGCCGCCGACCTTCGCCAACACGATCGAGGCGCTGGAGCTTGCCGGCGCGACGCTCGACCGGGTCGCGGGCGTTTTCTACAATCTCGCAGGTGCGGACTCGACGCCTGCGCGCGAGGAACTGCAGCGCGAATTTGCACCGAAGCTGTCCGCCTATTCCTCGGCCATCACCAACAACGCAGCACTCTTCGCGCGGATCGACACGCTGTGGCAGCAGCGCGACGACCTAGGCCTGAGCGACGAACAGATGCGGGTGCTTTATCTCACCCACCGCAGCTTCACCCGTTCCGGCGCGGCGCTGGAAGGTTTCGCGCGTGACCGCCTGACCGACGTGAAAAGCCGCCTCGCCGTACTCGGCACCCAGTTCACCCAGAACCTGCTCGCTGACGAGCGGGAGTGGTTCATGCCGCTTGCCGAGGCCGATCTGGAAGGCTTGCCCGATTTCGTGATCGCCAGCGCCCGCGAGGCCGGGCGCGAAAAGGGCCAGGACGGGCCGGTGGTGACGCTGTCGCGTTCGCTGATCGTGCCGTTCCTGCAATTCTCGCCGCGTCGCGAGCTGCGCGAGACCGCCTACAAGGCCTGGGCCGCGCGTGGCATGAACGGTGGCGAGACCGACAACCGCGACATCGCGGCCGAGGTGCTGGCGCTGCGCGAGGAACGCGCGATGCTGCTTGGCTACGACAGTTTCGCGGCCTACAAGCTGGAAACCGAGATGGCCAAGACGCCCGAGGCGGTGCGCGACCTGCTGATGCAGGTCTGGGAGCCCGCCGTGGCGCAGGCCGACGCGGACGCGGTGAAGCTGACCGCGATGCTGCATTCCGACGGCGTGAACGGCGAGTTGGAGCCGTGGGACTGGCGTTACTATTCCGAGAAACGGCGGCTGGCCGAACACGACTTGGACGAGGCGGAACTGAAGCCGTATTTCCAGCTCGACGCGATGATCGAGGCTGCCTTCGACTGCGCCAACCGGCTCTTTGGGCTGGAGTTCGCGGCGCTCGACGTGCCGCTCTACCACCCCGACGCGCGGGCGTGGGAGGTGACGCGGAACGGCGAGCATCTCGCCGTCTTCATCGGCGACTACTTCGCGCGCGGCTCGAAACGCTCGGGCGCCTGGTGTTCGGCGATGCGCAGCCAGAAGAAGCTGGGCGGCGACACGCGGCCCATCGTGGTGAACATCTGCAACTTCGCCAAGGGCGACCCAGCGCTGCTGAGCTACGACGACGCGCGCACGCTGTTCCACGAATTCGGCCACGCGCTGCACCAGATGCTGTCGGACGTGACCTACGGCTCGATCTCGGGCACGAGCGTGGCGCGCGATTTCGTGGAACTGCCGAGCCAGTTGTTCGAGCATTGGCTGGAGGTGCCGGAAGTGCTGGAGAAGCATGCCCGCCACGCCAAGACAGGCGAGCCGATGCCGCGCGCGCTGCTCGACCGGCTGCTCGCCGCGCAGACCTACGACATGGGCTTCCAGACCGTCGAATACGTCGCATCGGCGCTCGTCGACCTCGATTTCCACGACGGCGAGGCGCCCGCTGACCCGATGGACGCGCAGGCGGTGACGCTTGAGGGGCTGGGCATGCCGCGCGCCATCGGCATGCGCCACGCGACGCCGCATTTCGCCCATGTGTTCAGCGGCGACGGCTATTCCAGCGGCTATTACAGCTACATGTGGTCCGAGGTGATGGACGCCGACGCCTTCGCCGCCTTCGGCGAGGCCGGCGGCCCGTTCGACGCGGAGACGGCGCAGAAGCTCGAGACATTCATCCTCTCCGCCGGCGGCAGCCAGGAGGCCGACGCGCTCTACACCGCCTTCCGTGGGAGGATGCCGGGCGTCGACGCGCTGCTGAAGGGGCGGGGACTGGACAAGGTCGCCTAGCGCGTCACCCGCCGCGCGGCGAGCGGGAAGCTCAGCATCAGCACCGCCAAGAGCGCGAAGGCGATGGCGAGGTTGGTTGCCTCGGCCGCGAAGCCGACCAGCGCGGGGCCAAGCAGGATGCCGGCGTAGCCCGTCGTCGTGACCGCCGCCACCGCTAGCCCCGGCGCCATGTCGGGCTGGCGCGCGGCCAGGCTGAAGACCACGGGCACGAGGTTGGCGCAGCCGAGGCCGATCAGCGCGAAGCCGGTCAGCGCCAGCGCCACCGATCCGGGCACCAGCGTCAGCCCGATGCCCAGGATCGCGACCAGCCCGCCCAGCACCAGCACGGCGGGCCGCCCCAGCGCCGCGACGATGCGGTCGCCGGTCAGCCGCGCCACCGTCATGGCGATCGAGAACAGCATGTAACCGATGCCCGCCGAGGTCGGCTCCAGCAGGTCCTGCGCCACGATCAGCAGCGCGCCCCAGTCGAGCACCGCGCCCTCCACGAGAAAGCTGATGGCCGCCAGCACCGCCAGCAGCAGCACGATGCCGCGCGGCAATGCCAGCTTGGGCGGCGTGCCGCCTGCCGCGCGCAGGAATCGGGGCGTCGCCACGACCATTGCGGCAAGGGCGAGGGCGCTGCCGGCCAGCGCTGCGATCAGCGGCGCGGCCCCGGCCCAGAGCAGCAGCGTGACACCGCCCGCGCCAAGGATGCCGCCGACGCTCCACATCGCATGGAAGCCTGACATCATCGGGCGCTGGGTCCGGGTCTCGACCTCGGCGGCATGAACGTTCATCGCGACATCGATCGTGCCAAGTGCCGCGCCGAACAGGGCCAGCGCCAGCCCCAGCAGCACGACGCTGGCGGCCAATACCAGCGCGGGCAGCAGCAGCACCAGCCCGAAGCCGCCGAGCAGGATCATCGGCCGCGCGCCGGTGCGCGCGCTGATGTAGCCCGTCACCGGCATCGCGATGATCGAGCCGAGCCCGAGGCACAGCAGCAGGAGGCCGAAAGTCCCCTCGCTCGCGCCCACCTGCGCCTTGGCGAAGGGGATCAGCGGCGCCCAGCAGGCCATGACGAAGCCGGCCGCCAGAAAGGCAAGCCGGGTGGCGAGGGCCGCCGCCCTGAGCTTGGGTGCGTCTTGGGTCATGTCCGTGAAACCTGAGAGGTTGGCGCGCGACCGCGCTGGGGCAGTCTTAGTCGAAGCTTTCGCCCGGCTCCACACCCCAGAGGGCGCTGGTCTCGACCCAGCCGCGGAAGCCGCCGACTTCCATCTCGCACCAGTCGCCGTGGCATTCGCGCAAACTGCCGATCACGCCACGCTCGGCCTCGGCCCGCACCATGGAGGCAGGGTCGGGGCGCTGGAAAAGCTGCAGCCGGTCGACCTCCACGATGGCGGTGCGCTCGCCCGACAGGAGCGTGTAATGGACCCAGCCGCCGGCACCGTCGCGGTCGACCACCCGGCGCCAATGGCCGTGTTCGGCGACGATCATCACCGGCATGTTGCGGCGCTGGAACACCCAGTCGATGCGGTGGCTGCGCGACGGCCCGCGCCGTGCGTTGGCCTCGGACGCCTTGATCGACACATAGCGCGGCAGCGGAAAGCCGGTGACGGGCCCGACGCGGCCGTCGATGACCCGGGCGGCGGCGGGGGTTTCGAGCGTGAGCGCGGCCTCGACGGCGGGCGCGGCCGCGGCTTCGGGGGCCGTGACCTCGGGCACCTGCAGGGCCGCCAGCGACAGCGGGCGCGGCACTGGTTCGGTTTGCGGCCTGTCCTGGGCCAATGCCGCGCCGCCAAGCCCGAGGGCAATGAAGAGTGAGGCCGCCAGAAGGCCGCGCCGTGCCCGTGCTTGTTGCATTCCGCTCGTCTCTGCCCTTGCCCGCCCCTGCGTTGCGGGGCGCGTCTTTTCTTGCTCTGGCACCGGGCTGCGTCAGCCTCGCAGCTTGCACCCCCGGTTTGGATCGGAGAGTGTCATGCCAAGGGCGCAAATGCCAGAACGGGGAAGGGTCTGATGCCAGCTCAACGCTTGAGTGTTGTCGTGACGCGACGGTTGCCGGAGCCCGTCGAAACCCGGATGACCGAATTGTTCGATGTCGAGTTGCGCGACGAGGACCGGCCGATGACCAAGGCGGAGCTCGTCGCCGCGATGACCCGCGCCGACGTGATCGTGCCCTGTATCACCGACCGGATCGACGGCGGGATGCTGGGGCAGGCGGGCGACAGGCTGAAGCTGATCGCCAACTACGGCGCGGGGGTCGACCATATCGACGTCGCCACCGCCCGGCAGCGCGGCATCCTGGTCTCGAACACGCCCGGCGTGATGACCGACGACACCGCCGACATGGCGCTGGCGCTGATCCTGGCGGTGCTGCGCCGCCTGCCCGAGGGCATGGCGGCGATGCAGGCCGGCAACTGGGAGGGTTGGGCACCCACCGCCTTCATGGGTGGTCGCGTGTCGGGCAAGCGGCTCGGCATCCTCGGCATGGGCCGGATCGGGCAGGCGGTTGCCCGCCGTGCCCGCGCCTTCGGGATGCAGGTGCATTACCACAACCGCCGCCGCGTCCATCCCGACATCGAAGGCGCGCTGGAGGCGACCTATTGGGAAAGCCTCGACCAGATGATCGCGCGCATGGACGTGGTCTCGGTCAACTGCCCGCACACGCCCTCGACCTTCCACCTGATGAACGCGCGGCGGCTAAAACTGATGAAACAGGACGCAGTGATCGTGAACACCTCGCGCGGGGAAGTCATCGACGAGAACGCGCTGACTCGGATGCTCCGCGCCGGCGAGATCGCGGGCGCCGGCCTCGACGTGTTCGAGAAGGGCCGCGAGGTGAACCCGCGCCTGCGCGAACTGCCCAACGTCGTGCTCTTGCCGCACATGGGCTCGGCCACCCGCGAGGGGCGGATCGAGATGGGCGAGAAGGTTCTCATCAACATCAAGACCTTCGCCGACGGCCACCGCCCGCCCGACCTGGTCGTGCCGAGCATGCTGTGAAAGGGCGGGGGGCGCTCGTCGCACTTCTGGGCGTGCTCGCCCTCGCCGTCGGGTTGTGGGAGCTGTCCGGGCGCGGGCCGCTGAACCCGGCACTCGGCCCGGCCAGCGCGGCGGCAGAGGATATCGCGGCGAGCACCGCCACGGTCTATGTCTCGCTCCGCATCATCAACGCGGCGCTGTCGACGGCGCAGGAGATCGAGATCGGCGCCTCGGTCGGCGCGCAGGCGAGCCTGCAGCCGCTGAAGGTGCTGGAGCCGGTCGACGACACCGTGGAACGGGTGGCCGACGTGGTCTTTGCCGTTGCAGCGGGGGCGGCGCTGGCGACCGTGGGCTTTGCGCCGGTCGCGGCCCTGGGTCTCTGCCTCTTCGGGCTCGGGTGCCTGCTCAGGGTGGCCGACGACCTGCTGGTGGCCATCGACGGGATGCGCGCCGCGGCCGGCTACGCGATGCGGCTCGGCGCGGTGCTGGGCGTGGTCTTGCCGCTGGGCTTCGCGGGCGGCGTGGCGCTGGGCGAGCGCATCACCGAGCCGCAATGGACCGAAGCGATGGCCTCGCTCGACGACGTGACGCGCGAGGCGCGGATCCTCGTCGGGTCCGGCATTGCTGCCGAGCTTGAAGACGCGTCCGAGACACCGGTTGCAGACGAGATGCCGCCCTCGTGGTGGGATCCGCGCGCGTGGATCGGCGACGACATCACCGAGGCCGTGGCCGCCCTGGGTCGCTACCGCGAGGCCGCCGTGCTGCTGATGTCGCAGGCAGACGAGCTGTTCCGCGCCTCGCTCACCATCATCGGCATCTTCGCGTTGCGCACGCTGGTGCTGCCCGCGCTGCTTCTGTGGGGCGCGCTGGCCCTGATGCGGCGCAGCGCGGGGGCGGGCTAGACAGCGCCGGTGCCGCATGGCACCGATGCGGCCATGACCCATGATTTCCTCGTCATCGGCGGCGGCATCGCCGGCATTTCCGCGGGCGCGCGGCTGTCCGAACTGGGCTCCGTCTTGCTGCTGGAGGCGGAACCGGCGCTCGCCTATCACGCCTCCGGCCGCTCCGCCGCGCTTTACGAGGCGCAGTATGGCCATGCCGTCACGGTGGCGCTCAACCTGGCCTCGCGCGCCGATCACGAGAGCCTTGACGGCGGCGTGCTGAGCCCGCGCGGACTGATGCTGTTGGCGGGCGTAGGGGAGGAGGAGATCTTCGCTCGTGACGTCGCCAAGATGGGTCTGCCGACCGTCAGCATCGAGGAAGCCGTGGCCCTTGTGCCGGCGCTGAACCCCGAGGCCATCACGGGGGCGGCGGCGCATCACGACGCCTGGGACATCGACACCGACCGGCTGATCCAGCATTTCGCGCGCACCATCCGGGCCAATGGCGGGACGGTGCAGACCGGCGCGTCCGTGACGCAGATCGCGAAGCAGGCGGGCGGCTGGCAGGTCTGGACGAGCGACGGCGACCACACCGCCCGCACGCTGGTGAACGCCGCCGGGGCCTGGGCCGATGGCGTGGCCGCGTTGGCAGGCATCGCGCCTCTCGGCATCACGCCCTACCGCCGGTCCGTCGCCCGCATTCCTGCGCCGGGCGGCCATGAGGTGTCGCGCTGGCCGATGCTGCTTGGCGCGGGCGAGACCTGGTATGCCAAGCCCGACGCCGGCCAGCTCATCGTGTCGCCCGCCGAGGAAGACCCGGTGACCGAGCCGCATGACGCCTGGCCCGAGGACATGAGGCTGGCCGAGGGCATCGCGCGCTACCAGCGTTTCGTGACCGAGGAGGTGACGCGCCTGACCTCGTCCTGGGCCGGTCTGCGCAGCTTTTCGCCCGACCGCGCACTGGTGCTGGGCCCCGAGCCGGCAGACCCGTCCTTCGTCTGGGTGGCGGGGCAGGGCGGCTACGGGTTCCAGACCGCGCCCGCCGCCTCGCGCCTCGTCGCCGACCTCGTCGCCGGGCGGAAACCCGAGCTTGATGCCGCTACAGTCGCGGCGCTGAGCCCGGCGCGGTTCCGCTGAGGTCAGGGAAACCGCCGGTTCCCAATCCGCCCGAAGCCCCTACATGATGGACAGACCCCGTCGCAAAGGAGAGACCATGACCCTTCCCCGTGCCCTCACTGCCGCCGCCCTTGCCGCCGCCCTGGTCGCGCCGCTGCCCGCGCTGGCGCAATCGCAGCTCGACCGGATGGAGGTGCTGTCCGAACAGGCCAACGCCCTGATGAACGAGGCGCTGGTGGCGCAGATCCCCGCGCTCGAGGGCAACATGCCCGACCCCGCCTGGGATGACCGCGTGCGCAGCGCCTATTCCTGCATGCTCGACGGCTATGTCGATGCCGTGGGCGAAGACGGCGTGGACGAGATGCTGGACCAGATGGAAGTCGCCATGGCCGACGCCACGCCCGAGACGCTGATGAGCGGCGAGATGGCGAGCGGCGTCAGCCAGCCCGCCGGCATGTCGGACGAACAGGCGCAGGCGCTGATGACCGGCTGCGGCGTCATGGAGGTCATGATGGCCCGCATGGCCGAAAGCGGCGCGATGGGCATCATGATGCAGCAGCAGTGATCCGTCGTCTCGACCTGCCCGACGCGCCGGGGGAGGCGGGGGGCGACGCCCGCATCTCCGCCCCCTCGGCGCTGCGCAACCGCGATCTGATCTGCGCCGAGTTGCAACGGCTGGCGCCCCTGGATGGCCGCGCGCTGGAGATCGCGTCGGGCACCGGCGAACACGTTGTCAGCTTCGCCGCCGCGATGCCCGGCCTCGTCTGGCAGCCGACCGATCCCGACGCCGCGCGACGCGCCTCCATCGCCGCCTGGACGGAAGCATCCGGCCTGCCCAACATACGCCCGCCCCGCGACCTCGACGCCGCCCGCCCCGGCTGGGCGGCGGATCATGGGCCGGCTGAGCTGATCGTGCTGGTGAACCTCCTGCACCTGATCTCCACCCCCGAGGCGGAAACGGTCCTGACCGAGATTGCCGCGGCGCTGGCGCCGGGGGGTCTCTTCGCGCTTTACGGTCCGTTCCTGCGCGATGGGGCGGCGACGAGCGAGGGCGACGCCACCTTCGACGCCAGCCTTCGTGCGCAGGACCCGGCCATCGGCTACAAGGACGTGATCGACACCTGCGCCCATCTGGTTGCCGCGGGCCTAGGCCATGTCGAGACGGTGGCGATGCCGGCCAACAATCTCCTGCTGGTGTTCGAGCGGCGCAATTCCGCGTAACACCCGGAAAACGGTCGCGTTTAGGATCAGGCGCGCATAGTCTTGCGCCTGCCGGGGGACCATTGCCGCCCGGGTGGGAGATTTCGATGACGACCTTGGATGGTTTCGCACCGCAAGGGCTTTTCGCGGTTCTCGAAGGCGCGGCATTGGCCCGCCTGCCGCAACAAAGGGTGCGCCGCGGCGACACGTTGATCGCGGGGGGCAGCGGTGCCGACGCCATGTTCCTGGTCCAGACCGGCCGGTTCCGGGTTGAGCGTGGCGGGGTTGAGCTGGCCGAGATCGGCGCAGGCTCCGTCATCGGCGAGATCGCGTTCTTCACCGGCAAGCCCCGCACCGCCGACGTCATCGCGGCCCGCGACAGCGTGGTGCTGAAGATCGCGCGGGCCGATTACGACGCGCTCTGCCGCGAGAACCCGGATCTCGCCCGCTCGATCACGGCGGAACTGGCCGAGCGGCTCGCCGCGACATCGGCTCGCGTCACGCCGGACCCGAGCCGCCCGCCGGCCCGCACCTTCTGCATCCTGCCGGGCGGTCAGGCGCCCTTGCCCGCGCGTTTCGTGCCAGAACTGGCGCGGGTCATCGGCGCGCATCACCCTGTCACCGTGGTGACCGAGCAGAGCTTTCGCGAGGCGCTGGGCCCGAAGGCCGACCCCGCAGGCGGCGAGGCGGTGGCGTGGCTCAACGATCAGGAACGCCGGGGCGGCATCGTGCTCTTCGTCGCCGGCCCCGAGGCCAGTGCCTGGTCCAACGCCGCGCTGAGGCAGGCCGACCAGGCGGTCTTCGTCGCGCAATCCGTGCATTATACGCCGCCCTCCGAGATCGAGAAAATCGCGCTGTCGATCCTGCCCGAAAGCCAGCGGCGGCTGGTCCTGATCCACCCGCACCGGATGCAGCGCGCCTCCGGCACCGGGCGCTGGCTCAGTTCGCGTCCGGTGTTCCTGCACCACCATGTAGCGCTGACCGAGGATGGCGCCGACATGGCGCGGCTGGGCCGGTTCCTGTCGGGCAGCGCCGTGGGCCTCGTCCTGTCGGGCGGCGGCGCCTTCGGCGTCGCGCATGTCGGGGTCTGGCGCGCGATGGAGGAGGCGGGGCTGCCTATCGACATCGTCGGCGGAACCTCCGTCGGCAGCGCCATGGCGGGCGCCATCGCGCTTGGCGTGCCCGCGCCCGATATCGGCCCGCGGGTGGAGCAGATCTTTGTCCGCTCCGGCGCGATGCGCCGCGTCACCGTGCCGAAATACGCCTTCCTCGATCACAAGGTCCTCGACGCCGCGCTGCGCGAGCATTTCGGCGACGAACCGATCGAGGACCTTTGGCTGCCCTTCTACGCCGTCGCGGCCGATCTTTCGACGATGGAGAAACGGGTGCTGCGGCGCGGGCCTTTGTGGGAGGCGGTGCGCGCCTCCTCGGCCATTCCGGGGATCCTGCCGGCCTTCTTCACGCCGGGCGGCGGGATGCTGGTCGATGGCGGCTGCATCGACAACATGCCGTTCCGCGACATGCACGGTCTGAAGACCGGGCCGAACGTGGTGGTGAACGTGCAAAAGGACACCTCCAGCCCGATCCACGTCGATTACGCCAGCCTTCCGGGGCGGGCCGACCTGGTGAAACGGACGGTGATGCCCTTCGGCAAGCGCGCGCCGCGCGCGCCCGGCCTGATCTCGACCGTGATGCGCAGCCTGCTGGTGGGGCAGGGCGCCACCCACCGCGGACTGAACGCGGATGACCTGCACATCCGCCCGCCGGGCCTGACCGGGGCGGGGTTCCTGGCGTGGTCGCAGCACCGGCTGTTCTACGAGTTGAGCTACAAGCACGCCACCGAGGAGGTCTTTGCCGACCTGCTCACCTCCGACGATCCGGCCAAGGCAGCACTCCGCCGCGCGGCGGGGCTGGGCCCTGTGCGCGCCGCCTAGCCGTCGACCCGGATCACCGCGTTCTGCGGATCGTAGGGGCTGTCCTCCACCACCACGGCGTCCCAGAGTTCGGTGAACATCCGAAGCTTCAGCTTCGTGCCGACCGCGGCGAGGTCGGGCCGGATATAGCCCATCCCGATCTGCTTGCCGAAGGCGGTGGAATACCCCCCCGAGGTCAGTCGCCCGACCTTTTGCCCGTCATGCAACAACGCCTCGCGCCCCCAGGGGTCGGCATCCGCCGGCCCGTCGATCAGCACCGTCACGCAGGACGCGCGGATGCCGGTCTCAAGCATCGCCGCCTTGCCGGTGAAGTCCTTGCCCTGGTCCACGAAGCGGTCAAGCCCCGCCTCCAGCGGGGTCGCGTCGCGGCCGAGCTCGGTGCCGAAGGCGCGGTAGGATTTCTCTTGCCTCAGCCAGTTCTGCGCCCGCGCGCCCACCGGCTTCAGCCCGTGGTTCTCGCCTGCCAGCATCAGCTGGTCCCAGAGGTAGTTCTGCATCTCGATCGGGTGGTGAAGCTCCCACCCCAGCTCGCCGGTATAAGCCACGCGGATCGCGCGGACCGGACACATTCCGAGCTCGATGTTTCGCATGGAAAGCCACGGAAAGCGCTTGTTGCCCAGCACCGTCGCCGGGTCGGCATCCTTCACGATCTCTTTCAGCACGTCGCGCGCCTTTGGCCCGGCGATGGCGAAGACGCCCCATTGCGTGGTGACGTCGTGGATGTCGACATGGCCGCCGCCCGCGCGAGTGAAATCCTCGGCCGATTTCAGCAGGTAGTCGGCGTCATAGGCCGTCCAGGTCCCCGCCGAGACGAGGTAGTATTCCTCCTCGCCCAGCCGCACGATGGTGTATTCCGTCCTGACCGTGCCCGCCTCGGTCAGCGCATAGGTCAGGTTGATCCGCCCGACCTTGGGCAGCTTGTTGCAGGTGAACCGGTCCAGGAACTCCGTCGCCCCCGGCCCGCGCACCAAGTGCTTGGTGAAGGCCGTCGCGTCGATCAGGCCGGCTGCCGTGCGGATCGCCGCGGCCTCGGCGCGGGCGTAGTCCCACCAGCCGCCCCGGCGGAAGCTGCGGGTGTCGTGGTCGAACCCCTTCGGCGCGTCCTTCGGGCCGTAGTAATTCGGCCGCTCCCAGCCGTTCACGCAGCCGAATTGCGCCCCCATCGCGCGCTGGCGGTCATAGGCGGGCGCGGTGCGCAGTGGCCGGCAGGCCTCGCGCTCCTCGTCGGGGTGGTGGAGCACGAAGACGTGCTCGTAGCATTCCTCGTTCTTGCGCGCGGCATACTCCGTCGTCATCCAGCTGCCGTAGCGCTTGGGGTCGAGCGCCGCCATGTCGATCGCGGCCTCCCCCTCCACCATCAGCTGCGCGAGGTAATAGCCCGTTCCGCCCGCCGCCGTGATCCCGAAACTGAACCCCTCGGCCAGCCACATGTTGCGCAGCCCCGGCGCGGGGCCGACCAGCGGGTTGCCGTCGGGCGTGTAGCAGATCGGGCCGTTGTAATCGTCCTTCAGCCCGACCTCCTCGGAACTCGGCAGGCGATGGATGAAGGACATGTATTCCTCCTCGATCCGCTCGAGGTCGAGCGCGAAGAGATCGGCGCGGAAGCTCTCCGGTACATCATACTCGAACCGCGCCGGCGCGTTGCGCTCGTAGGGGCCGAGGATCCAGCCGCCGCGCTCCTCGCGGACGTACCATTTCGCGTCGGCATCACGCAGCACCGGGTGCTCGCCGTTCTCCTTGCGCCACGCCACCAGAGCCGGGTCCGGTTCGGTCACGATATACTGGTGCTCGACCGGGATCGCGGGGATCTTGATCCCCAAAAGCCGCGCGGTGCGCTGCGCGTGGTTGCCCGTCGCCGTCACCACATGCTCGGCGGTGATCACCACCCGCTCGTCGGAGGGCACGAGATTGCCTCCCTTCTCGACCATCTTCGTCGCCGTCACCCGCCAGTCGGAGCCGGTCCATTCGTAGCCGTCGACCTGCCATTTCCGCTCGATCGCCACGCCGCGCTGCCGCGCGCCCTTGGCCATCGCCATCGTCACGTCGGCGGGGTTTATGTAGCCATCGGTGGGGTGGTAAATCGCGCCCTTCAGATCCTCGGTGCGCAGGAGCGGCCAGCGTTCCTTGATCTGCGCCGGCGTCAGCCACTCGAAGGGGACACCCACCGTCTCGGCGGTCGCGGCGTAGAGCATGTATTCATCCATCCGCGCGTCGCTCTGCGCCATGCGCAGGTTGCCGACGACGGAGAACCCCGCGTTCAGGCCCGTCTCCTCCTCCAGCGTCTTGTAGAACTTCACGGAGTAGTCGTGGATGTGGCTGGTCGCGTAGCCCATGTTGAAGAGCGGCAAGAGGCCCGCCGCGTGCCAGGTCGACCCGCTCGTCAGCTCGTCACGTTCCAGCAGCATCACGTCGTCCCAACCGGCGCGCGCGAGGTGGTAGGCGATCGAGGTGCCGACGGCACCGCCGCCGACGACGAGGGCTTTGACATGGAGCTTCATGGCCGCGCGGATCCTTGGGGTGAGGTCGGGAAAATCCTGATCCTACCTGCCCGAGCCGCGCAAGACGCGCCACGCCCAGCCGACCGGAAACGGTGCGAAAGCGACATGGGGGTGTGGGGGCGCACGCTTCTCTTGCCGCAAGGGACCCCGTCGCGTGTGCAGCAGGAAATGGTCTGCTGCAGACTTGCTTTGTGTGCAGCAAAATTTTATGTGATGCACACAAGGAGAATGCCGATATGGACATCATTTCACATTCGCGGGCAGCGCAGGTCGCGTATCTGGATCTCCTGCGTCTCCATCTCGACGAAACGGCGACGGAAATTGTCGGCAGCGTCGAGGAGAGGCGGCGGAACGGTCGCACCTATCTCTATGACAAATATCGCCTCGGGACCGAGATGAAATCCCGTTACCTCGGCGAAGACACGCCCGGACTGCGCGATCGCCTCGCCCGGGCGGGCGCGTTGAAGGCGGACAGCGACGCACGCAGGACAACCATGGCGCGCCTGGCGCGGGTCCTCCGGGCCGAGGGGCTGATCGGCACCGACCGGGCGACCGGGTCGCTGCTTTTTGCCTTTGCCAAGGCGGGTGTGTTCCGGCTCGGCGGCACGCTCATCGGCACCGGCGCCTATGCGCTCTACGAGGGCGAACTTGGCGTCCGCTTCGGGTCGGAGGAGCTGGCGCAGACTGGCGACATCGATTTCGCCAGTTTCAAGCGGCTGTCCCTCGCGCTTCGGGACCGGGTGGAGCAGGAGCCTGGCGATATTCTACAAGAGTTGAAGTTCGATCCGGTGCCCGGTGTGCAGGACCGGCAGGTGTGGAAATGGCGGCAAAGCCGGGGTGAGGCGATGGTCGAGTTCCTGAAGCCGGCCTTTGGCGACGAGAGCGTGAAGCCTCTGCCCGCCCTCGGCGTCAGCGCGCAGGCGCTGAACTACCTCAACTTCCTCATTGCCGAGCCCCTGCATGCCGTCGCTCTCTACCGCTCGGGTGTGCTGGTTCAGATCCCGCGGCCGGAACGCTACGCCATCCACAAGCTGATCGTCGCGGACCGCCGGCGGGGCGGGCCGGATCAGGCGAAGTCCCGCAAGGACCGGGGCCAGGCGGCGTTCCTGATCGAGGTACTGGCCCAGGATCGGCCGGATGATCTGGCCCAGGCCTATGAAGATGCACAATCACGCGGTCCGCGGTGGCGCGAGCGGATCGCGGCGAGCCTGGCGCGGATGCCGTCGGCAAAGACCACGCTCCGCGGGCTCGTCTGAGCTTTCACGCGGCTCGCAAACCGTTCTCGTGCGACAGAAAAAGGCCCGCCACGGTGGCGGGCCTTCCGCGTTCAGTCCGCAGCGATCAGTTCGGGATCTCGCCGGTGATGCCCTCGACGTAGAAATCCATCCCCGCCAGCGTGCCGTCATCGGCCACTTCGCCCTCGGCGAGCCAGGCGGTGCCGTCCTGCCGGTTGATCGGGCCGGTGAAGGGGTGGTACTCGCCCGCGCCGATGCTTTCCATCAGCGCCGTGGCCGAGGCGCGCACCTCTTCCGGGATAGCGTCGGTCATCTCGCCGATCACGACCATGCCGCTGCCGATGCCGTCCCAGGTGTCGCCCTGCTCCCACGTGCCGTCCATCGCCGCGCCGACGCGCTCGATGTAATAGGGCGCCCAGTTGTCGATGATCGAGGCGACGCGCGGGGTCGGCGCGAACTGGATCATGTCGGAGGCCTGCCCGAAGGAGATGATGCCGGCCTCTTGCGCGACCGTCTGCGGCGCGGTCGAATCGGTGTGCTGCATGATCACGTCGGCGCCTGCGTCGATCAGCGCCTGCGCGGCGTCGGCTTCCACCGCCGGGTCGAACCAGGTGTAGGCCCAGACCACGCGGAACTCGACCTCGGGGTTCACTTCGCGTGCGTGCAGATAGGCGGAGTTGATGCCGCGGATCACCTCGGGGATCGGGTAGGACCCGATGTAGCCGACGATGTTGGACTCCGTCATGTGGCCCGCAATGTGACCGATCACGGCGCGGCCTTCGTAGAAGCGGGCCGAATAGGTCGACACGTTCGGATGCTCGCGCAGGTAGCCTGTCGCATGCTCGAAATAGACATCCGGGAATTGCGCGGCGACCGCGTTGGTGGCCTCGCCATAACCGAAGGACGTGGTGAAGATCATGTCGGCTCCGCCAAGGATCATCTGGGTGATCACCCGCTCGGCATCCGGGCCTTCCGGCACGCTTTCGGCAAACACGGTCTCGACCGCGTCACCGTATTCTTCTTCCACGGCAAGGCGGCCCTGATCGTGTTCGTAGGTCCAGCCGAAGTCGCCCGTCGGGCCGACGTAGACAAAGCCGACCGTGAACGGATCGTCCTGTGCGCTCGCGGCGCCGGCGATACCGGTGGCCAGCGCGGCCCCGGCGAGAAGTCTGGTGAGTGTCCTCATTGGGATTCCCTCTCTGTTGGATTGGTTGAAGGTTCTGTGGTCCCCTGCTCGGGGTCCACGTTTTCGTTCAGCGGCGACGCTTCGGCCAGCGCCGCCGTGATCAGTCCTGCCGGAACGGCGACGATGCCGATGCCGATCAGAAGGACCATGCCGGTGAACAGACGCCCGCCGGTGGTGATGGGATAGACATCGCCGTAGCCCACGGTGGTCAGCGTCGCGATGGCCCACCACAGGCTTTCGGGGATCGAGGAGAAGCCATCGGGCTGCGCCTCGTGCTCGAAATGATAGATCCCGACCGCCGCGAGGTAGAGCGCGACGACCGCGATGAAGAAGAAGATACCAAACTCGGCCCGCGCGCGTTTGACGGCCCGGGCGATCCGGTCGAGGGCACGGTTGGCCTTGAACAGTTTCAGGATCCGCAGGATGCGCAGAAGCCGGAGCGCCCGGACAGAGGTCAGGTCGGGGAACAGGAACAGCAGCGCCGGAACGATTGCGACGAAGTCCACGAGGCCCCAGAAGCTGAAGGCATAGCGCAGCGGGCTCTCCGAGCAGGTCAACCGCAGCACGTATTCGACGACGAAGATGCACAGGATCACGAATTCGGACATGACGAGAAAGCTGTTCATGGCCGGGCTGAGATCGGGCAGCGTCTCCAGCGCGATGATCACGGCGGACGCGATGATCAGCCCGTAGATGAACAGCGCGATACCGCGTCCGAAGCGCGGGTTTTCCCCGTCGAGGATGGCAATGATATCCGTGCGCTTCATCCTCCGGCCCTCATCCGCTCGCGTGGAAGGTCTTGCCGAGGGCCGCGGGTGCGTTCAGGGCCGCGCGGGCGCGGTTCGAGGACATCACCACCAGCACGATGATCGTCACGAGGTAGGGCGACGCGTCCAGAAGCGCCACGGGCACCCCGACCTCGGCCGCCTGCAATCGCAGTTGCAGCGCGGCAATGCCGCCGAACAGCCATGCGCCGAACAGGACGCGCCCCGGCTTCCACGCCGCGAAGACGACCAGCGCGAGCGCGATCCATCCTGCGCCCGCCGTCATGCCCTGCACCCAGTTCTCGACATAGACAACCGAGAGGAACGCGCCGCCAAGTCCTGCCATCGCCCCGCCGAAGAGGATCGCAACGACACGGATGCGCACGACCTTGTAGCCAAGCGCATGGGCCGCATCGTGGCTTTCGCCGACTGCCCTGAGGACAAGGCCGATCCGTGTGTGTCGCAGCACGTACCAGATCGCGAAGACGGCGAAGATGGCGAGGTAGGTCACGAAGTCATGGCTGAACAGGATCGGGCCCACGACCGGAATCTCACGCAGGGCAGCGGGCAGGGGCTTGGCCACCTCGGGGATCGGCTGGCCTTCGTACCCGACGCCGATAAGCGCCGCGAGGCCGAGACCGAAGAGGGTGAGCGCCAAGCCCGTCGCGACCTGGTTCGACATCAGGAATTGGGTGAGAAACGCGAAGATCAGGCTCAACACGGCCGCGCCGGCCATGCCCGCAAGGAAGGCCAGCGTCGGCGCAAGCCGGTCGAGCCAGACAATCTCGTGCAACGTCGCGTAGCCATGCACCTCGTTCGCCGTGACGAAGCCGCAGACCGCGCCCATAATCATCATCCCCTCGACACCGAGGTTCAGGACGCCGGATTTTTCGACGACCAACTCGCCGAGGGCCGCCAGAAGCACTGGCGTTGAAATCGTGATCAGGGCCACGATCAGGGTGACGGGATCGACGATCATGCGGCGGCCGCCCTTCCGATGCGGATGCGGTAATTCGACAGGACATCGAGCGCCAGAAGGAAGAACAGCAGCATCCCCTGGAAGGCCTGGATGGCCGGGGCGGGGACCTGCAGCATCAGTTGCGCCAGTTCGCCGCCGATATAGGTCAGCGCCATCAGGAGACCTGCGAACAGGATGCCGATCGGATGCAATCGCCCGAGGAACGCCACGATGATCGCGGTAAAGCCGTATCCTGCGTTGAAGTCGATGGTGATCTGCCCGGCGGGGCCGGAGACCTCGAACAGACCCGCAGCGCCCGCCAGCGCGCCCGAGATGCCGAGGCACAGAAGCACCATCCGCCCGGGGTTCACGCCGGAAAACCGTGCCGCGCGCGGGGCCTGGCCAGCCAGTTTGATCTGGTAGCCGAACATGTGTTTCTGGAACAGGACATAGGCGGCGATGACCGCGATGAAGGCAGCGTAGATGCCCACGTGAGCGTCAGTGAAAAAGCCGCCCAGAATCCGCCCGTCGGACACCAATCCAATGCGCTCCAGAAAGCCGACAATCTTACCGCCCGGGTCCAGCGGAACGGGATTGTCCGTACCCGGATGCCGGGCAAGGTTGCGCGAGCCGGGGAACCCCTGACCGTCGGGATTGCGCAGCCAGCCCGTCGCGGCAGAGGCCAGCATCGCCTCGGCCACATAGACAAGAAGCAGCGAGACAAGGATCTCGTTGGTATTGGCGAAGACCTTCAACACGGCCGGTATCATCGCCCAGAGGAGACCGCCGAGGATGCCCGCAAGAATCATGCCGGGAAACAGGAGGACGGATTCGGAGGGGTAGAACGCGAGCCCGAAGGCCGCGCCGGACAGCGCGCCGACGATGTATTGCCCCTCCGCCCCGATATTCCAGATACCGGCCCGGAATCCGAACGACAGGCCGATGGCGATCAGGATCAGCGGCCCGGCCTTCACCAGCAATTGCGGACGCGAGAAGGCGGCGAAGCGTTCGTGGAACAGCGGGTCCCAGAATATGATGCGGATGGTCTCGAACGGATCCTGCCCTAGTGCTGCGAACATCGCGCCGCCCGCGATCATGGTCAGCAGCACGGCAAGAACCGGCGTGCCAAGCGACCAGGCGCGCGACGGGGTGGGGCGCTTTTCCAGGCGGATCATGTCGTGGCCTCGTGCAGGGCGGTCCCGTCGGCTTCGTGCATCCCATGCGCGCCGCCGAGCATCAGGCCGATTTCCTCCATCGACAGCCCGCGCGCGGGGCGCGGGTCACTCAGGCGACCCTCGTTCAAGGCGCAGAACCGGTCGGAGATTTCCAGAAGCTCGTCGAGGTCCTGGCTGATGACGATGACGGCCGCACCTTTTTGCGCAAGGTCCAGCAGCGCCTGCCGGATATCGGCGGCGGCAGAGGCATCGACGCCCCAAGTGGGCTGGTTGATGACGAGGACCACCGGGTCCTGCAGGATCTCGCGGCCCACCACGAATTTCTGAAGGTTGCCGCCCGAAAGCGCCCGCGCCGCGACGTGGTTGCCGGGGGTGCGAACATCGAACCGCTCGATGATCTCGTCGGCGAAGGCGCGCGCCCGGCCCCAGCCGATGAAGCCGTTCTTCGCCAGCCCCTTGCGGGCGGACCCGGTCAGCACCGCGTTTTCCGTCAGGCTCATGTCCGGCGCGGCGGCATGGCCGAGCCGTTCTTCGGGCGCCGACAGGATGCCGAGACCTCGCCGCGCTTCGGGCGTGCGCCTGGCAAGGTCTTC
>CAKZPN010000029.1 GCA_937139335.1 uncultured Roseicyclus sp. | reverse complement strand
CACGAGGTCTTCACCGGCTGGCAGCAGGACCAGGGCAAGCAGCAGATGTTCGACTTCCTCGCCACCGGCATCCCGTTTGACGGCGTCTGGACGTCCGGCATCGACAACGTGATCGTCGACGCCTTCGTGGAATCCGGCGCGCCGCTGGTGCCGATCGTCGGCGCCGACAACGCGGGCTTCGTCGGCCAGCTGCAATCGGTCGAGGGGCTGGAAGGCGCCGCCGTGACCAACCCCGGCTCTGTCGGCGGTGCCGGCATCGCGCTGGCGGTGGACATCCTGAACGGCAACGCGCCCGACAGCACCACCGTTCTGGTCGACCCGGTGCTCTGGGAAAACACCACCGAAGAAGGTCGCGCCACCATCGCGGCGGCCCAGAACCCCGACCTCGACCCGGAATGGCCGGTCTCGACCCAGATCCCCGGCTGGACCGACTACACACTGGAACAGATCATCGCCTGCGACGGCCCCGGCGAAGGCTGATCTCTCGCTTCCCCGGCCCCTGCCACGCGCGGGGGCCGGACCCCACCGGATACATCGAGCACAATGACAGACACTCCCCTTCTGGACGCCACCGGCGTCGCCAAAAGCTACGGCGCCGTGAAGGCCCTGACCGACGCGAGCCTGACTGTGGCGCGCGGCGAGGTCGTGGCGCTGATGGGCGCGAACGGGGCGGGCAAGTCCACCTTCGTGAAGATCCTCACCGGCGCGCTGAAGCCCGACACCGGCCGCATCGTCATCGACGGCCGCGAGGCGCGCATGGGCTCACCCGCGCAGGCCCGCCGCTCTGGCCTCGTGCCGGTCTACCAGGAACCCTCGCTGATCCCCGACCTTGACGTGCGCGACAACCTGCGCCTCGGCGACACGCCGGTGGAGCCGTTCCGGCAATGGGTCGAAGACCTCGGCATCAAGGGCATCCGCCTTTCCGACATGATCGGTGACCTGCCGCTCGCCACGCTCCGCATCCTCGACCTCGCCCGCGCGCTGGCCGCCGAACCCGACGTGCTGCTGCTGGACGAGATGACCGCCGCGCTTCCCACCGACCTGGTGGAGCGTGTGCTGAAGGTCGTGCGCGACCGCGCCGACGCGGGCATGGGCGTCATCTACGTCTCGCACCGCTTCACCGAGATCTCGCAACTCTGCGACCGCGCCTCCGTGCTGCGCGACGGGCGCACCGTGGGCGACCTGAAGATCGAACCGGGCGTCGAGGATCGCGCGGTGGAACTGATGCTGGGCGAGAAGATCAGCCTGGGCGCGCGCGAAAGCGCCGCCGCGCTGGCCGCCCGCAGCGGCACACCGCGGCTTTCCGTGAAATCGCTGGCCGCCGCGCCGAAACTTCAGGATGTCTCCTTCGACCTCCACGCCGGAGAAGTCCTCGGCGTGGTCGCGCTGGAGGGTCAGGGCCAGGACGAGCTTTTCGATGTGCTGGCGGGCTTCCGCAAGCCCACCGGCGGCACCATCGAGGTCGAGGGCCGCCCGGCTCGCTTCGCCCACCCGTCCGAGGCCATCGCCGCGGGTCTCACCTATGTCCCCGGCAACCGCTCCGAGGCGTTGCTGGCCCAGCGCTCCGTGCGCGAGAACATCGCCCTGCCCTTCTCCGCCCACCCCCGGACCTGGGGTCCGCTGAAGATGCGGACAGAACGCGAGCGGGTCGACTACGCCATCGAGAAGCTCCAGATCGACACCCGCGCGCAGGGCGAGGTGCAGCGCCTGTCGGGCGGCAACCAGCAGAAGGTCACGATCGGCCGCTGGCTCGCCACCGGCGTCGAAACCCTGCTCCTCTTCGACCCCACCCGCGGCATCGACGTCCGCACCAAGCGCCAGATTTACCCGCTGGTCCGCGAGCTTGCCGAGAAAGGCGCCGCCGTGCTGTTCTACACCTCCGAACTGGCCGAGGTGAGGCTTGCCTGCGACCGCGCCGTGGTCATCTTCAACGGCCGCGTCGTCGATGTGATTGATGCCGCCGACGCCGACGAGCCGACGCTGATGCGCGCCGCTTACGGCCTCACCGGACGCGAGGGCGCGGCATGATCGAGCTGATCCGCAAACACGCCTGGGTGCTGGGCCTCGCCGTCCTGCTGGTGGTGCTCCTCGGCGTCACCAAGCTGATCCAGCCGAATTTCGGCGCGCCGGGCCTCGAAAGCCTCGCCCGCTCCGCCTTGCCCTTCGCCTTCGCCACCGCCGCCATGGCGGTCGTCGTCATCGTCGGCGGCATCGACCTTTCCGTCGCCTCGATGATGGCGGTCTGCGCCGTCACCGCCGCCGTTCTGATGGAGCGCATGGCGGGCGTCCCCGCCCTCCTCATCGTGCTTTGCGTCGGTCTCGCCATGGGCCTCGTCAACGGCGCGCTCATCGTCATCACCCGCGTCCCCGACATCGTGGTGACGCTCGCCATGCTCTTCGTCTGGGAGGGCGTGGCGCTTCTGATCCTGACCTCGCCTGGTGGCGCCACCGCAAGCTGGCTGCGCGCCGCCACGCGGGGCGATTTCCTGATCGACGGGCTGCCCAAGGCGCTGGTCATCATGGGGCTTTGCATCGCCATCGTCTGGCTCCCCATCCGCCGCTCGAAACTCGGTCTCTCGATCTATGCCACCGGCTCCGACGCGCTGGCCGCCTTCCGCTCCGGCGTGGCGGTCGACCGCACCAGGATCATCGCCTACGGCATCTGCGGGCTCTTCTCGGCCATGGGCGGCCTCAGCCTCGCAGCGCTCACCGGCATCGGCGAACCCGTGCCCGGCCCCTACCTGATGGCCTCCGTCGCCGCGGTGGTGCTGGGCGGTGTCGTGTTGGGCGGAGGCAAGGGCGGGCTTCTGGGCCCGATCATCGCGGTCTTCATCCTGCGCATCATCCGCACCATCCTGACCGTCATGGCGGTCGACCCGAACGTGACCACCATCGTCGAGGGCACCATCATGGTCGGTGTCGTGATGCTGGGCACAGCCGTAACCTTGAGGGGGGTGCGCCGATGAGCATGGCCGACGACACCGGCACCGACAGCGCACTGGTCCGCTTCGGGCGCCTGCTGCGCGACAATCCGATCATCCCGCTGATCGCCTTCCTCCTGCTGCTGATCGTGGTGCTGGAGGTCATGCGCCCCGGCATCGTCATGCCGATCCGTGCCGGCCGCGACGGGCTGATCTCGACATTCTGGCTCGGCAACCTGATCAAGTTCGCGATCCCGCTCGCGATGCTCGCCGCCTGCCAGGTGCTGACCATGCTGACCGCCGGCATCGACCTCAGCGTCGGCGTCGTCGCCACCGTCTCGGCCTTCGTCTGCGCCACGCTCTCCTCCACGCTCGGCGTACCGGAGGCGGTCCTGGTCTCGCTCGCGTGCGGCCTTTCGGTGGGGCTGGTAAACGGCTTCGGCGTCGGCATCGTGCGGGTGCATCCCCTCATCATGACGCTCGGCACCGGCCTCATCGCCACCGGCTGCCTGCAGGTCTACCAGCGCTTCACCATCAACTCCGGCACCCTGATCCCCGGCTTCCTCGAATGGCTCGGCACCGGGCGGACGATGGGGATGCCGAACGGGCTCTACCTCTTCATCCCCTTCGCGGCCTTCATCCTCTGGCTGATGCGCTTCACCGGCTTCGGCCGCCTCCTCTTCGCGCTCGGCTCGAACGAGCGCGCGGCCAAGCTTTCGGGCGTGAAGTCCTGGCAGGTGCTGATGGCGCTTTACGCGCTCTCCGGGCTGATCGCGGCCCTCGCGGGGCTGCTCTACCTCGGCATGATCCGCGCGCCCTCGCTGAACCTCGCCAACCCGCTCCTGCTGCCGTCGGTGGCCGCGGCGGTGATCGGCGGCACCTCGATCTTCGGCGGGCGCGGCAGTTTCGCGGGCGCCATCGTCGGCGCGCTGATCCTGCGCGTCCTCGACACGATGCTGACGCTCATGCAGATGCCCGAGGGCGCGCGCACGGCGCTCTTCGGGCTCATCATCCTGGCGGTCACGGCGCTCTACGTCCGGATCACCGGCACAAGATAGGAGACGCGACATGGCGAAGTTCCGTATCGTCGGCATCAGCTTCGATCACATGCACATGGGCGACCTGCTGCGGCTGGTCCATGACCACCTCGACGCCGAGATCGCGGGCCTCTTCGACCGCGACCTCGCCAAGATGCAGGCCGTCGCAGGCAAGTTCGGCGTGCCCGAGGATCGGTATTTCACCGATTTCGACGCCTGCATGGCAGCCGGCCCCTACGACATGGCGATCCTCTGCGCCGCCACCGCCGACCATGCCACATACACCGAGCGCCTCGCGCCCCACGGGCTTCATATCTTCGTCGAAAAACCCTTCGCCGCCTCCGTCGCCGACGCCCGCCGCATGATCGCGGCGATGGAGGGCACCGGCAAGCAACTGGCGATCAACTGGCCGCTCCGCTGGGTCGAAAGCCACGTCACCGCGAAACGCCTGATCGACGAGGGCATGATCGGGGATCTGCGCGAGGTGCATTTCTACGACGGCAACCGCGGGCCTCTGTATCACCTCGCCGACAAGGTCGAGGTCTCCCCGGAGGAGGTCGAGCGCCAGAAGCCCGGCAGCTGGTGGTACAAAAAGGCGGCCGGCGGCGGCTCGCTCCTCGACTACATGGGCTACGGCGCGACGCTCGGCACCTGGTTCATGGACGGCGCGGCGCCGCTGGAGGTCACCTGCACCGTGGACGGGACGCCGGGCATCGAGGTCGACCAGCACGCCATCGCCGTCTGCCGCTATGCCCGTGGCCTCAGCAAGATGGAAACCCGCTGGGGCACCTTCACCGACCCCTGGACGCAGCAGCCGCAACCGACCTGCGGCTTTACCTTCGTCGGCAGCGACGGCACCCTCGCCTCGCCCGACTACGCGAAGACCGTCACCGTCCAGACCCGCGCCCGCCCCGAGCGCCACGAGATCGCCGTCGACCCGCTACCCGAAGGCGCAAGCAACGCCATCGACTACGTCCTCGGCTGCCTCGCCCGTGGCGAGCCCGTCGCCGGCCCTCTCGACCCCGCGCTGAGCCTGATCGGGCAACGGATCGTCGACACCGCCGCGCGCTCGGCGGCGGAGAAACGCACGCTGGAGTTGGTCCCATGAGTGACGCCGCGACTGACACCGACACCTACGCCCTGAAATCCGCCACCCTCCCCGAGATCGCCGCGCCCGACCTGCCCTACCGCCCGCCGATGCCGCGCGACTACCGCCCCCGCATCGGCATGATCGGAACCGGCGGCATCTCCGCCAGCCACCTCGACGCCTACCGCACCGCCGGCTGGGAGGTCGCGGCGCTCTGGAACCGCACCCGGTCCAAGGCGGAGGCCAAGGCGGCGGAGTTCTGCCCCGCCGCCCGGATCGAGGACAGCTGGGAGGCGATGCTTTCCGACAGCGAGATCGACGTCATCGACATCACGCTGCACCCCGAGCACCGCGCGCCCCTCATCGAAGCCGCGCTGAAGGCCGGCAAGCACGTGCTGAGCCAGAAGCCTTTCGTCAGCGACCTCGACGCGGGCGAAGACCTCGTGAAACTGGCCGAGGACCGGGGCGTGCGGCTCGCCGTGAACCAGAACGGCCGCTGGGCGCCGCACAAGGCCTGGATGCGCGAGGCGGTGCGCGCGGGGCTGGTGGGCGACATCGTCTCGGCCCATGTCGCGATCCACTGGAACCACGGCTGGACCGCCGGCACGCCCTTCGACGCGATCGACGACCTGATCCTCTACGACTTCGGCGTGCACTGGTTCGACTTCATCGCCTCCGTCACCGGCGACCGCGCGGAATCGGTCTACGCCAACTCGGCCCACGCGCGCGGACAGGCCAACAAGGTGACGCTGCTGGCGCAGGCGCTGGTGCGGCTCGACGGCGGCCAGGCGAGCCTCGTCTTCGACGGCGGCGTGCCGCACGGCCCCCGCGACACCAGCTTCCTCGGCGGCACCGGCGGCAGCCTGCAATCGGACGGCGTCGACCTCGGCGCGCAGAGGGTCACGCTGACCACGCCCGAGGGGATCGCGCGGCCCACGCTCGAGGGGCAATGGTTCAACGACGGGTTCCGCGGCACCATGGGCGAATTGCTCTGCGCCATCGAGGACGGTCGCGAACCCTCGAACGGCGCGCGCGAGAACCTCCGCTCCCTCGCGCTCGCCTTCGCCGCCGTCCGCTCCCGCATCACCGGCCGCGAGGTCGCGGTCGGCGCGGCAAGGCGGCTGGAAAGCTGAGTGGCAAGCTCGAGCGCCGCTGCGGCTTTGGGACGCCTCCGGCGGCCATACTTGGAGGATGAAGATGCAGCCGGCGTTCACCGATCATTAACGGATATGCGCGAGCGTGACGGCGCGGTACAGGCAGCCATGCCGATGACCGTGGATGGAGATGCACATCCTCCCCGGTGAAGCCGCAAGGATAGCCGGGGAGGATGTCGCGCCCTCCCATCTCTATCCCGAAAAATATGGCCGCCGGAGGCTCCCGCAGCCTGCCACCGGAGAGACGGCTGGCGAAGGGCCGAAGCCCCGCCAGATGCTCCGCTCAGGTCGTCTCCGTCACTTTCTTCAGGTGCCGCGGCATGTCGGGGTTCAACCCGCGGGCGACCGCCAGCCCCTCGATCATCGCGTAGAAGCTCACGATCAGCGCCAGCGGGTCGCAGAGCGGGTGGCCGGTCCGCACCACCGGCAAGGCCTGGGCGGCCGTCACGCGCGGCGTGGTGGCGAAGACCGCCGCCCCCTTGCCCGCCAGTGCGTCGGCGACCTCGGCCAGCGGCCCCTCGGCGGCATCGGCGGAGGCGAAGGCCAGCACCGGGAAGCCGCGCTCGACGATCGAGACCGGCCCGTGCAGCACCTCGGCCGAGGAATAGCTTTCCGCGTGGATCTGGCAGACCTCCTTGAACTTCAGCGCCGCCTCGTTCGAGATCGCCCAGGCCGGCCCGCGCCCCAGCGTGTAGACCGAGCCCGCGCGCAGGGCCGCGTCAAGCGGCGACCAGTCCACGCCCCGCGCCGCCTCCAGCGCCTCGGGCAACGCGCGGATCGCGGCCAGCAACTCCGCGTCGCCCTTTACCTCCGCCAGCAGCCACAGTCCCGCCAGCGCCGAGGTGACGAAGGTCTTGGTCGCCGCGACCGAGCGTTCCGGCCCGGCGCAGATGTCGATGACCTGCTCGGCCTCCTCCGCCAGCTTTGAGCCCGCGTCGTTCGTCAGCGCCACGGTCAGCGCGCCGCCCGCCCGCGCCGCGCGCGTCATCTCCACGATGTCCGGGCTCTGCCCCGATTGCGACACCGACAGGCAGAGCGCGCCCTGCACCCGCAACCGCGCCCCGTAGATCGACGCCACCGACGGGCCGACCGAGGCGACGGGCAGGCCCAGCAGCAGCTCCGAAGCGTATTTCATGTAGGTGCAGGCGTGGTCCGACGAGCCGCGCGCGACGGTCATCACCACCGCCGGATCAACGGCGCGGACGGCAGCGGCGGCCTGCGCGATCGGGCCTCTGCCCTGGTCCAGCAGGCGGGCCACGGCCTGCGGAATTTCCGCGATCTCGCGGCGCATCTGGGTCTCGGTCATCGGCGGTCTCCTTCGGCCGCACGCTGCCCCGGGGCCCGGCAAATGTCCACCGCTTGCACCCCGCGGCATGCCCCGTCATCCTGCGGCCAGATCGGAAAAAGGGGACTGAAATGCGCGTCTTGATCGTGGGACTGGGCAACATGGGGCAGAGCCACGCGCTCGCCCATCACGCCCTCGAGGGGTCCGAGATCGTCGGGCTGGTGAACCGCTCGCCGCGCGACTTGCCCGAGGCGCTGACGGGCTATCCCCTGTTCCGCACCTTCGACGAAGGCATGACCACCAAACCCGACCTCGTCGTGATCGCGACCTATGCCGACAGCCACGCCGACCTCGCCATCGCCGCGATGGAGGCCGGCGCCCATGTCTTCGTCGAGAAACCGCTCGCCACCACCGTGGCCGAGGCCGAGCGCGTGGTCGCCGCCGCCCACCGCCTGAACCGCAAGCTCGTGGTCGGCTACATCCTGCGCCACCACCCGTCCTGGCAGCGCCTGATCGCCGAGGCGCGCGGGCTCGGCGGGCCCTACGTCTTCCGCATGAACCTCAACCAGCAATCCAGCGGTGCGGAGTGGGCGACGCACAAGGCGCTGATGCGAGAAACCTCGCCGCTGGTCGATTGCGGCGTGCATTACGTCGATGTGATGTGCCAGGTCACCGACGCCGCGCCCGTGCGGGTGCAGGGCATCGGCCTGCGCCTCTCGGACGAGATCGCGCCGGACATGTACAACTACGGCCAGCTTCAGGTCACCTTCGCCGACGGCTCGGTCGGCTGGTACGAGGCCGGCTGGGGCCCGATGATGTCGGAGACGGCGTTCTTCGTGAAGGACATCGTCAGCCCGAACGGTTCGGTCTCGATCACCGACGCCGACAAGTCCGCGTCGTCGGACATCGACGGCCACACGAAAGTTGGCGGGTTGCTCCTGCATCGACCCGAGGGAGATCGGGTGATCGACCTGCCAGACGAGCCCGGCCACCAGGCGCTTTGCGACGCCGAACAGGCTTTCGTGCTGCGCGCGGTGGCCGAGGACATCGACCTCACCCGCCCCATGGCGGACGCCGTGCGCTCGCTGGCCATCTGCCTCGCGGCGGACGAGAGCATCAGGACCGGGCGGGTGGTGGAGATGTGAGCCGGGAGACATCCGGCCCGAGCCCCGAACACGTGATTGGGGCTGGCGCAGCGAACGGCCGCTCCGAACCCAATGTGACCGCTGCGCGTCGACTGCGAGTATAGGCTGTGCTCAATTGACAGATTTACGAAAGCAGGGTGAATAGAGCTGCTTACTCGTTTGCTGTGACCCTAACATTTTCTGAATGAATCGTGAACACAA
This sequence comes from uncultured Roseicyclus sp., assembly GCA_937139335.1. Classification (GTDB taxonomy): domain Bacteria; phylum Pseudomonadota; class Alphaproteobacteria; order Rhodobacterales; family Rhodobacteraceae; genus Roseicyclus. The sequence goes on along the minus strand of CAKZPN010000029.1, from coordinate 13,658 downwards.
CATGACGCCGAAACGCTCCGACGAATTTCCCGATTTTTCAATGTTTGATAACGACAGCATTTTTAAGCTGGTGCTGCAGAGGGGGTCGAAGATCGGCGAACTCTTTCCGGCTCGCAGGGACCACCCCGAGGATTGGGTGCAAATATACTGCGAAATTGTAGATCGGAACCGCGACCAGATCCTCCGCACGATTTGGGTCGAAATCTGTGATGTTTACGAAACAATCGCTCCGACGATCACCGGTCTTTCCCCGTCGCGGGTCGCCGATATCGGCTGCGGACAGGCCTTCGTCGATCTGCTGATACACCGCGATATCGGGGCCGACCTCCTCTTGATCGATATCGAGGAATCCGAGGGAATCCATTTCGGTTACAAGTCTTCGGGCGCTGGCTATGCCAGCCTGGTGAAAGCGCGTGAATTCCTGGAGGCGAATGACGTGGACCCTGGTTCCATCCAGACCGTGAACCCGAAACATGAAGACTTGGTGAGCTTCGGGTTGGTCAACCTTGCGATCAGCCTCATTTCTTGCGGGTTTCACTACCCGGCCGAGACGTATGAGACATTCTTCAAGGATCAGGTGACCGACGCGATCTTGCTCGATGTACGAAAGGGTAGAGGCAACGAAGCTTTTCTGGAGCGGTTCGGAGGCGTATCGGTGGTTGCCGAAGGCAAGCGCCACCATGCCGTCCTCATTCGCAAAACTACAGGATGAGCGATGCACAATGTGGATCCGGTACTTAGTAGCGTTCCTCATCGGATGTCGCCGCGTCGCCGGTGACCGCCCCCTGCATCCGGTCGTTCATGGAAAGTACCGCGGATAGCAGTTCCCTGCCTGTCTCCGGGTGCCCTTTAGAACCGGTGCGGAAATCCAGTTTGGGCTGCGAAGGGCAGCTTCGTCCGCAATGCCGACTTTCCAAGCCCCCCAATACCTTCCAACCGATTGATGCAACCTCTTTCCCGAGTAATTCCAACGTTTTACCCCGTTCTCACCCCTGAGCACCCGCCGCGACCACGCCCCCCAAACAAAAAACCGGCCCAGGGTCTCCCCCGGGCCGGTCCTGTCACCCCGACGCCGGAACCCTCAGGCCCCGGCACGCATTCCACTCAGAACATGTCGTTATGCATGACCTTCGCCCAGGCCGCGACGAAATCGTGGACGAATTTCTCCGCCGCGTCGTCCTGGGCGTAGACCTCGGCATAGGCGCGCAGGATCGCGTTGGAGCCGAAGACGAGGTCCACGCGGGTCGCCGTCCACTTCGTCTCGCCGGTCTTGCGGTCGACGATGTCGTAGAGGTCGCCCGAGACCGGCACCCAGCGGTAACCCATGTCCGTGAGGTTCACGAAGAAGTCCGTGGTCAGCGCGCCTTCGCGGTCGGTGAAGACGCCGTGCTTGGTCCCGCCGTGGTTCGTCCCCATCGCCCGCATGCCGCCCACGAGGCAGGTCATCTCGGGCCCGGTCAGCCCCAGAAGTTGCGTGCGGTCGAGCATCAGTTCCTCGGCGGCGACGACGTAGTCGGCCTTCATCCAGTTCCGGTAGCCGTCGGCCAGCGGTTCGAGGACCGAGAAGCTTTCGGCGTCCGTCATCTCGGCGGTCGCGTCGCCACGGCCGGGGGTGAAGGGCACCTCGACGTCGAAGCCCGCGGCCTTGGCCGCCTGCTCGACACCCACGTTTCCGGCCAGAACGATCACGTCGGCCAGCGACGCGCCGGTCTCGGCCGCGATGGGCTCCAGCACCGACAGGACATGCGCCAGGCGCTCGGGCTCATTGCCCTCCCACTCGCGCTGCGGGGCGAGCCGGATGCGGGCGCCGTTGGCCCCGCCACGCAGGTCGGACTGGCGAAAGGTGCGCGCGGCGTCCCAGGCGGTGGCGACCATCTCGGCGGTGGAAAGACCCGAGGCCGCGAGCTTGGCCTTCACGGCGGAGACATCGTAGCCGGTTGACCCCGCCGGGATCGGATCCTGCCAGATCAGATCTTCCTGCGGCGCGTCCGGCCCGATGTAGCGGGTGCGGGGGCCGAGGTCGCGGTGGGTCAGCTTGAACCAGGCGCGCGCGAAGGTGTCGGAGAAATAGTCGGGGTCGGCCATGAACTTCTCGCAGATCGCGCGATAGGTCGGGTCCACTTTCATCGCCATGTCGGCGTCGGTCATCATCGGCATGACACGCTTGGTCGGGTCGGTCGCGTCGACCGGCATGTCCTCTTCGCGAATGTCGATCGGCCGCCATTGCTGCGCGCCGGCGGGCGAGCGGGTCAGTTCCCACTCGTAGCCGAACAGCAGCTTGAAATAGCCCATGTCCCACTGCGTCGGGTTGGTCGTCCAGGCGCCCTCGATGCCGCTCGTGATCGCGTTGGTGGCCTTGCCGTCAAGGTTGGGGTTCATCCAGCCGAAGCCCTGGGTCTCGATGCCGGCGGCCTCGGGTTCCGCGCCCAGCGTGGTCGCGTCGCCGTTGCCATGCGCCTTGCCGACGGTGTGGCCGCCCGCGGTCAGCGCGGCGGTTTCCTCGTCGTTCATCGCCATGCGGGCGAACGTCTCGCGCACCTGGGCGGCGGTCGCCATCGGGTCGGGCTGGCCGTTCACGCCCTCGGGGTTCACGTAGATCAGGCCCATCTGCACGGCGGCGAGCGGGTTTTCCATCGTGTCGGGCTGCATCACGTCTTCATAGCGGCTGTCCGACGGGGCGAGCCATTCGCGCTCGGCGCCCCAGTAGGTGTCCTTTTCCGGGTGCCAGATATCCTCGCGGCCGAAGGAGAAGCCAAAGGTCTTCAGCCCCATCGACTCGTAGGCCATCGTGCCGGACAGGAGGATCAGGTCGGCCCAGCTGATCTTGTTGCCGTATTTCTTCTTGATCGGCCACAGGATGCGGCGCGCCTTGTCGAGGTTGCCGTTGTCGGGCCAGGAGTTCAGCGGTGCAAAGCGGATGTTGCCCGCGCCGCCGCCGCCGCGGCCATCAGCCAGGCGGTACGATCCGGCGGAGTGCCAGGCGAGGCGGATCATCAACCCGCCGTAATGGCCCCAGTCGGCCGGCCACCAGTCCTGGCTCTCGGTCATCAGCGCCTTCATGTCGGCCTTAAGCGCCTCGACGTCGAGCGACTTCAGCGCCTCGCGGTAGTCGAAGCCCTTGAGCGGGGTCACCTTGCTGTCATGCTGGTGGAGGATGTCGAGGTTCAGCGCCTTCGGCCACCAATCCATCACATCGGTTTCGGTCGTGGTGATCGCGCCATGCATCACCGGGCATTTGCCCATGGCCTTGTCGTCTCCGTCCATCATCGTCGTTCTCCAGTGCAAAGCTGCCTTAGGGTTGGGTGCGTTCCCACGGGCGGGCCGACGGCCGATTCCCCGCTGTCTGGAATCGTTCTAGCAAAATACCCCTATCAGGATAAGTTGTATTTTCTGATTGTCATGATAAGTTCACCTTATGAGCAGCCTCACGTTGAAACAACTCCGCTACGTCGACGCGCTGGCCCGGCACGGCCATTTCGGCCAGGCGGCCGAGGCATGCGCTGTGACGCAGCCGGCCTTGTCCATGCAGATCAGGGAGTTGGAGGCGGGTCTCGGCGGGCGCCTGTTCGAGCGCGGCGCCCGGCAGGTGCGGCTGACGGGGCTCGGCGAAGAGATCGCGGCGCGCGCCCGCGACATCCTGCGTGCGGTCGATGAACTGGAAGAGGTCGCGCGCACCCGCCGCGACGGGCCCGGCGGGCGGCTGCGGCTGGGCGTGATACCGACGATCGCGCCCTACCTGCTGCCCCGGCTGATCCGCGATCTCGCCGCGCGCTACCCCGGCGTCGACCTGCAGGTGCGCGAGACCCAGACCGAGCGACTGATCGGCGAGCTGCTCGACGGGCGGCTCGACACCGCGCTGGTGGCTCTCCCGGTGTCGGAGCCGGCGCTGGACGAGGTCGCGCTGTTTTCCGAGGGCTTCGTGCTGGTCCGGCCCGAGGCCGATGCGCACCGCCCGGTGCCTGCGCCCGCCGCGCTCCCCGATATGCAGTTGCTGCTGCTGGAGGAAGGCCATTGCTTCCGCGACCAGGCGCTGGAGGTCTGCGGGCTGCGCGGCGGCGCGCGGCGGGCGGGCTTCGACGGCTCGTCGCTGTCGACGCTGGTGCAGATGGTCGGCGCAGGCATCGGGGTGACGCTGATCCCCGAGATGGCGGTCGCGGTCGAGACCCGCGGTGCCGAGGTCACGGCGCAGCGCTTCGCGGCGGGCAGGCCGGCGCGCACCGTCGGCATGATCTGGCGCCACAGCAGCCCGCTCGCCGCCGACCTGCGCGATCTGGCCGAGGTGGTGCGACAATCGGCCGAGGCGATGTATGATGCGGCGCGGTCAGGCTGAGCGGGCGAAATCCACGATCGCGGCCACCAGCACGTCCAGCGTGTCGATCCCCTGCACGCCCGGCGCCACCGCGTCCGCGATCAGCGAGAACTCGGTGCAGGCGATCAGCTGAACCTCCGCCCCCTTGGCCAGAAGCGCCTCAGATGCGGCCTGAACCGCCACGCGGGCGTCCTTGTCCACCCCTTTCGTCTTGATCGACCGGATCGCCGCCAGCATCGCGGCACCGTCTTCGGGGTGGATCACGCGCAGCCCTTCCGCCTCCAACGCCCGGTCGAACAGCCCCACCTGCGCCACCGCGGGCGAGGCCAGCAGCCCCACGACCGCCCCCTGCCCCGCCGCCTTTCGCGCGGCGCGGGCCGAGGCCGCGACCATGTCGAGGAAGGGCACCGAAACCGCGCCCCGGATCGCGTCCGCATAGTGGTGCGCGGTGTTGCAGGGCATCGCCAGCGCCTCCGCCCCTGCCGCCTCCAGCCGCCGCGCCATGTCGGCCAGCACCGGGGCGGGGTCCGGCCCCGTCCCCTCGATCAGATGCGCGATCCGCGACGGCACCTGGCAATTCTGGTCCACGATCAGCGGCACGTGGTCGGCGTCGTCCGTCGCGGGCACGGCGGCGATGATCTTCTGCATCAGCAACACCGTCGCCTCCGGCCCCATGCCGCCCAGAATGCCGACCCGCCGCATCAGCCGCGCGCCAACGCGCCCTTGTAGGCGAAGAGGCCCACAGAGCCGCCGGTGTGCAGGAACACCACCCGCTCGCCCGGTTTGAAACGCCCCTTGCGGCACCAGTCGATCAACCCCGCCGCGCCCTTGCCGGAATAGACCGGGTCGAGCAGGATGCCTTCCAGCTCCGCGAACATGCGGATCGCCTCCAGCGTGTCCTCGCGCGGCAACCCGTAGCCCGCGCCGACGTAATTCGTGTCCGCAACCACATCCTCGCGTTTCACGACCCCGGGGCAGCCCAGCTTCTCTGCCGTCCTGCAGGCAAGGTCGTAGACCATCTGCTCCTGCTTTTCCTGCGGCGCGCGGGTGCCGATGCCCAGCACCGGGATGCCCGCGTTCAGCGCGCACATCCCCGCGACCAGCCCCGCCTGCGTGCCCGACGATCCCGTCGCATGCACCAGCCGGTCGATCACCAGCCCGCGCTCGTTCACCTGCCCCAGCAACTCCAGCGCGCAATTCACGTAGCCCAGCGCGCCCGTCGGGTTCGAACCGCCGCCGGGGATGACATAGACGGTGCGCCCCTTGGCCCGCTCCGCCTCGGCGGCGGCCTCCATCGCGGCGGGCATGTCGGTGCCGCCGGGGTGCAGATCGGTCGTCGCGCCATGCAGGTGGTCGAGCAGCACGTTGCCGTTCTGGGTATAGTCCGGGTCCTGGTAGCCGGTGCGGTCTTCTAGAAGAATGTGGCAGCCCATGCCCAGCTTCGCGGCAAAACCGGCGGTCTGGCGTGCGTGGTTCGACTGCGTCGCGCCCTGCGTCATCACCATGTCGGCGCCTTCGGCCTGCGCCTCGGCCATCAGGAATTCCAGCTTGCGTGTCTTGTTGCCGCCCGAGGACATGCCGGTGCAATCGTCGCGCTTGATCCAGATCTCGGGGCCGCCCAGCACCTCGGACAGGCGATCCATCCGCTCCAGCGGCGTTGGCAGATGCGCAAGGTGGACGCGCGGAAATCGGGCGAGATGCATGGGTGGGCGCTCCTGTCGGGACGGGTCGGGCGGAGTGTTGCACCCTTCGCCTCCGATTGACAATCGCGCCGCACTCCGCGCGCCCACCAGCGCGCTGGACCCGTCGCGAGGGCTCGCCTAGGCTGGACCCGGACCGACGAGGTTGGGCGGGCCCGCCCCGATGCGGGGCCGGGAGGGGAACATCATGACCGACACATTGGCCGCGCTGATCCGCACGCCGGACAGCGCCGCGCCCGCCATCGGCGCGCCGGGACGCGACTGGCTCAGCTATGGCGGGCTGGCGGAACAGGCCGCGCGTGTCGCCACCGCGCTCCACGGCGCGGGCGTTGGGCGCGGCGACCGGGTGGCGATCGTGCTGCCGAACGGGCCGGAGATGGCCGTGGCCTTCGTCACCGTTGCGGGCGTGGCCACCACCTGCCCGCTGAACCCCGCCTACACGCAGGACGAATTCTCCTTTTACTTGAGCGACCTGAAGGCCAAGGCGATCATCCTGACCGAGGGCGAAAGCGGCCCGGCCTTCGCGGCGGCCAAGGCGCAGGGGCTGGCCGTGATCCGGCTGTCGGTCGCGCCGGGCACCCCGGCCGGACATTTTTCCCTCGCGGCAGAGACCAGCGCGGGCCGCGCCGACACCACCGCCCCAAGTCCCGAGGATGTCGCGCTGATCTTGCACACCTCGGGCACCACCTCCCGTCCCAAGATCGTGCCGCTGCTGCAGTCGAACGTCGCCGCCTCGGCCCGCAATGTCGGCGCCTCGCTGGCGCTGACGCCCCAGGACCGCTGCCTGAACGTGATGCCGCTCTTCCATATCCATGGGCTCATCGCCGCCGTCTCCGCCTCGCTCGCGGCGGGGGCCTCGGTCTGGTGCGCGCCGGGCTTCGACGCGCTGAGGTTCTTCGGCTGGATGGAGGAGGCGCGGCCAAGCTGGTACACCGCCGTGCCGACCATGCACCAGACCATCCTCGCCCGCGCGCCCCGCAACGCCGCGACCATCGCCAACGTGCCGCTGCGCTTCCTGCGCTCCTCCTCCGCCTCCCTGCCCGGCCCGGTGATGGAGGCGCTGGCCCAGACCTTCAACGCCCCGGTGATCGAGGGATACGGCATGACCGAGGCCGCGCACCAGATGGCCTCGAACCCGCTGCCGCCGCGCGCGCAGAAGCCCGGCTCGGTGGGGGTGGAGGCCGGACCGCTCGTGCGCATCGCGCATGAGGTCGAGGACCGGCTGACCGACGGCACCGGCGAGGTTGTCATCTCCGGCCCGAACGTCACGCCCGGTTACGAGGGCAACCCCGACGCCAACGCCAAGAGCTTCTTCGAAGCCGAGGGCCAGCGCTGGTTCCGCACCGGCGACCAGGGCGAGTTCGACGCCGAGGGCTACCTGACCCTGACCGGCCGGCTGAAGGAAATCATCAACCGCGGCGGTGAAAAGGTCTCGCCGCTGGAGGTCGACGGCGTCCTGTCGGCGCACCCGGCGGTGGCGCAGGTCGTGACCTTCGCGCTGCCCCACGCCAAGCTCGGCGAAGAGGTCGCGGCGGCGGTGGTGCTGAAGGACGGCGCGGAGGCTACCGATGCCGAGATCCGCGTCTTCGCGGCCGAGCGGTTGGCGGCCTTCAAGGTGCCGCGCAAGGTGGTGATCCTGGCCGAGATCCCCAAGGGCGCGACCGGCAAGCTGCAACGCATCGGGCTGGCGGGCAAGCTCGGGCTGGTGGAAGAGGCATGAAGATCTGCATCTTCGGCGCCGGCGCCATTGGCGGCTACATGGGCGCGAAACTGGCCGAGGCCGGGGCCGAGGTCAGCCTCGTCGCGCGCGGCCCGCACCTTGCGGCGATGCAGGCGAATGGCCTCACTCTTGTAGAAGAAGGCGAAACGAAAACCTTCCCCGTCACCGCCTCCGACGATCCCGCATCGCTCGGCGTGCAGGACTACGTCATCATCACGCTCAAGGCCCATTCCGTGCCGCCGGTGGTCAACCGGATGCAGCCATTGATCGGCCCCGACACCACCATCGTCTCGGGCGTGAACGGCGTGCCCTGGTGGTATTTCCACAAGATCGGCGGCCCGCTCGAAGGTACGCGGCTGGCCTCCGTCGATCCGGGCGATGCGCAGTGGAACGGCTTTGGCCCCGACCGGGTGCTGGGCTGCGTCGTCTACCCCGCCGCCGAGGTCATCGAACCGGGCGTGGTCAAGCACATCGAGGGCAACCGCTTTTCCCTCGGCGAGCCCGACGGCTCCAGATCGGAGCGGGCGCTACGCCTGTCCGAGGCGCTCGGCAAGGCCGGGCTGAAGGCCCCGGTGCGACCGCGCCTGCGCGACGAGATCTGGGTGAAGCTCTGGGGCAACCTGTCGTTCAACCCGATTTCCGCCCTCACCCACGCCACGCTCGACGTGCTGTGCACCGATCCCGGCACGCGGGCGGTCGCGCGCGCCATGATGCTCGAGGCGCAGGAGATCGCGGAGGCGCTCGGCGTGAAATTCCCCATCGACGTCGAGCGCCGCATCGACGGCGGCGCGGCGGTCGGCGCGCACCGCACCTCGATGCTGCAGGACCTCGACGCCGGCCGCCCGATGGAGATCGACGCGCTGCTCGGCTCGGTGCAGGAACTGGGCCGCGTGACGGGAAAGCCGACGCCCACCATCGACACGGTGCTCGCGTTGGTGCAGTTGCGCGCACGGGTCGCGGGGCTCTACGGCTGACCGGCGCCCCGTCCGGCCCCCAAGCCCCTTGACCTGCCCGGCCCGTCGGTCGACACAGGGCCTATTGCAGCTTTCAAAGCGCTTTTAATCGTTGGCGGCGTCAACGGAAACGCCGCGCCGATCCCGGACCAGATACCGAGGCAGGACCATGACCTATCACGACGCCCGTGCCGCCACGAGCTTGCAGGACGCGATCCTGCACCACCTGACCTATACGGTCGGCAAGGATACGGTTCATGCCACGGTGCACGACTGGCGCATGGCGCTGTCCTTCGCGGTGCGCGACCGAATCGTGGACAGCTGGTTCACCTCGACCCGCAGCGCCTACGACGCCGGGGCAAAGCGGGTCTACTACCTGTCGATGGAATTCCTGATCGGGCGCGTGCTGGGCGACGCGCTGGTGAACCTGCGCCTCGACCGCGAGGCCACCGTCGCGATCGAGCACCTGGGCCTCGACTATGACACGGTGCTGCATGACGAACCCGACGCGGCGCTCGGCAATGGCGGGCTCGGGCGGCTTGCGGCCTGTTTCCTTGAGTCGCTCTCGACGCTGGCCTGCCCTGCCATGGGCTACGGCATCCGCTACGAACACGGGCTGTTCCGCCAGAGCTTCAAGGACGGACGGCAGATCGAGAAGCCCGAGACCTGGCTGCAACAGCGCCATGTCTGGGAATTCGAACGCCCCGAGGCGCTTTATGTCGTGGGTTTCGGCGGCCATGTCGCGGACCAGGACGAACGCGCGGTCTGGACGCCCGCCGAGGCCGTGCTGGCCGAGGCCTACGACACCCCCGTCGTCGGCTGGGAGGCGCACTGGACCAATACGCTGCGGCTCTGGGCGGCGCGCGCCGTCGACCCGCTGGACCTGACCCGCTTCAACCACGGCGACTACGTCGGTGCCGCCGCGCCGGAGATGCTGGCGCGTTCGATCAGCCGGGTGCTCTACCCCGACGACACCACACCCGCCGGCAAGGAACTGCGCCTTAAGCAGGAGTATTTCTTCACCGCCGCGAGCCTGCACGACATCCTGCGCCGCTTCGACAGCGAATATGACGACATCCGCCTGCTGCCCGAAAAGGTCGCGATCCAGCTCAACGACACCCACCCCTCGATCGCCGGGCCGGAGTTGTTGCGGCAGTTGCACGATGTGCGCGGCCTGCCCTTCGACGAGGCGATGGACCTGGCCCGGCGCACGTTGAACTACACCAACCACACGCTTCTGCCCGAGGCGCTGGAGAAATGGCCGGTCGGCCTGATGTCGCGCCTGCTGCCGCGCCACATGATGCTGATCGACCGGATCGACGCCGACCACGCCGCGCGCTTCCCGTCGCGCGACAGCCACGCCGTCGCCGACGGGCAGGTGAACATGGGCACGCTCAGCTTCATCATGGCCAACAAGGTCAACGGCGTCTCGGCGTTGCACACCGAGTTGATGAAACAGACCGTGTTCAAGGACCTGCACGCCCTCCACCCCGCGCGGATCGTGAACCAGACCAACGGCGTGACCCCGCGGCGCTGGCTGCACGCCTGCAACCCGCGGCTGGCCGCCCTCATCTCAGAGGCGATCGGCGACGGCTGGATCGGCGACCTCGACCAGTTGGCGGGGCTCGAAGCGCATCTGGACGACGCCGGCTTCCAGGATCGCGTCCGCAACGCGAAACGCGCCAACAAGGTCGACCTCGCGCGCTGGATCGCCGAAACGCAGAACCTCGTGCTCGACCCCGACGCGATGTTCGACGTGCAGATCAAGCGCATCCACGAATACAAGCGCCAGCACCTCAACATTCTCGAGGCTGTAGCGTTGTGGCAGGCGATCCGGGCCAATCCCGACGCCGGCTGGACGCCGCGCGTGAAGATCTTCGGCGGCAAGGCCGCGCCGGGCTACGTCTTCGCAAAAAAGATCATCAACCTGATCAACGACGTCGCCGAGGTGCTCAACGCCGACCCGGTGACGAGCCCGTTTCTCAAGGTCATCTTCCTGCCCAACTACAACGTGACGCTGGCCGAGCGGCTGATCCCGGCCTCGGACCTCAGCGAGCAGATCTCGACTGCGGGCAAGGAAGCGTCGGGCACCGGCAACATGAAATTTGCCCTGAACGGCGCGCTGACCGTGGGCACGCTCGATGGCGCGAACGTGGAGATTCGTGACCACGTCGGCGCCGAGAACTTCTTTCTCTTCGGCATGACCGCCGAGGAGGTGGTGGCCCGTCGCACGGTGCCCGACCACGCACGCCAGGCCATTGCCGCCGATCCGGGGCTGGCCGCCGCGCTTGACGCGATCCACCAGGGCGCGTTCTCGCCCGGCGACCCCGCGCGCTACCACGACATCACCGGCAACCTGCGCGGGCCGGACTATTTCCTCGTCTGTTCGGATTTCACCGACTACTGGCGCGCCCAGCGCGAGGCCGATGCCGCCTATCGCGATAGCGGTCACTGGACGCGGATGGCGGCGCTGAATACCGCGCGGTCGGGCTGGTTTTCCTCCGACCGCACCATCCGCGGCTATATGACCGATATCTGGGGCGCCGCCTCGGTCCGGCCGCGCGCTTGACCTCGCGGGGCGCTCCTGTAGCGTCGGGGCATGCCTAGCGGACCCATCACGACGCTGCCCGATCACCTCCCGCAGGCGGTCGCGGACCGCATTCGCGCGGGAACACACGACAATCTCTTCGCCTGTCTCGGGCCGCATGACATCGGCGGCGCGCGCTGGGTGGTGGTCTTCGACCCCGGCGCGGCCGCGATGGCGGCGCTGGCGGGTGGCGACACGATTCTGCTCGACCAGGTCGCGGGCGCGGGCGGTCTTTTCGCCGGTCCTGTGCCGGGCGACGCGCCCTACCGTCTGCGCGGCACCGGCCCCGACGGCGCGGCCTGGGAGATGGAAGACCCCTACCGCTTCGGCCCCGTGCTGGGTGAGATCGACGAATACCTGATTGGCGAGGGTACGCACCACGCGCTCTGGCACGCGCTCGGCGCGCATGTGACGGAGCACGAGGGCACGCGCGGCACGCATTTCGCGCTTTGGGCGCCGAATGCGCGGCGCGTATCGGTGGTGGGCGATTTCAACGGCTGGGACGGCCGCCGCCATGTCCTGCGCCGGCGCGGCGCGACGGGAGTGTGGGAAATCTTCCTCCCCGACGTCCCCGAAGGCACCGCCTACAAATACGAGATCCTCGGACCGGACGGCAAGGCCCTGCCGCTGAAGGCCGACCCGGTCGGCTTCGGCTCGCAGCACCCGCCCGCAAACGCCTCCATCGTGCGTGACATCGGCGGCTATGGCTGGCGGGATGCGGACTGGATGGACAGCCGCGCAGGCCGCAACGCCCGCACCGCGCCGATTTCCATCTACGAGGTCCATCTCGGCTCCTGGCGCCGCAAGGCCGAGGGGCGCCGCATTTCCTACAAGGAGGCCGCGGAGGAACTGGTCGGTTACGCCACCGACATGGGCTTCACCCATCTGGAGCTGCTGCCAGTGAGCGAATACCCGTTCGACGGGTCCTGGGGCTACCAGCCCGTCGGTCTCTACGCGCCCACCATCCGCCACGGGCCGCCGCATGAATTCCGCGATCTGGTCGATGCCGCGCACACGGCCGGGCTGGGCGTCATCCTCGACTGGGTGCCGGGGCATTTCCCCTCCGACGCGCATGGCCTGGCGCAGTTCGACGGCACCGCACTCTACGAGCACGCCGACCCGAAGGAAGGGTTCCACAAGGACTGGAACACCCTGATCTACAACTACGGCCGTCGCGAGGTGCGGAACTACCTGATCGCCAACGCGTTGTACTGGCTGGAGGAATATCACGTCGACGGGCTTCGCGTGGATGCTGTCGCCTCGATGCTCTACCGCGACTACTCGCGCGAGCCGGGGGAATGGGTGCCGAACATCCATGGCGGCAACGAGAACCTCGAGGCGATCGCGTTCCTCAAGGAAATGAACACGGCCACCTACGGCGCGCATCCGGGCATCATGACCGTGGCGGAGGAAAGCACGTCCTTCCCGCAGGTCTCGGCCCCGGTCGATGCCGGCGGGCTTGGCTTCGGGTTCAAGTGGAACATGGGCTGGATGAACGACACGCTGCGCTACATGGCCGAGGATCCGGTGAACCGGAAATACCACCACGACAAGGTGACCTTCGGCCTGCACTACGCGTTTTCCGAGAATTTCGTGCTGCCGATCAGCCATGACGAGGTCGTGCACGGCAAGGGCTCCATGTACACCCGCATGCCCGGCGGCCCGGCCGAGAAACTGGCCAACCTGCGCGCCTATTACGGCTTCATGTGGGGCCATCCGGGCAAGAAGCTCCTGTTCATGGGGCAGGAGTTCGGGCAGATCACCGAGTGGAACCATGATACCGAGATCGCCTGGGACCTGCTTGACGATCCGGGCCACAAGGGGCTGCAACGCCTCGTGCGCGACCTCAACACCGTCTACCGCGCCACGCCCGCGCTGCATGTCCGCGACAGCGAGGCAAAGGGCTTCGAGTGGCTTGAAGGCGGCGACGCCGACCATTCCGTCATCGCCTGGATCCGCCACGGCCAGGGCGGCGACAAGCCCGTCGTCATGCTCACCAATTTCACTCCGATGGAGCGCAGCACCTACCGCATCGGCCTGCCCTGTGCGGGGGCTTGGCGCGAGGCGCTGAACACCGACGCCCGGATCTACGGCGGCGGCAACCGCGGCAACATGGGCCGGATCGAGAGCCGGACAGGCGACAGCCACGGCCAGCCCGCCCATGCCGAGATCTACCTGCCACCGCTGACCACGCTGTTCCTGACACCGGACAGCTGACGGCGCATCGCACTGGGGCGGCGCGCCACAAGGGAGGAGAACAACCATGGCTGGACCATCCCAAAGGCTCGTCGCGCGATCGATGGCATTCGTCCTGGCAGGCGGGCGCGGTAGCCGCCTCATGCAGCTCACCGACAAACGCGCCAAGCCTGCGGTCTATTTCGGCGGCAAG
>CAKZPN010000028.1 GCA_937139335.1 uncultured Roseicyclus sp. | reverse complement strand
GGTGTAGCTCAGTTGGTTAGAGTGCCGGCCTGTCACGCCGGAGGTCGCGGGTTCGAGCCCCGTCACTCGCGCCACTCGCCCCATGTTTCCCCACGAGATCCTGAAAATCCCCCCCTCCGGGGTTCCTTCGGCGGCCCTGCGGCATCGCGGCCGGGATCACACTTTCGCAACATCCTTCCGGTTCCAATGGCGTTCATTGACGGTGTTTCTCGCGAAAGGACTGATCGTGATCATCAAGCCGGTTCTGAGTGTCGCGACGACCCTGATCCTTCTGGCCGGCATCGGCGCGGCGCGGGCGGGCGTCGTCTGCACCCTTGTCATTGATTCGCAGGACGGTGCGTCGCTGCTGGAATCGGGGGACTGCGACAGCCGGGTGACGCCGGCCTCGACGTTCAAGGTGGCGCTTGCCGCCATCGGTTTCGAGGAAGGCATCCTTGCCGGGCCGCACGCGCCGGTCTGGACCTACGCAAAGGGCGAGGTCGACTGGGGCGGGGAACCGTGGCGCGGGGATGTCGATCCCGCCTGGTGGATGAAATATTCGGTGGTCTGGTACTCGCAGCGCATGGCGCGGAAGCTGGGGGCGGCGAGGCTGGAAGACCGGGCCCGCTCGATCGGCTACGGCAATGCGGATTTTTCCGGCGACCCGGGCAAGGACAACGGGCTGGAGCGCGCCTGGATCGCTTCCTCGCTGAAGATCTCGCCCCGCGAGCAGACGCGCTTTCTCCGCGGCCTCTTGAGCCGCTCCCTGCCGCTGTCCGAGGCAGCGATGGCGCAGGCCGAGGGGATCGTGGAAAGCGTCGAGCCGGGCGCGGGGTGGCGCATGGCGGGCAAGACGGGTGGCGCCTATCCGCGCCGGGCCGATGGCAGCTTCGACCGCGCGCGCGGCCATGGCTGGTTCGTCGGCTGGGCGCAAAAGGGGACACGCCGGGTGGTCTTTGCAAGGCTTGCCCAGGACGAGAGCGGCGAGCGCGGCTCGCCGGGTATCCGCGCCCGCAAGGCGCTCCTTGCGCAGTGGCCCGAACTGGCGGCGCGCTTCGCGCGTTGAGGCATGCGGGCTTTGCCTTCAAATTGACGTCAACGTCATTTCGCGCTTGCGAAAATGCCGCTTCGATTACACCGTCGTCGGGCTTGCGTTGCGGTGGAGCGTGGGCTAAGCGTGCCCCTATGGGCACTGGCGGTCGCGCCTCTCCACGCGCACTGCCACAATCGCCGGGATTAGGCTCGGCCGCGTCCGCGCGGCCTGTAAGCGCACTTCGGTGCTGAGGGCCTGGCGCAAGGACACGTTTGAACATGGAAGAGCTCCTGAGAGACTATGTTCCGATCCTCGTCTTCATCGGGGTATCGCTCGTCATTGGTCTCGCGCTTCTGATTTCGCCGTTCATTCTCGCTTACCAGAACCCCGATTCGGAGAAGCTGTCGGCCTATGAGTGCGGCTTCAACGCATTCGACGACGCGCGGATGAAGTTCGACATCCGGTTCTACCTGGTGGCGCTGCTGTTCATCATCTTCGACCTGGAAGTGGCGTTCCTGTTTCCGTGGGCGGTCGCGTTCGGCGACCTCGGCTGGTACGGGTTCGGATCGATGATGACCTTTCTCGGCGTGCTGACCGTCGGCTTCATCTACGAATGGAAAAAGGGAGCACTGGAATGGGACTGACGTCGCGCGAGCCGCTCGTTGCCCAGGCTCCGAAGGGCATTCTCGATCCAGCCACCGGCAAGCCTGTCGGGGCCAGCGATCCGTTCTTCCTCGAGATCAACGACGAACTGGCCGACAAGGGCTTCGTCGTCACCGCAACCGACAACCTGATCCAGTGGGCGCGCACCGGCTCGCTTATGTGGATGACCTTCGGCCTGGCGTGCTGCGCGGTCGAGATGATGCAGATGTCGATGCCGCGCTACGACGTCGAGCGCTTCGGTTTCGCGCCGCGCGCCTCGCCGCGCCAGTCGGACGTGATGATCGTCGCCGGCACGCTGACCAACAAGATGGCGCCGGCGCTGCGCAAGGTCTACGACCAGATGCCCGAGCCGCGCTACGTCATCTCGATGGGCTCGTGCGCCAATGGCGGCGGCTACTACCACTATTCCTATTCGGTGGTGCGCGGCTGCGACCGGGTGGTTCCGGTCGACATCTATGTCCCCGGCTGTCCCCCGACCGCCGAGGCGCTGCTTTACGGCGTGCTTCTTCTGCAGAAGAAGATCCGCCGCACCGGTACGATCGAACGCTGAACCTGCGCCAACGCGGACCCCGGGCGGGTCCGAACTCCCCGGCGCGACAAGACGGGTCAGGATCATGGACGAGACGCTCGCCGAACTTGGCGAACACATTCAGGCGCATCTGGGCGATGCCCTCGACGGCTTCGCCGTCGCCCATGGCGAGCTGACGCTCGCCGCGCGGGCTTCGGATATCGTCCAGGTGGTGCGCTTCCTGCGCGACGATTCCAGTTGCCTGTTCGTCAACCTTGTCGATATCTGCGGTGTCGACTGGCCCAAGCGCGACCGGCGCTTCGAGGTTGTCTACCATTTCCTCTCGCCGGTGCAGAACCTGCGGGTGCGGGTCAAGGTGACGACCGACGAGGAGACGCCGGTTCCCTCGATCATCGACGTGTTCGCCGGCGCGGAATGGTTCGAGCGCGAAACCTACGACATGTACGGCGTGCTGTTTTCAGGCCATCCGGACCTGCGCCGCATCCTCACCGACTACGGCTTCGACGGCTACCCGCTGCGCAAGGACTTCCCGCTCACGGGCTATGTCGAGGTTCGCTACGACGACGAGAAGAAGCGGGTGGTCTACGAGCCGGTCCGGCTCAACCAGGAGTTCCGCGACTTCGACTTCATGTCTCCCTGGGAGGGCGTCGACTACGTGCTTCCGGGCGACGAGAAGGCAAGCTGAGGGATCACGGGATGGGCGACCGGCTGAACGGTGGATGTCTTTGCGGTGCGGTGCGTTTTTCGGCTGAGCCGAAGGACCGCGACATGGGCGTCTGCCACTGCTCCATGTGCCGCCGCGGGAGCGGCGGCGTCTACATGGCCGTGCAGTGCGCGGGCGATGTCGCCATCGAGGACGAGACGGCCGTTGGCGTCTACCGGTCGTCCGGCTATGGCGAGCGGGTGTTCTGCAAGACCTGCGGCACGTCGCTGATGTGGCGGATGCAGGACGGTTCGCACCACAGCGTTTCCGCCCCGGCCTTCGACGACCCGTCGGTCTTCGCGTTCAGTTCGGAAATCTTCATTGACGAGAAGCCCGACAACTACACGTTTGCAGACGAGACACAAAAAATGACGGGCGCGGAAGTGTTCGAGCTCTACGCACCAAAGCAGGATCCTCAACATGGCTGAGGCCCAGGTCCGCAACTTCAACATCAACTTCGGTCCGCAGCATCCGGCTGCGCACGGCGTGCTGCGTCTCGTGCTCGAGCTGGACGGCGAGGTGGTGACGCGCGTCGATCCGCATATCGGCCTGCTGCATCGCGGCACCGAGAAGCTGATCGAATACAAGACCTATCTGCAGGCTGTGCCTTACTTCGACCGGCTCGACTATGTCGCGCCGATGAACCAGGAGCAC